>NZ_SMAR01000002.1 GCF_004342225.1 Martelella mediterranea | reverse complement strand
TCTCTTTTCCAGCGAACCCGAAAGTCCACCAAAAGACAAAGCCGCTCGCCACGTTTCTCTTTCTTCAATATGCAATTGTCCAAATAACCGACACTCTTTAAAAGCGTCACAAATTCACCTTCGGCCAATCTGTTTTTAACCAGCCTACCCAAGCATTCCAGCCTGTCGGAGATTTTGTCTGAACCGTAGGCCGCTGAAGCGCCGCCCCGTCGTTCGGTGAGGCGGCTTATAGACCCCATTTCCGCAAACCGTCAACAACCAATTCCAAAAAAAATGACATTTTTGTTAAGTATCTGATTTTAAACATTTATTTCCAATACGCCGCCAAACCCAAATCATTAACACACATTAACCAATCAATCAGCCCAACAAAACAGCAATACAATGAAATGAATGAAAAATGGGCAGGGGTTTATTGGAGTCCCGTGATCTGTGGCAGAAAGGTTTTGAGGCCTGCCCTGTTGCGCTCAGCTGATGACCTTTATATCGCAAGTCAGAAAGTATGCTATTTGTCGAAACGAATGAGGCAGGCCATTATTGCAGCACCATGGATCTGACGTGACCACAAACACGAACCAAACGCCTCTCCCTGTTTCCGCCGTCCTGAACGCACTCACTCAAGCGCTGCAAACAGAAGGGCGTGCAGTGTTGTCCGCGCCGCCTGGGGCAGGCAAGACGACACTGGTTCCGCTTCATCTGCTTAGAGAAGACATCCGAGACGATCAGAAGATTATTGTTCTCGAACCTCGTCGGCTTGCCGCGCGTGCTGCTGCATTCAGGATGGCCTCACTTCTGGGAGAAGAGCCTGGCCAGACGGTTGGTTACCGGATGCGGCTCGACAGCAAGGTCTCAGCGGCAACCCGAATTGAGGTCGTCACCGAGGGTGTTTTCGCGCGAATGGCGCTGGACGACCCGGAACTGAATGGCGTTGGAACCATCATTTTCGACGAATTCCACGAACGCTCGCTTGATGCCGATTTCGGACTCGCGCTCGCACTTGATATCCGCGAAGGCTTTCGTGAGGACCTGCAGATCATCGTGATGTCGGCAACGCTGGACGTGAAGGGCATCAGCGCGCTTATGCAGAATGCCCCGGTCATCGAAAGTGAGGGGCGCGCATTTCCAGTCGACATCCGATATCAGAGCCGCAAACCACAAAGCCGGATTGAAGACAGCGTGGCAGATGCGGTTTCCTCAATGCTTAAAACGGAGGAAGGCTCGATTCTCGCCTTCCTGCCCGGACAGGCAGAAATCCGCCGCACCGTCCAGCAGCTTGAAGGGCGGATCGGTCAGCACGTCATACTGGCCCCGCTATACGGGAACCTTTCGCGCTCAGAACAGGACGCGGCGATCCGCCCTGCCCCTTCCGGTATGCGCAAGGTGGTGCTGGCGACCTCCATCGCGGAAACCTCGATCACGATCGACGGCGTCAACATCGTCATCGACAGCGGCCTCCAGCGTGTTCCGGTCTTTGAACCGGCAACCGGAATAACCCGGCTTGATACGATAAAGGTTTCCCCTGCTGCAGCCGATCAGCGCGCCGGACGCGCTGGCAGAACGGCGCCGGGTGTCGCGCTCAGACTGTGGCATGAGGGACAGACTGCCGCCCTGCCCGCTTTCCAGACACCTGAAATTCTGAACACTGATCTGACCGGTCTGGTGCTTGATCTGGCACATTGGGGGGTAACAGACCCTCGACAGATGACATTTGCAGACCCGCCGCCAACAGCGGCATATTCTGAGGCAAGGAAGCTCCTCACATCCCTCGGTGCGTTGGGAAATGATGGCCGGTTAACTGAGGAAGGTGCACGTATGCGCGCACTGCCTCTGCCGCCCCGGCTGGCAGCCATGGTGATCCGCTCCGCCACGAACGGGCACGCAGAAGATGCCGCACGAATGGCTGTTCTGCTGACGGAACAGGGGCTTGGCGGAACAGGCACGGACATCTCCGCCCGGCTGCGCAACTTCGGGGACGACCGGTCCAAGCGTGCCGGTGATGCACGCGGACTTGCAAAGCGTATTGCCCGGCTGGCAGGCGTAAATGCTGTAAAAGACGGGTTCTTTGATCCGGGTTCCGCCCTGCTTCATGCATTTCCGGATCGGATCGCCTTGCGCCGGGGCGGCGATGGACGATACCTGATGGCCAATGGCAGGGGCGCAGCGCTTCCCGACAGTGACGAGCTGATGCAGCACGAATTTCTGGTGATTGCCGATCTCACCGGTTCTGCTGCGCGCGGTCGCATTCTGGCGGCCTGCCCTGTCTCACGTGAAACAATTGAAACCGAATGCGCCGGTCTGATAAACGAAGACAATGAGTGTGTTTTCGATCGCAACAGCAAAAGCGTTCGTGCACGCACCGCACGCCGCCTCGGCGCTTTGGTGCTCCACGAAAGACCTCTGAAAAAGCCGGGCGGCGATGAAGCCGCTGCAGCCCTGAGCGAAGGCGTTCGGGAATTCGGTCTTGATCTGCTGACCTTCTCCAAAGACGGCGCGCATTTACGCGAACGAATGGGCTTTTTGCATCGTAAACTCGGAACACCCTGGCCGGATGTGAGCGATGAAGCCCTGATTGCAACGCTGGAGACATGGTTCACCCCGTTTCAAAACGGCGTTACAGCGATCAGTGGCATAACATCGGGCAGCCTCACTGAAGGACTGAAATCACTTATTCCCTATGCCCAGCTTGCAGATATGGACCGGCTGGCGCCAACACATTTCAAGGCTCCGACCGGAGACCGGGTGCCAATACGCTATGACAGCGATGAACCCGTGCTTTCCATCCGTGTACAGATGTTATACGGCCTGAAATCCCATCCGGTCATTGCCGGTCACGTGCCATTGACGCTGGAGCTGACGTCTCCGGCCGGTCGGCCGATCCAGACGACACGGGACCTTATGGGCTTTTGGACCGGTTCATGGAAAGATGTGCGTGCCGATATGCGGGGGCGCTACCCGAAGCACCTCTGGCCCGAAGATCCGGCCAACGCAGAGCCAACCCGGCGAGCCAAGCCGCGCGGCACCTGAAGGCAGCCCTTCAAGAGAGGACAGATGAAGCCGACCATACCCAATACGATGATGTCGGAAAGCCGGAGAAACTGGCGACTGCAGACACTGGTGCGACTGCGCTGGGTCGCTGTCGCGGGACAAACAGCCACGATATTTTATGTCGCCTTCGGTCTCGGCTTTCCGATGCCACTTTATCCGGTATTCGCGCTGATCGCAGCCCTCGCGCTCGGAAACCTGCTTCTCGTCCTGCGCTACCCGCCAACGCAAAGGATCAGTCCGTCCATTGCCGTTACCCTGATCGGCTTCGATATTCTGCAGCTTTCAGCGCTTCTGTTTCTCACCGGCGGCCTTGCCAATCCCTTTGCGCCGCTGATTTGTGTCCCTGTGATTATTTCGTTTACGGCGCTACCGCTTAAATATGCCTCGGCATTGATGGCTCTGGCGATCCTTGCCGTTTCAGCACTGGCACTGACGCCTTTTCCCCTGCCCTGGCACCCCGGGATTGTTCTGGCAATCGAGCCGGTGCTTAAACTCGGTATCTGGATTGCAATCATCTCCATGTTGAGCTTTGCGGCCTTTTACGCCCACCGGGTTTCTCTGGAAGCACAGCAGATCACAGATGCGTTGGCCGCAACCGAACTTGTGCTGCAGCGCGAACAACACCTTTCTCAGCTAGACGGGCTGGCAGCAGCGGCAGCCCATGAACTGGGCACACCCCTGGCAACGATTTCGGTGGTCGCCAAGGAAATGGCACAAACGCTGAGCGAAGATCCTGCCTATGGAGAAGATGTTCAGCTGCTTTTGAGCCAGAGCCAGCGCTGCCGTGATATTCTCGGTCGGCTGACCTCGCTTTCGAAACAGGATGAGGCGCATATGCGCCGCCTGCCTCTGTCTTCCCTGGTGGAAGAAGTGGTTGCTCCGCATCGACCCTTCATCAACGATCTGTCCATCAGCTTTGACGCAAGAAGCGAAACCGAACCGGTTGGCACCCGTAACCCGGCCATCCTTTATGGCCTTGGCAATCTGATCGAAAATGCCGTTGAGCATGCTGAAACACGAGTTTCGGTCACTGTGCGCTATGGCGAAAACCTTGTCGAAATCATCATTGAGGATGATGGCGAGGGCTATGCACCGGAAATCCTGCCGCGTATCGGCGAGCCCTTCGTTTCAGATCGCAACCGCGATCAGATGCGTGAACGTGCCGGCGGGCTGGGCCTCGGTCTGTTTATCGCCAAAACCCTGCTGGAACGCTCCGGTGCTTTCGTACGGTTTGAAAATACGGGTGGCGCGCGCATTACGGTGTCGTGGCCACGCTGGCGCATGGAAACACCTTTTGAAGCCGGTTCGCGCCCTTCCTGAGGCTTTACAGCATCGTGCTTTCCGGGAACAGCTGCAAGTGTAGCAGTTTCAGAAAACAGAATCCTCGCACCAAAAGACGCGCCCCTCTCCTGACTTTAAGAACTGACGACCACTCCTGAAGTGGCTGCAGTTTTGATCATTTCCAATTCATGTCATATCTTTAGCATCATGATCCATTATCGAAGTGGTCCTGTTATCGAAATGGCCCTTGCCCATCCCATGGATCAGGCAACCCAACAGATAAGAACGCTAAGCGCCCATGAAGACAGCACTTCGGAAAATTAATGATTTCATGGAGCAGGGAGAAATCTTCCTCGCAGTGTATGACGAAAATGACCGTCTGGCCTATGCCAACCAGAAATACCGGCAGGCGTTTTTTCTGGAGCCGGATGCATATCCCACCTGGGCTGAACTCATGCGCAGCAACTATCATGCCCGTCGTGGGACCGTAATCAATAGTCCAGACTTTGAGCTTTGGTTGAAAAGCACGCTCTCACGCCGTGGCAAGATACCATACAGGGCGTTTGAAACAGATATTCATGATGGTCGCTGGCTATTCATGACAGAAACGGTCGATGAAGACGGTTGGATGTTCTGTCTGGCGACCGACATAACCGACTTGCGCGCCTGACCGCGATCTCCGACTGGAGCGTGACATCGCTTTAAGGTCATCGCTGACAGACGAGTTGACCGGGATCGCCAATCGCCGTTTTGTCATAGCAAGGCTGGCTGCGATGATGCAGATGCCGCCTGCACCATCGCAGCCGAGCACGGGTTGTTTTGCGATTTTTGATGTCGACAATTTCAAACAGATCAACGACAGTTTTGGTCATCAAAGCGGCGACCAGTTGCTGGTGAGCTTTGCGCAGGAAATATCGAGGCTGGTGCGCCGTATTGACTGCTTCGGCAGGCTGGGCGGCGAGGAATTCGGGTTGGTCCTGCCTGGTGCAAACCCGGATGAAGCCAAGACCGTTGTCGAGCGTATGATGTCTCAGGTTCGTATGCTCTCACCGCTTCGGTCTCACCCCGCTCTACACATCACTTTTTCCGCCGGAATTTCTGCAGCGAAGCCGTATGAAACCTATGATGCACTTTATGGCCGCGCGGATGCTGCGCTTTATCAGGCGAAACGGCGCGGGAAAGACAGGCTTTGCCTTGCAGCATAAGCCATAACCATATGCACTCCATCCCAGGGACAAATATCCTGCTTTCGGCAGGAAAAAGGGCGGGTTTCGGGCCATATCTCCTCGCCAGCAGAAGGCGAAACCGACATTTAAGGGTTTACCCGCTATTGTCAGGGAGTCATAAGCGGCCCTAAATAGAGCAGAACAATACAACGAAAAACGGTTCAATTCCGTCGATAATGAGTTCGAGCATGACAATGAAGGGTGATGACGAAGCGCGGCAGGACATGCGCGCGGATGGGTCTGAAGCAGGGTCGGCTGCCGAACTCGGCCATGATCGATCGCTTCTGCTGGTCGATGACGATTCCGCTTTCCTCAAGCGCCTTGCCCGCGCAATGGAGGCGCGCGGCTTTCAGACTGAAACCGCTGAAAGCGTCGCTGAAGGTATTGCATGCGTTGAAACCCACGCCCCCAAATACGCCGTCGTTGACCTTCGCCTTGAAGATGGCAACGGCCTTGATGTGATTGACGCCATCCGCAATCTGCGCACCGATACACGCATCGTCGTGCTCACGGGTTACGGCAACATCGCCACGGCCGTCACGGCTGTCAAACTGGGTGCGCTGGATTATCTGGCCAAGCCAGCCGATGCCGATGATATTCTCCACGCGCTGACACAAAAGCCCGGCGAAAAGGTCGAACCGCCGGAAAACCCGATGTCGGCAGACCGTGTGCGTTGGGAACATATCCAGCGCGTTTATGAGATGTGCGATCGCAACGTCTCTGAAACCGCAAGGCGACTGAACATGCATCGCCGCACATTGCAGCGTATTCTCGCCAAACGGGCCCCGCGCTGAGACAAATATATCCACGTTGGCGGTTCAACTGCCTCTTGAGAAGACTGGCCCGCCCCGGAAACGCAAATCCGGCCCGTTCGCCTGTGCTCCTGCATTTTCGCGAATGTCAGAATATTTCACCTGAGCGAAAGACCCTCAGCGACTTTCTGCATCGTATTTTTCGAGCGCCAGTTCCGCTGCCGTCAAGCGCTTTGCTGCCGCCCGTGCAAACTGCAGGGTCAGGGCTTTGCGCCTTGCCGGTGGCAGGCGATGCTCCGGCGCTTCACGGATCAGCTCCGCGGAATAGCGGTCCGCCAGAAGCAGACCGCAGTCTTCCGGAAAGATATCCAGCGGCACTGCCGAATGCGTTGCAAAGAAAAGTCTGTCGCAAAAATTCCGATAGTCCGGCCATTTCTGATCGACGCGAAAATCCTCAATCGACGACTTGATTTCGATGATCCAGATTTCGCCCTTTTCGGAAACACTGAGAAGATCAGCACGTCGCCCATTTGCCAGCGACAGCTCTGCTACGGCGGCATGCCGCATGTGCTTCAAAAGGTGCTGAACACCGCGCCGGACAAGCAATGCATTTTCCGACTGCCGACCATCCAGCGTCGGGTTTTTCCCATGAAGGTCGATGATCGCCATAACCATATCCCTTATTCGATGTATTTTGACAACAATGCGGCAGCCATGTGTTCCTATGGTGGCAGGAAGACCGGCGCCGCACTTGCCTATCAGCAATTTGTTAACCATAAGGCGTTAACCAATGTTGTTATCACCTTTCATCGGAAACGTTGCGCCACGGGACGGCCTATGCACATTAAACACGCTCTTTTGGGACTTTCACTTGTTGGTCTTCTGGCCGCTGCCGGCTGCACCACGACAGATGGTATGTCATCAGGCCGTATGGCACCGGTTTCCGCCTATGCTGCCGTTAAAGACGAAGGCGTGGACCTGCCGCGCGTTCCGATCAATGAGGTTGATGATAAATATCGTCGACAGATCGTTGATTACAAGACCGACGAAAAACCTGGCACTATTGTTGTCGATACAAAAGAACGCCTGCTTTATTATGTGCTGGAAGATGGCAAAGCCGTTCGCTACGGTGTTGGCGTCGGGCGCGATGGCTTCCGCTGGTCCGGTACCGCCTATATTGGCCGCCGCGCCGAATGGCCGACCTGGTACCCGCCGGCGGCAATGGTCAAGCGTCAGCCCGAGCTGAAGGAATTTGCCGGTGGTATGGATGCGGGTATCATGAACCCGCTCGGTGCGCGCGCGCTCTATCTTTACCGAAACGGTAACGACACGCTCTACCGTATTCACGGTAACCCGAACTGGACCTCCATCGGCCAGTCTGTTTCCTCCGGCTGCATCCGGATGATCAACCAGGACATTATCGACCTTTATGCCCGCGTTGATCCGGACAAACGCACCAAGGTTGTCGTACTGCCGGGCTGATTTTCACCCTGCTTGTGTTTTTATAGGCGGTGCCTTCCGGGACCGCCTTTTTGCTTTGCTCACATTGTTTTCAGCCAGCCCGCGCTTGATTTTGACAAATCCTCAGATAGATAAACCGCAAACGGTCGCTTAGCGCCGAGACTTGCCTGAAAACCGAGAAGGGCCCGGCACATGCAAACCCCCTACTACCTGATCGACAAGAAGCGCCTGAGAGCGAATATGGAAAAGATCGCATGGCTCTGCGCCCATTCCGGCGCAAAGTCACTGCTCGCCCTGAAGTGCTTCGCCACCTGGTCGGTTTTCGATCTGATGAGCGAATATATGGACGGCACCACGTCGTCATCGCTTTACGAAGTGAAACTGGGGCACGAAAAGTTTCCCGGTGAAACGCATGCCTACTCTGTTGCTTATGCGGATCATGAAATCGAAGACGTTATCGCAAGCTGCGATAAAATCATCTTCAATTCTGTCAGTCAGCTCAAACGGTTTGAACAACAGTCTGCAGATACAATCCGAGGATTGCGCGTCAATCCGCAGGTATCGTCATCCGATTTTGATCTGGCCGATCCCGCACGCCCTTTCTCGCGGCTGGGCGAGCATGATCCGGCGACGATTGAGCCTGTGATGGACAAGGTTTCCGGTTTCATGTTCCACAATAACTGTGAGAACGATGATTTCGAAAAGTTCGATGAAATGCTGGGCGTGATCGAAGAGCGTTTCGGTCATCTGATCACCCGCTGCGACTGGATTTCTCTGGGTGGTGGCATTCATTTTACCGGCGACGACTATCCGCTTGAAAAGCTTGCCGGGCGGTTGAAAAAACTTTCTGAGACCTACGGCGTTCAGGTCTACCTGGAGCCGGGTGAAGCGGCCATCACCAAAACCACCACGCTGGAAGTGACCGTTCTCGACACGATGAACAACGGCAAGGATCTGGCCATCGTCGATTCATCGATCGAGGCGCATATGCTGGACCTGTTGATCTATCGCGAAAGTGCCAGACTTATACCGAATACCGGACCGCACAAGGTGATGATCTGTGGTAAATCCTGCCTCGCGGGCGACATTTTCGGAGAATTCTCTTTCGAAGAGCCGGTCAAGGTGGGCGACCGGCTGTCCGTTCAGGATGCGGCCGGTTACACAATGGTCAAGAAAAACTGGTTTAACGGCGTTAAGATGCCGTCAATTGCCATCAAAGAGGAAAATGGCGAGATCCGACCTGTTCGCCACTTTGACTACGAAGACTATAAAGCCAGTCTTTCATAGGCTTTTGACATCTCGCGGAGCGGTGCGCCGCTCCAACCCTTGATTTTGAGGCAGCAAAACCTGTCTAAAACCGGAGGCGTTGTTCCGATGAAGAAAAATGTGCTGATTATCGGCGCGGGCGGTGTAGCCCAGGTGGTTGCGCATAAATGCGCCCAGAACAATGATGTGCTGGGCGATATTCATATTGCCTCACGCACCAAGGCGAAATGCGATGCGATCATCGAAAGCGTTCTGGAAAAGAAGGCGATGAAGCAGGACGGCGTTCTGCTTGCCCATCAGCTTGATGCGCTCGACATTGCGTCAACCGTTGCGCTGATCAAACAGACAGGCATTGAAATCGTCATCAATGTCGGTACGGCATTTTTGAACATGTCGGTTCTGGAAGCCTGCCTTGAAACAGGCGCGGCCTATATCGACACAGCGATCCATGAAGAGCCGGACAAAATCTGCGAAACGCCGCCATGGTATGCCAACTACGAATGGAAGCGCAAAGACCGCTGCGCGGAAAAGGGTGTCACCGCTGTTCTGGGCGCCGGCTTTGATCCGGGCGTCGTCAACGCCTATGCCCGTCTTGCCAAGGACGATTATGTCGATGACATAACCGATATCGACATTGTCGATATCAATGCCGGAAATCATGGCAAGTATTTCGCCACGAACTTCGATCCGGAAATCAATTTCCGGGAATTCACCGGCACGGTCTATGCCTGGCAGAACAATGAGTGGACCGAGAACAAGATGTTCGAGATCGGCCACGAGTTCGACCTGCCCGTCGTCGGCAAACAGCAGGCTTACATGTCCGGCCATGACGAAATCCATTCGCTATCGAAAAACATGGGGTCGCCGAATGTCCGTTTCTGGATGGGTTTCGGTGAGCGTTACATCAATGTTTTCACGGTTCTGAAGAACCTCGGACTGCTTTCCGAACAGCCGGTTACAACGGCAGAGGGGCAGGAAGTGGTGCCGTTGAAGGTGGTGAAGGCCGTTCTGCCCGACCCGTCCTCTCTGGCACCGAACTACACCGGCAAGACCTGCATCGGTGATTTCGTCAAGGGCATGAAGGATGGCAAGCCAGCCGAAGTCTTCATCTATAATGTCTCGGATCACAAAGAGGCCTATAATGAAGTCGGTTCGCAGGGCATCTCGTTTACCGCCGGTGTGCCGCCAGTCGCGGCTGCCATGCTGGTTGCGTCCGGCGAATGGGATGTGAAGACAATGGCCAATGTCGAGGAACTGCCGCCCAAGCCGTTCCTGCATATTCTAAATCATATCGGCCTGCCGACGCGGATCAGGGATGAAAACGGCGACCGCGCCCTCGATTTTTCGAAATCGGTTTAGCGTTTCGAAACGCGAAAAGGGCCGGTGCGGGGCGTCTTAAACCGCCGCTCCGGCTTCAGCGTGCAAGGCCGAACTGGATTTCGATCTTGTGATAGCCGGCTTTGGCACCGTTCCATTTGTGATAGATTTCTCGGCTTTCGCCCGAAAAATCGTGGCGCGAAAACCGGATTTCCTCCACCAGCGGCGCATAGCCTTGCGTGAACAGACCCCGCATCGTGCCCTGATAGGTCCGTGTTGCCGCCATGATCGGTTCGAAGCGGACCAGCTCGAAACGGCCTGCATGGTTATAGCCCTCGGGCTTTTGGACCGGATAGCAAATCGTCCAGTCAAAACGCGTCTTGCCGTCCTGCGGCAGGTTTCGCGCGGTGAAAACCCAGGGCCCCGCCATGGCAAGCCCGCATTCCGCCGCCTCGCTTTCTATCTCCGGGGATAACACCGCAGCCGCCGCCTTCACATCACGGATGGCGAGCAATCGCTTTTCGGTCAGCGCCCAGAACGCATCAGTCTCAACGATCTTCATCACAACCGGCCTCTTTTGACATGCATGCTGGAACGCACTAACTGGTCAATCATCGGGAGCCAACGCTTTTTGTAGAATGCACTTGTTAAATTCGTCGGGAAAATAGCATTCTTTAGAAAAGTATTTCGCGCAATACGTTCCGGATCCTGTTCCTTCCGGATATTCATGATAATGATGTCGGCAAAACGCTGAAAAGAACGAAGCTCATGGCGCTAAAAGACAAACGCATTCTCCTGATCATCGCCGGTGGTATTGCCGCCTACAAAAGCCTCGATCTGGTCCGCAGGCTGAAGGAGCGCGGTGCGCAGGTCACACCTTTGATGACGAAAGCAGCGCAGGAATTCATCACACCGCTTTCCGTCGGTGCTCTTTCCGGTGGCCATGTTTTTACTGATCTTTTTTCCCGCACTGAAGAACAGGATGTCGGCCATATCCGGCTGGCGCGTGAAAACGATCTGATCGTGGTTGCACCGGCAACCGCCAATCTGATGGCCAAGGCGGCCAATGGCATCGCTGATGATCTGGCGAGCGCCGTGCTTCTGGCGCGCGACTGTCCGCTTCTGCTGGCCCCGGCGATGAACCCGAAGATGTGGTCGGCCGCCCCCACGCAACGCAATCTTGCAACACTTATGGCTGACGGTGTTAAGACCGTCGGACCGATGGCCGGCGAGATGGCGGAAAGCGGCGAAGCGGGTACAGGTCGCATGGCCGAACCGCTTGAAATTGTTGCTGCCATTGAAGGCGTCTTCGATGATCAGCCGAAGCCGCTTGCCGGAAGGCGCGCCATCGTCACCTCTGGTCCCACGCATGAGCCAATTGATCCGGTGCGTTACATTGCCAACCGCTCCTCCGGGCGCCAGGGTCATGCGATTGCCAGGGCCCTGGCAAAACTGGGAGCTGAGGTCACACTGGTTTCCGGGCCAGTGACGATTGCTGACCCCGACGGCGTAAAAACAGTGCATGTGGAAAGCGCACGCGAGATGCTGGCCGCCGTTGAGGCGGCCCTGCCAGCCGATATTGCCGTCATGGTGGCAGCTGTTGCCGACTGGCGGGTAGCCCAAAGCGCACCGCAGAAGATGAAGAAAAAGCCAGGCGAAGCACCGCCACCGCTGCCGCTTGAGGAAAATCCGGATATTCTGAAGACCATCGGCCATCATGCAAACCGGCCTCATCTGGTGATCGGCTTTGCCGCCGAAACACATGATGTGGTTGCTTATGCAAGCGACAAGCTGGCCCGCAAAGGAGCCGACCTGATTGTCGCGAACGATGTCTCGAAGGAAGGCGTCATGGGCGGAACGCGCAATCAGGTAACGCTGGTGACACGCGAGGGCACGGAAAGCTGGCCGGATATGGACAAGGATGCCGTGGCTAACCGGATTTCTGACTGGATTGCCGCCCAGTCCGGCAAAAAATAGCGATCAAAGCTGTTTCAGATCAGCGTCCGGTTTGTTCAAACTGCTGCAGCCGCGCCAGAACGGCATCGCAGACCGCCTCACCTTCCGCATTCAGCGCAGCGTCGATCGCCCGGGCGCGTTTACGCAATGAGCCAACCTCATCCAGAAGCCCGAGAATGACAGGCACCGCTTCCTCATTCACCGCCATATCCTCTGTCAGCTCGACAATCAGATTCAGCCGTGCAACATCCGTCTCATCAAAGACTGGCCCGGCCTCCCCGCGATAGGGCCGAACCCACGCCTGACGCACGCAAACCTCCAACCGATCCGCACTCAGGCGCTCAATCCTTGTCAGCACCTCGGTTTTGGTCATCATCATCAGCGGTTGCCTCCCTTCCAGTCAGCGCGCGGATCATAGGAATAACGGCTTCGCCAATCGCGAATGGCGTCTTCCAATGCCTTATCCGGTGTTTCCGGCATGACAATTTTCAGCCGCACAAGAAGATCACCGGCACCATGACCTCCGGATTTTGGTGCGCCCTTGCCTTTCAGCCGCATCACCCGGCCGGAACTGGAATTCTGCGGAACTTTCAGGTTCACACGGCCATCAATCGTTGGCACCGAAACCGTTGCGCCCAGTACCGCTTCATCAATGGACACCGGCAGATCCATCTTGATGTCATCGCCATCGCGCTCAAAAACGGGATCGGGCGTAATGTCGACGCGCACATAAGCGTCCCCAGCAGGCCCGCCATTGCGCCCGGCTTCCCCCTTGCCGGAAAGCCGCAGAGATTTGCCATCCTCAATGCCCGCGGGAATGGAAATCGAAATTCGCCCACCCTCCGGCAGGCCGACGGTTTTCTTTGCGCCTTTCAGCGCTTCCATCAAACTGACCTGTAAATGAAAATGCCGGTCCTTGCCGCGCACCTTCATCTGCGCACCGCCGCGACCAAAGCCCCCGGCCCGACCGCCGAAAGCCTGTGAAAAGAAACTTCCAAGGTCATCAAAATCACCGTCAAATGCATAACGGCCTGACGGATCTGCATCCGCATAAGACCGGTAATACTGCCGTTCCGGCGTTTCCTGCTGGTTGGCATCAATCTCACCTGCATCAAAACGACGGCGCTTTTCGGGGTCTCCCAAAAGATCATAAGCCGCTGTAACTGCGCTGAATTGCTCTGCCTTGGCCTTGTCGCCGGGGTTTAGATCCGGATGGAGTTTCTTGGCAAGTTGCCGATATGCTTTCTTGATATCGGCCTCAGAGGCATTCTTTGCCACGCCAAGCACCGCATAGGGATCCTTGATATCGCTTTGCGCCATTGTTCACCTTATCCTGAAAGCCGGGCGAAATACCCTGTCTGAAGAAGATATGGGCGCACCGCGCCATGCTGTCCAGATGATACCGGCAGAGACCTCTGAAATTCTCTTGCAAATATTCTATAATATCGTATATACAAACATACGTATATTAAAGTGAGGAGTTTCCAATGTCTCTGGATCGTATGGTTTTAGCCTTTGCGGGCATCATGGTGCTGATTTCGGTTCTGCTGACCGCTTTTGTCAGTATCTACTGGCTATGGCTGACAGCATTTATCGGCGCCAATCTTCTGCAGTCAGCGTTTACCGGTTTCTGCCCTGCAGCCATCATCTTCAAAAAGCTCGGCATCAAACCCGGCAACGCATTTTAAGCACCAAGGGGCCTGATATGTCGATCTCTTCCATCTGGCGCGGTGCGACCGCGCTCGGTCTGTTGCTGGCAGCGACAGCCGCTTCAGCCGACACACTGAAAATCGAACCCGTTACCGTGCCTGAATGGAAAGCCGTTTACGGCGAGGTCGAAGCCCGCAACACCGTTCCGGCCCGTGCACGCATCGGCGGAACACTGGAAAGCCTGACGGTTACAGAAGGCGATACAGTGCATGAAGGTGATGTGATAGCCACCGTCGAAGACGATAAGTTGAACTATCAGATCAGTGCCTATGAAGCGCAGCTGAAAGGGCTTGAGGCTTCGCTGAAGAATGCGCAGTCCGAGCTTGACCGCGGCGAACAGCTGAACCGCAAGGGCGCTCTCAGCAATCAGCAGCTTGAAACGCTGAAAACCCAGGTCGATGTCGTGACCAATAATATCGCATCGACCAAGGCCAGTATGGCGGTGGTCAGGCAGCAGCTGCAGGAAGGCGATGTCATTGCCCCTGCTTCGGGTCGTGTTCTGACGGTTCCCGTTGTTGCAGGCTCGGTCATTCAGCCCGGCGAAACCGTGGCAACAATTGGTTCCGGCGGGTTTTACCTGCGTCTGGCTGTGCCAGAACGCCATGCCGATATGCTCAGACAGGGCGCGACCATTGAGATCAGCCGTCCGACAGATGCGGCAACGACAACGGGCAGGCTGGTCAAGCTCTATCCACAGCTGGAAAACAATCGCGTGATTGCCGACGTCGAAGTTGACGGTTTGAAAACCGGTTATGTCAATCAGCGTTTTCTGGTTCGCGTTCCGATTGGAGAACGTCAGGCTCTGATGGTTCCCGAAACTGCTGTGTCCACCCGTCACGGACTTGATTTTGTCAGCATAGCGCTTGGCAATGGAGAAATGCGCGAAAAAACCGTGATCACCGGCAAACGCGAGACCCTTGACGGCAAGCCGATGGTTGAGGTCCTGACGGGACTGAACCCCGGCGATGAGGTGATAACCCCATGAAAAAGCATCCTCTGGGCATTGCCGGCGGGCTGACGAAAACCTTCATCGCATCGCCGCTGACACCGCTTTTCCTGCTCGCCGCTCTGGCACTTGGCATCGTCGCACTCTTCACTTTGCCACGTGAGGAAGAGCCGCAAATTTCCGTGCCCATGGTCGATATCATCGTTCAGGCCCCTGGTCTGAAAGCAGAGGATGCGGTCAAGCTTGTCTCCGAACCACTGGAAACGATCATCAAGGGCATCAACGATGTCGAGCATGTCTATTCCCAGACTTCCGACAATCAGGCCATGGTCACCGCCCGCTTCAAGGTTGGTACGCCCTCGGATTCAGCGGTTTTGCGTGTTCATGACAAGGTCATGGCCAACATGTCGGCGATCCCCGTCGGCATACCGGAACCATTGATCATTGGCCGTACAATTGACGATGTCGCGATTGTCGCCCTGACGCTGACGCCAAGCCCGGACAAGGGTGCTGGTGTTACCGCAAATGATCTCACCCGCGTTGCCCGGGAGCTGCAGACAGATCTCACCAAGATCGATGATGTTGGCCTCACCTACCTTGTCGGGGAAACCGGTGAGGCAATTCGCGTTGAGCCTGACCCGGAAAAACTCGCCCTTTATGGTGTCACACTGAAACAACTGACCGGCAAAGTAACCGCAGCAAACCGGGCTTTTTCCACCGGCACCGTGCGCAATGGTGGCATGCAGGTCGATGTGATGGCCGGGGAAACGCTGTCCACACCTGGCGAGATCGGCAACCTGCTTTTGACCACGGCAGATGGTCGCCCGGTTTATGTCCGCGATGTCGCCAGCACCAACTTCATCACAAACGATTCCGATGCCATCACATCTTCGGTCACACTGGCCGAAGATGGTTCGATGAACCGCGTTCCTGCGGTCACGCTTGCCATAGCCAAGCGTTCCGGTGCCAATGCGGTTGATGTTGCGCATCACATTCTCGGTCGGGTTGACCAGTTAAAAGGCACGATGATCCCGGATTCGATGACCATTTCGGTGACGCGCGATTATGGCGAAACCGCCAACGAAAAAGCCAATGAACTTCTGTTCCATCTGGCATTGGCAACGGTTTCGATCATCATTCTTGTCTGGCTGGCAATCGGTCTCAGGGAAGCCCTTGTCGTTGCCATCGTCATTCCGGTGACGATCCTGATGACGCTGTTTGCTGCCAATATTATGGGTTATACGCTGAACCGCGTTTCGCTGTTCGCGCTGATTTTCTCCATCGGCATTCTGGTGGACGATGCCATCGTCGTGATCGAGAATATCGCCCGTCACTGGGCCATGCCGGGAGATCGCTCGCGCGTTCAGGCGGCCATCGAAGCTGTGGCCGAGGTCGGCAACCCGACGATTGTCGCAACGCTGACCGTGGTGGCTGCACTTTTGCCGATGATGTTCGTGTCCGGCATGATGGGCCCCTATATGAGTCCGATCCCGGCGGTCGCTTCAGCGGCAATGATCTTTTCTTTCTTCGTTGCTGTCATGATAACGCCATGGCTGATGGTGAAGATCGCCGGAAATGCCAGGCTACATTCAGAAGATGCTCACGGCGGCGGCAGGCTTGGCCGCGCCTATGCAGCTATTGCCCGGCCGATTTTGAAAACCAAGCCACGTGCCTGGACTTTTATCGCCATCGTTCTGGTCGCGACCTTCGGTTCGCTCAGTCTGTTTTACACCGAGCATGTTACGGTCAAACTTCTGCCCTTCGACAACAAGTCGGAGCTGATGGTGACCATCGACCTGCCAGAAGGCAGTTCGGTTGAGCAGACGGATGCGGTTGCCCAGTCTGTGGCCGCCGTCGTGCTTCAGACACCGGAGGTCACATCGGTTCAGACCCATGCGGGCACTGCGGCACCGTTCAATTTCAACGGTCTGGTCCGCCATTACTATATGCGGGATTATCCGCAGATGGGCGACCTTCAGATCAATCTGACGCCGAAGGCTACGCGCGACCGTTCCAGCCACGACATTGCGCTGGATCTGAGACAGAAAATCCTTGCCCGGGTCGATGTTCCTGACGGAACCTCGCTCAAAGTGGTTGAGCCACCGCCAGGGCCGCCGGTCATGGCCACACTTCTGGCTGAAATTTACGGCCCCGATGCACAAACCCGGCGTGCGGTGGCCGGCAAGGTTCGTGAGGCATTTAATGCGGTTCCCTTCATCGTCGATGTGGATGACAGTTACGGCCAGCAGACAAAGCGACTGCGCGTGACCATCTCAGGCGACGATCTGGAATATTACGGTGTTTCGGAAGCGGACGTCTTCGATACATTGCAGGCGCTGAATGCCACGAAAACGGTTGGATATTCCCATCGCGGCGGGGGACGCCCGCCGATTGCAATCGAAATCGGCCGACAAAAGGGAGAAAAGGTTCTCGACGAAACATTTCTTTCTACCCCGGTTGCCTCGTCCGGTGCGGGAGATACGGCCTCGGTTGTCGAACTTGGCGACGTCGTGCATGTCTCGGAAGAAGACACATCTTACACGATCTTCCGCCACAACGGTCATTATGCCGATATGGTCACCGGTGAGCTGGCGGGAGACTTCGAGGCCCCGCTTTATGGCATGCTTGCGGTCAAAGACCAGATTGATGCAATGGACTGGGGCGACCTGCCAAAGCCAGAGATCAAACTCCACGGTCAGCCGGATGATGAATCCTCACCGGTGCTTTTGTGGGATGGCGAGTGGGAAGTGACCTGGGTAACCTTCCGCGATATGGGAGCTGCCTTCATGGTCGCACTGCTGGGTATCTATATTCTCGTCGTTGCCCAATTTGGCTCCTTCAAACTGCCACTGGTGATCCTGACACCGGTACCGTTGACCTTCATCGGGATCATGCTGGGGCACTGGGCTTTTCACGCACCGTTTACGGCCACATCAATGATCGGCTTCATCGCACTGGCCGGTATCATTGTGCGCAACTCGATCCTGCTGGTGGATTTCATCCGTCACATCCGCTCAGACGATGTACCGCTGACAGAGACGCTGATTGAAGCCGGTGCGATCCGCTTCAAGCCAATCCTTTTAACCGCGCTGGCTGCGATCATCGGCGCAGCCGTGATCCTTGCGGATCCGATCTTTCAGGGGCTGGCGATCTCGCTCCTGTTCGGACTGATCTCGTCAACACTGCTGACGGTTCTGATTATTCCGGCGATCTATCGTGTACTCAGGAGCTGACAGCGGGGACAATCAGCGTTCAGGGCTTTTCATACAAGACAGTAAAATGCGACTGTTGATAAAACCACTGTGATCGAAAAGCGAACTCAGGACCGGACATATGAAAATATTTCAGGCTGATACACCTTCGAAAAGCGACCGCCACGCCCGCATTTATGCTCTCTACGAACTTGCCTACACCCTGATCGACTTGCTGGCCGCAGTCTTCTTCATATTGGGATCGCTTTTCTTCTTTTTCGACAGCCTGATGTATGCCGGAACATGGCTGTTCTTCATCGGCTCCATCTTCTTTGCTGTGAAACCCGGACTCAGATTTGTCAGGGAGTATCACTATATGCTCATCGGCGATTATCAGGATATCATTGGCAAAAACCGGTGGGACAAAAAGAGTTCATAAAGCGCGCAAAGGTTGATAAAATTCAATCCACTACTCTATATAAGAAGCATTTGAATCATAGCCGGCACGCTCGAATAGTGTCTGCCGGCTTTGCCAGACCGGCCGACAGCGCGGTATCCTGATGATCTGGCGTGAATGAAACTGAATGGTGGTGGTTTGAAAAAGATAGACAGAATTCTGGAGTTTCTTGTCGTTGCCTACGAATATGGGGATGTGGTCAGCATTCAGTCTGCCTTTGAGCGTGTCATCGATGACTATGGAATCCCATATTACGGTCTGTTTGAATATTACGCCTTCAAAACAAAAGCTGAAGAGCGCTACCGGGTCGTTCTGAGCCGTTTTCCAGACAACTTTGTCGATCGTATCACGCAGGATTATGTGAAAATCGTCGACGGCGCATGGCCCTCAATGGCAATCAGCAGAGGCGCATTCTTCTGGGGCCGTCACCTGTACGAGTTCGTTGATAAATCCAGCGAACTTTACAAGGCTTTCGTAAGCCTTAATGCTGAAATGGACCGGTATAACATGCCGAATGGCATGACCCTCCCGGTCTTTGACCGGCGTGGCATGATTGGTGACCTCAAGCTCGCAAGCAGCAAAGAAATCGAGATAACCCCGCTCGAGACAACGCTGCTGGCAGCACTTGCCGATACTTTTTTGAAACGCATCCTGGAGATTTCTCAGAAAACGCCACCCTATGCTGCGATGCCGGAATACATGCCCCCCGTTTCAACGCGCGAGCGTGCGATTATGCAGGGGCTTGCCGATGGCAAAACCTCTGTTGAGATTGCGAAAGAGCTTGGTTTATCCAACCATACAGTGAACTGGTACGTAACCGGTTTGCAGGGAAAGTTTAACGCTCGAAATCGCCAGAATCTGATTACAGTTGCCATGCGGTTGGGACTAATTTCCTAGACCCAAAAATACCGTATCGGCGCAAGGCGGGTTTGCGCTTACCCCTGACTTTAGCTATGAATTTCCTAAAGCACTTTTTTGCTTATTCTCATGAGGGGGTCTTCCTTGTCCATTTCGAAAATTCTTGTCGCAAACCGTTCCGAAATCGCCATCCGCGTCTTTCGCGCTGCAAACGAACTCGACATCAAAACGGTCGCCATATGGGCGGAAGAGGACAAGCTTGCGCTTCATCGCTTCAAAGCCGATGAGAGCTACCAGGTCGGTCGCGGACCGCATCTCGACCACGATATGGGACCGATCGAAAGCTATCTTTCCATTGAGGAAGTGATCCGCGTCGCCAAGCTCTCCGGCGCCGATGCGATCCATCCCGGTTACGGGCTCCTGTCTGAAAGCCCTGAATTTGTGGACGCCTGCGAAGAAGCTGGCATCACTTTCATCGGCCCGAAGGCTGAAACCATGCGCCGCCTTGGCAACAAGGTTGCAGCGCGAAATCTTGCCATCGAAGTCGGTGTTCCGGTTGTGCCAGCCACAGACCCACTGCCCGATGACATGGCAGAGGTTGAAAGGATGGCCGACGAGATCGGATATCCGGTGATGCTGAAGGCATCCTGGGGCGGCGGCGGTCGCGGCATGCGCGCCATTCGCTCCAAGGACGACCTCGCACGCGAAGTGACAGAAGCCAAGCGCGAAGCCAAGGCGGCCTTCGGCAAGGACGAAGTCTACCTTGAAAAGCTGGTCGAACGCGCCCGCCACGTCGAAAGTCAGATCCTCGGTGATACGCATGGCAATGTCGTACATCTTTTTGAACGCGACTGTTCAATCCAGCGTCGGAACCAGAAAGTGGTCGAACGCGCGCCTGCGCCGTATCTGAACGAAGAGCAGCGCGCCGAGCTGGCCGAATACTCCCTGAAGATCGGCCGCGCCACCAATTACATCGGCGCCGGTACCGTTGAATATCTGATGGATGCCGATACCGGGAAGTTTTACTTCATCGAAGTCAACCCGCGCATTCAGGTTGAGCATACGGTGACTGAAACCGTCACCGGCATCGATATTGTCAAGGCGCAGATCCATATCCTCGACGGTTATAAAATCGGAACGGAAGAATCCGGCGTTCCCCCTCAGGAAGAAATCTACCTGCGCGGCCATGCCCTGCAGTGCCGCATCACCACAGAAGATCCGGAACACAATTTCATTCCCGATTATGGCCGCATCACCGCTTATCGCGGCGCAACCGGCTTCGGCATCCGTCTGGATGGCGGCACCGCTTTTTCTGGCGCTGTGATCACCCGTTTCTACGACCCGCTTCTGGAAAAGGTCACCGCCTGGGCGCCTTCACCGCAGGAAGCCGCACGCCGCATGGACCGTGCACTGCGCGAATTCCGTATTCGCGGTGTGGCCACCAACCTGACCTTCCTTGAAGCGATCATCACCCATCCGAAATTCATCGATTACAGCTACACAACGCGCTTCATCGATGAGACCCCGGAACTGTTTGATCAGGTCAAACGCCAGGACCGGGCAACACGCCTCCTCACCTATCTGGCCGATGTCACCGTCAACGGCCATCCGGAGGCCAAAGGCCGTCCGAAACCGTCCAATGAAATCGCACCGCCGGTTGTTCCGTACACTGAAGGCGACCCCAAGCCGGGCACCAAACAGCTGCTGGACGAAATGGGACCGGAGAAGTTCTCCAAGTGGATGCGCAATGAAACGCGCGTTCTGATGACGGACACGACCATGCGTGACGGCCATCAGTCACTGTTGGCAACCCGCATGCGCACGCACGATATTTCAACGATCGCCGGAACCTATGCCCGCGCTCTGCCGGAACTGTTCTCACTGGAGTGCTGGGGCGGTGCCACGTTCGACGTATCCATGCGCTTCCTCACCGAAGATCCGTGGGAACGGCTGGCAAAGGTGCGTGAGAATGCGCCGAACCTGCTGCTGCAGATGCTCTTCCGCGGTGCCAATGGCGTTGGCTACAAGAACTATCCGGACAATGTGGTGAAATACTTTGTCCGGCAGGCCGCTGCTGGTGGTATCGACCTCTTCCGCGTGTTCGACTGCCTGAACTGGGTGGAAAACATGCGCGTCTCGATGGACGCTGTATTGGAAGAAAACAAGCTCTGCGAAGCTACGATCTGCTATACCGGCGACATCATGAATGCCAAACGGCCTCAGTATGACCTGAAATATTATGTCGGTCTCGCCAAGGAGCTGGAAGCCGCAGGCGCTCACATCATCGCGGTAAAGGACATGGCCGGGCTGCTGAAGCCGGGCGCAGCACGGGTTCTGTTCAAGGCGCTGCGTGAGGAAACCAGCCTGCCGATCCACTTCCACACGCATGATACATCGGGCATTGCTGCTGCAACCGTTCTGGCTGCTGTTGATGCCGGTGTTGATGCCGTGGATGCGGCGATGGATGCGTTTTCCGGCAACACGTCTCAGCCCTGCCTTGGTTCGATTGTCGAAGCCCTGAAGGGCCACGAACGTGACCCCGGCCTCGACACCAACTTCATTCGCCGCATCTCATTCTACTGGGAGGCCGTGCGTCACCAGTACACGGCGTTTGAAAGCGACCTTAAGGGCCCGGCGTCGGAAGTTTATCTGCATGAAATGCCGGGCGGCCAGTTTACCAACCTCAAGGAGCAGGCCCGTTCTCTTGGTCTGGAAACCCGCTGGCATGAAGTCGCGCAGGCCTATGCCGACGCCAACCAGATGTTCGGCGATATCGTCAAGGTCACCCCGTCCTCAAAGGTGGTCGGCGATATGGCGCTGATGATGGTCAGCCAGGATCTTTCGGTCGCCGATGTAGAAAGCCCGGCCAAGGACATCTCCTTCCCGGATTCCGTCATCTCGATGCTGAAGGGTGATCTCGGACAGCCACCGGCTGGCTGGCCGGAGAAGCTGCAGAAGAAGGTGCTGAAAGGCGATGATGCCTATACGGTACGCCCCGGCTCGCTGCTCGACGATGCGGATCTGGAAGCCGAACGCAAGGAAGCCGCCGAGAAGATCGGCCGTGACCTCAATGACTTCGAACTGGCTTCCTATCTGATGTATCCGAAGGTCTTCGTCGATTATGTTATGGCGACCGACACTTATGGCCCGGTCTCGGTTCTGCCGACACCTTCCTATTTCTACGGCATTACCGAAGGCGAAGAGATCCACGCCGATATCGAGCGCGGCAAGACCCTTGTTATCCAGAATCAGGGCATTACCGGCGCTGACGAAAAGGGCATGGTCACCATCTTCTTCGAACTGAATGGCGCACCACGTTCGATCAAGGTGCCGGACCGCGCACATGGTGCTGCAGGTGGTGCAAACCCCAAGGTGGACCCGGCCAACCAGAACCATGTTGGTGCACCAATGCCGGGCGTCATCTCCACGGTTGCCGTCTCCAGCGGTCAGCAGGTTTCACAGGGCGATGTGCTGGTATCCATCGAAGCAATGAAGATGGAAACCGCGCTTCACGCTGACCGTGAAGGCGTGATCAAGGAAGTCCACGTCAAGGCTGGTGATCAGATCGATGCCAAGGATCTGCTGATCGTCTACGAAGACTGACAAGATCAGAGTTTACAAAAAATCTGGAAAACCCCGGTCATTCGGCCGGGGTTTTTATCTGGGCTTCGGGCGCTTGAATGAATTTGGGTGAAGGTCTGCTGGCACGCTGTCCAACCCACAGACTTGCGAGAACCAGAACCGCACCACCAATCTGAACCGGTGTCAAAGCCTCACCAAGAATGCCCCACCCTAGAAGAACGGCACTCAGTGGACTTAAAAAACCGAGAAGTGCTGCACGCGCGGGACCGATTCTGGCGATACCACGAAACCAGAGATAGTAGGTCAGCGCTGCACCGATAAGTCCCAGCCAGACAAGACCAGCGAACGCCTTCATATCCGGTAGTGGAAAACCCGGCTCCAGAACCAGCGCAAAAGGTGCAAGCACTATACCGCCTGCCGTCAGTTGCCAGGCTGTCAGTGTCAACGGTGAGACAGGCCATTGCCATTTTCTGGTCAGCACGGTGCCACATGCCATCGACAAAGCACCGCCGAGCGCCGCCGCAACGCCCAGCGGGTCGAGTGCGATCGCCGAAGAAATCAACAGCAGACCGACACCGGCCAGACCGCCAAGGGCTGCGGCCACACCGAGTGGGCGAACCGGCGTGCCGATAACAGCCCGCGCCAGAAACAGAACGATTAAAGGCTGTGTGGCGCCCAGAGTTGCCGCGACGCCGCCCGGGAGACGATAGGCAGCGACAAAAAGCAAAGCCCAGAACAAAGTGAAATTCAGCAGCGCGAGCAGAAACAGTTTCGGCAACCAGCGAACCTCCGGAAACCGGCGCAGAACAAGAATCAGAATGATGCCAGCCGGAAGCGCCCGCAAAAGGCTGATGGTGAGAGGATAGCCGTCTGGCAGCCATTGGGTGGTGACAATATAGGTGCTGCCCCAGATTGCAGGCGCAATTCCGGTTAACAGCAAATCGGGTGATTTTATCATAGGACTATCCTTTTATCTTGATATCAAGATATTTTTATAAATCTTGACGTCAAGGTATTTTCTGATAGCTTCAGGTGATGGATCATGTTGACAGAATTCTCGCCCAATGGCAGGCAGCGCGCCCGGACCTGGATGTCAGCCCCATGGGCATAATGGGCCGCCTCAAGCGCTTGCAGGTACATCTTGCCCGGCAGCTTGAGACAGTCTTTTCCCAACATGAGCTAAATGCGGCGAGCTTTGACGTTCTTGCAACCTTGAGGCGGTCGGGGCCGCCCTACGCGCTTTCCCCATCAGACCTGATGGACTGGACGATGGTTTCTTCCGGAACCATGACAAACCGGATCGACCGGCTGGCTCAGGCCGGGTTTGTGTCGCGCGAACGCAATCCCGAAGACCGGCGCGGTTTCGTTGTTGCATTAACGGACAAGGGTTTCGAGCTGATCAATAGAGCCGTCAGTGCCCATGTGGATAACCAGCACAAGCTGATCTCCGGCCTGAGTGATGAAGAGCGGGCGCAGCTCGATCACCTGCTTTCCCGCTGGCTTTCAGACTTCGAATAACCCCCTTCCCGACGCACAACTTCTGTGGCTGGCCAGTGGCGTGGTTTGAGCCATGAGAACCGGCGTTTTCGGTTGCATGCATATTTAAATTTGTTTATGCACGTTCTTGCACGATTTGGATTTTCAACATGAATGAACTTCTGGCGAGCGAGCGCCAAACTCAGATTCTGCAGCGTCTTAAAGCATCGGGCAAAGTCCTTGCTGCCGATCTCGCCGTGACATTTTCTGTTTCAGAAGACACCATTCGCAGAGATCTGCGAACACTGGCTGGGCGCGGTCTTTGTGAGCGGGTGTATGGTGGTGCATTAACCCTCTCTCCGTCGAGCGGAAATCTGGCGACCCGCCAGCAACAGAGTGCCCTTGAGAAGCAAAGGCTCGGACAACGCATCGCTGCGGAAATCAAAAGCGGCATGACGGTGTTTCTGGATGCTTCGAGTACGAATCTCGCCGCGGCAAAGGCTTTGCCGGATCTGCCCTGCACAATCATTACCAACGCACCGGCGATTGCGGCAGCCCTTGACGGACAGCCCTCTGTAACGGTCATCATGATTGGCGGGATCATTGACCGCACTGTCGGCGGTGCCATCGGTTCGCAGGCGGTTGAGGAGGTCGGTCGCTACCGGCCGGATCTCTGTATCCTCGGCGCCTGTGGTATTGATCCGGATGCCGGGCTCACATGTTTCAGCCAGGAAGACGCCATTCTCAAGCGCGCTGCGTCGGCAAATGCGAAGCGCAGAATCACGTCTTCAACGGTCGAAAAACTTCGCACTCGCGCTCCTTTCCTGATTGTTCCGCTTTCCGGACTTTCAGGGCTTGTGATCTCAGGAGAACCGGACACTGAATTCGAAACTGCACTGGCCCGAAATCGGGTAAGCCTTTTGAAGGCAGAGGAACGGAGGATACGCGATTGAACAAAACGCACATTGCCCATGTGGCACTCTGGACCCGTGACATTGAAAAACTCTGTGACTTTTACAAACGTTTCTTCAATGCCAGCGTCAGTGAACGCTATGAAAGCCACAGAAGACCCGGCTTCATATCCCGGTTTATGTATTTTTCGGGTGAAACGACAATCGAAGTCATGCAGGCCCCGTGGCTGGAAGCGGGCGAGAACGGGAAAGAGATAACCGGCTATGCCCATATCGCAATCGCTGTTGGCGAACGTAGCGCCGTTGATGCGTTGGCGAAAAAGGCAGAAGCCGGCGATTTTTTAAAGAGCCAGCCGCGACAAACCGGCGACGGTTTTTATGAAGCCATCATTGCCGACCCGGACGGCAACCTTATCGAAATTACTGTTTAGCGAAGCATTCATGACCCAAACAAACACAAGCCATCGCAGGCGCTACATGTCGAGGAACCGGCTGGCGATATCATTGCTGTTCATGATGAACGGCTTTTTTACAGGCTCATGGGCACCGAAAATTCCCGAATTTGCCGAACGGCTGAACCTGTCAGAAGGCGAGCTGGGGCTGATGATCCTCGTTTTCGGTCTCGGCTCCATCATCGCCATGCCGGCAACCGGCATTTTTCTCGCCCGTTTCGGCGCTGCCCGCGTGGTCAAAACCGCAGCCATGCTGTTTTTGCCGATGCTACTGGTCATCTCCGTCGTGCCGAACATTCCGCTGGCTGTGGTGGCTCTCTTCTGCTTTGGCGGATTGATGGCTGCCATGGACGTTTCAATGAATGGCAACACGGTTTCAGTCGAGAAATCAGAGCGCCGCGCGATCATGTCCTCCTGCCACGCCTTCTGGAGCCTTGGTGGCCTGTTTGGCGCCGGCATCGGCGGCTTTCTGATCGCCGAACTTGGCATTCTGGGCCATGCATTCACAGTCACCGTCATT
Organism: Martelella mediterranea; assembly: GCF_004342225.1. GTDB lineage: Bacteria > Pseudomonadota > Alphaproteobacteria > Rhizobiales > Rhizobiaceae > Martelella > Martelella mediterranea_B. The sequence goes on along the minus strand of NZ_SMAR01000002.1, from coordinate 253,953 downwards.
GCCGCTGTCATGCTGGCGGTCTCATTTCCAAAACTTCTGCAGGACCCGCCTTCAGACGAAGCAGCAGCGCAGAAAATCCGTCTGCCGATGACGCCGCTTCCCTGGCTGATCGGCATTATGGCACTGTTTTCCATGATCCCTGAAGGTGCGGTGATGGATTGGAGCGCACTTTATCTCACCGGAGAACGCGGGGTTGATATCGCCTGGGCCGGTTTTGGCTTCGCTGCTTTTCAGCTGACGATGACGACAATGCGTTTTGCCGGAGACCATGTGCGGGACCGGTTTGGCGCTGTAAAAACACTGCGCTTCTGTGCCGCCATGTCAGTGACCGGCCTGCTGCTGGCAGGTCTTGCGCCGTCAACGGTTCTCATCATCATCGGTTTTGCGATCACCGGCATTGGGATTTCCAACATGATCCCCGTCGCATTTTCTGCCGCTGGCAATCTGCCCGGCATTGCGCCGGGCATCAGCCTTTCGGTCACGACCACACTTGGGTATTCCGGCATTCTGGTTGCCCCGTCGGCAATCGGGTTTCTTGCAGAACATACAGGTTTTTCGCCGATCTTTGCCGGTCTGGCCGGGCTTCACATCATTGTGTTTCTGATGGCACCACTTGCGCATTATGCCGATCAGGACCATGCCGGCTGACAGTTGACAAGCCAGCCTGTTTGATCCACCTGAAATAAAGATCAAAAATCTCTCTGGAGAGAAACATGTCTGCCCCCCGAAACTTCGATCCCCTGCCCCGCCGTGCCTCCGTTGCCGTGGATGTCGGTGGTGTGATCGTCGGCGGCGGCGCGCCGGTGGTGGTGCAGTCGATGACAAACACTGACACGGCTGATATTGACGCGACCGTTGCTCAGGTGGCAGCGCTTTCCAAAGCTGGCTCCGAGCTCGTACGCATCACCGTTGACCGTGATGAAGCCGCGGCAGCCGTGCCGAAAATCCGCGAGCGCCTGTTGCGCCTTGGCATGGATGTTCCACTGGTCGGCGACTTTCATTATATCGGCCACAAGCTTCTGGCCGACCACCCGGCCTGTGCCGAGGTGCTGGCGAAATACCGCATTAATCCCGGCAATGTCGGCTTCAAGGACAAGAAAGACAAGCAGTTCGCCGAAATCATTGAAATGGCGATCCGCTACGACAAACCTGTTCGCATCGGCGTAAACTGGGGGTCTCTGGATCAGGATCTTCTGACGAAACTGATGGATGAAAACGCGGAAAACGGCTCGCCGCTTTCTGCCCGTGATGTCACGCGTGAAGCCATTGTCCAATCAGCGTTGTTATCTGCAGAACTGGCAGAAGAAATCGGCCTGCCGCGCAACCGCATCATTCTTTCAGCCAAGGTATCTCAGGTTCAGGACCTGATTGCTGTTTATTCGATGCTGGCAGAGCGCTCCGACCATGCACTCCATCTGGGGCTGACGGAAGCAGGTATGGGCACCAAGGGTATCGTCGCCTCATCAGCCTCCATGGGGTATGTTCTCCAGCATGGCATCGGCGACACGATCCGTGTTTCGCTGACACCGGAACCGGGCGGCGATCGCACCCGTGAAGTGCAGGTAGCCCAGGAACTGCTTCAGGTGATGGGCTTTCGCCAGTTTGTGCCGGTTGTCGCGGCATGTCCGGGATGCGGCCGCACAACATCGACGGTGTTTCAGGAACTGGCCTCGAAAATTCAATCGGACATCCGCAAGAACATGCCGGTCTGGCGCGACAAATATCCGGGCGTTGAGGCGTTGAATGTTGCCGTGATGGGCTGCATCGTCAATGGTCCCGGTGAAAGCAAGCACGCGGATATCGGCATATCCCTGCCGGGGACAGGCGAAACACCGGCAGCCCCGGTTTTTATCGACGGCAAGAAAGCGAAGACACTGCGCGGCCCCAATATCGCCGCGGACTTTGAAAAAATGGTTGCCGATTATATCGAGCAGCGTTTTGGGTCGGGGCAGCTGGCGGCTGAATAACCGGCGCTACAGCATCGTGCTTTGTGCATCCGAATGGATGCACGGCGCTCTAGTTTTTCCGGTAAATACGTCCGCCGTTTTTCTTGCGTCCGGTATCCTCGACGCCGGGAAACGCTCCGGCGCGTACGGCGTTCAAGAATTCGCGACCGATTTTCACCTTGTCGCCGATATAAAGCCGGTTCCAGTCCTCTCCGTAAAGCTGAGGGAAGTGGAATTCGCCCGGCTCCATGCCCAGAAGCCGTTTTCCGATTTCGTCTTCATCAAGCATGTCAGAGCCGTGTCGTCAGGAGTTTGAAGCCTGCAAGGGTGAAGAGAACCGCCATCGTGCCTTCGATAGCGCGGCGTCCCTTGCGATAGGCCCGCACCGCGGCCCCGGCGGAGAACACGAGTGCGAGCGTGTTGAAAGTCAGAAAACCGATAATACCGGCGGCGCCGATGAACAGGGCGATCGTGCCCTGTCCCGCATCCTTCGGCAGGCCGATGGAGGCAAGCGAAACCCAGGCGAAGATCGCCTTCGGATTGGTCAGGTGGATCAGAAGACCGCGGCGGTAGAATGCGCCGAGGTTTGGCGTGCCGGTGAGTGCCGGTGCCATCTCGGGCGCGTCGCGCCGCATGGCCGCACGGAAACTCTTTACCGCAAGATAAAGCAGGTAGCACCCGCCGACGATTTTCAGCGCAACGAGGCCATAGGCAAGTTTCGTCACCACGGCGGCCATGCCGGTTCCCGCCAGCACCGCCCAGATCAGCGACCCGGTCAGCACGCCGTTTGCAAGCGCCAGCGCCTGCCGCCTGCCATGGCCCATGGCCGTGCCGGAGATCGCAAGCGTGGCCGGACCGGGACTGACCACGGCGATGAAATAGGCGCTCCAAGCGAGCACCAGCGATGCGAAAAGCGGCGACGCATCCATCATTTATATCCCGTTATTTCGTTGGCCGCTTGGCATTCTCGAACCGGTCCCAGATGCCGTCAAGCGCTTTTGCAAGCGCATCATAAACGCCTTCATCCTTCAGGTGTTTCAAAACCTGTTCATTGGTACCGCCCCTGGTGGCAGCTTCATGCGTCAGGCCTTCAAAGGAAAGCTCAGGCTTGGTTTTGGCCGTGGCGGCGAGTGCATAAAAGACTGCGCCAGAGAATTTGCGGGCCTGAGCGTCAGGCACATTCTTCGCCTTCAGAAACGCCTGGATCGTACCGTAATAATTGAAGGCACCGGCAAGCGTTGCCGTCGCCACGCAAAGCGCCTGATATTCTTCCGGCGTTTCAACGGCAACCGCCGTTCCCAACCGGTCGAAAAGCGCGACCAGCGCGTCATCCGGCGGGTAAATCGGCGTCGGGCCACCATGAAAAGCGACGGCGGGAAGCGGCGTTACCAGCGTGATTTTTTCGGCCGGCGCGACAAGCGGCTGAAGCCTCTCAACACCAAAGGTCGGCATGAAGCTCACAACGTGATGCGCTGTTCCAAAGGATAAGTCAGCCATAATGCCTTCTGCATCCAGCGGACGAAGGGCAAGGCAAACCGTATCCGCACCGTCGATCACCGCCTGATTGCTGCTGGCAATCTCGACATTGTCGAATTTCTCCGCCAGCTCGGCGGCTATCGCCTCATTGCGCGGCGAAACCAGAATATCGGGCTTGTCCGTTTCCAGCGTGCTCAGGCCCGTTACCACCGCCTTGGTAATCTCTCCCGTGCCGATAAAACCGATCATCATTGCCTCATCCTTTCATTTCAAAACTGATCCCAGCATAGAAAGGCAAAGACCGTTTGAAAATGCCGCAATGAAAGAAACTCCGGAAACAGACCGATACCATCAGCTGGCTTCACGCGCGCTTTTCAGCGCCTTGGTCCACCACAGGAGATCATCGAGCGTCGCCTTTGCAGCGTCATTCAGATAATCGTAATCAGAAAGCTGCTTTTCGCCTTTTCCGACGGCCATCATTTCCGGCATCGTGATTGCAACGCCACCGGAAAGCGGCGCCATTTGCAGCTGACTGGTGACCATGCGAACCTGCTCAACAGCGCGGGCTCCACCGACACCACCATATCCCAGAAAGGCAACCGGCTTACGGCTCCAAGCCTGATAGGCATAGTCGAGGGCGTTTTTCAAAACTGCGGTCATGCCGTGGTTATATTCAGCGACCGAGAACACAAAGCCATCGAATTCAGCCAGTTTTGCTTCCCATTTCTTTGCCACTTCATGTTCCGGCGGCTTGGCTGCCACAGGCGCTGTCTCATCGAAGAATGGCAGAGGATAGTCTCTGAGATCGACCACCTCGAACGCGGCTTCATCATAGGTTGCGGCAATGCCATGGAACCATTCAACTGCGGTATCAGCAAAACGCTCCGGTCTGGTGCTGCCCACAATGATCGCGATTTTAGGTGTCGACATATCTGCTCTCCTTTTGCTGAAGATTGCGCCGAAAGGTCAACTGACCGATGCGCGCAAGCGTTTCTTTAAAACGCATACAGCCGCAAAAGAGTTCCGGGCTCACAGGAATGCGTTTTCAGGTTGCGGGTAGGCAGGAGGCCACCGCCAGCTGGTGCTGCCGATGGCTCCTATCTATTTCACGTGAAACAGCACGAAACGGCGTCAGGCCGCTTCACGCCTGTTCTGGCGGTTTGCAATCAGGTCATCCACGACGCCGGGATCTGCGAGCGTCGATGTGTCACCCAGATTGTCAAAATCATCCTCCGCGATCTTCCGCAGAATACGTCGCATGATCTTACCGGAGCGGGTTTTCGGCAGGCCCGGCGCAAACTGGATTTTGTCCGGCGTTGCGATCGGCCCGATTTCCGCACGCACCCATTTGATAAGGTCCTGCCTCAAAGCCTCATCCGGATCATGCTCACTCATCAGTGTCACATAGCAATAAATGCCTTGCCCTTTCAGCGTATGCGGATATCCGACGACGGCAGCTTCAGAAACAAAGTGATGCGACACAAGCGCTGATTCGACTTCCGCTGTACCGAGACGATGACCGGAAACATTCAGCACGTCGTCGACACGGCCGGTAATCCAGTAGTAACCGTCCTCATCGCGCTTGCAACCATCCCCTGTGAAATATTTGCCCTTATAGGCGGAGAAATAGGTCTGCACGAAGCGCTGATGATCGCCGTAAACGGAACGCGCCTGCCCCGGCCAGCTGTCGGTAATCACCAGATTGCCGTCTGTTGCGCCGTCCAGCTGATTGCCGTCACTATCGAGAAGTTCGGGCTTGATACCGAAAAAGGGTCTGGTTGCCGAACCGGGTTTCAGATCAGTCGCACCGGGCAGAGGTGTAATCATCATGCCGCCGGTTTCGGTCTGCCACCAGGTGTCGACGATCGGGCAACGGGCCTCTCCGACAACATGATAGTACCATTCCCATGCTTCAGGATTGATCGGCTCACCCACCGAACCGAGAAGGCGAAGCGATTCCCGCGACGATTTCTGTACCAGTTCATCACCGGCCCCCATGAGAGCGCGGATCGCAGTCGGCGCGGTATAGAGAATATTGACCTTGTGCTTGTCAACGATTTCCCAAAAGCGGCCATAGTCCGGAAAGTTCGGTGTGCCTTCGAACATGACGGTTGTCGCACAATTGGCGAGCGGACCATAGACGATATAGGAGTGACCGGTCACCCAGCCGACATCGGCTGCACACCAGTAAACCTCTCCCTGCCGATAGTCGAAAACATATTCGTGGGTCATAGACGCCCAGACGAGGTAGCCCCCGGTCGTGTGCAGAACACCCTTGGGTTTGCCTGTCGAGCCGGAGGTATAGAGAATGAAAAGCGGATCCTCTGCCTTCATCTTCACCGGCGGGCAATCGCCTTTCACCGTGCGGATTTCCTCATGGTACCAGACATCACGGCCCGGCGCCCAGCCAACATGGCCACCGGTTCTGCGAACACATAAAACGTGGTTGACCAGAACATACTGCTTCGCGGCGATATCAATCGCCAGATCGACATTTTCCTTCAACTGGATTGGCTTGCCGCCGCGCACGCCCTGATCGCAGGTGATCACGAACGTACTTTCGCAATCGACAATGCGACCGGCCAGTGCTTCCGGCGAAAAACCCGCAAAGACAACGGAGTGAATAGCACCGATCCGCGCGCAGGCAAGCATCGCATAGGCCGCCTCCGGAACCATCGGCATATAGATCGTGACCCGGTCACCTTTCTTGACGCCGTACTTCTTCAGCACGTTCGCCATACGGCAAACCTGATCGTAAAGCTGGTTATAGGTGATCTTTTTATCGATGTAGGGGTTATCGCCTTCCCAGATGATGGCGGTTTCTTCCCCGTGGGTTTTCAGATGCCGGTCAATGCAGTTGTAGGATACATTGGTCTGGCCGTCTTCAAACCACTTGATCGAGACACGGCCCTTGAAAGAGGTGTTTTTGACCTTGGTGTAGGGCTTGAACCAGTCAATGCGGCGACCGTGCTTGTCCCAGAACAATTCCGGCTCATTGATGCTTTCCTGATACCACTGGTCATACTTGGCCTGATCAATCAATGCGCGGGCTTTAGCCGGCTTCAAAACCGGATATATTTTTGCTGACATGACCTCCTCCTGAGTTTATTCAGCTTCTCCTCCGTGCGACAATCTGTTTATCGTCAACAAGAATGCCTGTTATGGTCGAACCATAACAAGCTTAAACGCGTCTTCAATAAGACATTCGTCAATTCTCCTGCTTTGAATTGCATTTACGTCTCTTTCATTTTATATGGAGGCAATGTTTTCCCGGAAATAGTGGCAAAAAGACCCACGGACCGCGACACCGGCGCGGACGACGGAAGGAATTTACCCATGGCACAGAAGCTGCTAATGCCCAAAGCGACGGCCGTCTGGCTCGTAGACAACACAGCGCTGTCGTTCGATCAGATCGCCGAATTTTGCAAACTGCACCCGCTGGAAGTCAAAGCCATCGCCGATGGTGAATCCGCGCAGGGTATCAAAGGGCTGGACCCCATCTCAACCGGACAGCTCTCCCGCGAAGAAATTGCGCGCGGCGAAGGCAATCCGAACCACAAGCTGAAGATTTCCGAACCGAAAGTGCGGGTTCCTGAATCGAAACGCAAAGGGCCGCGTTATACCCCGGTTTCCAAGCGTCAGGATCGACCGAACGCGATTTTGTGGCTGGTGCGCAACCATCCGGAACTGAAAGATGCCCAGATTTCGCGCCTCGTTGGCACAACAAAATCCACCATCGAGCAGATCCGTGACCGCACACACTGGAATTCGGCCAATCTGACGCCAATGGACCCGGTCACGCTCGGCCTTTGCAGCCAGATCGACCTTGATCTTGAAGTGGAAAAATCTGCCAAGGATCGTCCGCTGCCGTCCGCTGAAGAAATGGATAATGCAACGCTGGCTTCCGCCCACGATATGGAAAGCCTCGGCAACTCTGTTTCGGAGAACTCGGAAGACAAGCAGATGTCTGCCGACGAAGTGTTCTCACGCTTTGCCTCGCTGAAGAGCGATGGTGACGAAAACAGCGACGAAGAGGATGACAGCAAGTCCTGATCGCTGTCGCAGTTCAACTTATTTACAGCATCGTGCTTTGTGCATCCGAATGGATGCACGGCGCTCCAAGGGGCCTTCAACGGCCCCTTTTATTTTGCCGCAATGCGAGCGTCACTGCGCTCATCAAAGCGCTCTCGGGCTGCACGGATGGTTTCCTTATTGTCCTGCGTCCACGCATAAAGCCTGCAATAGAAGGTTTTCAGCGACGCTCCGAGCTCTGTCAGGGAATATTCCACACCCACAGGCGCTGTATCGAGAATGCGCCGCTCGATCAGGCCGTTGCGCTCCAGTCGCCTGAGAGTATCTGTCAGGGCTTTTTGAGTGATGCCTTCAAGACGCCTTCGAATATCATTAAACCGCATCGGGCCATAAGACAGCGCAGACAGCGTCATAACCGACCATTTGCCGGAAATCTGATCAAGAATTTCGCGGCTCAGGCAACTGGATTGAAATTGCGGGCATGTTTTCGCGCGCGACACTGACTGATCCATAGGTATCCTCCAATATACCTAGTCTAGCACGATTGCCTTATTGACACTAGGTTTATATTTTATACCTATACATTCATCTTTAACCGGGAAAGGGAAATTTCAATGGCAGATCTTGTCACCGATACGCTTTTCAGACCCTTCAAATTTAAAAATCTCGAATTAAAAAACCGCATCGTCATGGCACCGATGACGCGCACATTTTCACCGAATGGCATTCCCGGCGATAATGTTGCGTCATATTATCGCCGCCGTGCCGAAAATCATGTTGGTCTGATCCTGTCTGAGGGCACTGTTGTTGACCGCCCGACCTCGAAAAACCATCCCTCCATCCCGGATTTTTATGGTGAAAAGGCTCTCGCCGGATGGAAAAGCGTCATCGACAATGTCCACGCTGTCGGTGGAAAGATGGGCCCGCAGATCTGGCACGTCGCCAACACGATTGCACATCCGGAATGGCCAAAGGGTGAAGACACCGAAAGCCCGTCCGGCTTTGTATCGGCTGGTGAGCCGCGCGGACGCGCCATGAGCGAAGAAGATATTGCCGATACAATTGCCGCTTTCGGCAAGGCCGCAGCCGATGCTGAACGTCTCGGATTTGATGTTGTCGAAATCCACGGTGCGCACGGATACCTGATCGACCAGTTTTTCTGGTCAGAGCTTAATAAACGCGGTGACAAATGGGGCGGTCCGGCGATTTCGGATCGCGTACGCTTTGCCGTCGAAGTCATCAAGTCCGTTCGCGCCTCTGTGAGCGACGACATGCCGGTTCTCATTCGCCTCAGCCAGTGGAAACAACAGGATTACACGGCAAAGATTGCCAATACGCCCGATGAAATGGCTGAATGGCTTGAACCACTTGTCGATGCCGGTGCGGATATTCTCCATTGTTCGCAGCGCCGCTTCTGGGAACCGGAATTTGCCAGTGTTGATGGTGAGGATGGTCTGAATTTTGCCGGCTGGGCCAAGAAGATCACCGGTGTCCCGACGGTTTCGGTCGGTTCTGTCGGCCTTGATGGCGCCGACTTCCTGGGCTCCTTCGGCGGCGCGGAAACCTCTGCTTCTGCGTCCGGCCTTCAGAAACTGATTTCACGCATGGAGAAGGACGAGTTCGATCTGATCGCTGTCGGACGTGCTCTCATCAAGGATCCGGAATGGGTGAAAAAGGTCGAAAACGGCCAGACCGACAAGCTCGAAGCGTTTTCGCGCGAAGCCTTGGCTGAGCTTTACTGAGCTACAGCATCGGCCCGAAAATTGGAATCGATTTTCGGAAAGCACGATGCGTAGATTCAATAGGTTAGAGCGCCAGAAACCAAAAGATGCGCGGCCAGAGCTGCGCATCTTTTGCCGTGATCGGACGGAATGAAGCTGATGTTCATGCGGGATAATCGCGGGCGCCGAAAATCGCAGACCCCACACGAACACTCGTTGCGCCGAAGGCGACGGCGATCTCATAATCGCCCGACATGCCCATTGAGAGCTTGGGAACGTTGTTTTCCTTTGCCAGATCAAACAACAGCGAGAAATGCGGCCCCGGATTTTCACCGACCGGTGGAATACACATGAGCCCCTCAATCTCAAGGCCCAGCTCCTCGCGGCATAATCTCAGAAATTCGGATGTTTCACGTGGATCAATACCCGCCTTTTGTGGCTCATTACCGGTATTGACCTGAACATAAAGCCGCGGTGCCCTGCCCTGCTTCTCAACTTCCTTTGCGAGAGCACGCGCAATCTTTTCACGGTCAATGGTTTCGATCACATCGAAAAGCCTGACCGCCTCTTCTGCCTTGTTGGACTGCAACGGGCCAATCAGTCTCAGTTCTATATCGGATGTTTCTGCCTTGAGCCCTGGCCATTTCTTCTGCGCTTCCTGAACCCGGTTTTCACCGAAAACCCGCTGGCCAGCATCAATTGCGGGACGGATGTGGTCAGCATCGAAGGTTTTTGAAACAGCAACGAGAGTCACTGTGTTCTCCGGGCGCCCGGCCTCATGCGCCGCAGAAGCGATATTTTCCAGAACATCTTTCAGATTATCGACAACACCCACCGCTCAGCACCTTCCAAATCGTCAAAAAAACGCGTTGCAATCAAACATCAAATCCTGAAGCATTCAATGGCGAAACCGGGACGCGCCATCCTAATTCTCTCTGAATATACCCGTTTGACCCCTGTTCGCCTTGACGCCCCGGCGCTTTCATGATGAAGCTCAGCCCCAAAAAAGAGCGATAATCAAGAGTACATCCGACATGGCCACAGAACGATACAATCCGCGTAAAGTCGAACCGCAATGGCAAAAGCAATGGGCTGAAAACGATGTCTTTCTGACCCGTAATGACGATCCGCGTGAAACCTATTATGTGCTGGAGATGTTCCCTTATCCATCAGGGCGCATTCACATCGGGCATGTCCGAAATTATGCGATGGGCGATGTCGTGGCGCGTTACAAACGGGCGTGCGGATATAACGTTCTGCATCCCATGGGCTGGGATGCCTTCGGCATGCCTGCTGAAAATGCCGCCATGCAGAATAAGGTCCACCCCAAGGACTGGACATATGACAATATCGCGACCATGCGGAACCAGCTGAAATCCATGGGTCTTTCGCTGGACTGGTCGCGGGAATTTGCCACCTGCGATGTTGAATATTATCACCGCCAGCAGCACCTGTTCCTCGATATGCTGGAAAAGGGGCTGGTTTACCGCAAGCAATCGAAGGTGAACTGGGACCCGGTCGACATGACGGTTCTGGCCAATGAGCAGGTGATTGACGGCCGTGGCTGGCGCTCCGGCGCTCTGGTGGAGAGCCGCGAGCTGACCCAGTGGTTCTTCAGGATTACCGATTTCGCACAGGATCTTCTGGACGCTCTCGACACGCTCGACAACTGGCCGGAAAAAGTGCGCCTGATGCAGAAAAACTGGATCGGCCGTTCCGAAGGCATGATGGTACGCTGGGACATCGCGAATGGTGCCGGAAAGGCTGGCAACCATGACGAGTTGACGGTTTATACAACGCGTCCCGACACGATTTTCGGCGCTTCGTTCATGGCGATTTCTGCAGACCACCCGCTGGCTAAGGAAGCCTCGAAACACGATGACAGGGTTGCCGCATTCTGCGAGGAAACCCGCCATGCCGGCACCTCACTGGCGGCCCTCGAAACCGCGGAAAAGAAGGGTGTCGACACCGGCATCACCGTACGTCATCCGTTTGATCCCGACTGGGAGCTGCCGGTTTATGTCGCAAACTTTGTCCTGATGGATTACGGCACGGGCGCCATCTTCGGCTGTCCTTCCGGCGATCAGCGCGACCTCGACTTTGCCCGCAAATATGGCTTGCCGGTTACGCCGGTTGTAATGCCGAAAGATGGCGATGCGACCACTTTCGAAATCGGTGACGAAGCCTTTACCGATGACGGCGTGATGATCAATTCACGCTTTCTCAATGGCATGAGCACTGATGAAGCCTTTGAAACCATTGCGAAAAAACTTGAAGCCGATCTGGCCGGCGATGCGCCACGGGGCGAACGTAAGGTCAATTTCCGCCTGCGGGACTGGGGTATTTCACGCCAGCGCTACTGGGGCTGCCCGATCCCGGTTATCCATTGCGATGACTGCGGTGTTGTCCCGGTTCCAAAGGAAGACCTGCCGGTTAAACTGCCCGACGATATTGATTTCGAAAAACCGGGTAATCCGCTGGACCGTCACAATGCCTGGCGGCAGGTGCCCTGCCCCTGCTGCGGCAAGGCAGCACGGCGCGAAACCGATACGATGGACACCTTCGTCGATTCCAGCTGGTACTACACGCGCTTCACCGCACCATGGGAAGATAATCCCACAGATCCGGCCGTCGCTGACCGCTGGCTGCCGGTCGATCAGTATATCGGCGGAATTGAACATGCCATTCTGCACTTGCTTTATTCGCGTTTCTTCACCCGTGCGATGAAAGAAACAGGACATGTCAGCCATGACGAGCCATTCAAGGGCCTGTTTACGCAGGGCATGGTGGTTCATGAAACCTATCGTCTGGGCGAAGGCACAAAGGTCCGCTGGGTTTCGCCGAGTGAAATCGACATTATCGAGGATGAGAACGGACGGCGGGCAACACTGATTGAAACCGGTGAACCGGTGGCCATCGGTTCGATCGAGAAAATGTCGAAGTCGAAGAAGAACGTCATCGACCCCGATGATATTCTGTCGACCTACGGCGCCGACACAGCACGCTTCTTTGTCCTGTCGGATTCCCCGCCGGATCGCGATGTTGTCTGGACCGAATCCGGTGTTCAGGGCACGTTCCGCTTCGTTCAGCGGATCTGGCGCCTGATTTCCGAGGCAGCGCCCGCGCTTGCAAATGTCGCGGCGGCCAAGGGCAAGGAAGGCAAGGCACTGGAGGTTTCCCGTGCTGCCCATAAAACACTCAAAGCCATCGGCGAAGATCTGGATGGGCTGGCATTCAACAAGGCGATTGCCCGCATCTATGAACTGGTCAATGTTCTGGCTGCGCCGCTGAGCGATATCGCTGCAGGCAAGGCTGATGATGAGCTTTGCGCCGCCACCAAGGAAGCAAGCCTGTTTCTCACCCATTGCTTTGCACCCATGATGCCGCATCTGGCAGAAGAATGCTGGAAGGTTCTGGGTCAGGACGGTATGATCTCCATGGCTGGCTGGCCCGCCTTTGATGATGGCCTGACAGCTGATAACGAGGTCATGCTTCCGGTTCAGATCAATGGCAAGAAGCGGGCTGAGCTGACCGTTGCCCGTGATGCCGATCAGGACAGCATTAAATCTGCCGTTCTGGCGCTCGATGCAGTGCAAAAGGCTCTGGATGGCAAGGAACCGAAGAAAATAATCGTTGTGCCGCAAAGGATCGTGAACGTTGTTGTCTGACCGTCTGCTTCGCGCCGCCGCGTTCTCACTGATGGCACTTGCCGCAACAGTGACGCTGTCTTCCTGCCAGGTTCGCCCGCTCTATGGCGGAGTGGAAGGCCAGGCCCTGAATGCGAAAATGCATCAGCTTGCCTTTAACACCCCAACCACGACAGCTGCACAGAACGTGCTCAATGAGCTGATTTTTCTGACCGGCGGCGGACAGGGTGAAAGCCTTGATCCGAAATACGATGTTTCGATCACAGCTGTCGCGTCCACTTCGGAATTTTTCCAGGACGATACCTCCAATACATCCAGTTCGGCGAAAACGGTTGTGAGGGCGGATTACTCGATGCGCCGGCGTTCTGATAGCAAGCTTCTGGCCAGCGGGCGTCAGCGCGGCACAGCACAGCTCGATTTTCCACGACAGGAATTCGCCAAGATGCGCGCCATTCGCGATGCTGAACAGCGCGCTGCACGGCAAGCCGCCGAGCAAATCTACAATCAGCTGGCAATTGCTCTTAACGATGAACCACCGGAAAAGCTTCCGGCCGCACCTGTTGAATCAGCAAAGTAGACACACATCGCTGGACGTAAATAAGCCGTTGAAACCCGAACCCGCAGCGTGGCCTGCGGGTTTCGTTTTTTATGCCAGTGCACTAGTTTATGCAGCAGATGCAGCTGATGGGATGACGCGCAAACAGGGCTTTCAAGCACGAAGGCACGTTTTAAAGCGATTATGATCCAGGTGCAGTTTTGTTTGACAATGTCCGGTTAAGGTACCGCCTGAATGACGGAAGTTAAATCGCATCAGTTCGACGAGTTTCTCCGCCGCGATGCCAAACGGCTTCGGGTTTTTCTGGTCTACGGACCAGATCGCGGCCTCGTCAGCGAGCGGGCGACGGCGCTGGCTAGGCAGACGGGTATCGACCTCTCCGACCCTTTCTCCATCATGAAACTTGACTCAGCGGATCTGGAAGGCGGTGCAGGACGTATTCTCGATGAAGTGAATGCAATCGGCCTGTTTGGCGGCGAGCGGCTTGTGTGGGTGCGTGCAAGCGGCAATGACAAGGCGCTGACAGACACTTTGAAGGCTTTGTCAGCATCTCCGCCGCAAAATGCATTTCTGATCATTGAGGCTGGCGAACTGCGCAAGGGCACGGCCATGCGTAAAGCCGCCGAAGGCTCCCGCGACATTGCAGCCATCCCCTGTTACGCCGATGATGCACGGGCACTGAATGCCCTGATTGATGAAGCTCTTTCAAAGGCAGAGCTGCGCATGACGCCACCTGCCCGCCAGCTGCTGCTATCTCTTCTGGGTGGAGACCGGCTGGCAACCCGCAATGAAATCGACAAGCTTGTTCTTTTCGGACGCGGCATGGATATCATCGACGAAGATCATGTTGCGGCTATTATTGGTGACGCCAGCGCAACCTCTGCTGATGATGCAGTCGATGCTGTCTTGAAGGGCGATATTGCGGCTCTCAGACGGGCCATGGCGAAAGTCGCACAATCCAAGACGCCAATTTTCCTGATCCTCAATGGCTGTCTGAGACAATTTCAGCTGATTGATCTGATGCGGGCGCAGATGGAAAGTGAACGGCAGTCCGTCAGCCAGGTGATGCAAACCTATGGGCGACAGATTTTCTTTCGTCGCAAGCCTGTGTTTGAAAAGGCGCTTAATTCCTGGACCGGATCGGCCTGCGAGCAAGCACTACGCTCACTGCAATCCGCTTTGCTGAAATCCAGACAGAACCCGGCTCTGGAAGAGAGTATCGCAACCCAGACGCTTCTTTCTCTGACAGTGCGCTCGGCACGCGGAAACCGAAGATAAACTTGGCCGGAAATAAATGTCGGCACATCTTTCATGTGACGCCTCACTGAAAACCCGGCCTCGCTCTTCCTGCCTATTGAGATACCTCACCCACGTCAGATGTCTTGATCCGGCTGATGAATATTCTGCGTGCAATGCACGTGCTCCCTGAATGAACGACCTTTTCAGCGGGATTTTTTTGTTTGTCGAAGGCCACTTCGTTATATCTGTGGAAAGCCTTTGCCACTTCCTAAAAGCGCTTAAAACAGAACACAGCGTCAGCTACTCTTTACCTGATGCCACACTGAGAAAGGCCGGATCGGCGTCATAAATTGCTGTCAATTAGTAATAAAATTGTATCATATTAATTCGACATGATACAATTTTTTCATTTGAAACAGGCTCACACGCTACGATCAAGCCGCCTGCAGACGTCATCCAGTTGATCGAGCGATGAGTAGGCAATTCTGATCTGCCCGCCATTGGCTTTATGATCAATCGTCACCGACAGACCAAGCCGATCGGACAGCGATTTCTCAAGCGCCAGCGTATCAGCATCCTTCTGGTTGGCAGTTGAACGCCCGCGTTTTGCGGCTCCACCCTCCATCGCCTTCTGAGCCAGCTTTTCTGCATCGCGAACGGAGAGTCCCTTGTCGACAATAATCTGAGCAAGTGAATCAGGATCCGGCGTAGAAATCAGTGCGCGCGCGTGGCCCGCCGAAAGCGCACCTTCCGCAAGCATCCGCCTTGCACCATCAGGAAGCTTAAGGAGGCGCAAACTATTCGCCACATGACTGCGGCTTTTACCGATAATCTCACCAAGATCATTTTGCGTATAGCCGTGTTCAGCCATGAGCAGCTCATAGCCGTTTGCCTCCTCAAGCGGATTGAGGTCGGCCCGCTGAACATTCTCGACAATGGCGATCTCGAGAGCGGTTCGGTCATCCACATCACGGATCAGAACCGGTATTTCGGCAAGTCCTGCAAGCTGTGCGGCCCGCCACCGCCGTTCACCGGCAATAATCTCAAATCTTTTTTCAGCTGTCGTGCGCACAACAACAGGCTGGACGATGCCATGCTGACGGACAGAAGCAGCAAGATCTCTCAGATCTTCCTCTTCAAAATGCCGGCGCGGATTTCGAGGATTTCGAACCACAAACTCAATCGGAACAGTTCGGTCAGGACTGACAGATACAGTTTCAACATCGACAGGATCGACTTTATCGATATCGCCGATCAAAGCAGCAAGACCACGTCCGAGACGACGCTTAGAAGAATCTTCACTCATTGTTTTCACCCTGAAATCCGGAAAAGCGGCCTGTTCCAAACAGGTTTTTATATCAAGAAAGCCGTCTGCTAAGCAGCGATTGCCGCCCGCTCACGCTGTATGAGCTCAGATGCAAGCTGGATATAGGCCTGACTGCCATGGCACTTAAGATCATAAAGAATAACAGGCTTCCCGAAGGACGGAGCCTCGGAAACACGAACATTACGGGGGATCAGTGTTTTATAGACCTTATCCCCCATGTATTCGCGAACATCGCTGACAACCTGCTGGGCTAGGTTGTTACGCGAGTCATACATAGTCAGCACGACACCCTGAATTTCAAGCTTCGGGTTAACACTCGAGCGAACTTCTGCGACCGTATCCAGCAACTGGCTCAGTCCTTCCAGAGCGAAAAACTCGCACTGAAGCGGAACGAGAACAGCCTGCGCAGCCGACATGGCATTCATCGTGAGAAGATTGAAAGACGGGGGGCAATCGCAGAAGACATAGCGATATTTACGCACATCGGGATGCGAAAGCGCATCACGGAGCTTGAACACGCGGCGGGGATCTGACGCAATCTCCAGTTCGAAACCAAGCAGATCCAGCGTCGAGGGAACCAGATCAAGGTTCGGAACTGCTGTCGGCACAGCCGCCTCCGAAGCACTTTTTTCGCCAACGAGCAAATCATAGGTCGATGTACGCCGCTGATCTCGGTCGACACCCAAGCCAGTTGAAGCATTGCCCTGCGGATCAAGATCTATAATCAGAACTTTTTCACCAATCGCAGCCAGCGCGGTCGCGAGATTGATGGCCGTCGTCGTCTTGCCGACACCACCCTTTTGATTGGCGATTGTTATGACACGCGTATGATCCATGCTTAAATCCGCCCTATTGGCGCATCTTCGGCCAGTTTTCTTAGCACTCAAGCCGATGCGCAAAAAGCAACCATCGATAATCTTCTGGCCGGGAACGGGAAGTGTTTCTGATCGTTCAACCGGCTGAAACACGCGCAAGGTGGGCAATTTCAAGCATTACAGCGCCCTGCTCCACCTTGCTTGCGTGTTTTACCAGATCAAATTGCCACTGACCACGCGCTTCGTCGATTTCACGCTGGTAATCCCGGCCTTTGTGGAAATATGCACGGAAATTGCTATCTTTGGCGAACCAGGGCTCTGCAAACCCAAGCAGGAGATCGAGACTGGCAAGAGCGCGGGCCGACATAGCGTCAGCTTGCGCAATAACCTCAGGAGCGGTTTCAGCGCGGATTGCATGGACTGAGGCACGCGCACCGGTTTCACGAATAGCCGAACGCAGGAACGAAGCTTTCTTGTTATTGCTTTCCACAAGATGCACCCAACCGCTGTCTGTTTCAGCGAGAAAAATCGCGGTAATCACGCCGGGGAATCCACCGCCACTTCCGATATCAATCCAGGTTTTGGGTTCCGGTGCCATCTGAAACAGCTGTGCGCTGTCAGCGATATGGCGGTCCCAGAGTTTCTGACGTGTCGAGGGAGCCACAAGATTAATGGACCGGGCCCACTTGTCGAAGTGGTCGGCAAATCGCTCAAGACGGTCCTGTGTTTCACGTGAAACGTTCTGCCCGTTAATTTTCATGTGCTGCCCTACTGGTTATTGCCAATCCACGAAAGCCTGTCAGGCTGCCATTCCAGCCATTTTGAGGCGGACAAGCAGCAATGAAATTGCTGCAGGTGTCATACCATCAACGCGACTGGCCTGAGCAATTGTGGCTGGTCGTGCCTTTTCAAGCTTACCCTTAAGCTCATTCGATAATCCAGCGAGCGACGCATAATCAAAATTGTCAGGGATCAGGCGGCTCTCGTCTTTCTGCATCTGTGCAATATCGGAAGCCTGACGGTCAAGATAAACGGCATAAGCAGCTTCGATCTCAACGGCCTTTATGACTTGAGGGTCATGATCCCAAAGTTCCGGCCAGATTGCCGACATCGTCTCCACGGATTGATCCGGATAGGAAAGCAGGTCATAGGCCGTCCGGCGCTGACCGTCCTGATTCAATTTCAATCCGAACTTCGCAGCCTCGTTTGGCGTCAGAGACTTTTCTTTCAGTTCTTGTCGGGCGATATCCAGGGCATCAGAAAAAGCTTCAAACCTCTGACGCCGCTCAGCAGAAGCAACGCCCAGAGCGATAGCCATTGGCGTCAGACGCTGGTCCGCATTATCGGCGCGCAATGTCAGACGATATTCCGCGCGAGACGTGAACATGCGATATGGCTCGGCAACACCACGGGTCGTCAGGTCATCAATCATTACGCCAATGTAGGAATCCGTGCGTGAAAAAATTACAGGTTCTGAGTTTCCTGCCAGTCGCGCGGCATTCAGGCCGGCAACAAGTCCCTGCGCCCCTGCTTCTTCATAGCCGGTGGTGCCATTGATCTGCCCTGCCATAAAAAGCCCGGAAAGCTTCTTCACTTCCAGCCCACCGGTTAATTCTCGCGGATCGATATGATCATATTCGATTGCATAACCTGGCTGAAGAATACGAACTTTCTCAAGCCCGGGGATAGCATGAATGAAGGCTTTCTGAACTTCCTCCGGCAAAGACGTCGAAATCCCGTTCGGGTAGACGGTATTGTCGTCGAGACCTTCAGGTTCGAGAAAAATCTGATGCCCGTCACGATCGCCGAAACGCATGATCTTATCTTCAATCGAAGGACAATAGCGAGGCCCTACTCCCTCAATCTGTCCCGAATACATTGCAGATAAACCAATATTATCGCGAATGATCTGATGAGCTTCCGGTGTGGTTCGGGTAATACCACAGTCAATCTGAGGATTGACGATCCTGTCTGTCATAAAAGAAAATGGTACAGGATCGGCATCGGCAGATTGCCGGTCGAGGGAAGCCCAGTCGATGGTTGAAGAATCGAGGCGCGCGGGTGTGCCTGTCTTGAGCCGTCCAAGAGCGAGACCAAGGCGGTCAAGCGAGCCGGATAAGCCGACTGATGGTTCTTCGCCCACCCGGCCAGCTGGTATCTTTCGGTTTCCGATATGAATAAGCCCGCGCAAGAAAGTCCCGGTCGTCAATACAGCGGCACCACAGGAAAACCTGCGCCCATCTTTGGTCACAACAGCTGATACGCATCCCTGGTCTGTTTCCAGGTCAAAAACATCACCTTCGATGATATCGAGATTTTCTGTCTCTCGAAGGGCAATCTGCATCGCTTGTCGATAGAGCTTGCGGTCTGCCTGGCTGCGTGGCCCCCGGACAGCCGGACCTTTGCGCCGGTTCAGCATCCGATACTGGATGGCCGCGGCATCAGCAACGCGACCCATCAGGCCGTCCAGGGCATCAATCTCGCGCACAAGATGCCCCTTCCCCAGACCACCAATGGCGGGATTGCATGACATAACGCCAATTTTATCTGCGCTGTGCGTGATAAGCGCTGTTCTGGCGCCGGCACGGGCCGCCATACTTGCTGCTTCACAACCGGCATGGCCACCGCCAATGACGATGACATCATACTGATAAGACATGAAATTGCTCCGGTTCTCAGGCTCTACGGGCAACCGCCTGGAGCCATCTGTCCTGTTGGCTCTGGTTTTGCCGTCTTGTCAGGGTGAAGTCAAGTTTGTTTCACGTGAAACACTGTTGAGGCTTATTTGAATTACTTACCGACGCAGAATGCCGAAAAGATGACATCCAGCAAATCCTCGACATCAACATGTCCTGTAATCCGCCCCAAAGCCTGAGCCGCGTTTCGCAACGCTTCCGCCGGGATTTCCGGGGAAACATCTTTCATGGCAAGTGCTTCCTCGAGCGATCGCAACGCTTCACGCAGATAATTCACCTGCCGTTCGCGCGTTGGAAGTGACATTGAAGCCGCTGAAAAACGGGAGGACAGACGTTCGCCAATCGCATTGATGAGGGTTTCAATCCCCTCCCCTGTTGTCGCTGAAATCAGAAGATCATAGCTATGCTCATGATCCTCACTACGGATAACACGATCAAGCTTCGTCCCGATCCTAAGACAATCGACACCATCTGGAAGACGTTCTTCTTCACTGGAGCCAGCATCAATATCGGAAAGCAATAGAATGAGATCAGCATTCTCGAACAGTGCTCGGGCGCGCCGGACGCCCTCCCGTTCCACCGCATCCAGCGTCTCGCGCAAACCAGCAGTATCATAAAGCCGGACGGCAAAACCATTCACATCGAGATTGACTTCAATAACATCGCGGGTCGTACCGGCGATCTCCGTGACAATGGCAATATCACGGCGCGCCAAAGCATTCATAAGACTGGATTTTCCGGCATTTGGCGGACCGGCGATAACAATCCGGTAACCATCACGAATGATTTCTCCCATGCGACTGCCTTCAAGGTGTTGTCGCAGCTCAGAAGCGGTTTTCTCAACACTTTGCCAGATCGTTCGCGAAACGGAGCCTGGTATGTCGTCCTCATCGGAAAAATCGAGTTCTGCCTCAATCATCGCGCGCGCATGGGTCAAAGTTTCAGACCAGCCTTCATAAAGGCTGGAGAGATGGCCTGAGGCTTGTTCAATCGCCAGCCGTCTCTGCATCTCCGTCTCGGCTGAGATTATATCAGAAAGGCCCTCAGCCTCGACAAGATCAAGCTTACCGTTCTCGAAAGCGCGCCGAGTAAACTCACCAGCCTCGGCATGGCGGGTGTTTTTAAACTTTGAAAGGCAATCCAGCATGGCCTGAACGGTTGCCCGGCCACCATGAAGATGAAATTCAATACAATCCTCTCCGGTAAAAGATGCCGGTGCGGCAAAAAACAGAACAAGCGATTGATCTATTTCGCCACCTTCCGCCGCGCGAAGGGTCATCAGTTTTGTCTGCCGCGGCGTTGGCACGCTACCGGCGACTGCCTCACAGATTGAGCGTGCCTGATCGCCCGATATCCTGACAACTGCAACACCGGATGGCAGCGCGCCGCTTGAAAGTGCATAGATTGTATCGCTGTCCTGCATAGATTTTATGCCTTTTTCAGTTGCCGGTCCCAGAGAGGAACACACAACCGCGTTTTATCGAAACCTGCATAAAAGAAAAGCGGCGGGCGTTTTCCGCCACACCGCTTTTCTCTTCGCATAAAAACTCAGACATCAATGATGATCAGGTATTCATCGTTTCGAAGAACTCACCATTTGTCTTTGTCTGTTTCAGCTTGTCGATAAGGAATTCAATACCGTCCGTCGTGCCCATCGGTGCCAGAATACGGCGCAGAACGAAGATCTTCTGCAGATCCTGACGCGGCACAAGAAGATCTTCCTTACGGGTTCCGGATTTCAGAATATCCATTGCCGGGAAGATACGCTTGTCAGCGACCTTGCGGTCAAGAACGATCTCGGAGTTACCCGTGCCCTTGAACTCTTCAAAGATCACTTCGTCCATGCGGCTGCCGGTATCGATCAGTGCAGTTGCAATGATTGTCAGCGAACCGCCCTCTTCAATGTTACGGGCAGCACCAAAGAACCGCTTCGGTCGCTGCAACGCATTGGCATCGACACCACCTGTCAGAACCTTACCGGAAGACGGAACAACGGTATTGTAGGCGCGACCAAGGCGGGTAATCGAGTCAAGAAGAATAACAACATCGCGGCCGTGTTCGACCAGCCGTTTTGCCTTCTCAATCACCATTTCAGCAACCTGAACATGGCGCGCTGCTGGTTCGTCAAAGGTGGAGGAAACCACTTCACCCTTCACTGAGCGCTGCATATCGGTCACTTCTTCCGGGCGTTCGTCAATCAGAAGAACGATGAGGAAACATTCCGGATGATTGGCAGTGATCGAATGCGCGATATTCTGCAGCAGAACCGTTTTACCGGTACGTGGCGGCGCAACAATCAAACCGCGCTGGCCTTTACCAAGCGGTGCAACGAGATCGATCACACGCGATGACAGATCTTTTGTTGTCGGATTTTCCAGCTCCATGTTGAAGCGTTCATCCGGATAAAGCGGCGTAAGATTATCAAAGTGAACCTTATGCCGGATTTTTTCCGGGTCGTCGGAATTGATCGTATTGACCTTCAGAAGTGCGAAATAGCGTTCGCCTTCCTTGGGGCCACGGATCGGGCCTTCAACCGTATCACCGGTTTTCAGAGCAAACCGGCGTATCTGTGAGGGCGAGATATAAATATCATCGGGTCCAGGCAGATAATTGGCATTGGCAGAACGCAGGAAGCCGAAACCGTCCTGCAGAACCTCAACAACGCCCTCTCCGATAATCTCCACGTCTTGTGTCGCAAGAACCTTGAGGATGGCGAACATCAGCTCCTGCTTGCGCAGCGTGCTAGCACCTTCCACTTCGAGCGACTCCGCAAATGCGAGAAGATCGGTTGGCGTTTTGTTTTTCAGTTCCTGAAGCTTCATTTGAGACATGAAGGAAAAAACCGTCATTTTGATAAAGGTGGGATCGAGGCAGCTTGCGGGGATAGAGCAGGGCCAGATCGAATGGCTCAGGGGTATGCTACGCAATGCCTTTTTGGATGAGTTGGTGCAACGATACTGATTTGCTGCGCGCAATACAAGAGCAAACCGCACATTTACGTCAAGAAAAGAAGATCACAAGCCTTTTCTTTAGTCATCAAAATGGCTTCAGGATCACCATAATCACCGCGATAATCATTAAAACCGTCGGGATTTCATTCACGATGCGCCAGTGCCGGGCTGTGGTTTTACGACCATCCCGGGCGAAATCCTTGATGGCCTTGCTGTAGTAACCATGCACGCCAGACATCAGCACTATGGCCAGAAGTTTCACGTGCAACCAACCATCTGCAAGCCAGCCACCGTCAAAGACAAGATAGAGGCCGAAAATCCAGGTCAGGATCATGGCCGGGTTCATGATCACCTTCATCAACCGCGTTTCCATAACCTTGAATGTTTCCGATTTTTCAGATCCCGGTTCACTGTCAGCATGATAAACAAACAGGCGCGGCATATAAAACATGCCGGCCATCCAGGCGATAACAGCCATCACATGGATCGCCTTGGCCCAGAGATAAAAGTTCGGTCTGTCAAAAGCGAAAAGCCCGAGACAGATAAACAGGAAGATCAGAAGCGCCGTTAAAGCGCGGCTTGATGACTTCTTGCCCGCATTCTCTGATATCTCATTGTTTTTATTCACGCATTCCTCCCGTTACCCCCCACGAACGGTGTTAACCAGATCCGTTACATGTTCGGGGTCAGCCTCTGGTGTAATTCCATGGCCCAGATTGAAAATCAACGGCCCGTTTCCTAACACATCAAGGATTGCCTGCGCACGGTCGCGCATTGCCGTACCACCGGCCACAACAGATAAAGGATCCAGATTGCCCTGCACTGCCCCATCTTTCTGAAGCTCTGAAGCAAATTCAAGCGGAACGGTCCAGTCGAGGCCAATGGCATCAGCTTTGGTAATCTGACGATAGGTTTTAAGCTGCAACCCGGCACCTTTGGCAAAGGCAATCACTTTCGCATCAGGCCGCACCGTACGAACCCTTTCAATGATCCGTGCAACAGGTTTTGCAGCAAAATCGTAAAAGTCCTGTTCGCCCAGGATGCCAGCCCAGCTGTCAAAGATCTGAACCGTGTCGGCGCCAGCTTCGAGCTGCCTGATCAGATATTCAGCGGAAAGGTCAGCAAGGATATCAAGAAGAATTAGGAATTCTTTCCTGTAGCGATAGGCAAAAAGGCGAGCTGGTGCCTGATCCGGCGTTCCGCGGCCAGCAATCATATAGGTGGCAACCGTCCACGGAGCGCCGCAGAAGCCGATCAGTGTCGTTTCACGGGGCAGAGCTTCACGGATGCGCTGGATCGCCTCCAGCACCGGTTTTAGCGTCTCAGTGACAGGTTTATCAGCAAGAGCCTCAATTTCTGAGGCTGATATAGGCTCCATTCGTGGCCCTTCGCCTTTTTCAAAGCGAACACCACGTTTCAGCGCATCCGGAAGGATGAGAATATCGGAAAACAGGATGGCTGCATCAAAGCGATAACGGCGTATCGGTTGCAGCGTCACTTCTGTTGCAAGATCCGGTGTATAGCAGAGATTTAGAAATCCCCCTGCCTTTTCCCGGACAGCGCGATATTCGGGCAGATATCGCCCGGCCTGACGCATCAGCCAGATCGGTGGCGGAGATACGGTCTCACCTTCGAGAACCCGCATGAGCTTTCGTTTTTGCATATCCCCAGCCTTCCCAAATAATGAATCTGTTGATTGTTGGATTCCTTTTATTTCTTAGAGTCTGTGAGGATCAAGGATTAAAGGCTCTTCCATGTTTGTGAGTCTTTTCCCCGTTTTCGACTCCTGAATGCAGTCTTGGATCTGAACCGGATTGCTGGTTTTATGGAAAAGTGGGAAAAGCAGTTTTGATTCAGATAATTGCCATCGCAGACGCGGCTGTTCAAGCTGTGGAAAACCCTCTCACAAGGTCTGAAACGGTAGTACTTATCCCCACTGTCCACAAATCTTGTTCATGCGCTTCCACGAAAATGGGATTGTGGATAAACCGGTGACCTATACACAGGCTCATTGGATGGTCTCGTTTTGCCGCCCGGCTATCCAGCTTTATGCACAGGAGGCAAAGAATATCGTGGGAAACCGCAAAAACTTCTTTCACCTGCATATGATCTCTGATTCGACGGGGGAAACACTGATTTCTGCCGGACGTGCAGCGGCGGCGCAGTTTGGCGGTTATGAGCCGATTGAGCACGTCTATCCGCTGATCCGGAACCGCAAACAGCTGCTTTCAGTGTTGCGCGCGATCGACGAGGCACCAGGTATCGTGCTTTACACCGTCGTGAACGAAGAGCTTGGTGCGCTCATTGATGAGATGTGCCGCGACATGGATGTACCGTGCGTGAATGTACTGGAGCCGGTGGTTGGACTTTTCCAGACCTATCTTGGCACGACGTCGCGCCGGCGGGTTGGTGCGCAGCACAGCCTGGATGAAGACTATTTCGCGCGTATTGAAGCTCTGAATTTCACCATGGAACATGATGACGGCCAGATGCCGGAGAGCTACGATGAGGCCGATGTTGTTATCATTGGCATCAGCCGCACATCCAAAAGCCCCACCAGCGTTTACCTTGCCAATCGTGGGATCAAAACCGCCAATATTCCAATTGTGCCGGGAACGCCTTTACCGGAAAGTTTATACCGTTCGGAGAAGCCGTTGATCGTCTGCCTGATCGCCTCACCTGCCAGAATTTCTCAGGTTCGCGCGTTTCGCGAGTTTGGCAGCGGTGCGGATGAGGGGAAGAATGAGTATATCGACCGCGCCTCAATAGCCGAGGAACTGAAATATGCCCGCGCGCTGGCAGTACAGAATGACTGGCCGGTGATTGATGTCACGCGGCGTTCGATTGAGGAAACCGCCGCCGCGATCCTTGCCCTTAAATATCACGTCAAGTAATCAGGTGACTTGAAACCCCGCCGCATCAAGGAGGATGGGATGCAGGATAATGTCAGAGCGCCGGCCCAGCTTATTCTGGCATCGACCAGCCCGTCACGGCGTGCACTGTTGAACAATGCCAGGCTCGATTTTTCCAGCATTCGACCGCATGTCGATGAGCGGGCGGTTGAAACGCCTTATGTGAAAACCGGCGCTTCACCGGAATTTCTGGCCGGGCTTTTGTCGAGAGCGAAGGCGCTGGATGTAGCAAACCGTATTCCCGGTGTTTATGTCATCGGCGGTGATCAGGTCATGGCATTTGAAGGGGCCGCCTATTCAAAGCCGGAAAGCCGGCACGAAGCCAAAGCGCATCTTTCACGTTTGTCCGGCAAGACCCATTATCTCCACAGCGCTTTTGCCATCGCCCGCGATGATGTGGTGCTTTTTGAAGATTGCCAGACCGCAAAGCTGACCATGCGGACACTCAGTGAGCCGGAGATTGAGGCTTATCTCTCCCGCATTTCTGATGAAGCACTTTTTTCATCCGGTGTTTATCAGCTCGAAGGTTTAGGGGTTCAGCTGTTCTCGAAAATCGAAGGTGACTATTTCACCATACTGGGCATGCCGATGCTTTCGCTTCTGTCAGCGCTCAGAACTTTGGGAGTGAGACCATGAATGTTCCACGTGAAACGAACAAACGCCGCGCCTGCATTATCGGCCATCCGGTTTCCCATTCCCGCTCTCCGATGGTCCATTGCTATTGGCTGAAGGCCTATGGTTTGTCTGGCGAATATGTGCGCAAGGATGTTGCTCCTGAAGACATGCCGGCCTTTATGGACGATCTTCGCTCCGGTGCGGCAGGCTTTATCGGTGGAAATGTCACCATGCCGAACAAGGCAGCCGCGTTTGAACTGGCAGACCGGCCCGATGAGCTTGCCAAAGCGCTGGGCGCTGCCAACACACTGTGGGTTGAAGACGGGCTGATTTATGCCAGCAATACAGACGGGATTGGCTTCACCGGCAATCTCGATGCCTCACATCCCGGCTGGGACAAGGTGGAAAAAGCAGTAGTTCTGGGCGCCGGTGGTGGTGCTCGTTCGATTGTTCTGGCGCTTAAAAATCGTGGGATCGCGGAGATTTGCATTCTCAATCGCACGATCGGGAAAGCTGAAGAACTGGCCAGCTGGTTTGGCGAAGGTGTTTCGGCGCACAAAATGGACGGGCTTGCCGGGGGGCTTGAAGGGGCTGGGCTTTTCGTCAACACAACCTCGCTGGGCATGAAAGGATCGCCGGTGCCTGAATTTGATTTCAGCGCGATGAAGACCGGCAGTCTGGTGGCGGATATTGTCTATGTTCCGCTTGAAACATCGATCCTCAAACAGGCGAAGGAACAGGGTTTCAAAACGGCAGAAGGCCTCGGTATGCTGTTGCATCAGGCCGTGCCCGGCTTTGAAAAATGGTTTGGAAAAAAGCCCGTGGTGGATGACGCCCTCAGGGCAGAAATCATCGCGGACCTGGAGGCAAACGGTTGATTGTCATCGGTTTGACAGGGTCCATCGGCATGGGCAAGTCGACGACGGCGCAGTTTTTTTCAGAACATGGTGTGCCTGTTCACAATGCCGATCAGGCCGTTCACGCTCTTTATCGGGGCAAGGCTGTCGATCCCGTCGAAGCGGCTTTTCCCGGCGTGTCGCGCGATGGGGTGATTGACCGGATGCGTCTTGGCAAAGCGTTGGCGGGAAAACCTGAGAACTTCCAAAAGCTTGAGGCGATTGTTCATCCCTTGGTTTTTGAAGCTCGTCAGGCGTTTTTGAAGAAGGCCGAGGCCGATGGGGCCGAGATGGCACTTCTTGATATTCCACTGTTGTTTGAGACCGGTGGGGATCGCGATGTCGATTGTGTCGTCGTTGCCAGCTGCGATGCGGCGACGCAGCGTCAGCGTGTGCTGGAGCGCCGTGGCATGACAGTGGAAAAGTTCGAAAACATCCTCAAAAGGCAAATGCCTGATAGCGAAAAGCGGGCACGGGCTGATTATACTGTCGATACGGGTCAAGGCTTTGATGGTGCGCGGCGGGCTGTTGATGCGATCATTGCCGACATCAGAACCAAAGGAAAAAAGCAGCGATGAAGGGTATTCGCGATATCATCTTCGATACCGAAACCACAGGTATGGACAATAAGGAAGACCGCATTATCGAGATCGGGGCGGTTGAGCTCATCGATCATTTCCCGACGGGGAAAACCTTCCATGTATATATCAATGCCGACGGTCAGCCGGTTCATCCCGAAGCACTGAGGGTGCATGGTATCAGCGATGAATTTCTGGCGGATAAGCCGAAATTTTCTGCAATCGCCGATGAAATGCTGGCCTTCTTCGAGGGCGCCCGCTGGATCGCGCATAACGCGACCTTCGATATGGGGTTCATCAATGCCGAGCTGGCGCGGCTTGGAAAACCTTCAATTTCTGATGATATTGTTGTCGACACACTGGCACTGGCACGGCGCAAGCATCCGATGGGGCCGAATAATCTGGATGCGCTGTGTAAGCGCTATGCCATTGATAATGCACACCGCACCAAACACGGGGCGCTTCTCGATGCCGAGCTTCTTGCGGAAGTCTACATCGAGATGTCCGGTGGCCGGCAGGCGGCCTTAAGGCTGGTGAACAAGGGTGATGATGATGGCTATGATGCGGATGGCAATATTCGCAAGCTGGCACCGCTTGTCCGCCCGCGCCCGCTCGCTTCGCGCATTCATCCTGAAGAGGTGGAGGCACACCAGAAGATGCTGGAAGAAATCGGCGAAAAGGCTTTATGGCACAAGGTGTCAGGCCAATAATCCTGGAGTGCCGAGCATCCATTCGGATGCACAAAGCACGATGCTGTAGCAGGGCTTTCTTGTACTTGGCGACACAAAAAACCCGGCTTTAAGGCCGGGTTTTGCATGTGAATAAACCGCTGGCAGCAAGGCTGATCAGTTGGTTGTCTGCTGAACCTTGGAGCGGGCCTGTTCTTCGGCCATACGCTTCTGGAACATCTGAGCAAAGTCGATCGGGTCAACCAAAAGCGGCGGGAAGCCACCATTGCGGGTCGCATCTGCAACAATCTGGCGTGCGAACGGGAAGAGCAGACGCGGGCATTCGATGAACAGCATCGGCAGCATGTGCTCTTTCGGGAAGTTGGCAACGCGGAAGACACCGCCGTAAACCAGTTCGCACAGGAACAGCGATTTCTCGCCGGATTTACCTTCGGCTTTCAGCGACAGGGTAACGTCGTAAGTGTCTTCGCCGATCGGGTTGGCGTTCACATTGACATTGATGCTGATTTCCGGCTGGCCGTCACGCTTCTGAAGCGATGCCGGTGCGCCCGGATTTTCAAAGGAAAGATCCTTTATGTACTGAGTGAGAATGCTCAGCGACGGGCTTTCCTGCTTGCTTGCGCCGTTTTCCTCTGCCATTTCACGTCCTTTCGAGTGGTCAGTTTGGGATGCCAGTTAGCATCTTGCACGGAAAGGCACAACCCTGCGGGCCTGAACGCAAGCCCCTGAAATGCGGGGCAAAGCGTCGGTTCAGCGGTTTCGGCTGAGGGTATGTCCAGGGGATTTGTATTTCGCTAGTTGTGCCGTTTGTCGTCGTGATCCGGTTTGTCACCGGAGCCGTCATTGGATTTGTCTTTCCATGGCGAATTCGGGTCAGGCTCGGATGACGAAAAATCAGATGAGTCCAGATCGACAACCTTTGGTCCCTCGCCCGGGCGTCGTGGCTGCGGTCCGCCACGCCCACGGCCGGGGCCAGCTCCGCCGGAGCGGAAATAGACAGTCCGCTCAGAAACACTCATCACGTTTCTGCTCATATATTTCCAGACAAGGTCGCGGATCGGTGGAATGAAGAGCAGAAAGCCGAGGATGTCCGTAACGAATCCGGGTATGAGCAGCAGAATACCTGCGATCACGATCATGGCACCATGAATGAGGTCGCGTCCTGGATCCTCGTTATCATTTACGTCGGTATTCAGGCGCTGCAATACACCAAAACCCTGAATGCGCAGAAGCGCTGCGCCAATCATGGCAGTGAGAATGATCAGGCCGAGCGTCGGAAGCACGCCGATAGCCCGACCGACGATGATGAACCCTGCGATTTCCACAAACGGAAAAAGAAAAATGGCGATCAGTAGGGGCAAGAGATGTTAATCCTGTTTCCGGCGTTCGTGATTTTAGCCATACGGACGAATGCAAGCACTCAATTTCAGTGTTACATTTGAATCATGGCCCTGTGAAGTCTATATGGGGCTTAGAGATTTTAGAGCAAACGGCGGTTGAGACAAAATGGGCACAAGTGATCTGATTACCCTGTTCTTTCTGGTTGCTGCGGTGGTGATCTTCTTCCAGCTTCGCAGCGTGCTGGGCCGTCGTACAGGCAGTGAAAAGCCGCGTTACGAGCAGTCGCAGGCGCGCTCGCGTGCTGAAACGGTGGATGCCGCGACCAAGGAAGGTAACGTGATTACTCTTCCTGGTGCCGAGAAAGAGCATAAAGCTGCACGTCTGGCAGCAGTCGACCGTGTTTCGCCTGAGGGCAGCGCGCTGAACAACGGCTTGCGCGAAATTGTTGAAAACGATGCACAGTTTGAGCCGGAAGAATTCCTGAAAGGCGCACAGTCTGCCTATGAGATGATCGTCATGTCTTTTGCCGATGGCGATCGTCGCACCTTGAAAAATCTTCTGTCGAAAGAGGTTTTCGAAGGCTTCAATGCCGCCATGAGCGAGCGTGAATCCAAAGGCGAGACGGTCAAGGCGAGCTTTGTCGGCATCGAGAAAGCCGATTTTACCGAAGCTGAAGTGGAAAAGAATGAAGCCCGTATCACCCTGAGAATCGTGAGCCAGATGATTTCTGCGACCTATAGCAAGGACGGGGAACTGGTTGATGGTGATCCTGATGAAATCGCAGAAGTGCGGGATCTGTGGACATTTGCCCGTGACATGCGGGCGCGTGATCCGAACTGGAAACTGATCGCCACCGCTTCAGAATAGGATACAGAAGCGGGCAACGATTTGACAGCTGAGGCGGCGGCCTGGAGAAATTGGCCGCCCTCTTTTTGCATAATGACCGGAGAGCGTTGAAAAATGAGCCGCCGGAAGCTCTCCTCAGAAGAACGGGAACTCTGGAATAAGGTCGCGCGTACGGCACGCCCCCTGCCCGGCAAAAAACTTGAAAAGCCTGCCGCTGTGGAAGAAAGCTTTTCAGATTTGATCAATGATATGTCCAGTCCGCAAAAAAAGCGAACGACACGCGAAACCACTGTTTCGCCGCTTGCACTGCCCAAGAAACAACAGCAAAATCAACAGAAGCATCATCCGCTGGAACGTCCGGTAAAACGCAAGATCGCGCGTGGACGTATTTCCATCGATGCAAAGATAGATCTTCATGGCTTGTTCCAGGATGAGGCGCATGCGCTTTTATATGCGTTTCTGACCCGCTCACATTCCAGAGGACACAGACATGTGCTGGTGATCACGGGTAAGGGAACGTCGCTTGGCAGCGAGGGCGTTCTAAAGCGCTCGGTTCCATTGTGGTTCTCGCTGCCGGAGTTCCGGCCACTGATCTCATCTTATGAGACAGCGGCCCGTCACCACGGTGGCGAGGGAGCGCTTTATGTCCGGCTGGCGCGAAAGAACAGGCCGCAGTAGAGGGAGTGGACAATGACGCCGTTCGGAGAGGCCCTTCGCCAGCTCAGAGCGGAACGGGGCGTCTCCCAGAAGCAGATGGCAGATGCCATCGGCGTTTCGGCCGCCTATCTTTCTGCTTTGGAGCATGGCCGCCGCGGCAAACCGAGTTTCGATTTTCTGCAGCGTGTCGCCGGGTACTTCCACATCATCTGGGATGATGCAGAGGCATTGTTTGATATCGCCGATCTTTCAGATCCGCGTGTCATCGTCGATACCGCAGGACTTCCCGCTGCGCATACGAAATTTGCCAACCGGCTCGCGCGTCATATCGGTATGCTTGATACCGAAACGATTGAAGAGCTTCAGGCCATTATCGACAAGCAGGTGAAACGCTGACACTGCGTTCTTCCGCGAAAGTCTGGTTGCTTCAAAAAAATGTCATCTGCGGGTTTCGATTTGAGGGAAGTCAAAGCAGCAAAGGGCCTTTTTGCTAACCTGAAATTGCATTCAGGATCCCGGAGTGCTTCTGGCCAAAGAGGTTCTTTGCATCCGGCTTAGCGGGCGCTCGGGATCCTGAATGCTGAAGCTGATACCCCCAAAAAGGGGTGAAGGTTTCACCGCCCGAATGAAATCCGCATTTGCTCCATGGAGACCGCAATGGGCCATCAGAGTGTCCCGGCAACGGCAACCCGCGTACAGCCCGGCGATAACGAAAACCAGATCGTTCGTGACAGCTATCTTTATCTGCACTGGAACGGCATTCTCACTCACGATAAGGCTGAGACGGAAATGGCTACATTTGCCAGTGCTGCCCTTCTGGAACCGGATCATAAGTGGAAACGGAAATTCGGGCTCGCGCGCTGAAATAAAAGCCGCGCGTAACCCCGGCCACCTGAAAAACCCCGCTTCCGACAGAAGGCGCCGAAAAGGCTGACGGCTGCCTCTGACAGAAGTGGGGTGGTGGCTGCATCCTATCCCGGGTAGAGGGCCTTTGCTCCGTGGCAAAGGCCCTCTGGTTTACGACCAGCTTCTCATCAGGCAATGCCTGGAATTTGCAGGCTGCGTTGATTTGGCTCCATCGGGCTTGGCTTATCCCGGAGTGGAGCAAAACGGCTTTCCTGCCAGACACGCGCATTGAACGCGATGATGAAACCCGCGCGGACTTGTCGGCTTCTCCGCTGGCAGAAGCTTTTGACGGCAAATACAAAAAAATGCCTCCAGATGTCGAAATTGATACGTCAGACCGACAGGAAACCAGCATATCCGGAGTATTTTCCTGCGGCGATGCCGCATGCTCTCAATACGCGGTAACACCTGCGATCGCCGAAGAAGCTTGGGCCGAGCTGTAAGGTAAAAAACTGAACTTCACCGGGCTTTAAAACCGGGCCTTTGGAAGGCGGTCTGTCAGACCGGTCGTTCTGCTATGGGCTTATCAACGAATTCGCTGTAAAAGGCGGGTCCGTGATTTGAGTGCGCGCGGGTTTTGACCTAGACTGCAGGCTTATGAATGCGGTGATTCGCAAGCGTTTTTTCGCGCCGCGCTCCTGAAAAGTTTGGAAAGACCGTTAATGACCGAAACACCTGAAACCGCAAGCGTCGACTTGCCCGAATACGGTGCCGATTCCATCAAGGTTCTCAAGGGCCTGGATGCTGTGCGTAAACGTCCGGGCATGTATATCGGCGACACGGACGACGGATCCGGCCTGCATCATATGATTTATGAGGCCGTGGATAACGCGATTGACGAAGCATTGGCCGGTCATGCCGATCTTGTCACCGTTCAGCTGAATGCTGATGGTTCCTGCACTGTCATCGATAACGGTCGCGGTATTCCCACTGATATCCATCAGGGTGAAGGTGTTTCGGCTGCTGAAGTGATTATGACGCAGCTTCATGCCGGCGGTAAATTCGACCAGAACTCCTACAAGGTTTCCGGCGGTTTGCACGGCGTTGGCGTTTCGGTGGTCAATGCACTGGCAACCTGGCTGAAGCTCAGGATCCGCCGGAATGGCGAAATCCATGAAATGACCTTTTCGCACGGTGTGCCGGATGCCCCTTTGGCACAGACGGGCTCCTACACTCCGGATGCATCTGCAACGGGCACATATGAAGGGCGTTCGGGCACAGAGCTGACCTTCCTGCCAAGCCCGGAAACCTTTTCAAAAACCGAGTTTGATTATGCAACGCTGGAAAAGCGCCTGCACGAACTGGCCTTTCTGAACTCCGGTGTGCGCATTCTGCTGATCGATAATCGCGGTGCTGAGCCGGTCTCGAAGGAGCTGCATTATGAAGGCGGTCTGGCCGCTTTTGTGGCTTATCTCGATCAGTCGAAAAAGCCGCTGGTCAGCAACCCGATTGCCATTTCATCCGAGAAGGATGGCATTACGGTTGAGGTCGCGATGTGGTGGAATGACAGCTATCATGAAAATGTGCTGTGCTTTACCAATAATATCCCGCAGCGTGATGGCGGCACACATATGGCTGGTTTCCGTGGCGCATTGACACGCCAGATGGTTGCTTATGCCGATTCATCCGGTATCCTGAAGAAAGAGAAGGTTTCTCTCACCGGCGATGACTGCCGGGAAGGCCTGACGGCCGTTCTTTCCGTGAAGGTTCCTGATCCGAAATTCTCTTCGCAGACAAAAGACAAGCTTGTTTCCTCCGAAGTGCGTCCTGTGGTGGAAAGCTGCGTTAATGAGACACTCGGGCAGTGGCTGGAAGAACATCCGAATGAAGCCAAGGTGCTGGTGACCAAGGTGGCCGAAGCTGCTGCTGCCCGTGAGGCGGCACGCCGCGCACGTGAATTGACACGACGCAAGGGCGCGCTTGATATCGCCTCCCTGCCCGGCAAGCTGGCTGACTGTTCAAACCGTGATCCGGCCCGCTCCGAACTGATCCTGGTGGAGGGGGACTCCGCTGGTGGATCGGCCAAACAGGGACGTTCGCGTGAGACACAGGCAATCCTGCCGCTGCGCGGCAAGATCCTGAATGTTGAAAAGGCCCGGTTCGACAAGATGCTGTCGAGCCAGGAAATCGGCACGATGATCACCGCGCTTGGCACCGGCATCGGCAAGGATGAATTTAACGCAGACAAGCTGCGTTATCACAAGATCATCATCATGACCGATGCTGACGTCGATGGCGCCCACATCCGTACACTTCTTTTGACATTCTTCTTCCGGCAGATGCCTGAGCTGATCGAACGCGGGCACCTCTATATTGCGCAGCCGCCGCTTTATAAGGTCTCGCGCGGCAAGTCGGTTCAGTATCTCAAACATGAGCAGGCTCTGGAAGATTATCTGATTGATCAGGGTCTTGAAGACGCCGGACTGCGGCTGCACAGCGGTGAAGTGCGCGCCGGTGAGGATCTGCGCCGTGCCGTTCTTGACTCCGTGCGGATGCGTAACCTGATGGAAGGGCTGCATTCCCGTTATGATCGGGATGTGGTCGAGCAGGCGGCGGTGGCCGGCGCATTGAATGCCGAACGTATCTCGAACCCCGATGAAGCCGAGCGCCTGGCGCAGGATGTCGCCCGTCGTCTGGATATGATTGCCGAAGAAACCGAGCGTGGCTGGCAGGGCTTAGTCCGCGACGACGGCGGGTTGCGGCTTGAGCGCACCGTTCGTGGCGTGAAGGAAGTGGCAACGCTTGATATGGGGCTGATTGGCTCGACCGACGCCCGCTATATCGATCAGATGCAGCCACGCCTGCATGAGATCTATGAGCATCCGCCACTTCTGACCCGCAAGAATGGCGATAAGTGGGTTTATGGTCCACGCGCGCTTCTGGAAGCTGTCTTCGAAGCCGGTCGCAAGGGCCTGACAATGCAGCGCTATAAAGGTCTTGGTGAAATGAATGCCGAGCAGCTATGGGAAACCACGATGGACCCGAATGTCCGTTCATTGCTGCAGGTAAAAGTTGCCGATGCAACGAGCGCCGATGGTCTGTTCTCGCGTCTGATGGGCGATGAAGTGGAGCCGCGTCGCGACTTCATTCAGGATAACGCTCTTTCTGTTGCAAACCTCGACATCTGACGACGGCTGATTTGTATTATTCGTTCCGGGAAGGCGGTGCCAAAGGCACCGCCTTCTTTTCGTTCAGCCTTTGAAATGACCTTCAAAAACCACTTCCGACAATGGCTTGCGGCTGCTGGGGGCCTCGCGTTCCTGCAATGCTTCGGGCAGGTCTTCCTTGCGGCCATATTTGCCGATCGCGAAAGCCATCTCCACGGTGTAGTCGGCCGGAACGCCGAATTTTTCCGCGATTTTGTCCTTGTGGATGCCGCCCATGCCGTGGGTATCGTAGCCCAGCATCTTGGCCTGAAGAGAAGCTGCCATCCAGGCAGAACCGCTGTCAAAGGCATGACCGGCATTGTCAGCCCAGCCGCCATCGCGGTTCAGTCGTTTGGTATGTGACACCATGAACACCAGCGCGGCAGCATTTCCTGCCCAAACCTGGTTGGCTTCCATCAGCAGTGCCACAGCCTCGTCCCATCCGTCTTTGTCCCGTAAGACGTAAATAAACCGCCAGGGCTGCACGTTCAGAGCAGATGGTGCCCAGCGCGAAGCGTCCAGCACGGTCAGCAGATCCTCCACAGGCATTGGCTTGCCGTCAAAAGCGCGTGGACCCCAGCGATCCAGAAAGATCGGGTTGATCGGATATTCGGACTGTCTGTGATTGGATTCAGTCATCAGCGTTGGCTTTCTGAAACAAGTTGAAAAGAAAATCTCTTCTACGGATTACATCGGTAGGCAGAGGCGGTCAAAACCTCACTCTGGTCAGGCATATTCGAAAATCACTGAAAAGTCCCGGCGAAGTCGAGTGCCCTTTTCTGATGGTTTAGTATGCTCCTTACTAAAAATTTTATTGAATAAAATGATGACAATCACCACCTTGAAATCAAGTGAAGCGCGTAATCGGGTTTAGATCCGGAGGAAATTGTCAATGAACGAGACAGCATGGCTGCGTCCGGCGTGGACGCCTCTGACGATTGCCCTGATGGTGATCGGTTTTATTGTTTACTGGCCGGTTGGGCTGGTCATGCTCGCCTATATCATCTGGGGCGACAGAATTAACGTGCCGCGCAGTGGTGGAATGCGTCAGAGAGCTGAAAAGGCTTTTGGTCAGTGCCGCCGCAGTGCACGCCGGGCTGAAAGCACCATGTCATCGTCTGGCAATGCTGCCTTTGATGAATGGCGGCGCAACGAGATGGATCGTATTGAAGCCGAGCGGCGAAAGCTTGATGAGATGCGGGCAGACTTTGATAATTATATGCGTGAACTGAAAAAGGCACGGGACCGCGAAGAGTTTGAGCGCTTCATGCGTGAGCATGGGACCAAAATGGACCGCAATCGCGAGGAACCTTCGCCTTCGATATGAGTTTATAGAGTAAATGACCTCTTAATTAAACCGGCGCTTCAGTCCCTGCGAAGCGCCGGTTTTTTGTGTATCAGTCCATCGCAACGCCTCAGAAAGGCATTTGCTTCTCGCGCTGAAGCGGCTAAAAACCGGGCAGTGAATGAAGATGGATGATGACTGCCAATGGCGATCAGGCATGCGGCGATGAAAGCGACAGCAGAAACGGTTGAGCTTGGCGGACGTCACCTGCCGCTGGCCGTGAAAACGCACCCGCGCGCGCGTCGCATGACCTTGAAGATTGAGCCCGGTGGGCGGGCGCTTAGCCTCACCGTGCCACCAGGTCTCCCTCGTCATGAGATCGATGGTTTTTTACGTCGTCATCATGACTGGCTTCTGGACAAGATCTCTCGCTTCCCTGAAGGTGGCGACACAGTGGTTAAGATCGGTGCCACCGTTCCGGTTCTCGGGCTTGATCATCGGATTATCCATAGCGGCAATCTGCGGGGACTAACAAAAGCCACACCGGGCCAGAATGAACGTGATCCCAGCGTTTTATGCGTCAGCGGTCCGGAAGACCGCGCCGGAATGCGGGTGGCAGATTATCTGAAGACTGTCGCAAAACGGGAAATTGGCGTGCGGGTGGCGGTTCATGCCGCTGCAAGCGGTAAAAAAGTGGCGTCCATAGCTTTCAAGGATACCAAAACCCGTTGGGGTTCCTGCTCCTCAAAGGGCAACCTGAATTTTTCATGGCGGATTGCGATGGCACCGCCTGAAATCGTTGACTATCTTGCTGCCCATGAGGTTGCCCATCTGACAGAAATGAACCACGGGCCGCGCTTTTGGGCGCTTTGCAGAAAGCTTTGTCCCCACACCGAAAGCGCGCGTGCCTGGCTGAAGGAAAACGGCACGGTTTTGCACGCTGTGCGGTTCGAGTGAATTTCAGCATTTTGTGCAGGAATTTTTACGCAGCACGGATCGATATGTTATGAAACACCTATGAAAAGACCTGAAATCAAGATCTGTGGCCTGAAGAACGAAGCAGCAATCGACCAGGTGATTGCGCGCGGCGCTGACTATGTCGGTTTCATATTCTTCGGTAAAAGCCCGCGCCATGTGGAAACCGATGAGGCCGCACGGCTGATCGAGCATGTTGGCGGACGTGCGAAAACAGTCGCCGTCACCGTTAATGCCGATAATGATTATCTGGAAGAAATCGTATTCGGTGCAAAGCCGGATATGCTGCAATTACATGGCAAGGAAAGCGTGGAAAGGGTGCTGACGGTCAAGGCGCTGTTTGCGAAACCGGTGATCAAGTCCTTTTCAATCCGCACGGCTGAAGATCTCGTAGTCACAGAAGCTTATGAAGGTGTTGCTGATCGTGTGCTTTTTGATGCCAAGCCGCCGGAAGGCGCTGTCCTGCCTGGCGGAAACGGCATCACCTTTGATTGGCGCTTGCTCGCAGGGATGAGGGATTCTATTCCTTATTTTCTGTCGGGTGGTCTGAATGCTGAGAATGTCGGTGAAGCCATTGTCAAAACCGGTGCTCCGGGGCTCGATATATCTTCGGGCGTGGAAATTGCACCAGGCGTGAAGGACCCAGGCCGGATCGATGCCTTTTTTGATGCTGTAGCACATGCCTTGGAAAGCCAGACGGCTTAAGGGAGAATGAAGTTGAACGAGACGCTGAAACCCAATTCTTTCAAATCCGGTCCGGATGAAAACGGCCTGTTCGGTATCTTCGGTGGGCGCTTTGTCGCCGAAACACTGATGCCGCTTATTCTTGAGCTTCAGGAAGAGTGGGAAAAGGCGAAAGATGACCCGGAATTCCGTGCAGAACTGACCGCCCTTGGCAAGCATTATACCGGGCGCCCGAGCCCGCTATATTACGCCGAGCGTCTGAGTGAGCATCTCGGTGGCGCGAAAATCTATTTCAAGCGCGAAGAGCTGAACCACACAGGGTCGCACAAGATAAACAACTGTCTTGGCCAGATCCTTCTGGCAAAACGTATGGGGAAGACACGTATCATTGCTGAAACGGGCGCTGGTCAGCACGGTGTTGCATCGGCAACCGTTGCTGCCCGTTTCGGGCTTCCTTGCGTGGTTTATATGGGCGCGACCGATGTGGAGCGTCAGGCACCGAACGTCTTCCGCATGAAGCTTCTGGGGGCAGAGGTAAAACCCGTCACCGCTGGGCATGGTACGCTGAAGGATGCCATGAACGAGGCGCTGCGTGACTGGGTGACGAATGTCGAAGATACCTACTATCTGATTGGCACTGCGGCCGGTCCCCATCCCTATCCCGAGCTTGTTCGCGACTTTCAGTCGGTAATCGGGACCGAAGCAAAGGAACAGATCATGGAAGCCGAAGGCCGCCTGCCGGATCTGGTGGTTGCGGCCGTCGGAGGCGGATCGAATGCGATTGGCATTTTCCACCCGTTCCTTGATGATCCTGAAGTGAAAATTGTTGGTGTGGAAGCCGGTGGTCGCGGTCTGGATGGTGAAGAACATTGTGCATCGCTGACGGCGGGTGCACCCGGTGTGCTGCATGGCAACCGCACCTATCTGCTGCAGAATGAAGACGGGCAGATCAAGGAAGGACACTCGGTCTCCGCCGGGCTGGATTATCCCGGTATCGGCCCGGAGCATTCATGGCTCAATGATATTGGCCGCGTTGAATATGTGCCGATTATGGACAATGAGGCGCTGGAAGCGTTTCAGCTGATGACCCGCCTGGAAGGCATCATTCCAGCCCTTGAAACCAGCCATGCCATTGCCGAGATCATCAAACGCGCACCGCAAATGGGCAAGGACCAGATCATTATTGCCAATCTTTCCGGCCGTGGTGACAAGGATGTGCACACCGTCGGCAAGATTCTCGGCATGGAGATGTAATCCATGAACGAGGCCCGCGCGGCGACCATTGAGGATATGTCGGAACTTGCCGAAGCGCTGTTCGATATTATCGAAGAAGAAAATGCAGAAACACCGGATCTGCGCCACGCTGTTGTGGAGGCATTGGCGCATCAAAACCTCTTCAATATCGAGATGCTCTCCGCCCTCTCCATCCTTTCAGAAGGCGGTCGACCGGAAGCTGAACTCGACAGTATGCTTCTGAATATGAAGTCGGTGCACAAGTCTCTGGTCAGGGCCATTACCGCATGGTCGGAAGAAGACGAACAGTAATGATCGCGGGACGCCACGGAGTAAGACGATGACCGAACGTATGGAAAAACGCTTTTCTGATCTGAAGGCCGAGGGGCGGCCGGCGCTGATCACCTATTTCATGGGCGGCGACCCTGATTTTGAAACCTCACTGGAAATCATGAAGGCTTTGCCAAAGGCGGGTGCCGATGTGATCGAGCTGGGCATGCCGTTTTCCGATCCGATGGCAGATGGCCCTGCCATCCAGATGGCAGGTTTACGCGCGCTGAAAGCCGGGCAAACATTGAACAGGACACTGGAACTGGCCCGTGAATTCCGAAAGGAAGATGCCGATACGCCGATCGTGATGATGGGCTACTATAACCCGATCTACATCCACGGCGTCGATGCCTTTATTCAGGATGCACTTGATGCCGGGATTGACGGGCTGATCATCGTTGATCTGCCGCCGGAAATGGATACGGAACTGTGCATACCGGCACTGGCAAAGGGCTTGAACTTTATCCGGCTTGCCACACCGACAACGGATGAAAAGCGCCTGCCGACCGTTCTCAATAACACATCCGGCTTTGTCTATTATGTCTCAATGACCGGCGTAACCGGCTCGGCGCTTCCGGATCCTTCAAAGGTTGGTGCCGCCGTTTCGCGCATCAAGGCGCATACAGACCTTCCCGTTTGCGTTGGCTTTGGTGTGAAAACCGCAGAACATGCCCGCCTCATTGGCGCTGCTGCCGATGGCGTTGTTGTCGGCACAGCCGTCGTCAATCAGATTGCGGGCAGTCTGGATCAGGATAATCAGGCCACCAAGGACACGGTTGATGCCGTTTCGACCTTTGTGAAGGGCCTTTCCAGCGGCGTTCGCAGCGCCCGCCTTGCGGCAGCCGAGTAAATCTGGCAAACGGCAAGGCAATATTACTCAGGAGGTTCATCTGGTGAACTGGATTACGAACTATGTGCGGCCGCGGATCAATTCCATGTTTGGCCGCCGTGAGGTTCCCGAGAATTTGTGGATCAAATGCCCGGAAACCGGTGCAATGGTGTTTCACACCGATCTGGAAGAAAACAAGTGGGTGATCCCGTCATCCGGCTTTCACATGAAAATGCCGGCGCGTGCGCGATTGAAAGACCTGTTTGATGATGGTGCGTTCGAAGAGCTGCCACAGCCGAAGGTGGCGCAGGACCCGCTGAAATTCCGGGATTCCAAAAAATATGCTGACCGGCTCAAGGAAAACCGCGCCAAGGCCGATCAGGAAGATACAATCATAGCCGGTGTTGGTACGCTTGACGGGCTGAAGCTGGTCGCGGTTGTCCACGAGTTCAAGTTTCTCGGCGGTTCGCTTGGCATGGCAGCCGGTGAGGCGATCATTCAGGCGTTCGAACGGGCACTGAAAGAAAATAGCCCTCTGGTGATATTCCCGGCTTCCGGTGGAGCGCGCATGCAGGAAGGCATTTTGTCCCTCATGCAGATGCCGCGTGTGACGGTTATGGTCGAGATGATGCGCGAAGCAGGCCTGCCCTATATCGTGGTTTTGACCAACCCGACGACCGGTGGTGTTTCCGCTTCTTATGCGATGCTTGGCGATATCCAGATTGCCGAGCCGGGCGCCGAGATCGGCTTTGCCGGTCGCCGCGTGATTGAACAGACCATCCGCGAGCAATTGCCGGAAGGTTTTCAGACGGCTGAATACCTGCTGGATCACGGCATGGTTGATATGGTCGTTGATCGCCACGAGATCCCCGGCACGCTTTCTCGTCTCCTGAAAATCATGACCGGCGCACCGGCTGCTCCTGCCAGCGCCATGCTGGAACCGCCGCATGGCGAAGAAGCCGATCATGATGATGCGGATGACACAGAAGCCGCGGACGAAGCGGGACAGAACTGACAGGCTTTTTGGGCCTCGTAACCGCACCGGCCTGGAAAACTGCCGGTGCGCAGACAAATTGAAACCGCGCATCAGAAAGCGGGCCTATTATGGACAATCAATCCTTCGGCGCAGCCGAGCAGGTGATCGAGCACCTGATGCAATTGCATCCAAAAGGCTTCGATCTTTCGCTCGATCGTATCCGCATACTTCTGGAGAAATTCGGCAATCCGCACAAGAGCCTGCCACCGGTCATTCACATTGCCGGAACCAATGGCAAGGGTTCGACGAGCGCATTCTGTCGTGCTTTGCTGGAAGCCTCCGGGCTTTCGGTTCATGTTCATTCATCGCCGCATCTGGTGCGCTGGCATGAGCGGTTTCGCATCGGAGGTCCCGGCGGTACGAGCGGCTATGTTGACGATACGCTGCTGGCTGAGACGCTTCGGCGGGTGGAAGCTGTCAATGACGGTGCAAAGGCCACTGTTTTTGAGCTTCTGACCGCAGCCACCTTCGTGCTGTTTGCAGATATTCCGGCGGATGTCGTGATCCTCGAAGTCGGGCTGGGCGGTCGCTATGATGCCACGAATGTGATCGACAATCCGGCGGTTTCCGTGATCATGCCGATCTCGCTGGATCATCAGGCGTATCTCGGCGATCGTGTAGAGCTGATCGCGGCGGAAAAGGCCGGGATCATGAAACCGGGCAGTCCTGTTGTGATCGGGCATCAGGAATTTGAAGCCGCGGAAGAGGTTCTGATCGCGACCGCCGACAGGCTTGGCTGTCCGCTGCACATTTACGGGCAGGATTTTACCGCACACGAAGAACATGGCCGGCTGGTCTATCAGGACGGCGACGGGCTGATGGATCTGCCCCTGCCGCTTCTGCCGGGCCGGCACCAGCATGCAAATGCCGCGGCAGCCATTGCCGCTGTGAAGGCTGCAGGTTTCGTGCTGGAAGATATGGCGGTCGAACGGGCTATGCAGTCGGTTTTCTGGCCGGCACGGCTTCAGCGGCTTTATGAGGGTGTTCTCGTTGATGCCGCACCTCAGGGTTCAGAGCTTTGGCTCGATGGCGGGCATAATCCCGGAGCTGGTGAAGTGATCGCTGAAGCTCTGGCAAGTTTTGAGGAAAAGGAGCCGCGCCCGCTCTATCTGATCATCGGCATGATCAATACCAAAGATCCCTTCGGTTTCTTTGAGCATTTTGCAGGTCTTGCGCACTATGTTTACTGCGCGCCGATCAAAGGTACCGATGCCTTTATTGATCCCGTTGCGCTGGCGTCATCTGCGGCTGATGCTGGTCTTGCTGCAGAGCCGGTGTCGTCCATCGGTGAAGCGCTGGAGGCGATTTATGACCGGGCTGATCCAAATCAGCCGCCACCACGTATACTGATTGGCGGTTCGCTCTATTTTGCGGGCAATGCACTGGCTGAAAACGGCACACCACCGGCATGATGTGCGGTGGTTCCATTGTCAGGGTTCGACAAAGGGCGGGAAATTCCCGCCCTCATTTTTTGTCAGGTCACTCTTCTTCATACTGCTGATGATGAAACTGGCTGAGCCAGGTCTCGGTCAGGGGGGCGCCGTCTTTGACGAGGTAGGCTCTGACCTCAGAGGTATCGATTGTGTCATCGAATTTGAGGTCGAAGCTCAGGCGCCAGTCATCCGTTCCGACAATCGGCATGGCATAGGCATTGATAAGTTCTGCGCCATTGCCGACTGAAACTTCCGGCTTGACGCCATCGTCTGTTGTCAGGCCTTTCACAGCGCTGCCGGAGAAGTCCACGACAACCTTCACCTGATCACTCGGGCGCGGTTGCCCCGGCACGCCGCCCCGGCCAACACGGCTGGCCGTCGTGTGCGCCAGCGCAGCTGTTTCCGGTGCAGTTTCGGCCCAGTAGAGCCTGTAGGAAAAGTCGCGTTCATCACCGGCTTCCGGCAGGTCTTCCGGCATCCAGTAGGCGACGATATTGTCGTAGATCTCATCGTCCGTCGGCAGCTCGACGAGCTGAACGGCCCCCTTGCCCCAGTCGCCTTCCGGTTCGATCCAGGCTGACGGGCGCTTGTTATAAAACACGCCATCATCCTGATAGTGGTCGAACTTTCGGTCCCGCTGGATCAGGCCAAATCCGCGTGGGTTTTCATCATAAAAGCTTGAGGTGACCACCCGGTTTGGATTGTTGAGCGGTCTCCAGATCTGTTCGCCACTGCCGGTCAGAATCTGAAGGCCGTCGGAGTCATGTACTTCCGGCCGCCAGTCAAAGGCGGCGTTTCGATGCTTTTCGGAGTACCAGTACATTGATGTCAGCGGTGCAATCCCAAGCCGCTCAACGCTGTCGCGGAAGAACAGCCGGCTCTTGATATTCAGAACCTGGCCCTTGCCATCCTCGTTCTCGGCTTCGATACGATACGCCCCAGCGACGCTCGGACTATCAAGCAATGCGTAGATCACGATGTTTTCGCCGGGCATTTCACCCTGCTGTAGATAGAACGATGTGAAGCGTGGAAACTCTTCCGGTTCGGACATGCCGGTGTTTAGCGCAAGCGCACGGGC
This sequence comes from Martelella mediterranea, assembly GCF_004342225.1. Taxonomy (GTDB): domain Bacteria; phylum Pseudomonadota; class Alphaproteobacteria; order Rhizobiales; family Rhizobiaceae; genus Martelella; species Martelella mediterranea_B. The sequence continues at coordinate 210,078 of NZ_SMAR01000002.1, read as the reverse complement.
GGAAAGTCCATATTGGCGGTCCGGGCCATCGGTCCTGAAATAGCTGGCCCCCAGAAATGAGATCCAGTCGGTTTTAATATCCGGCCGCATCACCCGAAAGCCGGCAAAGCCAGCCTGATCTTCAACAGCCTTTGCGGGGCTGTCTTCCGGCATGTCGAAATAATCGGGGGTGTAGAGAACCTCCCGGGATTCACCATCTTTCACCAGATTGATGGTCACCGGCTCTTTGAAGTATTTGCCCTGATGGAAAAACTGAACCGGGGCCTCAGGTCCCACATCAACCGTATGATCTTTGCGGAACACGATCTTCCAGTGAGCATCATAGTCGATCTTGTCAAAAAGCTCGGGGTTCTTCACCGGATAAGGCTTGAAAGGTTCAGCGGCCATCTTCTCGGCCTTTTCGGCCAGAATATCGAACGAAAACGGCTGCGCCTCGCCAAGTTCGGGTTTGAAGTCCTGCGCATGGGCCGGCGTTGTGAAAGGCGACAGAGTGGAAAGGGCAGCGGTGAACAGTGCAGCGGTGAACAGTGCAGCGCCAAGAAGCGGTCGCGGCATCAAAGACGGTGTCAGGCGAAAGTTCATCAGGTGTCCAGTTCAGAGCGGTTTTTCAGGATTTGGACCCTAACGATTAACAGGCGTTTGGGTTCCCAATAAGACAAATAAAAAGCCTGCACTCATCGAGCACAGGCTTTCTGAAAGAACAGCTGATTTTAAAACTCAGCCAGCAACGCCGGAAATCCAGCTTGAAAGCGCAGACTTCGGTGAGGCGCCAACCTTCACATCAGCCACTTCGCCGCCCTTGAACATGGCCAGCATCGGGATTGATCGAACACCGTACTGAACAGCAAGATCCGGGTTATCGTCGACATTGACCTTGGCGATCTTGATCTTGCCGTCCATTTCGTCAGCAATCTCTTCCAGGCTCGGTCCGATCATACGGCACGGGCCGCACCATTCTGCCCAAAAATCGACGACGACAGGTGTTTCCGATTCCAGAACTTCCTGCTTGAAGTTGGCAGTGGTGACTTTAACAGTCGTCATAATGCGCTCCTTGGCAAGGTCGAAGACAAAAGGCTCAGCCCTTTCTTCGAACGTCAAATAATTGGCCTTCATGTGAGCATGTCTGACACAAAAATCAATGGCAGAGGCGCTACTTTGTCGAAAGCGCACCCAAAGCCGCCGCAAGCTGATCGGCCGAAAGCGTCAGAGCTGTTGCACTTTCCGTGTAGACCAGCATGCAAAGAACCGTCTTATCCGGATAAAGCGGCTGAAGGATTTCCCGATAAACGGCCATCTGGGCTGCATGATCGGATGGAATTCCGGCGGCTTCCTCCGGAGGATTACCGTTGGTCTTGAAGTCGACCAGAAGCACGGTGTCTTCAAGCACAGCCAGCCGATCCAGCCGTCCGGAAACCGAATACTGGTTTCCGGCAAGATTGAGCGTTCCCGAAATCGATACCTCGGCTCGACTGGAAAGAGAAAAGGCCGGTGCCAGGTTTTTATCGTTCAACACCGCCATAACGCTGTCGAACAACCGGTTCTGTTCGCTTTCAGGCAGATGGTGGCCTGCCCGCGTCAGATAGCGGCGACACGCATCCGCGCGGCCCTCAGCGTCAACGCCTGGCAGGAGTTGCAGCAGCCGGTGCACCAGACGGCCGCGCTCAAGCGCCAAATTAACCGAGCGCTCGGAAAATAGCGGCGACACGGTCATTGGCGCCAGATCATCAACCTCAAGCCCGGCCTTTGATGGGCTCAATGGTGGTTTCGGTCGCTCTGCTTCCTTAAACGGCTTTGTCAGAGCGTCTGGCAGAACGGGCTTTTCAGAAACTGCCCGCGCTTCCTGTTCCGCTTTTTCAAAGCGGCGCGGCGGAATATGCTCCTGCCATAAAAGTCCGGCCCATTCGCTGTTGTCATCGCCCTGAACCGTTGTCTCCTGACAACGCGCCTTGTCATCGGAGGCCAGTGCATTCCAGACAAGATGATGCCAGCAGTCTTCAACATCTCTCTTGCCGCGATATCCTGTCACGATCAGCCGGTCCGCGGCGCGCGTCATCGCCACGTATAACAGCCTGCGATATTCTTCTTTCGCTTCGGATTCGCGCCTTTCGATATCGTCGATGACCATCCGGTCTGCGCCCGATTTAGAACCGTGCCAGAGGGGCACCGGAAGCGGCCCTTTTCCGGGTATGGTGCGAAAACCGGAAAGATTGCGGGTATCAAAAGGCTTGCCGCCACTATCAACGAGAAAGACCACAGGGGCTTCCAGACCTTTAGAGGCATGCACCGTCATGATCCGAACTTCGTTGCGCCCCTTGTCCTGTTCGCGTTTAATCTCAAGCCCGCCCTCTTCCAAAACGTCGAGAAAGCTTTGCAGCCCCGGCAATCCGGTATCCTCATGCGCTTTGGCGGCATTGAGGAATTCATCGAGGATATCGCTGGCCTCGCTGCCAAGCCTTGAGAGAAAGACTCGTCTGCCACCCTCACGCGCCAGAATGCCGGCAAAAAAATCAAAGGCCGTGCGGCGGCGGGCAGCGTTGATCACCCGTTCCAGCTTTTCTTCAGCGCTGGCGAAGGCCTCATCACCGGCCTTTGCCAGCCGGCGCAGTGCCGACCAAACGTGTTCGCCCGGCTTGCGGCGGGCAGCGACGGCAAACAGGTCATCTTCGCTAAACTGAAAAAGCGGGCTCTTCAAAATCGCTGCAAGGGAAAGATCGTCTTCCGGCAAGACCGCAAAACGGCCAAGCGCAATCAGGTCTTTGACTGCAATATGGTCGGCGAGCCTCAGCCGGTCGGCACCAGCAACCGGAACATCATGCGGGGCTTTCAGGGCACGAGTCAGAGCATTGACGAAGGCATCACGTTTCCTGACCAGAACCAGTATGTCACCGGCTCTGATTGCCCGCTCTTTTCCGTCTTCTATCAGCGTTTCATGACCGATCATTTCTGCAATGCGCCGGGCAATACGGCGCGCCAGAATGGCCGAGGGGGCCGATTCCGGCGTTGCGTCAAACGGTGCAGTCCAGTCCTCGGTGTCCTCGGTCTCAGCGGGGATGACCATTTCCCATGCTTCCACCTGACCCGGATGGCCGATCCGGTTGGAAATATGGACAGGCTCGTCACCATCGGCAGAAAGGCCCTTGCGATTTTCAGGAAGCGCGAAAACCTGATCGACAGCTGAAAGCACGGATGCAGTGGAACGGAATGACAGCGGCAGGCCGATCCGCGAAAACTCCGCGTCAATTCCGGCAACGCGGGAGGCCATAACCCGGCCTTCCTCGGCAAACCGCTCCGGCCGCGCTCCCTGAAACGAGTAGATCGATTGTTTCTCATCGCCAACAGCGAACATCGTGCGAAGGCCCGGTCGCGCACCGGCGCCGGAAAAGAAGTCTTCACTGAGCGCCCGCACGACATCCCATTGCAAAGGAGCCGTGTCCTGCGCTTCGTCCACCAGAATGTGGTCGATCCCCTGATCAAGCTTGTAGTGGATCCACTCGCTCGAATCTGCGCGTGTCAGCAGTGCAGCTGTGCGGGCAATCAGGTCTTCAAAATCCAGCTTGCCGCGCCGCTTTTTCAGTTCCTCATACCGGGTATCCAGTCTGTCAGCCAGGGTAAGAGCCGAAAGCGTCTTCAGGAAGATTTCGTATCGGGTGATCCGGTCGCGGATTTCTGCGATATGAACAGCAGCATTCATGACCGGGTCTATCAGCTGCGGCGCGCCTGACTTCAGGGATCTGAAAATCAGCGTTCGCTCGGCTTTTGGTGCGCCCTGACTTGTAAGAAAGGCGGACTGAAGTGCTGAAAACCGATCGGAAGTTTCTTTGGACTCTGCCGCCTCCTGCAGCCTGTCAGCAAATTCTCCTGAACGCTTTCCGCCATCCTGCCGGGCGATATCGATGAGAAGAGATACATCCCCGCCTGATAGTTCGGGAAGGGGCCAGGCCTTGGCGGCAATGGTTTCTTCGCTATCTGAAGTGTCAAATTCATAAGCCTGCTTAAGCCTTGCTTCAATGCCGCCATTGCGTCGCGCATCTTCCAGAAACGGCCGAATGGCATGACGGGCATAAATGATCTCGCTCAGCAGCTTCTCAAGCCCGCTGTCATCGGCAATATCTAAAACGGTCTGGAATGCGACAGAAAGTGCCCGATCCTCGCGGCTGGCCGTTGCCAGAAAAAGCTGGCGGCGCGCGTCGGCCAGAAGCGTTGCCGCCGCCGTATCGTCAAGAACCGAGAAATGACCGGCAACATTGGCCTCAAGCGGAAAGCGGTGCAGCAGAGATTCACAGAAGGCGTGAATCGTCTGGATTTTCAGACCGCCGGGCGTTTCCAGCGCATGTGCGAACAGTCGCCGGGCCATGGCGATTTTCAGCGCATCCGGCTCGCCGCCCTCAATTGCGGCAATCTCTGCGGAAAGCTCAGCCTGCGGCAGAACCGCCCATTCTGCCAGTCGCTTGAAAACGCGGTTCGACATTTCTGAGGCTGCGGCCTTGGTATATGTCAGGCACAAAATGGCCGATGGCCGTGCACCGGAGAGAAGCAGGCGGATCACCCGCTGGGTCAGAACATGCGTCTTGCCGGAGCCGGCATTGGCCGAAACCCAGACGGTGCGGGCCGGATCGGAGGCGATACGTTGTCGTCCTGTGGTCCAGGACAGCCATTCTTCCGCACTGGCATCCGGTGCCGGGCTTGTCTCCTTTTCAAGTGTCATCGCCACCTTCGCCATCGTCTTCAGCTGTTGCCCATTCGGCGACGCGCGCCAGATGGTCATACTCACCGCCATAATCGCGTTCGCTCACCGGGATGATCCTTGAAGCAAACGGTCTCTGCCCGTTTTTGAGCGCGATCACAAATTTGGTGAATTCGCGCAGTGCGTCGGTTGCCAGTCCGTCAGCCGTGATTTCAGGTTCACTTTTTGTGGCAGCTTTTTCCAGCATCTCCCGGCCGAAACGTTTTCCGGGCCGAAGGCGCACATATTGGAGGCTGCGTGTTTCCATCGCCGGGACACCCTTGAACGCTCCGGCAGCAAGGGCTGCGGCTTCCAGTGGCAACTGCGGATCAATCAGCGTGCGGGCGATGTTGACAGAAGGCGATGAGCCGGTTTTGTAATCAATGATTTCAGCCCGCCCGTTGTCCAGAATATCGATCCGGTCTGCAATGCCGGTCAGGCGCACACCGGCAAGCGGAATATCAAAGCCCGCACCTGCTTCTGTCAGCGTTTTGTCTATCGCGACACTGGTCCGGCGACTGGCTTCAAATTTCAGAAATTCCTCGGCCACCGAACGCAGGCGCGGCACCCAGCTTAACGCAAGATGCGGCGGCAACTCGGCCTCCAGAAGCAATGCACTCAGAATATCTTCCATCGCCTGTCTGCCCTCATCCGTTTCCGGGTCAGCGCCGGAATTGACGAATTTTTCGGCCAGTGCGTGGTAGAGAATGCCGCGTTCCTTCATGCCGGGATCAGCATTAAACGGTTCCAGAGGATCCAGCTTCAGAATTTTCTGGGCATAGATGGCGTATGGATCGCGTCTGAGTCGGCCGATTTCGGAAAAGGAATAGCGCTCCGGCTGAAGGTCTGCAGGCGGATAAGGCTCCGGTCTGCCTGGAATGGGCTGCTTTTCTGCTTCATCCAGTTGAGCCGCCCACCGCAGATAAGGTTCGCCACGGGCTTTGAGATCCCGGCTCAGCCGGTCACCACCAAAGGCTGTCAGTCTTTGTAGCCAGCGGCTGGCAACCGTTGGTGCCGATCCCTGTCTCAGCGCGCGTGAAAAGATCAGGTTCGGCGAGCCTGCCGCCATCCAGAGATCATGTGCCAGCTGACCGGTGCGTTTTTCCGGCGGCTCCAGTCCAATCTCTGCCTTCATACCGCGTGACAGAAAAGGGTTATTCTTCGGCTGCGTCGGCCAGACCCCTTCATTCATACCACCGATAACAATCGTGTCGGCATCCTGAAGCCTTGCTTCCACCGCACCGAAGATAAAAACGCGCGGGTTTCCCATGGAGCGTGGTTTGACAGCTTCAGAGGCTGACAGGGCAGCAATGATATCAATCCACTGCGGTCCATCCGCTTCAATCGGGCTCGTAGAGCCGATGGTCTCTGCCAGCACATTGGCAAGCCGCTCACCGGCTTCTCCGCTCCAAAGCGCCGAAAGGTCGCCGGTTTCATCCGCTGCGACGCTTTCCAGTGCCTTGCCTGTGCGCGCCGCCCAGTCAGAGAGCAGAATGAATTCTGTAATCGCGGGTTGGTCGGGGCCGCGTGGCACCAGTGTTTCGGTTAATGGCGAAAGCGCAGCATCAATCCTGGCCGCCAGATCAAGCGCGGATTCAGCGGCATCTTTTGGCAAAGCGATGCGCCAGCGCGGTGGGTGGCGATCATTTTTTTGCCGTTCCAGAGCATCAGAAACAAACCCAGAAAGCGCGCCGGGCTCGACCGGCTTTGTGCCGCCACGCAGTGCAATCAGTTCGAAAGCGGCGGCTGCAGCCCGCATTCGTCTGGCGGAAAGTCCAAAACGCGCCAGAGGATGCTTGAGCAGTGCCGCCAGCGTTCCGGGTTCGCCTGGTTTCAGCACCGTTTCCAGCATCAGCGTCAAAAGCGTCCCCTGTCCTGTGGCAGCCAGTGGCGTGCCTGCGGAATCATCAGCCTCAATTGAAAATCGCCTGAGTTCCGCTGTTACCCTGCGGGCGAGGTCGCGATCCGGCGTAATCAGTGCAGCGCGGGCGGGCCGCCCGTCATCCGCTGGCTTTTCAAGTGCGAGGCGAAGCGCTGTGGTAATGGCAACGGCTTCCTGCCGCTCATTGGCTGCCTCAATCAGAGCGGTCTTCGCAAACCCGGCTTCCAGGTCTCCGGGCGAGAATTGTTCACGCCAGCTTTCCCAGCGGTCTGTGGCCTCCGCGGTTGCGAAAGCTGCAGCGAGAACCTGCTCGCGGATTGCCATGGACGCCGGTGCCGGTTTTAAAGTCTCGAAATCTTCGCGGGAAAGTCCAAGCCGCCTGATCAGGCACGCCATTTCATATTGCGGATGGCTGCGGCTGGAAGGATCGGGCATCGACCGGTCGGCATCCGGAGCGGTTAAACCCTGCCAGTCATCATCTGCCATCGACTGATCCAGTCCGGGCAGAACGATGACGCCTTCCGGAAGCTGTGCGACAGTGGCGATCAGATCGGCAATCGCAGGAACGGAACCGGTGGAACCGGCAATGATGATTGGCTTCCCGCCGCTGCGGGCTTTAAGCCGTTGTGCCTCTGCCGCCAGCAAACCATTGCGATGGGCAACAGCCGAGGAACGTCCGAGCTCTTCCAGCCGACCGGGCCAGTAGAGCGCGGCAATCTTCAAAAATTCGGCCGTAAGCTGCCACCAGATCGCGTAATTTTCCTGTTCCAGTTCAGAAAGCCGGTTCCAGTCTGTCTTTTCGGTCTCCATCGCGTCGATCAGTTCGGCAAGGTCACGCGCAAGCCAAACGGCATCAGCCGGGCTTGCCGGTGCCACCAGTGCTGCACCGTCATGGACGGCGGAAAGCTCGTCTGAAAGGCGGTTGCGCCACGGCAGGATCAATCCGGCAAGTTCCAGCAGGCGCGGAACCGGTTCGATTGGCGGCAGGGCCTCAGACGTCTCAGAAAGTGCTTCTGTGAGGAAGCTTTCATCTTCATCGGTTTCGCCAAGTGCACGAATTTCCGGCAGGATCGCCGCTTCACCGCCCAGAAGGGCGGCAAATTCTGCACGCAGGACACGTACGGAGCGCCGCGTAGGCAGCAGGATCGTCACATCGGCAAGCGCCAGCGGGTTGTTCCGGTCATAACGGAAGTTTTCGCTCAGATGGCCGTTGATCAGGCTTTCGGCAAGTGCTGTGAGAAACGGCGTTCCAGGTGGCAGTGTCCAGAACCGTGCATTTGTACGCCCTGCCATTTTCGTGAATTCCGTTCTGCCTGATTGTGTAACTGCGGTGAGTTTAGATGGCGCTTCTGGCCCACGCAAGCCACGCTCACAGCGCTGGCTGAAGCTCTTTGATACGGTCTTGCGGCCCGTCAAGGCTCAGCCGGCGGCCTTCGCCTTCTTCACGAAAAGACAGCAGGATGGCATTGGATGGAAGGAAACCTTCGCCCTGCTCCGGCCACTCTATCAGGCTGATTCCTTCATCCAGTGCCTCATCCAGTCCGAGTTCGACCAGCTCACTGGAATCGCCAAGACGGTAGAGGTCGAAATGAAAAACCGGCGTTTCTGCCTCATAAACCTGTACAAGCGTGAATGTGGGGCTTGGAACCTCCATCTCCGGATCGTCGAGCCGGGCACGGATGACGGCGCGGGCAAAGGTGGATTTGCCCATGCCCAGATCACCGGAAAGCAAAACACAGTCGCCGGATTTAAGAAGCGGCGCGATTTTGGCTGCAAAAGCAATCGTGGCGTCTTCATTCGCAAGAAAAAGGCTTTGCTGTTTTGCAGGCGCCTGCATCATTCCGCCGCGATGATTTCAGGGCCGTCGCGTTCTTCTGTCGCATCGGGAATACGGCAGGAAACCGTTGTGCCGGCGCCTGGTTCTGAATCGATAAAGACTTTACCATTATGAAGCCTGACAAAGCTTTCAACGATGGCCAGCCCCAGCCCTGCACCGGCATATTGTGCCTGACGTTCGCCGGACTCAAAGCGTGAGAAGACGTTGCCGAGTTGCTCTTCGGAAATTCCCGGACCGTTGTCGGTAACGGTGAACACGAAATCGCTGTTTTCGCGCCAGCATGAGAGTGCAATCACCGAACTGCGCGGGGCGTATTTGATCGCATTACCAAGGATCTTCAGAAGAACCTGCTTTAAGCGCTGGAAGTCTGCGGTGATCTGCCCGAGCGATGGCGGCGCGGTGATTTCCAGCGTAATTCCGGCTTCCTGCAGGCGGCTCGAAATATCATCGGCAACGGAATCGATCAGATCATCAAGTGACATCGTATCGTGATCAAGCTGCAGAATACCGGCATCTGCCGATTTCAGGTCGATCATGTCGTTGACGATCGTCATCAACACCGATGACGAATTTGCAATATGGTCGACGTAATTGCTCTGGCGCTTTGTCAGCGGGCCGATTTCCGGTGATTTCAGCAGTTCGGCAAAGCCCATGATGCTGGTCAGCGGTGTGCGTAATTCGTGGCTGACATGCTCGAGGAAAGCGTTCTTCAGCTCTTCTGCCTTGCGCAGAGCGTCGTTCTTGTCCGTCAGAGCCCGTTCCACATGCACTGAATCGGTTTTGTTGACGAAGGTCAGCATCGTCTGCGCATTGGGCAAAGGCGTTACGGCATAATCGAGCACGAGACCCGAACGGAGGTCCAGCCGTCCCTGATGGGATTCGCGTTTGTCGTCGAAGCTGGTGATCATGCGGGCAAAAAGACGCCAGCCATCCGAACCGTCGTAATCTTTTTCGCAGTGTTTCATCAGTGCGCGAATGTGAGTGCCTGCTTCTGCGTTTTTCTCATCAATCTGCCAGAGGTGCTGGAATGCAGGGTTGGCAAGCTTGAGGCGCCCATCCGGTCCGAACACCGCGACGCCCTCGGAAAGATGGTCGATGGTTTCGCCCTGCACCTTAACAAGTGTGTTGTAGCGCGTCTTGAGCGCCACTTGTTCGGTATGATTTTCAAAGACCCAGGTCGCGCCGCCGCGCGGGTTGGCGGAGGCAAACACGCTTAAGGTCTCGCCGCTTGGCAGGTACCAGAGATCAGAATAGGGCTCGACGGAACGATAGACGCTGAGCGCTTTGTCCTTCCATTCCTTCCACTGATAGGGCTCGGGAAGCTTGCTGTCTGCGCGCAGTCGCTCGAACATTTCTGCGTTGTCCGGCTTGCTTTCCAGAAAGCCGATATCGAGTTTCCAGAGTTTTTCAAACGCCTCGTTATAAAATTCCAGCCGCTTGTCTGCATCGAAGATGGCGACAGCAGTATTGAGATGATTGAGGGTCTCGGCGTGACCTTCAACGGTTTGCCGAAGTGTCGCTTCCGCAGCTTCAAGCGCTGAAACATCACGGGCTATACCGGCTGAGCCCTCACCAAAGGGAACTTCGCTGATCTCGAAAAATGTGCGTTCGCCATCGATAACGACCGGGTGGCGCCCGTCAAAACGTTTCTTGTCACGCAGTGCCGCATCCAGCTTTGCCTGTGTCGGCGTATTCAGAAGCATGCGGTTTTGCAAAATCGTATCTTCTGCCGTTTCACCCTCGACAGCCTTTACATAGGCCCGGTTTGCCCAGACCAGCTGCCCCTCGCCGTTTCTGATCCAGGCAGGCATTTCTGTCACATCGAGCAGTTGTTCGAAGCGTGACAGCGTTTCGTTGACCTGCTTGTGTTCAATCTTCAGCTCGGCCAGCTCCGCGCGAACGGATTCCAGAGCGCCAAAGCGGACATGTGCCCTGCCGCCGGTGGTTGAACCGAGAACTTCCAGAACATAGCCGGATCTGGTCTCCACCAGCATTTCAAAGGCTTTTGCTGTTTTACGCAGCCGGGTAACTGCAGTTTCAAGCTGGCGGCGGCTGCCAGGTGAAAGCCACTCGGAAAATTTCAGGAAGGCGTCATCGTCTTCAGGTGCCCCCGCCTCTTCGGGAAGCGACCCTAAGAATTCCGGCGCGCTTTTCGGCCCTTCCCAGAAGATGATCCGGCGATTTTTTTCTGCATTGAGCGCTTTCAGGTTGGCAATGCGTTCATGGGCTGCGTCGCGCTCTTCCCGCAGAGCACGGTTTTCTGCTTCGGAGCGGCCACGCAGACGCACAAACCAGAGCGTTGCGAGCACCGTTGCGGCCAGAATACCCGAAAAGGCTGACAGGACGGCAACATCCCGGCTGGAAAGCGCAGGTGCGACGTTTTCGCTTGTCTGGGCCAGAGCGTGAGCGCATGTAAAGGAAAGCGCGGTGCTGGCCGTCAGCACGCGCTTTGCCATGCGTTTCACGTGAAAACGCTGTCTCATCGGGCCCCCGTTTTCTGCGCCGCCCCGGCAAAGCTCCATCATCGTCTTCCGCATCGTTGTTTCGGGCTGGCCACGCGCCTGATATGCCGCATTGAAAGCGCCTGCCGCCCGTAAAGGCATTTCAGATTCTGAAAAGATCCGACCGGTTTCCGGCGAATCGCGCCCTTTAAAACATAGACGCTTGGTGAATCCGCGAAAAGACTCCTGCGGAAATAAAGCGGCCGCGCCCTGTTTTATAAGGACGCGGCCAGATTAATCCGGTTATGCTTACTGCTTGGTTAATAGCGATAGTGTTCCGGCTTGAACGGGCCTTCCGGTGTCACGCCGATATAGGACGCCTGTTCTTCGGAAAGCACGGTCAGCTTGGCGCCCAGCTTGTCGAGGTGCAGGCGGGCAACCTTCTCATCAAGATGCTTTGGCAGAACATGCACGCCCTTTTCATACTTTTCATGGTGCTGGAAGATTTCCATCTGCGCCAGAACCTGATTGGTAAAGGAGGCGGACATCACGAAAGATGGATGGCCCGTGGCATTGCCGAGGTTCAGAAGGCGGCCTTCCGAAAGCAGGATGATGCGCTTTCCATCCGGAAAGCCAATCATGTCGACCTGCGGCTTGATATTGGTCCATGTGTAGTTGCGCAGCGATGCGACTTCGATTTCGTTATCGAAGTGCCCGATATTGCCGACAATGGCCATATCCTTCATCTCGCGCATATGCTCGATGCGGATGATGTCCTTGTTTCCTGTCGTGGTGACGAAGATATCGGCGGTCGAGACGACGTCTTCCAGGAGCACAACCTCAAAACCGTCCATTGCTGCCTGAAGCGCGCAGATCGGATCGGCTTCTGTCACCTTCACGCGGGCGCCAGCACCCGAAAGCGAGGCGGCCGAGCCCTTACCGACATCGCCATAACCGCAGACAACGGCGACCTTGCCGGCCATCATCACGTCGGTGGCGCGGCGAATGCCGTCGACCAGCGATTCCTTACAGCCATATTTGTTGTCGAACTTCGACTTGGTGACGGAGTCGTTGACGTTGATCGCCGGGAACGGCAGCTCTCCGGCGCGGGCAAGCTGGTAAAGCCGGTTGACGCCGGTCGTGGTTTCCTCTGTTACGCCCAGAAGCGCATCGCGCTGTTTGGTGAAGAAGCCGGGCGTCTCCGTCATGCGCTTTTTGATCTGCGCGAACAGCACTTCCTCTTCCTCAGAGCCAGGCTTTGAAAGCACATCTTCGCCGGCTTCGGCGCGGGCGCCGATCAGGATATACATGGTCGCGTCGCCGCCATCATCGAGGATCATGTTGGAATGGCCACCGTCGGTCCACTGGAAAATCCGGTCGGTATAGGACCAGTATTCTTCAAGGCTTTCGCCTTTGACGGCGAAAACGGGCGTGCCGGTGGCCGCGATGGCTGCGGCTGCATGGTCCTGCGTGGAAAAGATGTTGCAGGAGGCCCAGCGAACGTCGGCGCCCAGTGCTTTCAGCGTTTCAATCAAAACGCCGGTCTGGATTGTCATGTGCAGCGAGCCGGAGATGCGGGCGCCCTTCAGCGGCTGGCTTTCGCCAAATTCCGCGCGCGCGGCCATCAGGCCCGGCATTTCAGTTTCGGCGATGTCCAGTTCCTTGCGGCCATAGTCGGCCAGTGCAATATCGGCAACAATGAAATCTTCTGTGGCGCTCATTGAAAAACTCCCGAGGCGTGCAGATCAAAAGTGCGGGCTCTGCTCCACCGTTTCCGGGGAGCCAAGAGGGCACCTGGTTCTTTCAGTTTGGTTTGTAAGTAACAGCCACAGATGACGCTGGCAAGAAAGACATAAAGATTTCTTTATGTGAAATTTTGCCCGTCCGGCTCGAACGCTGTCCCCGGCGCATATAAAGCCGTCGGCAAACCGGAGATTACAGCCGAGGCGGTAATACATGCTTGAAGAAACCCAATTGTTCGTTGCAAACTTTATCTAAACAATTAAAGAAATATGTATTTCAAATTGTGTGTACCGGAGGTTGTTTTATGGCAACAAGCAGTGGAATGCCCTTGTTTTATCAAAAGCCGCAGGTGCTGCATTTTGACGCCCATAAAGATATGGGTGTGGTCTCTTCGACAGACTATTCCTTCGCTGCAAACGCAACGGCTATTCCGCTGTCTGTCAGTGAGTTTATGCCAGTGATCCGGCATTATCCGATCGTGTTTATTGATGCAGAAGGGGCGGTGCCTATTGCCATTACCGGGATTAAACAAGGCCAGAACCTGATGGTGGGGGCTGATGGCGCGTGGGAGAAAAACACGTATATTCCGGCCTATATTCGCCGCTATCCCTTTATTCTTGTTCAGGCGCCCGACGATAAGGACAGGCGCATTCTGGCCTTTGAAACGACGAGCGGCCGGGTCAAGCCTCTGTCGGAAGCACCGGAGGCAACCCCGCTTTTTAAGGCAGATGGTCAGCCTTCCGAAGCGATCCAGCCGATGATGCAGCTTTGTGAGCTATATCACCAGCACCGGGCACATGACGCCGATTTTCTGCAGGCGGTGATGGCTGCGGACATTCTGGTCTCCCGCCATGCAGATTTCGAATTTCCCGACAAAAGCCATTACCGCCTTGATGGTTTTCAGGTGGTTGACCCGGAGCGCTACCGAGCGCTTCCCGTTAAAACTATACGGGAGTGGAATAAAAATGGTTGGACGGATGCGATTGCCCTGCATCTGGCTTCTGCTCAGAACTGGGGCCTGCTCCTGGAGCGTAACCACCAGCGTCCGACGGTAAACTGATATAAAAAGGGTATGCCGCTAAAAACGGCATACCCTGAACTGTCGTCAATGAGAGACGGATCAGTCACGTTCGGCTGTCCACCCCTGATATTCATCGACATTGTCAGCCGTGATCAGAACCGGCTCAATCAGAACGGTGGCTTCTTCGATATCTTCGCCCTGGAAGAATTTGTAACCGAGCTGAAGGGCCTCACCGGCCATGACATAGGGATCCTGAGAAGCGGATGCCTTCAAGAGAGAATCCGGGTTTTTCAGTGACTTTTCGGTGTCGGGAGCACCATCCACACCAGTGATTATGATGTCCGTCCGGCCAAGCTGTTTGGCGGCAAGCTGAGCGCCGAGCGCCATCGGGTCATTGGCCCCGAAAACAGCATCCAGATCATCAAAGCGGGTCAGAAGACCCTGCATCACGTCCATGCCACCCTGACGGGCACCACCGCCATTCTGGTCGTTGGAAACGATATTGATACCGTCATTTTCTTCAAAAACTTCCATGCAACCGTCGAAGCGGTCATTGAGGGAAGATGAAGACGGACCTTTAATGATGGCGACATTACCCTCACCGCTCAGCGCATCGACGATATACTGGCAGGCTTTCTGTCCGGCTGCGATATTGTCGGTCATCACAGTCACGTCAGCACCGGGAGCTGAAACGTCAAAGGCTGCAACCGTGATACCGGCGTTTTTGGCGCGCATGACAGCAGGTGCAATGGCCGTATCGTCCACGGCGTTCAGCATGATGATGTCAACGCCCTTGGCGATGAAGTTGTCGATCTGGCTGACCTGTTTGTTGAGGTCGTAGTCAGCGGAAACCGAAGTGATTTCAACATCCGGGTTGATCTCGCGAGCCCTGTCTTCGATACCCTTGATCGTGGCAACGAAGAACGGGTTGCCGAGAAGACCTACTGAAATACCGATGCTTTCCAGCTCCTGATCCTGTGCGCTGGCGGGCATCGCACCGGCGGTCATCGCCAGTGCTGCTGCTGCGCCCAGAAGGGTTTTCTTAAATGTACGCATAAATAGCTCCTCCGCGTTTTGCGTCTCTAGTGGATTACCTTGAATTGCAGGTTTGTCAGGTCGAGCCGCTGCTTCTGCCGCGGAAGCGGTCAAGCGTCACAGCTGCGATAATGACAAGACCCTTGATGATGAACTGCCAGATATCCGACGTACCTGTCAGAATGAGGCCGTTCGAAAGGACAGCGATAATCAGCGCACCGATCAGCGTGCCCCAGATTGACCCGACGCCGCCAACGAAACTGGTCCCACCCAGAATAACGGCAGCAATCGCGTCGAGTTCGTATGATTGTCCAAGCTGCAAGCCATTGGCGGCATAAAGCCGCGCTGCCGACATCACACCGCCCAATCCGGCCATTAGACCGGATAAACCGTAAACAAACAGCAGCACTACCGGCACTTTAATGCCGGTAAGCCGTGCGGCTTCCTGGTTGCCGCCGACAGCATAAATCCAGGTGCCGAGCACCGTTCGGCGCAGAATAAACCAGGAAACAAGAATGACCGATAAGGCAATGATCGCCAGGATAGGAATACCGAAAACAGAGCCGTTTCCGATTACCGCAAAGGGTAATTCTGCGTTGAAGACCGTCGTGTCATCGCCCATGAGTCTCGCCACACCGCGCACGGCTGTCAGCGAGCCTAACGTTACAATAAATGGCGGAAGCTGCAGAAAGGCGACCAGTGCACCGTTCGCCAGCCCGAAAGCCAGCCCCAGTGCCAGCCCGCCGGGAATGCCAAGCCAGCCGAGTTCAGGCATCAGCGAGAAAATAACCGCTGCCATGGCTGACGCAGCCAGAATAGATCCCACGGAAAGGTCGATACCCCCGGTCAGGATAACAAATGTCATGCCTGCCGCCAGAACGATGTTGATCGATGCCTGCTGCATCACAATGGAAAGGTTGTTGACGCCCAGAAACTTTCCCGTCAGCAACTGAAATCCGATCGCCAGCAGAATCAGAACCGGCAACATGCCGAGTGTCTTGACCAGGTTACCAAACTGCTGGGATTTGCGTGATTGCGCTCTGTTCGACGCCTCACTCATGTGTTTGTTCCTCCTTCGCCTGTTCCCGTGGCGGTGTTTCAGGCGGCCGACCGGGTTCCGGTTGAAAGCCGCATAATTGCTTCCTGATCGATGGGTTGTCCGGGACCGGATGTGACTTCTCCGGCAATTGCGCCTTCGCGCATCACGAGCGCACGATCGGCAACGTTGATGATTTCCGGCAATTCACTGGAGATCATCACCACTGCCATGCCCTGACGGGCCATCATATCGATCAGACGATAGATTTCGGATTTTGCGCCGACATCGACGCCACGCGTGGGTTCATCAAGAATGATCACCTTCGGACTGACCTCCAGAAGGCGGCCCAGAAGCACTTTCTGCTGGTTGCCCCCGGAAAGCGAGCCGACATTGACGAAGGGTGACTGCGTACGGATGGAAAGCCTTTCGACCTCGTTTTCCGCGCGTTCCCGCGCTGTTTGGAAATTGCGGATTCCTGCGGTGCCGCTGTCGCCCGCCATGACGCAGATGTTGATGTTGTCGGCAATCGTCATATCCAGAAACAGTCCCAGTTTCTTCCGGTCTTCTGTCAGATAAACAATGCCCTTCTTAAGCGCGACACTCGGGCTTTGCGGCGTTACGTCCTTTCCATTGAGAAAAACCTTGCCGCTGGTTGCTTTGTCTGCACCGTAGATCAGGCGTGCGAGTTCGGTGCGGCCAGAACCCACCAGCCCTGAAACCCCCAGAACTTCGCCTTTTCGTACAGTGAACGAGCAGTTCTTCACCTTGTGGCCATCGCTCATGTTCTGCACTTCGAGCACAATGTCCTCATCATCATGCTCGACATGCTCCTTTTTGTAGAATGAGGACAGCTCGCGGCCGACCATCATGGAGATGAGGCGGTCGGCGTTCAGTTCTTCGCGCTGAAGCGTGCCGATATAGCTGCCGTCGCGCAGAACCGAACACCGATCGGCGAGGCGGTAGATTTCCTCCATTCGGTGGCTGATGTAGATAATGGCAATGTTTTCGGCTTTCAGGCCAGCAATCACGTCGAAAAGCCGATCGGTCTCCCGACTCGTCAGAGATGTTGTCGGCTCGTCCATGACGATGATCCGCGCGTTGGCGGACAGCGCGCGGGCAATCTCAACAAGCTGTCGCTCACCGAGCGAAAGATCGCTTACGGGTGTCGACGGCTTGAAGTCGACGCCGAGACGGTCGAGGATCGGCTGGGTTGCCGTGCGCATCTGTCCGCGGTTGACGATGCCGTGGCTGGCCCGCTCGTTGCCGAGGAAAATATTCTCAGCAACGGTCAGATTTGGTGCCAGAGAAAGCTCCTGATAAATAACAGCGACGCCCATCGACTTGGCTGCCTTGGGCTTTCCGTGCGGAACGGTCTCGCCGCCAACTTTGATTGAGCCACCCCGATCCGGCGTATAGGCACCGGACAGGATCTTCATAAGGGTGGATTTGCCGGCACCATTTTCCCCCATCAGGGCATGCACTTCTCCGCCATAGGCGGTGATTGCGACCCCTGAGAGTGCCTTCATCGGCCCGAAGGTTTTTGAAATCCCCTGCATTTCCAGAACAGGTTCAGCTTTGGCACTGCTCATGGCGTGGCATCTCCCTTTTGTTCGGCGATGATGTATTGAATCCCTTCCTCTTCAAGCATCCGGGCATTGGCATCGCTGAGGCCGTCATCGGTCACCAGTCTGCGGATCTGGGTAAATGGAAGAGAAAGTGTGGAGGGCCTCTCGGAAAACTTCCGGCTGTCGACCAGTACGATGGTTTCGTTGGCATAAGCTGCCATCTCGCGTGTCAGCTGAACCAGCAGCGGATTGCTTTCCAGAAGCCCTTCACGATTGATGCCGAGTGCTCCGGCGAAAAACTGAGAGGCGTAGAAGGCACGCTCATCTGAAAACCGGTCATAGATGATGCCGGGTTCACGATGAAGGTCGCCACCGCCCATGGTCAGCTGACACTGGCCAAACTCTGCCAGGTAGGCGGCCAGCGGCATGGAATGCGTGAAAATGCGCAGGTTGCGGTTTGCGACAGCAACACCGAAATGAAAGCAGGTGGAGCCGCCATGAACGATGATTGCCGTTCCGTCACGTACAAGGCCAGCTGCGGAACGCGCAATGGCGCGCTTGGCATCGACGGCAATGTCTCGATTTTCCATGAATGGAAGTGGAACAGCGCGGCGTGCCGCATGCAGGCGCTCTGAAGCAATACCACCGTGCACACGCTGACCAAAACCGGCCTTTTCCAGCTTGTCTATGTCACGGCGAATCGTGGCGGCGGACACGCCGGTCTCATCCGTCAGCTCTGTGACGGACAGAAACGGACGTTCTGCCAGCAAAGAAATAATTTTTTCATGTCTGTATAATTCGGCCACTCCGTCCTCCCAGCGGAATTGCACGTACTATTTTGCATATGATTGATCGTTCATGCAAGTTTGAAAACCGAAATGGCTTATATCTGCGATATAACGATCATATGATGATCGGAAATGATCAATTTCTTTCAATCCCTTTCATATCTATCGTCTTGGTCCTGATTTCATGAAGCGGGTTTACAAACATTGAACGAGCGATGTCAGGCGCACCTTCAGAAAAAAACACCTTTGCTATCGCCAGACGTATTTCGTGCCCTATCTGACTGATTTTACTGAAATGCGCCGATAAGGGTTGAAGCTGAAGCCGGATCGGACAAAGTTAGATATCAGACACTGGACTTCTGACTATTCGCGGAAGCCTGTGACATGTTTGCACGCGCACCGCCTGATGATCCGGACTGAGTGAACAGTCTTCAGGGCGAACAGGAAACGGCTCTTTGAGGATATGAGAGAGAGCTGGCAAGAGAGGGACAAGTTCCATGAACCGAATTTTCAAACTGACAGGCGCTCTGGCGATCGCCGCCTTTGCCGCAGCTTCGACCGCTGTTGCGGCGCCCGTCGTCGTTTCATCGAAGATCGATACCGAGGGTGGTGTGCTTGGCAACATCATCCTTCAGGCACTGAAAGCCAACGATATTCCGACTGAAAACAAGATCCAGCTCGGTGGAACACCGATCGTGCGTCAGGCGATAACGCAAGGACAGATCGACATCTATCCGGAATATACCGGCAATGCCGCCTTCTTCTTCAACAAGACGGACCTTCCCGTCTGGAATAAGCCTGAAGCGGGGTATGAGGAAGCCAAGAAGCTCGACTATGATGCCAACAAGATTGTCTGGCTCACCCCGGCCGATGCCAACAACACCTGGGCCATCGCCGTGCGCAAGGACGTTGCCGATCCGGAAAATCTCTCGACGATGAGTGATTTCGGCGCTTATGTTGCCGATGGCGGCACGATCAAGTTGGCAGCCTCTTCGGAGTTTGTGACCTCTCCGGCAGCACTTCCCGCTTTTGAAAAGGCTTATGGTTTCGACCTTTCGTCCGGTCAGCTGATCCAGCTTTCCGGCGGTGATACGGCGGCCACCATTGCGGCGGCGGCCAAAAAGACGTCCGGCGCAAATGCTGCAATGGTTTATGGTACTGATGGTGGTATTGCGCCTTCCGGTCTGAAGGTGATGACAGACGACAAGGGCGTTCAGCCGGTTTATCTGCCGACACCGATCATCCGCGAAGTGCGGCTGGAAGAATATCCCGAGATCGCCGACATTCTCGAACCGATCTTTGAAGGCCTGACGCTTGAAACGCTTCAGAACCTCAATGGCCGCGTTCAGGTGGGTGGTGAGCCTGCCGATGCGGTGGCGAAGGACTATCTCATGAAGAATGGTTTTTTGAAATAAGAGGCGGGCAATCTCCGCGATCCCCCGGATATTTATTATCTACCATCCGGGGGTCTTCAAGTGCGCGGAACTTGAGACAGGAGAGCGTGCTGCTTACACTTTACAAGCAAGGCATGGCGCTTGTGACGCCGCCATGCACCCCTCGACCAGAGCCGAGCCCGACCGATAGCCAAAAGGCACGCCATGTCAGCGATCAGTGCTTCAACAACAGCGCAAAAGAGCCTCACGGCCTTCGACAAACTCGGGATGATTCTTGCGCTGATTATTCTGGCAGGCCTGTTTCTTCAGCCTTTCAGCCAGTTTGCTGCCAATCGGATCGTTGAGGCTACGCCGAAGATGATCTGGTCCGCCCTGCCCGGATGGCAGGGTGTGTGTCTGATGGCCACAATCATCGCTGCGATCGTGGTTATGGTCCTGCGTTCCCCTGTTAATCTGCGGCTTGGCGTCAGCGTTGCCATGATGGCTGTCCTGGCACTTATGGTCGGGCGTTCGGGCTATTTTCTGATGCCGGATGATAATCCTTATGCGCGTGTTTCAGCCGGTGGCGGCTTCTGGATCATGCTGTTCGGCTTTTCCATCGCCATGGCGGACGCCATTGTGCGCAAGCAGCTCGCACCGATGAAGCGTATGGCATTTCTGGCCATCGGTATGGCGGCAATCGGCCTCCTGCTTTGGTCCGGTGCCTGGGACCAACTTTCAATTCTGAAAGAATATGCCAACCGCTCCGATGCATTCTGGCGTGAGGGGCGCACGCATCTTCTTTTGACATTCGGTTCTGTTGGTGCCGCTACAGTGACGGGCATTCCAATCGGCATCTTGTGCTATCGTGTGCCGAAAGTGCGGGCAACAATCCTCAACATCCTGAACGTTTTACAGACGATCCCTTCCATTGCGATGTTCGGGTTGCTGATTGCGCCGCTTGCCTGGATCGGGCGAAATATCCCGGGGGCGGCCGAACTCGGCATTGCCGGTATTGGCTTTGCACCGGCGATTGTGGCGCTCTATGCCTATTCGCTTCTGCCTGTCGTTTCGAACACTGTTGCCGGGCTCGATAGCGTGCCGCCGGATGCGCGCGATGCTGCACGCGGGATGGGTATGACTGTCCGGCAGCTTCTGCTGCAGATTGAGCTGCCGCTGGCTTTCCCGGTTATCCTCACCGGTATTCGCATCGTCCTGGTGCAGAATATCGGCCTTGCCGTGATTGCCGGACTGATCGGCGGCGGGGGATATGGCACCTTCGTATTTCAGGGTATCGCACAAACGGCAACCGATCTTGTTCTTCTTGGAGCCATGCCGGTTGTCGGCATGGCGTTTGCCGCGGCCATCATTCTCGATGCGCTTGTTGAAATCAGCCAGACCCATGGCAAAAAAGGAGCGTCGGCATGATTGAGATTGATGCCATCTCCAAAATCTACGGCGATCAGAACGCCGTCGAAAATGTGTCACTGACAATTGAAAGCGGTGAACTGGCAGCTATTGTCGGCACGTCAGGTTCTGGCAAGACAACCCTGATGCGGATGATCAACCGCCTTGTGGAGCCAAGCGCGGGCACGATCCGCATTGACGGCCGCGACAATCGCGATCTGCCGGATTATGAACTAAGACGCGGTATCGGCTACGCCATTCAGGGACATGGCCTTTTTCCGCACCGGACTGTGGCGGAAAATATCGCGACGGTGCCAAAACTGCTTGGGTGGGATAAAAAGCGCAGGCATGATCGCGTGGATGAGTTGTTGAGCCTGTTTCATCTTGAGCCGGGGCAATATCGGGATCGTATGCCGTTTGAGCTTTCGGGGGGAGAACAGCAGCGGATCGGTGTTGCCCGGGCGCTGGCGGCTGAACCGCACCTTCTTCTGATGGATGAGCCTTTCGGTGCGCTTGATCCGATCATCCGGGCCAAGGCGCAGGAAGATCTGCTCGACATTCAGCGGCGCTTCTCTACCACGATTGTGCTTGTGACCCATGATATGGATGAAGCCATCATGCTGGGGCACAAAATCGCCGTGATGAGTGACGGCAAGCTTCTGCAATATGCCCCCCCTGCCGAAATCATCACCAATCCTGCCAGCGACTTCGTCAATGTGCTTCTTGGCACCGGTGACAAGGCTTTTCGTATGCTGTCGCTGGAAGCGTGTGAAAATCTGGTTGAACAAGGCGTAGCGGATGGAAATCCGGTTTCGTGTACGGCCAGCCTGAAAGATGCGCTGGCCGAAACGCTCTGGTCCGGTCGTGATGCAGTCCCGGTGGAGAAAGATGGTGTCGTCATCGGTCGGGTCACGCGTGAGGCGCTTATCCGGCATGCTGCGGAGCCGCGCTCATGAAAATTTCAGCAGCGATCAGGATTGGATTGCTGATACTGCTTGTGGCCTTTATTCTCTGGCCGCAGGCCTTCGCTCCGCTTTTCAGGCCCTTTGCACAGAACGGCGCGCCAGCGATCTACACGCAGACAAGCCTGCTTTCTCTGACATTGAGCCATCTGGCGATTGTCGCCGCAGCAACGGTTGCAGCCACGCTCTTTTCCGTCAGCCTCGCAATCCTTGTCACGCGTCCTTCGGGTAGCGAGTTTCTTCCGCTCTCACGGTCAATTGCCAATATCGGGCAGACCTTTCCGCCTGTCGCGGTTCTGGCTCTGGCAGTACCGGTGTTTGGCTTCGGACCAATCCCGACCCTGATCGCGCTGTTTCTTTATGGCCTTCTGCCGATCTTCGAAAACGCTCTGACCGGTCTCACAAATCTGCCGGGTAATGTCTCCGAAGCGGCGCGGGGTGCCGGTATGACCGAGGCGCAAAAGCTGGTTCAGGTTGAATTTCCCCTCGCCTTCCCCGTCATTCTTGCCGGCGTCAGACTGTCTGTTGTCATATCGCTGGCAACAGCCACTATCGGCTCCACGGTGGCTGCGAAAACGCTGGGCGAGGTCATTATTGCCGGGTTATTGTCCAACAACACGGCCTTCGTGCTTCAAGGCGGGCTGGTGGTGGGCGTTCTGGCGCTTTTGATCCATGATGCGTTTGTCATGCTGGAGCGTGCGGTGGCGCGCAAAACCGGCCGCCTTCAGCCGCAGGGCTGAGTGCAAAAGCCGCCTAACCAGTGTTGCGTTCTTTAAGAGCGGCATCCAGGCGTTGCCGGTCTACACCGGTTTCGCGAAAATTCTGAATGACCGGCGGCCCAGCCCCAAGCGCCGTCAGTTCATTTTTCAGAAGGCCCAGTTCCATTTCACTCATCAGATCCTGATGCACCGTTGTCCTGATTTCATGCGCAACACCGCTTGCAAGCACATGGCGCAGGCTGGCAAAGGCGCGTTTTCCGCTTTTTGGTGTGGCTGTCATCCGGTCATAGGCACCAAAGGGCGCCTTGAAGTCGAGACCGATCCAGTCGATCAGTGGCAGAACCGCATTCAGTTGCTCGGGATATGGTCCGGCAGAGTGAAGCCCAATCTGAAAGCCCATGCTGCGCACGGCCTCAATGGCCGGACGCAGGGCTTTTTGCAGTGTCGGCTCGCCGCCGGAAAAGACAACGCCATCCAGAAGCCCGCGACGGTTTTTGAGAAAATCGAGAATCTCGGAAAAATCGAAATCCGTTTCTGCATCGGCCTCGCAAAGCGCAGGGTTATGGCAATAGGGGCATCGCCATGGGCATCCCTGACAGAATACCGTGGCGACGATCTTGCCAGGCCAGTCGCATAGCGAGAACGGTTCGAAACCGCCAACCCTCAGGTCAGCGGCGCTGACCTGTTTCTGCGTCATTAGACGCCTCCTTGAAATAAAGACGCTCGGCAAACTCACCCTTCTTACCTCGGTTGAAAGACGAAACCGGACGGTGATAACCCATCACACGGGTCCAGATTTCGCAGGGCTGACGTTCTTCATCGGTAAGCGTGATCTGCGCATCAGCGGGCCGGGTTTTCTCAAGAACGGACATTTCGGTTCCTTTCGGGGACTATTCTAGCATTCGACACAGGATTGACGTTTGCGTTCGATCAGTTCCGCATCGCATTTCGGGCAGAACTGATGCTCACCCTCAATGTAGCCGTGTTTCGGGCAGATCGAGAATGTGGGCGTGACGGTGATGTAGGGCAGGCGGAAATTTTCCAGAGAGCGGCGCACGAGGTTTTTGCAGGCCTCACCGGACGAAAGCCGCGATCCCATATAAAGGTGCAAAACCGTGCCGCCGGTGTATTTCTTCTGCAAGGCCTCCTGCCGCGAAAGGGCTTCGAAGGGATCATCGGTGAAACCGGCGGGCAACTGGCTGGAATTGGTGTAATAGGCCTGTTCTTCCGTACCGGCCTGGATGATGCCGGGGAAACGCTTCTGGTCCTCACGCGCAAAACGGTGCGCCGTGCCTTCAGCGGGTGTGGCTTCCAGATTGTAGAGGTGACCGGTTTCTTCCTGATAGGAGACGATCTTTTCGCGCACATGGTCGAGCAGTCTCAGCGCCAGTGCATAGCCTTCCTCAGTGGTGATGTCCTCGCGGTTATCGGTGAAATTGCGGATCATTTCATTGATGCCGTTCACCCCAAGCGTGGAGAAGTGATTGCGCAGTGTACCGAGATAGCGCTTGGTATAGGGGAAAAGCCCCTCATCGATCAGACGCTGGATCACCTTGCGCTTGATTTCGAGGCTGTCGCGGCCAAGATCAAGCAACTCGTCAAGACGGGCCAGAAGACCGGCCTCATCGCCCTTGTGGGTAAAGCCGAGACGGGCGCAGTTGATGCTGACGACGCCGAGCGAACCGGTCTGCTCGGCCGAGCCGAACAGGCCGTTGCCGCGCTTCAGGAGTTCGGTCAGGTCGAGCTGCAGCCGGCAGCACATCGAGCGCACCATGTTGGGTGACAGCTCGGAGTTCAGGAAATTCTGGAAATAGGGCAGGCCGTATTTCGCCGTCATGTCGAACAGCCGCGTGGCGTTTTCGCTTTCCCAGGGGAAATCCGGCGTGATGTTGTAGGTCGGGATCGGGAAGGTGAACACCCGGCCCTTGGCATCGCCCTTGGTCATGATCTCCATATAGGCACGGTTGATCATGTCCATTTCGACCTGCAGCTCGCCATAGGCAAACGGCATTTCCTCACCGCCGATGATCGGGCGCTCGTCCTTCAGGTCGTCCGGGCAGACCCAGTCGAAGGTGAGGTTGGTAAACGGCGTCTGCGTGCCCCAGCGAGAGGGGACGTTCAGATTGTAGATCAGTTCCTGAATGGACTGTAGCACATCCTCATAGGAAAGGCCGTCCTTGCGGATGAAGGGGGCCATATAGGTGTCGAAGGAGGAAAACGCCTGGGCGCCGGCCCATTCATTCTGCAGCGTGCCAAGGAAATTGACGATCTGGCCGACGGCCGACGACATGTGTTTCGGCGGATCGGCCTCGACCTTGCCCGGCACGCCGTTCAGCCCTTCGGTCAGAAGCGTTCGAAGCGACCAGCCGGCGCAATAGCCCGACAGCATGTCGAGGTCGTGAATATGAAGATCACCGGCGCGGTGTGCCTCTCCGATGGCGCGGTCATAAACGTGGGAAAGCCAGTAATTGGCAACCACCTTTCCCGAAACATTGAGGATCAGCCCGCCAAGCGAATAGCCCTGATTGGCATTGGCGTTGACCCGCCAGTCGGAACGATCGAGATATTCATCGATTGAGGAAATGACATCGACGGCAACCTTGCCGGTTTCACGCAGCTTGGCGTGTTTTTCGCGATAGACGATATAGGCACGCGCGGTTTCGAAATAATCACCGGAAATGAGAACCTGTTCAACAACGTCCTGAATGCGTTCGATTTCGAGCGCCTCGCCGGATACTGAGTGGCGCAGCACTTTCATGACCTGTTCGGCCAGCCGATAGGCTTCCTGTGCGCTGAAAGCGCCTGTCGCTTCGCCAGCTTTGAGGATCGCGCGCTCAATTTTACCGGCGTCGAAAGGCTTTTTGTGGCCATCGCGTTTAACCACATAGCCCGGGTTTGACCCCTTCAGCAAAGATGCAGCAGCGTTCGTTTCAGTCATTGTCAGGCCCCCGAAATGGAATTCAGCCCGAAGTGAAACTATACCATATATAGTTCGTCATTGATCATAGTTATCAATATGTCGCGTTTTCAGGCTGTTTAAGCCATGCCTGATTCGGAGGCGATGCGCCTTGAAGTTTGTCAGAGTGCGTGATCATTCCTGTGTCATGCACAGGCTTTACGAAACGGAACCTTGCTTCCGCTTCTGATTCACGGGCAGAAGCAAGCTTCATTCGCGCCGGCTTTCTGACCTCACGAAAAGCAACAGAACGGCTAAAATATTTGTAGAAATATGGTCTGTTTGGGGGGGTATGTCTGAAACAAGATGTGCTAGTTTCTGATTGGATTGGGCGGTCAGAGCCTTGAAAGGACCGCTGAGAGAGGGATTGTGCTGAATATCGTAGTGCCAATGGCCGGTCGCGGGAGCCGGTTCGCAAATGCTGGCTACAAAGACCCGAAGCCGTTGATCCGTGTTCATGGAAAGCCCATGATCGAAGTCGTTGTTGACAATCTTCGGCCACAGACACCGCATCGCTTCATATTCATCTGTCAAAATCAGCATATAGCTGACTATGGGCTTGAACCGAAGCTTCGCGCTCTTGCGGAAAATGTCGAGATTGTCGGGATCGACGGCATTACCGAAGGACAGGCCTGCTCGGTTTTAGAGGCAGAGCATTTCATCGATAATGATGAACCTGTCATGACCGCCAATTCGGATCAGTATATTGATTTCGACATTAACGACTATCTCGATTTCATGGAAAAGGGTGGCTTTGACGGACTGGTTATGACCATGAAAGCCGATGATCCGAAATGGTCTTTTGTGCGCGAGGAAAATGGCAAAGTCGTCGAAACCGCCGAGAAGAGAGTCATATCCAACGATGCTGCGGTTGGTATTTTCAATTTCCGGCGCGGCCGGGATCTGGTCCGCGCCTCAAAGGCCATGATTGCTGACGATCTCCGGGTCAATGGTGAATTCTATATCTGTCCGGTCTACAACTATCTGATCCGCGATGGCCTTAAGGTCGGCCACTACGGTATTGGTGAGGAGTATAACGGCATGTATGGCCTCGGCATTCCTTCCGATCTCGATTTCTTTTTGTCCCACCCTGTCTCCGAAAAGGTGCGCTGATGGAAATCCTCTCGCATCGCGGCTTCTGGAAAACCGCAGATGAGAAGAACGGTATGGTGGCCTTTGCGCGCTCATTCGAACTCGGTATGGGAACCGAGACGGATTTGCGCGATCATAACGGTGATATCGTTATCGCGCATGATATGCCAACCGGTGAGGTCATCCTGTTTTCCGAAGTGCTGGAACTGATGGCGGGGCGTAATCTGACGCTGGCGCTCAACATCAAAGCCGACGGGCTGAGTGCGGCTGTGAAAGAGCTGTTGGCACACTATGGACACACGAATTATTTTGTTTTCGATATGTCGACGCCTGACCTTGTCCGTCAGGTCGCAGATGGACTGAAAGCCTTTACAGGCTTGAGTGATCTGCAGCCTCACCCACCGCTCCTTGAAAAATGCGAAGGTGTGTGGCTGGATTGCTTTCGGTCGGACTGGTATGGACCGGGAATAATTGATGGACTGATCGATCAGGGCAAACGCGTGTGCCTTGTTTCCGCCGACCTGCATCGGCGCAACTGTGATATGCAATGGCGTATCATAAAAATGACGAGAAGTTTCAGTAGTCGCGACCTTATGTTATGCACCGACGATCCGCTCGGTGCGCAAGCTTTTTTCGAGGATCGGCAATGACGATCAAGGCTGTCATCTTTGATATGGACGGTGTTCTGATTGATGCCAAGGACTGGCATTACGACGCCCTGAACCGGGCGTTGGGCCTGTTTGGTTTTACAATCGAACGTTATGAGCATGCGACAGCCTACGACGGCCTGCCAACGCGCACGAAGCTGAAGCGGCTTTCCGTTGAAAAGAAGTTGCCGGATTATCTCCATACTTTCATCAACGAGATGAAGCAGCGTTATACGATGGAAATCATCTATGAGCGTTGTCGCCCGCGTTTCGAGCATGAGTATGCGTTGTCGAGATTACGGATGGAAGGTTACAGGCTCGGGGTCGCCTCAAACTCAATGCGCGATACCGTGACCTTGATGATGGAAAAGGCAAGCCTCACTGCTTATCTCGATTTTATGCTGAGCAACCAGGATGTTAAGGCATCGAAGCCTGATCCGGAAATATATCTGACCGCTATAGAAAAGCTCGGCCTTAAGCCAACCGAGTGTCTCATTGTTGAAGACAACCAGAATGGCATCAAAGCTGCGCGCGCCGCCGGGGGGCATCTTCTCGTGGTCAAGGATGTTGATGAAGTTACCTATGACAATATCAAGCAGCGTATTGCCGAAATTGAAGGCGCAGTTAAGTCAGCGGGGTCGGCGGCATGAAAATCGTTGTGCTCATGGGCGGTGGAAACCTTGATATTAAAGGTGAGTTGTACCCGCTTTATCTTGCCGAATTCAACGAAGAGATCATTCTGGAGCGGCAGATTGCCGGCTTCAGCTCGCTGGTGCCCTCAAGTATGATTTTTTGCGTCCGGCAGGCCGATATACGTGACTTCAGTATTGATGATGTCATTCAGCAAAGTGCCGAGAATGCGACATGTGTTGAGGTTCCCGGCGCGACTGCGGGGTCGGTCTGCACGGCTTTGCTCGCGGCGGAACACATCGACACGGATGAGGAGATCGTTCTCGTGGCGGCTGATGAGTTGATCGACGCCGATTTTGGAGAGATCGTTCAGGGCTTTCGCGACAAGACGTGTGATGCCGGTGTTGTCGCATTTCGTTCTGTCCATCCGCGTTATTCTTTTGCACTGGTCTCAGAAGACGGGATGGTGCGTGAAGTGGCTGAAAAACGGCCGGTGAGCCGCCATGCACTGGCAAGTTTCTACTATTTCCGCCGTGGCCGTGATTTCGTGAGCTGTGCCCAGAGCGTGGTGCGTAAGGACCGCAAGATCAACAATGCTTTTTATCTCAGCCAGACCGTGAATGAGATGATCCTGCGTCAGAAGAAGGTGTGTATCGATTTCATTGAAAACGAGCAGTTTCATCCACTGAAGACCGAGATGCAGCTTGCTCAGTATATTTCACTTCTGCAGGAACAAAGAGAGGCATGGCTGCATTGAAAACAGCACATCTGGATAGCATGGTGAAAGGCTGGTTCATCGGTGATTTTGAGCCAAGTCTCTGCCGCACGGAAGATGTGGAAGTGGCGGTGAAGCGTTACAATCGCGGCGATCGCGAGGCCCGTCATTTTCATAAGATCGCGACTGAGTACACTGTGATCATATCCGGGCGTGTGCGAATGAATGGCGTTGAATATGGCGAAGGCGATATCGTTGTGATGGAGCCGGGCGAGGCAACCGATTTTGAGTGTCTTGAGGATGGGACTGTAAACGCTGTTGTTAAGAAGCCGGGCGCAAAAAATGATAAGTATGAGGCTTGAAGTATATTAAAATTATCTGATTAAACGTGTATAAACATACCATTCAGTGTAAGCGAATATCGTGTATTAAAATTAGGTCAGACTAAAAGAATTCTCTTTTTCATAACTTTAAGTCTGGATGATTGTTTCTAGAGTGTAGGCATCGGGATGGAAGCCAAGGATATCACATTTCTGCTGCAGGGCGCGGTCGATAAAAAGATTGTCCGTGAGATACTCGCAGATCTGCGCAGGCATTTTGATGGCGCACGGGTTATCCTGTCGACGTGGCACGGCATGGATACCGAAGGTCTTGATTGTGATGAAGTTGTCCGGTCTGACGATCCCGGCTTCTTTTATTATTCGGACAGGCCCGGCGATAAAATGAACAATGTGAACCGGCAAATAGTCGGCACGTGCGCCGGTCTGGAACGTGTTGAAACGCCTTACTGCTTTCGTATGCGCACGGATTTCAGACTGGATGGAAACCGGTTCTTGCAGTATTTCGGTGCCTTTCCGCATGCAGAAGATCAGTATCGCTTCTTTTCAGAGAAGCTTCTGGCGGCCAGCTATTTCTCACGCAATCCGCGTTCGCGCACGCGGTTCCCGTTCCATCCGTCAGACCTTGCGTTCTTCGGCCGAACCGATGATATCCGTCTCCTCTTTAATGTCCCGCTGATGCCGGAAGAGGAAGCATGCTGGGACCGGGACAATAAGCGCTACAACCGGTATACGCCGGAGCAATATATTTTCATCAATGCGCTCAGGCAGGCCGGACGCAGTGTTCCTTGTGCGTATTTCAATGATGACAATGAACGTGCAATTGCAGAGACCGAGCGCTATTTCGCGTCGAATTTCGTATTCCTGACCTTTGAACAGTTTAATCTTGTCCCGTCAAAACCGACCTTCTTTATGAAGGTGCATCCGAATTCCTTCATGACGTGCTACACGCATAACGAGTGGCTCGGGCTTTACAAGAAGCATGTGGACGCCAGCATCCGCGTTCCGGATCACGATCCGGAGCGCGAACGCATCGAGGTGTTTTATAAGCCCTACAGGCTCTGTCGGCTTGTTGGGAACATCATTTCATTTCCGTTTCGCAGCAAAATGCGGCGGCGCGCAATCCGGTGCGGTGTGCTGGAATTCTTTCTGATGCCGCGCTGATACGCTTTCTTCCTCTGTCGCTTTGAAACAAGTAAGCTGGCCCGGGCGTTTTTTAATGACGTTCATGAGCTTCGCCTCATGGCAGTCTTTGACGGGGATACAGTCCAGCAGAGCCTGCCCAGACACCTCTTTTTTTAACCGGTGCGTTCGCGAGGCTGGCAGGTGGCTGTCCAGATGGCCATATGTCTTCAAAGCTTTCGAAAACGAATTTTAAAGGAGACAGTGTATGAAAATCGATTTGAGTAACAAAACAGCTCTGGTCACCGGCTCCACGATGGGAATCGGCTTTGCAGCAGCAAAGCAGCTGGCTGAAGCCGGAGCAAATGTCATTGTAAACGGGCGCAAGGACGAAGCGACCGAAAAAGCGGCAGTGGCCATTGGTGAAAAGGCGCGCGGTATAGCTGCCGATCTGGGAACGGCTGAGGGCTGCGAAAAGTTGCTGGAACAAGCTGGTGAGGTGGACATACTCGTCAACAATGCCGGAATCTTTGTGCCATCGGATTTTTTTGAAACTGGTGATGATGCCTGGGAGCATCATTGGCAAGTCAATGTCATGAGTGCGGTTCGCCTTTCGCGCGCGCTGGCGCCCAAAATGGTTGAGAAAGGGTGGGGCCGTATCGTGATGCTCGGCTCGGAATCTTCCTTCAATATCCCACAGGACATGGTGCATTATGGCGTGACGAAGTCTGCAGATGTCTCTCTGGCGCGCGGCCTCGCCAAGCGGCTTGCAGGCACCGGCGTCACTGTCAATTCTGTTTTGCCGGGGCCGACGCTGTCTGATGGTTTCCGTGAGATGATCTCGGATGAAGTTAAGAAGTCGGGCCGGCCGGAGGAAGAGGTGGCCGCTGAATTCGTGATGGCTGAGCGGCCGACGTCGATCATCCAGCGCGCGGCTACGGTTGAAGAGGTTGCCAATCTCATTGTCTATACGTGTTCGCCGCAGGCTTCGGCGACATCGGGCGCGTCTTTGCGTGTTGACGGTGGGATTATCGACACGCTTTGAGGCCTTTTTGTCATGTGACCGGATAGCATGGCTTACAGCATCGGCCTGAAAATCGGAATCGATTTTCGGGCCGATGCGTAGATTCAATAGGTTAGAGCGCCGTGCATCCGAATGGATGCACGGCGCTCTAGATCAGGCTTGTTTCCGGGTTAAGCGCCGTGACCACATCCTGTGGCCGGACGCTTCCGGCAGCCGCGCCGTCTCTTGCTGTCACGCGCATGATCGTCCCCTGCCCCAAAGCCTCCATCATGTCGGAAAGCTTTGTATCAAGGCCCACGGTGGGGGCGTCAGCGGGGGCCTCGGTTTCGCTCATCACATCTGCCGCGCGTAACACGCCAAGCGGGTTCACGTGGGCCACGAAATCCGCGACATAAGCATCTGCCGGTTTGCGTACGATCTGCGAAGGCGTGCCGCACTGAACGATCCGTCCGCCTTCCATGATGGCAATCCGGTCCCCGATCTTGAACGCCTCATCAAGGTCGTGGCTGACAAAGATGATTGTGCGCTTCAGATTGTGCTGAAGCTCAAGCAATTCATCCTGAAGCCGGTTGCGGATTAGTGGATCAAGCGCGGAAAACGGCTCGTCCATCAGAAGGATCGGGGCTTCGGTGGCGAAGGCGCGGGCAAGGCCGACGCGCTGCTGCATGCCGCCGGACAGTTCGCCGACCAGCTGATCGCCCCAGTCCTGAAGGCCGACAAGCTCAAGCTGCGCCTTTGCGCGATCGGTGCGTTCTTTCTGGCTGAGGCCGGCAAATTCCAGCCCGAGCGCTACATTATCAAGCACATTGCGCCATGGCAGAAGGCCGAATTGCTGAAACACCATGGAAACGCGGTTCAGGCGGATCTGACGCAGTGTCTTGTTATCGGCAGTGGTCACATCCGTCATCTGCGTTCCGTCGTTCACCAGAACACGGCCGCGGCAGACCGGATTTAGCTGATTGACGGCTCTCAAAAGTGTTGATTTGCCGGATCCGGACAAGCCCATCAACACGAGAAGCTCGCCTTCGGCAACGGTGAGAGAACAATTATGGACGCCCAGAACCTGTCCGGTTTCGTCCTGCACTTCAGCGCGGTCTTTACCCGCATCCATCAGCGGCAGTGCGGTTTCGGGTTTGTCTCCGAAAACGATGTTCACATCGTCAAAAACAACAGCATCGGTCATCCGTTCTGCCTCCTGATCTTCAATACACGGTCAAGAATGATGGCGACGACAACAATAACGAAGCCGCTTTCAAAGCCGAGCGCAGGGTTGACCTGATTGAGAGCACGAACCACGGGAACACCAAGGCCATCGGCGCCGACAAGGGCGGCAACCACAACCATGGACAGCGACAGCATGATGGTCTGATTGAGGCCTGCCATGATCTGCGGCAGCGCATGGTGAAGCTCAACCTTGGTCAGCTTTTGCCATGGCGTGCCGCCAAAGGCGTCTGCGGCCTCCAGAAGCGGCTGCGGAACCGATGAAATGCCGAGATAGGTCAGGCGGATCGGCGCTGGCACCACGAAAATCACGGTGGCCAGAAGACCCGGCACCATGCCGATGCCGAAGAAGACAATGGCCGGGATCAGGTATACGAAGGGCGGCAGCGTCTGCATCAGGTCGAGAATGGGCTGAAGCACCTGATAAAGACGAGGCCGGTGGGCTGTGAGAATCCCGATTGGAACGCCAACCACCATGCAGATCATGCAGGATGAAATCACCAGAGCGAGGCTCTCGGTGGTCTCTTCGAAATAGCCCTGATTGATGATGAAAAGAAAGCCGAAGAACACGAAAAGCGTGATTTTCCAGTTGCGCTGCAGCCACCAGGCAACAGCGGTAATCACAAGTGTCAGCACAATGGGACCGGGCGCCTGCATGATCCAGAGCAGCTTGTCGATGAGCCAGCTCATCACATCGGCGAGGCCATCAAAAAACCAGCCGCCGTGAAGTTGCAGCCAGTCGAAGATATCCTGCGCCCATGCGCCAAGTGGGATTTTATATTCAGTCAGCCAGTCCAAGGCAAACTCCTCTCAGATACATTCCGGCGGAAGCAGGTTCAGGTTCCGGCCTGGCGAAACCTTGTCGTAGCTGGTGACAGCACGCGCCAGCACCGCACATTTCAAAGCATATAGCGGTTATATCGCCGGTCATTTTCGCAGAAGAAGAAAACCCGGAAAAGAAAATCTCTTCCGGGTCTCAGTAGCTTAAAGACCAAGAGAGGCCTTGACTGCCGGCAGGCCAGGTTCACCGGATGTGGTTGTGACACCATCAAGCCAGCCGTTCAGAACGTCCGGATTTTTCTCAAGCCATGCTGCCGTTGCATCGGCTTCATTTTCACCGTCACTCAGGATCGCGCCCATGATCTCGTTTTCCATCGGCAGCGAGAACTTCAGGTTTTCAAGCAGCTTGCCGACATTGGGGCATTCCTCTGTGAAGCCCTTACGCGTGACTGTCCGCACGATTCCTTCACCGCCGAAAAAGTCTTCACCGCCGGTCAGATATTTCAGGTCGTAGCTTGCGTTCATCGGATGCGGTTCCCAGCCGAGGAAGACAATCGGTTCATCTTTGCGGTATTTGCGGCCAACCATGGCCAGCATGCCCTGTTCCGAGCTTTCGACGACCTCGAAATCCTTCAGTCCGTGCTTGTTTTCCTCGATCAGCGAAACGAGGTAGGCATTGCCTTCATTACCCGGCTCAATGCCATAGATCTTGTGGTCCAGCTCATCGCCGAACTTGGCGATATCGCCATAGGTCTTCAGGCCTTTTTCGTAGGTATAAGTCGGAACGGCAAGCGTATATTTGGTGCCTTCGAGATTGGTGGCGACCACGTCGATCTCGCCATCTTCAATGTAGGATGTGATGGCCGAGGTCTGTGCAGGCATCCAGTTGCCGAGAAAAACGTCGACATCGTCGCTTTTCAGCGAAGCGAAGGTCACCGGAACGGAAAGAACCTTCACATCAACATCGTAGCCAAGGCCTTCAAGGAGGTGCTTGGCGGTCGCGGTTGTGGTGGTGATGTCGGTCCAGCCGACGTCGGAAAAGCTGACGCTGTCGCAAGCTGTTTCCTGAGCCTTAGCAACGCCAGCGGAAAGAGCCGTCGCGGCGGCAACCGCAGCAAAGGTGACACGGAAGTGATGGGGCATGTTGGCATGTCCTTTCAGGTGTGTTTGCTGGTAATCTTTTTTGATTGATCGATCAATCAATATAACATATGCTAAGTTCTGTAAACGGCGAAGCGCATCTGGCTGCATATTTCTTCGCCACGCCATCAAATTGAGCAGTTTTTCAGCGGGTTTTTGTCGATGCCGAAAGTCGGAATGGAGACCATCCGCCGCGACGCACTTGTGCGCGCTGCAATTGCAGAAGTCGGTCAGGTTGGAATGACAGACGTAACGGTCGCTAAGATCGCCCGTCGTGCCGGCGTTTCTGCGGCTCTGGCACATCACTATTTCGGCTCCAAGGATCAGATCCTGTTTGCTGCCATGCGCCGTATCCTCGAAGAGTTCGGCCGCTCCGTCAAGGAGCGGTATCATGCTACGTCAACACCGGAAGACCGTCTGAAAGTGATCATCGAGGCGAGTTTTGGTCCGGATCAGTTTGACCCGGCTGTGATCGCTGCATGGCTGGCCTTTTATGTGCAGGCCCAGCGCGGCGGTACGGCCAGCCGCCTTCTGTCGATTTACGAAAGTCGCCTGCATT
The DNA here is from genome assembly GCF_004342225.1 of Martelella mediterranea. Classification (GTDB taxonomy): domain Bacteria; phylum Pseudomonadota; class Alphaproteobacteria; order Rhizobiales; family Rhizobiaceae; genus Martelella; species Martelella mediterranea_B. The sequence continues at coordinate 175,319 of NZ_SMAR01000002.1, read as the reverse complement.
CCAATCTTGTTTTTGCCTTGAAGCAGCTGGTTTCGCCGGCGGCGGCGGAACGCATTGCCACAGGCATTGGTGCAATGATTGACGGCTTTTATCTGCGCGCAGCGTTGAAGGATTTTTCCGCCAATCGCTTAAGCGCCATTTCCATGACGATGGAATATCTCGATCTCATACTGGCAAAGGAGAAAGCACAGTGAGCAAACGGCCGAACATTCTCGTTCTGATGGTCGATCAGCTTAATGGCACCCTGTTTCCCGACGGGCCTGCCGATTTTCTGCATACGCCGAACCTTAGAAAACTTGCCGCCCGCTCCACCCGGTTCAAGAATACCTATACCGGATCGCCGCTGTGCGCGCCGGGTCGGGCGAGCTTCATGAGCGGGCAATTGCCGCGCCGCACCCGCGTTTACGACAATGCCGCCGAGTTTTCCTCCGATATCCCCACCTACGCGCATCATCTGCGGCGTGCGGGCTACCAGACAACACTGTCCGGCAAGATGCATTTTGTCGGCCCTGACCAGCTGCATGGTTTTGAGGAACGTTTGACGACCGACGTCTATCCGGCTGATTTCGGCTGGACGCCGGACTATCGCAAGCCCGGCGAGCGGATTGACTGGTGGTACCACAATATGGGCTCTGTCACCGGCGCGGGGGTTGGTGAGATCTCCAATCAGCTCGAATTCGATGATGAAGTGGCCTACGAAGCGACCCGTAAGATTTATGATCTGGGCCGCCGTCAGGATGACCGGCCATTCATGCTGACAGTGTCATTCACCCATCCGCATGATCCATATGTGGCGCGGAAGAAGTACTGGGATCTTTACGAGGATTGTGCGCAACTGGAACCCGAAATTCCTGCCTTCAGTTATGAAGAGCAGGACAATCACTCCAAGCGCATCTTTGATGCGAATGACTGGCGCAGCTTCGAAATTACGCAGCAGAACATCCGCGATTCCCGCCGGGCCTATTTTGCCAATATTTCCTATCTCGATGACAAGATCGGTGAAATTCTTGAAGCGCTGGATAGTGTTGGGCTGAGCGATGATACGATCATCCTGTTCCTGTCCGATCACGGGGATATGCTGGGCGAGCGCGGCCTCTGGTTCAAGATGAGCCTGTTTGAAGGCTCTGCCCGTGTGCCGCTGATGGTCGCCGCACCGGCTATGAAACCGGGACTTGTTGAAACCCCGGTTTCCACGCTGGATGTGAACCCGACGCTGGCCGAACTGGCGGGGGTCGATATTTCCGAAATCGCGCCATGGACTGATGGTGAAAGCCTTCTGCCGATTGCTGAAGGGGAAAGCCGGAAAATGCCGGTCCGCATCGAATATGCCGCTGAAGCATCGGAAGCGCCGCTGGTTTCCGTCCGTGAAGACCGCTTCAAATATAACCATTGCGAGCTGGATCCGCCGCAGCTTTTCGATCTGGAAACCGATCCGCATGAACTGAACAATCTGGCTGAAGACCCTGCGCACGTTGAAACGGCCAAGGCCTTCGCTGAAAAGGTGAATACGCTTTGGGATATGAGTGGCTTCGATGCCGAGGTCCGGCAAAGCCAGGCCCGGCGGCTGCTCGTTTATGAGGCACTTCGCAATGGCAATTATTACCCCTGGGATTTCCAGCCGCTGAAGAAGGCCTCCGAGCGCTACATGCGCAATCACATGGACTTGAATATCGTGGAAGCCAGCCAGCGCTGGCCGCGTGGAGACTGACACATGAAAGCACAGCCGACCGCCAGCCATTTCATCAATGGCGAATATGTTGAAGATACTGCAGGCAAGGTGATCGAATGCGTTTATGCCGCTGATGGTAGTGTAATCGCCCGGCTTCACGGGGCGACGCCTGCCATCATCGATCGGGCCTTCACAGCGGCGCTTGAGGCTCAGAAAGTATGGGCTTCGTGGTTGCCGGTGGAGCGTGCAAGGGTTTTGCGTCGCGCGGCCGATATCATCCGCGAACGCAACGAAGATTTGTCAGAGCTGGAAACACTGGATACCGGCAAGGCCATTCAGGAAACGCTGGTGGCGGATGCAACCTCCGGCGCCGATGCGCTTGAGTGGTTTTCGGCGCAGGCCCACAGCCTGTCCGGAGAAAGTGTGCCGCTGGGGACTGATTTTGCCTATACGGTGCGCGAGCCGCTTGGCGTCTGTGTCGGCATTGGTGCCTGGAACTATCCGACCCAGATTGCCTGCTGGAAGGCGGCTCCGGCACTGGCCTGCGGCAATGCCATGATCTTCAAACCCTCCGAGCTGACGCCGCTTTGCGCATTGAAGCTGGCCGAGATCTTCATCGAGGCAGGCGCTCCGAAGGGGCTTTTCAATGTGGTTCAGGGCTATGGCGATGTCGGTGCTGCACTATCCACCCATAAGGACTGCGCCAAGGTCTCGCTCACCGGTTCTGTGCCGACGGGTGGCAAGGTCTATGCCTCGGCTGCTGCGGGGATGCGTCATGTGACCATGGAGCTTGGCGGAAAATCGCCGATGATTGTCTTTGACGATGCCGATCTGGAAGATGCAATCGGCGGCGCGATGCTCGGGAATTTTTATTCCACCGGACAGATTTGCTCCAATGGCACGCGGGTTTTCGTTCAGCGCGGTCTTTATGGCCGTTTTCTGCAGCGTCTGGCGGAGCGAACAGCGACCATTCGCATCGGTGATCCGCTTGACCCGGAAACCCATCTTGGTCCGCTTGTTTCTAAAGCACAGCGGGAAAAAGTTTTGTCCTATATCGATAAGGGAAAGGCAGAAGGCGCGCGTCTGGTGCTTGGCGGCGACGTTCCCTCCGGTACGCTTTTCGACAAGGGTTTCTATGTCACGCCAACTGTTTTCGCTGATGTCACCGACGACATGACGATTGCGCGCGAGGAGATCTTCGGTCCGGTGATGGCGGTCCTGCCCTTTGATGATGAAGACGAAGTGGTCTCACGCGCCAATGCCACGCCGTTCGGCCTGGCTGCGGGTGTCTTTACGCAGGATATCACGCGCGCGCACCGGGTTGCGGCCAGCCTTCAGGCCGGAATCTGCTGGATCAACACCTACAATCTCACGCCTGTGGAAATACCCTTCGGTGGCGTCAAGCAATCGGGACTTGGCAGGGAAAATGGCAAGGCCGCTATGGCGTTCTATTCGCAGCTGAAAACCATCCATGTTGCGCTTGGCAAGGTCGATAGCCCGTATTGAGAAATGAAAATAAGATGATGGAAGCAGATTTTGTGATTGTCGGCTCCGGTTCAGCGGGTTCGGCCATGGCCGCCCGCCTGTCGGAGGATGGAAAGCATTCGGTTCTGGTGCTGGAATTTGGTGGAAGCGATGCCGGACCGTTTATTCAGATGCCTGGTGCTTTGTCTTATCCGATGAATATGCCGATTTACGACTGGGGCTTTCAGTCTGAACCTGAGCCACATCTCGGCAATCGAAGGCTGGCTACACCGCGCGGCAAGGTGCTCGGTGGTTCTTCCTCCATCAACGGCATGGTCTATGTGCGCGGTCATGCGCGTGACTACGATCACTGGGCGGAAAGCGGAGCGACCGGTTGGTCCTATGCCGATGTCCTGCCCTATTTCAAGCGTATGGAACACTGGCATGACAGCGGCCATGGCGGCGACCCGGACTGGCGCGGGAAGGGTGGACCGCTGCATGTGACCCGTGGCAAGCGGGATAACCCGCTGTTTCATGCTTTCGTGGAGGCGGGCAAACAGGCCGGTTTTGAGCCGACAGCAGACTATAACGGTGAGAAGCAGGAAGGGTTCGGACCGATGGAGCAGACCGTCTGGAAAGGGCGGCGCTGGTCTGCGGCCAATGCCTATCTGAAACCGGCGCTGAAGAGGCAGAACCTCGATCTTGTGCGTTGCATGGCGCAGAGGGTTATTATTGAAGATGGCCGTGCAACCGGCGTTGAGATTGTCCGTGGTGGTAAAACCGAGGTGGTGAAGGCACGGCGCGAGGTTATTCTGGCGGCTTCATCCATCAACACGCCGAAACTCCTGATGTTGTCGGGCATTGGTCCGGCAACAGAGCTGAGAGAGCATGGCATTGAAGTCGTTGCCGACCGGCCCGGCGTGGGTAAAAACCTGCAGGATCACCTGGAGGTCTATATTCAGCAGGCGAGCATCAAGCCGATCACGCTGTACAAGTACTGGAACCTCTTCGGCAAAGCCTATGTCGGTGCGCAGTGGCTGTTCACCAAAACGGGCGTTGGTGCTTCGAACCAGTTTGAGAGCGCGGCCTTCCTGCGCTCAGCACCGGGTGTCGATTATCCGGATATCCAGTATCATTTCCTGCCCATTGCCGTGCGCTATGATGGCAAGGCAGCGGCAGAGGGCCATGGGTTTCAGGCTCATGTCGGGCCGATGCGTTCGCCGTCACGCGGAGAAGTGACGCTCAGGAGTGCTGATCCCAATGAAGCGCCAAAGATCGTGTTCAACTATATGAGCCACGAAAAGGACTGGGCCGACTTCCGCCATTGTGTTCGGCTGACGCGCGAAATTTTCAGCCAGAAGGCGTTTGACCCATATCGGGGCAAGGAGATTCAGCCCGGAGACGACGTTCAGAGTGACGCGGCAATCGACGATTTTATTCGTGAACATGCCGAAAGTGCCTATCATCCCTGTGGTACCGCGAAGATGGGCCGCGCCAGCGATCCGATGGCAGTTGTCGACCCTGAATGCCGGGTGATTGGCGTCGGGGGTTTAAGGGTCGCCGACAGCTCGATTTTCCCGCGCATCACCAATGGTAACCTCAACGGCCCGTCAATTCTGGTGGGTGAAAAGGCCAGTGATCATATCCTCGGTCGTCAGCCGCTGGCGCCGGAAAATGCCGAGCCATGGATCAATCCACGCTGGGAAACCTCGGACCGGTAGCCGCTGGCAACGGTGCGCGGCTACCGGTTTTCATAAAAACACTGATGCTTTTCTGTTTCGCTCCAACCTTTTGAATCTACGCATCGTGCTTTCCAAAATCGATTCCGAGTTTCGGGCCGATGCTGTAAACCCCGGCCAAAGGCCGGGGTGAAGGTGGTTCTGGTAACAGCTTCCCCTTCTCCGTCATGCCGGGTCTGATCCCCGCATCCTTGCGCGGCATAAGGGGCCTGAACAGTCTTTGTTTGAAACCGTTTACACCTTCACATATTTGCGCCAGTCATGCTGTTCCCTGAAGCCCAGGACCTCGCGGATTTTACGGTTCGAGATCGGGGCCTCATGTGCGCCCATTTCGCGCGTGACCGGTGTATCCGGCGCGTATTTCGCCAGAAAGGCTTCGGTTGGTTCAAGTGCGGTGATCGTATCGTTTGCGGCATTGAAAACCTCAAAGCCGAGGCCATCCTTCTGAATGCACAGATCCACAATCTGGCCGAGATCGCGCGCATCGATATAGCTCCAGGCATTGCGTTTGCGCGATGGCGGATCGGCCAGAAAACCGGGGAAATTGGCATAATCTTCCGGCGAAATCACATTGGCGATCCGAAGTGCATAAATGTCGGCATTAAAACGCATCGCGAAGGCACGGGCGGTTTTCTCATTGCAGACCTTTGACAGGCCATAACTGTCCATCGGGTCAACGTCATAGTCTTCCTCGAGCGGGAAGGTATGGAAATCCTTGTCACCCTCGGCAAAGCAAACACCGTAGGTGGTCTCGCTGGACGCGATGATGACCTTGCGCACGCCAAGCTTCATGGCGGCTTCGATGACGTTATAGGTTGAAACGACATTGGTCTGATAGGTGACGTTGTCGGGCGTAATCATGATTCGTGGAATTGCGGCGAAATGCACGACGGCATCCGGCGCTGTCGGTAATCCGCCGCCTTCGTAGCGATCCAGCCCGAAATGCATCGAAAGAGCATTGAAGACCTGTCCCTGATCCGTCAGATCGGTCACCAGCGTATTGACGTCGGGCTGATCGAGCGGTTTGAGATCGAGATTTAAGATGTCATAGCCCTTTTCGGCCAGATATGGAATGACGTCGCGGCCAGCCTTGCCGCTGCCGCCGGTGAACACGATACGTCCGGTCATGGTTTCCTCTTGATCATCTGAGTTGCGCGGCAGTGCGGTCGCGCTGCCTCCTACGGGATCGGAGCGATGTTGCAGCGTTCTCGATTTTCAGTCAAACCGTAACGACGCAAAGACAGGCAGATGACAGAAGCAGCGCTTGCGGGTTATCGTCACAGATCAGTTTCGGCAAAGAGGGCAGACTTAAGATTATGGCACGCAAACCGGCAAGCGGATCCCGTCTGGACGATGCAGCTCGCGCTGGCTGGCTTTACTATGTGGCAGGCCGTACGCAGGATGAGATTGCTGCATCCATGGGCATTTCACGCCAGAGCGCCCAGCGCCTCGTCTCACTTGCAATGTCCGAGCGATTGGTCAAGGTGCGCCTTGATCACCCGATTGCCGAATGTATGGCGCTTTGCGAACGCCTTACACAGAAGTACGATCTGAAACAGGTGGAGGTTTTGCCGTCGGATCCGCAATCCGATTCCGCGACGGTGGGTATTGCCGGTCAGGGCGCGCAGGAAATCGAGCGCTGGCTGAAGCGCGAGGAACCGCTGGTGCTGGCGATCGGAACCGGGCGGACCCTGCGTGCTGCCGTCGAACAATTGTCGCCGATAGAATGCCCCCGCCACCGCATTGTCTCACTCACAGGCAACATCAATCCCGATGGATCCGCGGCTTATTACAACGTGATCTTCCTGATGGCGGACGCGATCAAGGCGCCGCATTTTCCGATGCCGCTGCCGGTTCTGGTGTCCTCTGGTGAAGAGCGCGCATTGCTGCATGCCCAGCCTCTTGTCCAGCCTGCCCGCGAACTTGGCCGAAAAGCGGATATTGCCTTTGTCGGCATCGGCGAAATCGGGGAAACTGCACCGCTGTTGCTCGATGGCTTTCTCACGGCCAGTGAGATGGAGGAGCTGACCGCCGCCGGAGCCGCTGGCGAGATCTGTGGCTGGATTTTTGATGATAATGGCGCGTTGCTGGATCATCCGGCCAATGCCCGTGTTGCCAGCATCCCGCTGCCATCCCGAGAAAATGCGACTGTCTTTGCGCTTGCCTGCGGAAACCGCAAGCACCGTGCCATCCGCGCGGCTCTTAAAGGTGGTCACATCAACGCGCTGATCACCGATGAGAATGCTGCGCGCTTCCTTCTGAAAGACTGAAGTCAGGTTCTCTCCTTGAGGCCGTTTTTGCCCAAAGCCGGCCCTTCTTCTCCATAGCGTTCTGCGCGACAAAATTTTCCGTCGTCAATTCGACTGATAAAACAGACGCTTCGGGTATATGCTCAAAAAATGAGCATTCGCCCACTTGACAGATGATAGGTTTATATTGAGTAATTGCCCACATATTGATCTTATGCTCATTTCTGAGGGAGGAAAGAATGAGAGTTCATACAATGCTTCTCGGTGCGTGCTCGGTGCTTGCTTTTACTGGCATAGCCTCGGCCGAAACGCTGACAATTGCGACCGTCAACAATGGTGACATGATCCGCATGCAGCAGCTGACAGATGATTTCAAAAAACAAAATCCCGATATCGATCTGGAATGGGTGACGCTGGAAGAAAATGTGCTGCGCCAGCGCGTGACCACGGATATCGCCACAAATGGCGGCCAGTATGACGTTCTGACCATCGGCAATTATGAGGTTCCGATCTGGGCAAAACAGAACTGGCTGATGCCGCTTGATGATATGCCGGAAGGCTATGACAAAGCGGACCTTCTTCCCGCCATTGCCGGCGGACTTTCCACCGACGGCACGCTCTACGCTGCGCCGTTTTACGGCGAAAGCGCGATGGTGATGTATCGCAAGGATCTTGCTGAAAAGGCCGGCGTGACAATCTCTGATCAGTCGACATGGGATGAGATCAAGAAAGCCGCCGCAGCCATGACCGATAAGGATGCCGGTATTTACGGTATCTGCCTTCGCGGCAAGGCCGGATGGGGTGAAAACATGGCCTTTCTCGGTGCCATGTCAAACTCTTACGGGGCACGCTGGTTTGATATGAACTGGGAGCCGCAGTTTGACAGTCCGGAGTGGAAAGCCACGCTGACCGATTATCTTGATCTGATGGAAAATTACGGCCCGCCCGGCGCTTCTTCCAACGGCTTCAATGAAAATCTGGCGCTTTTCCAGCAGGGCAAATGCGGCATGTGGATTGACGCTACGGTCGCTGCCTCCTTTGTGACCGACCCGGACGAATCCACGGTCGCCGACAAGGTTGGCTTTGCGCTGTTCCCTGAAAAGGGTGACATCGGCAATCGCGGCAACTGGCTGTGGTCCTGGAACCTGGCCATTCCGGCTTCCACCACGAAGGGCGATGCAGCAAAGGCATTTGTCGCCTGGGCAACCTCGAAACATTACACCGATCTGGTCGCAGAGAAAGAAGGCTGGCGCGCTGCACCGCCCGGCACCCGGAAGTCGCTTTATGATAACCCGGATTACCAGAAGGCAGCACCCTTTGCCGAGATGACGCTGGAATCGATCAATGCGGTCAATACCAAAAAGCCTTCGGTTCAGGAGATCCCCTATACCGGCGCGCAGTTTGTATCCATTCCCGAGTTTCAGGGAATTGGCACAGCAGTTGGCCAGCAGTTTTCCGCAGCAGTTGCCGGCAGTTCCTCGGCTGAACAGGCGCTTTCCAATGCCCAGCAGCTGACAAAGCGCGAAATGATGAAAGCCGGCTACATCAAGTAAGCAAGCCGTTTTCCTCCTGTGGCCGGACTTTTAAACGTCCGGCCCACTCCCCCCGGAGCCTTTTCATCCCGTTTCCGGTCTGGTGCTCATTCAAAAAGCGCTGGCCGGATGGGGTTTCACTATCCGGCCTTGCTGAGGAAACGCCTGCGGAGATTATCACCATGGCGACGACCCATACCCGCAATGCGGCCCGGCTGATGATGGCGCCTTCCGTCATCATGCTCCTTCTGTGGATGCTGGTGCCGCTTTCGATGACGCTCTATTTCTCGTTCCTGCGCTACAATCTGCTGATGCCGGGCACGGAAAGTTTTGCCGGTTTCATGAACTATCGGTTCTTTTTAACCGATCCGGCGTTTTTTCAGGCCATCGGCAACACCCTGATCCTCGTTGGCGGTGTGCTGTTCGCCACAGTTGTTGGCGGCATAGGACTTGCGCTTTTGCTGGATCAGCCAATGTTCGGCCAGGGCATTGTGCGCATCCTTGTGATTGCGCCCTTCTTCGTCATGCCGACTGTCTCGGCTCTGGTGTGGAAAAACATGCTGATGAACCCGGTCAACGGGCTTTTTGCATGGGTTGCGAACACGCTCGGCTTTCAGCCAATCGATTTTCTGTCTTCGTTTCCGCTGTCTTCCATTAGTGTGATTATTGCGTGGGAGTGGCTACCCTTTGCCACGCTTATTTTGCTGACCTCACTGCAATCGCTTTCCGAAGAGCAGCGCGAGGCCGCAGAAATGGACGGGGCCAATGCCTTTGCCCGTCTGATTTACATCATTCTGCCGCATATGGCGCGGGCAATCACGGTCGTTATCCTGATCGAGACAATCTTCCTGCTTTCTGTCTTTGCGGAAATTCTCGTGACCACCAATGGCGGCCCCGGCACGCAAAGCACCAATCTGACCTACCTCGTCTATATGCAGGCGCTCCTGCAGTTTGATGTCGGTGGCGCATCTGCGGGCGGCATTGTCGCAGTCATCCTCGCCAATATTGTCGCCATCTTCCTGATCCGGATGATCGGCAAGAACCTGGAGGACTGATCATGGCACGTCAGGTTTCAACACAGAAAAAGGTCGCTTACACAGCGCTTGCCTGGATCATCGGCCTCATCATTTTTTTTCCGATCCTCTGGACGGTTCTGACCAGTTTCAAAACCGAAGGTGAGGCGATTGCCACGCCGCCAAGCTTCCTGTTTTTCCACTGGACACTGGAAAACTATGTCGAAGTGCAGGCGCGTTCGGACTATTTCCATCATTTCTGGAATTCGGTGGCGATTTCTTTCGGCTCGACGCTCTTCGGGCTGATTGTCTCGGTTCCGGCGGCCTGGGCCATGGCATTTTCGCCGACAAAACGCACCAAGGACGTTCTTCTCTGGATGCTGTCGACGAAAATGCTGCCCGCCGTTGGCGTACTGGTCCCGATCTATATCATCTTCCGCGATTTCGGCCTTCTGGATACCCGCATCGGTCTGATTGTCGTGATGATGCTGATCAACCTGCCGATCATGGTGTGGATGCTCTACACCTACTTCAAGGAAATCCCCGGCGAGATCCTTGAGGCCGCGCGCATGGATGGTGCAACGCTGGGTAAGGAGCTGATTTATGTTCTGACCCCCATGGCCATTCCCGGCATCGCTTCGACGCTTCTTTTAAACGTCATCCTGTCATGGAACGAGGCCTTCTGGACCCTTAACCTGACAGCTTCCAAAGCCGCACCGCTGACGGCCTTCATCGCTTCATATTCGAGCCCGGAAGGGCTGTTCTACGCCAAGCTTTCCGCAGCCTCCACCATGGCCATCGCCCCAATCGTTATTCTGGGCTGGTTCAGCCAGAAGCAGCTGGTGCGCGGCCTCACCTTCGGCGCGGTTAAATAAGGACAAGACCAATGGGCAGCATCAGACTTGAAAAGGTGACCAAAGCCTTCGGCGATCATGTGGTCATTCCCTCTATCGACCTTGAAATCAACAATGGTGAGTTCGTCGTCTTCGTCGGACCGTCCGGTTGTGGCAAATCCACGCTTTTACGGCTCATCGCCGGACTGGAGGATGTATCGGGCGGTCGTATCCTGATCGATGGCGATGACGCGACAGAAAAACCTCCGGCCAAGCGTGGCCTTGCCATGGTGTTTCAGTCCTATGCGCTTTACCCGCATATGAGTGTGCGGGCCAATATCGGTTTTCCGCTGAAAATGGCGGGCGCGGACAAGGCCGAAGTCAACAAAAAGGTGGAAGATGCGGCCAGTATCCTCAACCTGACAGACTATCTGGAACGCAAGCCGCGTGCGCTCTCCGGCGGACAGCGCCAGCGCGTCGCCATTGGGCGCGCCATTGTCCGGTCACCGGAATGCTTCCTGTTCGACGAACCGCTTTCCAATCTGGATGCGGCACTCAGGGTCAACATGCGGCTGGAAATCTCGGAGCTGCATCAGCAGCTAGGCGCCACCTCGATTTATGTGACCCACGATCAGGTGGAAGCCATGACCATGGCAGACAAGATCGTGGTGCTCAGGGCGGGCAATATCGAGCAGGTGGGATCTCCTCTGGAGCTATACCGCAGCCCGGCCAATCTCTTCGTTGCCGGCTTTATTGGCTCGCCCAAGATGAACTTTATCGAGGGCAAAATCGCCGCCGGGCACAATGCCCACACGATTGGTATCCGCCCCGAACACCTTTCACTTTCAACCGAAAGCGGTGAATGGGAGGGCAAGGTCGCCGTCGCTGAGCATCTGGGCTCTGACACGTTTTTGCATGTCGATGTACCGGGTCTTGGACACATGACCACCCGCACCGATGGCGAAGTGCCGGTGCGCTATGGCGACAAGGTTTTCATCACCCCCGATACCGAGCGGCTTTACCGCTTCGATGATCAGGGGCTCGCAATTCAGGCCGAAACATCATGACCGAGAAACTTACACTCAACACGCTGGCGAACCATGCGCCAAAAGCCGGAATCCCGACCTATCAGCGCAGCGACCTGAAGCCCGGTATCGTCCATTTCGGCGTCGGTAATTTCCACCGTGCGCATCAGGCGGTCTATTTGCATGATTTGTTCAATCAGGGGCGTGACCATGACTGGGCCATCATCGGCGCAGGTGTGATGGCAACTGATGCGAAAATGCGCGAGGTGCTGGCAGAACAGGATTTTCTGACAACGGTGGTGGAGCAGGAAGCTGAACATTCTGGCGCGACCATTACCGGCGCGATGGTCGATATGATCGCTCCGCCGGATTTCGACACCATGATCGAGCGGCTGGCCGATCCTATGACCCGGATTGTGTCTCTGACCGTTACAGAAGGCGGCTATTTCATCGATCCGGCGACCGGGAGGTTTGATGCCAGCCATCCGGCCATTGTCGCGGATGGTGAAAATCCGGCACGGCCGAAAACGGCGTTCGGCCTCATCATTGCAGGGCTTAAAAAGCGGCGGGCGGCGGGTGTTCCGCCTTTCACCGTCATGTGCTGTGATAATATTCCGCATAACGGTTTGGTAACAAAGGCAACGGTTTGCGGACTTGCCGCGCTGTCTGATGCGGATTTTTCGCAGTGGATCAACGATAACGTCGCCTTCCCCAACGGCATGGTGGATCGTATCACGCCTGCGACCGGCGAGCGTGAACGCAGGATTGTACGGGAAGATTATGGCGTAGAAGATAACGGGCCGGTCTTCTGCGAGGGCTTCCGGCAGTGGGTGCTGGAAGACCATTTTCCGCTTGGCCGACCGGCTCTGGAGGATGTGGGGGTCACCTTTGTTGATGACGTCAGCCCCTATGAGGTGATGAAGCTTCGAATTCTGAACGGCGGCCATGCGGCGATTGCCTATCCGGGCGAACTGCTCGACATTCACTATGTGCACGAGGCGATGGAAAACCCGCTGATTGCCGGTTTCCTGGAGAAGCTTGAGAAAGAGGAAATCATTTCCATAGTACCCCCAGTGCCAGATACCGTACTTGAGGACTACTATGATCTGATTGCCCGGCGCTTCGCAAATCCCAAAATCGGCGACACGATCGCGCGGCTGGCGCTCGATGGCTCCAACCGTCAGCCAAAATTCGTTCTGCCTTCAACACGCGCCCGGCTGGACAATGGCGACGATGTTGTCGGACTGGCGCTTGTTTCTGCGCTTTGGTGCCGTTATTTTCAGGGCAAGTCCGACAGTGGTCGCGACATTGCGTTTAACGATGAGAACGCCGACCGGCTGCATAAGGCGGCACTGGCTTCAAGAGAAGACCCGCTTACCTTTCTGCAGGAGCGGGATATTTTTGGCGATCTGGCTGACAATCCGGTGTTTGCCGGGCGTTTCAAAAATGCACTGGAAAGCCTGCAGAATCTCGGGGCGATGAAGACCCTGAAACGCTATATAGACGGAGACTTGCAATAAACAGAATAAAGGTGCCCCGTTATGTCTTCAAAACCGCTCGTGATTTTCGATTGTGACGGGGTTCTGGTCGACAGTGAGCCGATATCGCTTGGAACATTGCGCGAGGTTCTGGCCGAAGATGGTCTGCTGCTGAGTGAAGACGATACACGAAGGCGGTTCCTGGGCCGGTCGATTGCCAAAATGGTAAAAGTGATTGAGCAGGAATATGGCCTGAGCATTGGTGATGATCTTGAGGAGCGTATGCGTGCCAGGCTGTATGCGCGGTTTCGGGCAGAGCTTAAACCCACACAGGGAGTTGTGTCTGCCTGGGACGCGCTGAAAGCTGCGGGTTTCAGCTGGTGCGTTGCATCATCGTCCAAGCCGGAAAGGATCCGGCTTTCGCTGGAAGTCACCGGTCTTCTGCCGCGCTTCTGCCCGCCGCTATATTCGGCAACCATGGTGAAGAACGGCAAGCCTGCGCCGGACCTCTTTCTTTATGCGGCCGAAAACATGGGGCGTAACCCTGAAGACTGCATTGTCATTGAAGATAGCCCTGCCGGAATTGAAGCCGCGAAAGCTGCTGGCATGAAGGCTTTCGCCTATCTTGGTGGCAGCCACGCTCTTGCTGCAGACCATCGGCAGGAAATTGCCAGGCTTGAACCTGACCTCATGTTTGACGCGATGGACGAACTCGTCCAACGTATCAGAGAAGCTGGTGAGGAGCAGGGGTAGGATTGAAGCCATGCGCGATCATGTGGTTGCGGTCGATGTCGGCACGGCAAGTGTTCGCGCCGGTGTGTTCGACCGGCAGGGGCTGCTCGTTGCCCGCTGCACAGAGGCGCTGCGGCTGAAGCGTCCTGCCCCGCACGAAGGCGTTTATGCCTCTGCAGATATCTGGCAGGCGGCAGCGCTAGCTGTTCGCGCCGCGCTTAAAACTGCCGCAATTGCACCGGATGCGGTTGCAGGTCTTGCTTTCGGGGCAACCTGTTCGCTCGTTTTACTGGATCGAAACGGCCAGCCCCTGCCGCTTTTTGCTGATGACAGCGCTTCGTTTGATACGATCGGGTGGTTTGATCATCGCGCACGCGCCGAAGCTGAAGAGATCACCGCAACCGGGCATCCCGCCGTTTTGCATTCCGGAGGCACGGTTTCTCCGGAAATGCAGATCCCGAAGCTCTTATGGCTGAAGCGCAACCGTCCTGATTTCTGGGCAAGGTGCGGTTATTGTTTTGACCTTGCTGACTTTCTGACCTTCCGGGCCACCGGAAGCGCTGTCCGCTCGTTATCAACGCTGACATCCAAGTGGTTCTTCAATATTGCTGAGGCGCAGGGCTTTCCGGCCGACCTTTTGTCGGCCATCAGCCTTGAGGATCTCGAAGAGAAAACCGGCATTAACCGAAAACCGGTTCATCCCGGCCAGGCGATCGGAAATCTGACAGCGGACGCAGCCGGCATCTTTGGACTTGATGAAGGTGTTGTGGTGGCTGCCGGTATGATTGATGCCTATGCAGGCGCTCTTGGTGCCATGCCCTCGCCTTTGCAAAAGCTGGAAGGTGACCTTGCGCTGATTGGCGGAACATCAAGCTGCATCGTCGGTTATGCCGAAGAACCGCAATTTGCCAGAAGCCTCTGGGGGCCATACCGGTCAGCACTCTACCCGGATTGCTGGCTGTTCGAAGCCGGTCAATCTGCAACGGGCGGCCTGCTGAATCATCTTCTTGAGTTTCACAGCGCCGGCGGCACAGCCACAGAAGCGCTTCATGCCGATGTGATTGAGCGGATCGTGGCACTGATTGCCGAAAACGGTCCGGGCTTTGCTGATGGTATTGATATTTTGCCGGACTTTCATGGCAACCGCTCGCCATTTGCCGACCCTGACCTGACGGGGATGATCTCGGGCCTGACACTGGATCGCTCGTTTGACGGGCTTTGCCGTTTATACTGGCGGGCCCTGGTGGCAATTGCCCTTTCTCTTCGGCAGATACTGGATATGCTGGATGAAAACGGCATCCCATCAAAACGGCTGTTTCTGGCTGGCGGCCATACCCGCAACCCGCTGCTGACGCGCCTTTATGCCGATGTCACCGGACGACAGCTGATTGCCGCCGCCTCTGAAGATGCGGTATTGCTTGGTTCGGCCATCAATGCAGCCACAGCTTCGGGTGCATTTGCGACACTCTCATCTGCAGCCGTGGCGATGCAGGGGCAGACAGAGCCCGTTTTGCCTGACAGAACGGTCTCAGGGGATTTTGACCGGCAATATGAGCGACTGAAACTGTTGCAGGAAACGCGGGAGCGATTGAAAACCATAGTGTGAAGGCCTAATCGTGAAGCCGGAAAACGATCAGGAGCCATGAAAGCATGAGCGAAATCACCCGAGCCTGGGCAGCACGGCATATGCCGCGCGTTGCCCGTGCTGTTAACGCCCTGCCCGATATGTCCGGCATCCGGCTGGCAATGAGCATGCATCTCGACATGAAAATGTTGCCGCTGGTCGAAGGTCTGGCCCGCCGCGGCGCAGACCTGTTCATCACCACCTGTAATCCTGCAACGGTCCGCAACGATGTTGTGGCGGCAATGCGCGCATGTGGCGCGCAGGTGGCGGCTGAAAAAGATATGCCAGAGGCCGACTGGCAGAGAGCCATTGCTGCCGGGTTGGACTGGAGCCCCACGCATCTTTGCGAAATGGGTTCGGATTATACCCACTACCTCCTGAAAAACGATCTTCCCATGCCGGATATCAAAGCTGGTCTGGAGGCGACTGGCTCCGGTATTAACCGCTTACAGGGTAATTTGCCGCCATGGCCGATTTTCAACTGGGATGACCTTCCGGTGAAGGAGGGGCTTCATAACCGTCACATGGTCGGTCTGACGACATGGAATGCCTTCTTCTCACGCACGCTTTTAAGTCTTCATGAGAAAAACGTTCTGGTTGTGGGCTATGGCTCCGTCGGTCAGGGGCTTGCCGCCAGTGCAAAGGCCTTTGGCGGCACGGTCATGGTGGCAGAAATCGACCCGGCTCGCCGTTTGCAGGCACGCTATGATGGCTGGCAGACCGGCACAGTGGCGGCGCTTGCGCCGGAAGCTGACGTAATTGTCACCGGCACGGGCGGCCACCATGTTGTGCCCTTCTCTGTAATCACCGCGCTGAAAGATGGCTGTATCCTGCTGAATTCCGGTCACCGGATCGATGAGATCGAGCTGGGGCCCCTCAGTAACCTGCCATCGGAACAATCCCTGCCTGCCATAACGACCTATCAGCTTCCCTCGGGCGCAGAAATCCATCTGTTCGTTGGCGGTGCCATGGCCAATCTGACCGGTGGCGAGGGCGATAGTCTGAATGCCTTCGATATGACGCTTGCTGTAATGGCCGAGGGCATCGGCCACATCGTCGGTGAAGGTGAAAAAGCACAGGCGGGTGTCTATCTTTTGCCCAGATCCGTCTGGGAGCGGGCGTGCCCCGAGGCGGATTAACAAAAATCAGATTAATAGCGGGCAAGAGGTGCTTTTGCTTCCGGGTAAAGCACCTCAACACCTTCCGACTCAATCAATGTCGCAAGCTCACCTTCCGGTGGCCCGTCAAGAACCAGAAGGTCGACATCGCCAAGGCGTCCGCGCTGGGCTGGCGCTGGCCGGCAGAACTTGGTCCTGTCGGCAACGAGGATCGATTTCCGGCAACTGGTGCGGATCGCTTCGCGGGCCATGGCTTCAGACTGGTCAAAGTCGACGAGGACCCCATCCGGCTCAATCCCGGCGACGCCATAGATACCGAAATCAGCGCGATAACCGGAAAACATCTCCTCCACATCATGCCCGAGAAAATCCCGGTCGGGCAGTCGCACCATGCCACCTGGAAGAAAGATCCTGTTGGATGCATTGCCGCTTAACGCCATGGCAACATTGAGGTTGTTCGTTACCACCGTCAGATCGTCATGATCGGAAAGTGCTGCTGCCACCAGCTCGGGCGTGGTGCCGATCGAAAACATCAGCGAGGCGCGGTTGGGAATCAGGCTTGCCACCAGTGTTCCGATTTTTCGCTTTGCCTCGGGGCGGGCAAGGCGGCGCGTATCATAGGGAAGGTTGATCCCGGCACTGATGCGTTCGACGCCGCCATGACTGCGCCGCAACTGATTGGCGCGGCACAACGCATTCACATCGCGGCGAATGGTCTGCGGTGTTACGCCGAAGTGTTCTGCAAGGCTTTCAATGGTCATTGAGCCATGCTCGCCGACCATGGCAATGATTTTCGTTTGTCGTGGAGATATGTTCATTTGAGCTGCAAAAACCCGTTGATCGGCGGAGCCGCGAAAATCATGCCGCAGCATGACAGCGTTTTGAACAGGATATGACGTATCTGTGAAATATTCAGTTCTGCGAGAAAACAGGTGCGTGCCATGGCTTTCTTCTGTTCAAGTGACGTTCATCGAGACATTGATAAACCTTGGCACTATTGACAATGTAACTTTTGGTTGAGAAAATTTACGGGTTGTTAGGGAACGGGACGGAGCTCATGAGAAAAGTTCTATTGACGTCGTTGGGGGCGACATCGCTCGCGTTTCTGGCAGGGTGCGGCGGCGGTGGCGGCAGCAACGGCGTCGCCTCGAACGCAGTCGGTTACTATGCTGACACCAATTTCTATTCGGACCGTTTTGACGGCTCGGGCCGTTCCAAAGCAAACATCAGCCTCAATGACGATGACAGTGTGACTGTCCGAGTTGACGAGGGGCCTTACAGCGGTGATGAGGCAACCTTCTACTACGATTACGGAAGCGATCAGTATGTTGCCGATCTCGATGACGGTGCAAGAGCCTATATGGTTCTGGACAGCTTTGACGATCCGTCGATCAACGGCGATGAACCGGTTGTGGCATTGATCGAGGTTGATGGCGGCGGTACGAATTCGACTTTTTCGACCTATCGCGCAACCGAGGGCATGACCACCAATATGCCGCGCGCCGGCACAGCCCGCTATGAAGGTGGTCACTTTGGCATCGCCGCTATCCCTGGCGATGATGTCTATGATATTGAAGGCAGTTTCGCCGCGAATGTGGACTTTGGAAATGCATCCATGAACGGTGCCATGGCAACCAGCGTGGGTGATGTTACCTTTGATGGCTCCATCGATGGGCCAAATTTCAGCTCCAACAACGGCTCAATCGCTCTGAATGGAGACCGAAGCCTGATCGACCAGGGCGCATCCGGTGTTGATGGCGGGTTTTATGGCGACAATGCGAAAGGCATGGCCGGGACATATCTGATCAATGGCGACAATGGACTGGACGGCGCCGGTATGCTTGGTAATTTCGTCGGTGAGAGAACGCGCTGATAGTGCGCACGTTTGTCCCGTTTGTTCGAGGCCATCGCCAATCTGCGGGCGCACATGAAAACCGGTCTGTAAATTACTGACCGGTTCTTGGTCTTTTCTTCGCGTATTTGAGTGTTTCATGCGTCCAGCTGCCGGAAAATTTTCATTTTTGAAGTGCTTGTATGTTGCAGCGTTCTGCTTCGGATTTGCTGCGGGGGCCCCGGCTAAAGTGGCGGCGAACCCGTTTCCGCAGATCAAGGTTCTGATTGAATCCGGGCAGTATCAAGAGGCGATGGCGCTTTCCGCGCAGCTGTCCGGCGACCCGGCGTTATCGGCGCTGTCGCAACAGTTTACCCGTGCGCTGATCCTCAAGCACGAAGGCCGCCTTAAAGAGGCCGCCGTTCTCATGCGCGATATCCTCATTGAAGAGCCGAATTTTTCCCGCGTGCGGCAGGAACTGGCGCATACGTTGTCCCTGATGGGCGAGAAGAAGGCGGCGCTCTATCATTTTCAGATGCTGGCGGATACCGCGCCAAGTGAATCCCTGCGTTCGTTTTACGAGGATTTTATTGACCGCGTGAATATCGACCGGCCCTGGACGCTCGGTGGCTATATCGCAATTGCGCCGAGCACCAACATCTCGAATGCGACGGATCAGGATATGATTCAGGTTGGCGGCATTCCGCTGCGACCCGGCACGAAGGCGGAAAGTGGCGTCGGGCTGAATTACGGCCTCAACGGTACATACTCGTTTCAGTTGCAGGACGATCTGTCTCTGACATTTGGCGGCTCTGTGACTGGCCTTGCCTATGAGGCAGCAACCTATAACCAAACGCAGTTTGGCGGCTTTTCACAGCTCTCCTGGCGAATGGATCCGTGGATCTTCAGTGGTGGCCTCACAGGCGAATACGTGCTGATGGGCAATGAACCATATCGCACCGGCTTTGGTCCGGTGTTTTCTGTCCGCCGTTCCTTCGGTGCCTTCGGCGTGACATCTGCCAATGTTGCATTTCAATGGCTCGACTATACGAATATGGACGCTTATGACGGCTACAGCACCGGTTTCAGCATAAATCATCGTTACGCGCTGGATTCGGCAAGCAGTATCCGTGTTGGCGGTGGTTTTAGTTATGTTCATGCGAAGAAGGATCATAACTCCTACGCTGGATATAATCTGAATGCCAAATATGCGCGTGAATGGTCTGGCGGCATTCTGACTGACATCGAGATTGGCGGAACCCTGCGCGATTATGCCGGCGATTTTCCGCTGATGACAAAACCGCGTCTCGACCGGCGCATCGATGTCGCTGTTGGTGCGACATTCAGAAATTTCGCATTCAAGGGGTTCGCTCCGCGCCTGGAATATGCCTACGGCCAGAATTTTTCGAATGTCGATCTTTACGACTACAACAAAAGTACGTTTGCGGCATTTCTGACCAAGCAGTTCTGATCAGTCTTCAAACGCTTCGACGGTTTTGCGTTCTCCGATCATGAAAGCATCGGCCACATGGGCGAGTGGTGTGGTGTCAATGTCGCTTTCCCCTGCGGCGATCAGATGTGAAAAACGGTTATAAATTGCCGCATATTCACGCTGCGGCTCATCGATAAGGCATTGTCCGTTGATGACAAGCCGCTCCCCGCCTTTGTCCAGGATCAGCATGCCTTCAGCCGTTTCCGCAATCAGAGCCTTGTGGTCGGCTCCGGAATGCGACCAGTTGAAGTCGGCGCGTAAACCGGTGCCGTCTGTGCAGGTGAAATCCAGGCCTGCCGCAATAGGCGCAAAACGGTTTTCAGGGATATCAAGCCGGGCGGATTTCAGCGCGAAGGATTGCGGCAAAACTGCCTCTGCCAGTGCCAGCCCGTTCATACCGGTATCAAAAACACCCATTCCGCCGGGCTGCCATATCCATTGCTGATCGGGGTGCCAGATGCGCACATCTTCACACCAGGACAGGTGAAACCGCTGAACTGTCCTTCCGGAAAGCCAGATACGCGCCTTTTCAACGCCCGGTGCATGGCGTGAATGCCAGCTGGTGTAAAGGCTGACGTTGTTGGCTTCAGCCAGTCTTCCGAGCTGCGCGACCTCGCCGAGTGTGGCGCCCGGCGGCTTTTCCAGAAGCACATGCTTGCCCGCTGAAAGCGCTGCAGCAGCGGCATCGAAGCGCACCTGTGGCGGCAGACAGATCGAAACCGCATCGAAATCCGGCCCTGAATGCAACAATGTTTCAACGTCCTGAAAGCATGGCAGCCCGGCCGGGCCTTTGCCACGGCTGACAGCAGCCACAAGCGAAAAGGTGCCACTTTCCGCAATTGCCGGCGCATGTTCGTCGTGCGCGATTTTTCCAAACCCGATGATCGCAATTTTCATCGCGGATATGAGACCCTCGAAGGAAGCCTGGTCAGCAGTGGTTTTCTCAGGCGGTAAGACGTTCATGGTTATACTGCGTTTCAGAGCATGAAAAGTGTGTTGTTGGGCGGCCGGTGGCTTGTCAACGCTTCCGATGGTCAGGACGTTTCGGATGAGTCCCGTTCTTCGCCTTGCCGTTCAAGCTCCTCTTCGATCAGAGCCAGAACCCGCTTCACCGGTGGCGTCTGAACCACGGAGGCGCGCTGGATAATCGAGTAAGGACTGACATCAATGTGCTCACGAACCGGCAGTTTGCAGATATTGGCACCCAGCGACCCGCCTTTGTAGAGAAAATCGGCGACAGGCTTGGCCATCGGGGTCACAGCATCGGTCTCACTGATGATCGATAACGCTAGCAAGGGCGACGCGGTCACGAAGACATGCTCGGGCAGGGTGAACCGGTTTGCGAGCAGATGAGACTCGATTGATCGTCGCATGGGCGAGCCAACGGGTTGCAGAATCCAGTCATAGTCGAGGCAGTCGCCGATCGAAATGGTGTGGTGCTGGCCCAGTGGATGGTCCAGCCGCGCGACCATGGTGATTGGCTCAACACCGATCGGGCGCATGGTTACAGACTTCGCGTCCATTTCTTCCGGTAAGCGGCCAATATAGAAATCCAGATTGTACGAGAATAAAGCCTCTGCCAGCTTGTCAGAGGTATCAACCAGAACGGAAATTTCGATTCCCGGATAGCCAGCCCTGAGCTGCCTGATCACCGGCATGACAAGATCAAGCGAGGGACCGGTTACCGCGCCGACGCGCACAAGACCGCGTGCGCCCTCAACGATTTGCGCCAGTTCATCATGCGCGCCATCCAGTTGATTGAGCACGATCAGCGCCTGCCGTGCAAGAGCCTGCCCCGCCTCGGTGAGAACCACACCGCGCCCGTGGCGTTCATAGAGTTTGGCACCAACTGTGTATTCAAGCTCGGACAGCAGCCGAGATGCTGCTGACTGGGTCATGCCAAGCTGCGCTGCGGCAGATGAAATCTGCCCTTTCCGGTCAAGAAGCGAGATCAGTCTGAGCTGCGAAAACCGCAGGCCACGCCTGATGAATTCATCCTGTCCGACGCGCTCATTGCCCTTGTTCAGATCATTCATACCAATTCTGCTATATCAGAAAAACGATTATTCATTTGTCCAGTTGCGTTACAATTGCAACACTTTCGCTGTCAGAAGGACATGCTTTGGGTCAGTGTGGCCCGTTCCATGCGGTACCGCAAGAGCACAAAGCCTGTCAGACCTGCACAGGAGGAAATGCTGCAGGTTATCTCCGGGGGGAGACTTCGGACAATTCGAGGTCAGTGCGTTCCACCGTCTTATGTTTGCGGCGGAAGGCTGGCCATTGGGGAGACCGGCGCCTTTTGAAAAGGGTTGCCGGAAGACGATAGCGGCTTGCCGTTTGCCGGTGCCGCTTACGTTTGAAACAGGAGGAAATGTTTCATGAAAGTTCTACTCGCCGCAACAGTTGCAAGCCTGGCATTTGCCGCGGCCGCTTCGGCTCAGACCGTCGGCTTTTCGCAGATCGGTTCTGAATCGGGTTGGCGCGCAGCCGAAACCACGCTGACCAAACAGCAGGCTGAAGAACGCGGCATCGATCTGAAATTCTCTGACGCTCAGCAGAAGCAGGAAAACCAGATTGCTGCAATCCGCGCCTTTGTGGCGCAGGGCGTTGATGCCATTCTGCTGGCCCCCGTTGTTGCCACCGGCTGGGACAGTGCCCTGGAAGAAGCCAAGGAATCGGACATTCCTGTCATCCTGCTCGACCGCCAGATCGATGCTTCGGACGACCTTTATATGACCGCCGTCGGTGCGGACAGCGTACATGAAGGCGAAGTCGCTGGCGGATGGCTGGTTGACACGGTTGACGGCAAGGACTGCAACGTTGTCGAGCTTCAGGGTACGACGGGATCGTCCGTCGCGATTGAGCGCAAGGAAGGCTTTGAAAAGGCAATCGCCGATCATCCAAACGTCAAGATCATCCGCAGTCAGACTGGCGATTTTACCCGTTCTGGCGGCAAGGAAGTCATGGAAAGCTTCATTCAGGCTGAAAATGGCGGCGAAAACATTTGCGCCCTCTTCGCGCACAATGATGACATGGCGGTCGGCGCAATCCAGGCCATCAAGGAAGCTGGTCTGCAGCCCGGTAAGGACATTCTGACGGTATCAATTGATGGCGTTCCGGATTACTTCAAGGCGATGGCCAATGGTGAAGCCAATGCCACCGTGGAACTGACGCCGAACATGGCTGGTCCCGCCTTTGATGCACTGGAAGCCTATTGGGCTGATGGCACAATGCCACAGAAATTCATCCAGACGGATTCAAAAATCTATACTCAGGCTGATGATCCGGAAGGTGAATACGAACGTCGCAAGGGTCTTGGCTACTGATCCATCCTCCCGGACGCGGTCGGGGTGTTTTCACCCCGGCCGCATCACAAGACGGCGCTTAACCGCGCCGAAGGATTGCGCCAGGGTGCTAAAAAATGCTTCTCACCATTCAAAATCTTACAAAGACCTTCGTTGGTATGAAGGCGCTCGACCGCGTTGATTTCGAACTGGCAGCCGGTGAAGTACACGCGCTGCTCGGCGAAAACGGTGCGGGCAAGTCGACGCTGATCAAGTGTCTGACCGGCGCCTATACCCGTGACGAAGGCACGATAACACTGGAAGGCAAGCAGATTTCTCCGCGCTCGACATCGGAAGCGCAGGAACTGGGAATCGGTACGGTCTACCAGGAAGTGAACCTTCTGCCCAACCTGACGGTTGCCCAGAATCTGACCTTTGGCCGGGAAAAACGTCGTTTCGGCGTTATCGATGCACGCGCTCAAAAGCGCGACGCCGAGGCGATGCTGGAAGGTTACGGCCTCGATATCGATGTTTCCCGCGATCTAGGCTCCTATTCGGTTGCCATTCAGCAGATCATTGCCATTGCCCGGGCCGTGGCTCTTTCCGGCAAGGTTCTCATTCTTGATGAGCCGACCGCCAGTCTGGATACGCGTGAGGTGAAAATGCTGTTCGATGTCGTGCGCCAGCTGCGCGACAAGGGACTGGGCATTATTTTCGTTTCGCACTTTCTCGATCAGGTGTTTGAAATCACCGACCGGCTGACGGTATTGCGCAATGGCTGCAAGATCACAACCGAAGTGACCGCCGATCTGGACCGTGTGAAGCTGATCGAGCACATGCTTGGTCGTTCACTCGATGAAGAAGAAGAGGGAGGAACACGCCGTGCAACAGAAGGCCGTGTCAGCGCGGAACCGCTTCTGACCTTCGAAGGCGTTGGCCGCAAAAGCTATGTTGAACCTTTCGATCTTGAGGTTCACAAGGGCGAGGTCGTGGGCCTTGCCGGTCTTCTTGGTTCCGGTCGTACGGAAACAGCGGAGCTGATTTTCGGCGTGCATACAGCCCAGACGGGCACGATTTCCGATTCAAGCGGACCATTGAAGATCGGCAGTCCGCGTGATGCCATCGCCTGCGGGTTTGGCTTTGCGCCGGAGGATCGGAAGACGGACGGCATCATTGCCGATCTGTCGATCCGCGAGAATATCGCGCTTGCCCTTCAGGCGCGGCGTGGATGGGCGCGTCCTATTCCACGGTCCGAGCAGGATCGTCTTGCCGCCGATTATATCAAGAAACTCGATATCAGAACCTCAAGCCCGGAAAAGGCTGTGGGCGAGCTTTCCGGCGGCAATCAGCAGAAAGTTGTGCTGGCGCGCTGGCTGGTGATGAACCCGCGCTTCCTGATCCTCGATGAGCCGACCCGCGGTATTGATGTCGGCGCACATGCCGAAATTCTGCATCTTGTGCGCGATATCACGGCTGAAGGCATGTCGATCCTGGTCATTTCTTCCGAACTGGATGAGTTGATTGCTGTTTCTGACCGCGTGATCGTTGTGCGCGATCGTCGCCATGTGGCCGAGCTGACGGGTTCGGAAATTGCATCGGAGAATATCGTCAAGGCGATTGCCAGCTCCGAGAAGAAAAACAAAGAGGAGGCGGCCTGATGCCCGGAGGACTGAAACGGGTTATCCCGCAGCTGATCACGCTGGCTGTTCTGGTGGCGCTGGTCAGTATCTTTTTCCCGAGCTTTATGCAGATCGATTATTCCAATGGCCGCTTTGTTGGCCCGGTTATCGATGTGCTGAAGCGTGGAGCACCGGTGGCGCTGCTTGCCATCGGCATGACGCTTGTCGTTGCGACCAAGGGTATCGACCTTTCTGTCGGTACCGTGATTGCCATTACCGGTGCCGTTGCCGCGGCAACCATTGTCGCCGGATATGGCATGTTTGCGGCGATTTTCATGGCCCTTGCTGCCGGTCTGGCCGCCGGGCTTTTCAACGGTATTCTCGTTGCCTTTATCGGCATTCAGCCAATTGTGGCAACGTTGATCCTGATGATATCGGGGCGCGGCATCGCGCAACTGATCACGGAGGGTCGCATTCTGACCTTCAACCTGCCCGGCTTTGCTTTTCTTGGTTCGGGCGATGTGCTCGGTATCCCGGTCCCAACCTGGATCTGGATCATCACAGCAGCGCTGGTCATTCTCATCATGCGGCGCACAGCACTGGGCATGCTGGTGGAATCCATCGGCATTAATCGCCGGGCGAGTGCACTTGCCGGTATTAATGCACGTGTGCTGATGATCGCCGTCTACATGGCGTCGGGCCTTTGCGCTGCGCTGGCCGGTATCATCATCACCGCGGATATTCGCGGTGCGGATGCCAATAATGCCGGTTTGTGGCTGGAGCTTGATGCCGTTCTGGCAACAGTGATCGGCGGCAACTCGCTGATGGGCGGGCGGTTCTCGATCTCGGCTTCGGTGATTGGCGCGCTGATCATCCAGACCATCGATACCGGAATTTTGCTGGCGGGCTTCCCGTCGGAATACAACCTCGTCATCAAGGCAACACTTGTTGTTATCATCCTCGTCCTGCAATCACCCAATGTCACCGGAGACCTGAAATTCCTGAAGCAGAATCTGTTCGGTGGCGGAAAATCGGGTGAGGCTAAGCTGCGGGAGGCAAGCAAATGAAAAATCCGCGTCTCTATCCGCTTTACGCAACCATCGCGATCTTCATTCTGGCCTATGCGGTCTGTTACGTTCAGTTTCCGTTTATGCTGTCAACGCGTGTTGCCGGTAACCTCCTGACAGATAATGCCTATCTCGGCATTGTCGCAGTGGGGATGACGGTGGTGATCCTGTCTGGCGGGATTGATCTTTCGGTTGGTTCCGTCGTTGCTTTTGCCGGCGTTTTCATAGCCGTGATGCTGCGCGATACCGGTCTGCATCCGATGGTGGTCTTTGCCATGCTTCTGGTGCTGACGACCGCTTTCGGCGCAGCCATGGGATGGCTGATTTATACGCTCGGCATGCCCGCCTTCATTGTCACACTGGCCGGCATGTTTCTGGCGCGTGGGCTTGCTTATATGCTGACGATTGATTCAGTGCCGATCGACAACGCGTTTTTTGAAACCCTGCAGCGCGCTTACTGGCTGATGCCGGGAAAAGGACGGCTTACGCTGATTGGTGTCATCATGCTTGTGGCCTTTGTTATCGGTCATTTCGTGGCCCACAAGACCCGTTTCGGTGCAAGCGTTTTCGCCATTGGCGGTGGCGAGCAGACTGCAAAGCTTATGGGTGCAAAGGTTGGCCGCACGACGGTTATGATTTATGCCTTCTCCGGTTTTATGGCAGGTCTTTCGGGAATCGTGTTCGCGATTTACACGGGCTCGGGATATCCGCTGGCCACGGTCGGAACGGAGCTCACAGCAATTGCAACGGTTGTCATCGGCGGCACGCTTTTAACAGGCGGTGCAGGCTATGTTTTCGGCACGCTGTTCGGTGTCCTGACGATGGGTCTCATCCAGACATATATCGTTTTCGACGGTACGCTTTCCAGTTGGTGGACAAAAATGGCAATCGGCATTCTGCTGCTGTTGTTCATTCTGCTCCAGAAAGGCCTGTTGAAGCTGACCACTGCGCGAACGGCTGCGGCCTGACTAAATCCTTAGAATTCTGCACCGCATTCCAGAACTGCGGTGCAGCGTTCGAGACAAGAACAAGACTTAATCCAAGGTGAGGCACTCCATGTTTTCCATCGGCATTGACTACGGCACCAATTCGGTCCGCGCTCTCGTTGTCGGCTGCGATGACGGCTTTGAATACGGCACGCATGTCTTTAACTATCCCAGCGGCGATCAGGGCGTTCTGCTTGATCCGGCGGATCCGCTTCTGGCCCGCCAGAGTGCTGCAGATTACCTTGAAGGGCTGGAGGTCAGCATTCGCGGCGCTCTCGCCGAGGCTGCCAAACACGAGAAATTCGATGCCGCCAGGGTCATTGGTATCGGAGTGGATTCCACTGGTTCCAGCCCATTGCCGGTCGATGCCGAGAATGGCGCCCTTTCCATGGTACCGGAATTCAAGGACAATCTGAATGCCTATTGCTGGCTCTGGAAGGATCACACCAGCTGGCGCGAGGCTGAAAAGATCACGAAACTCGGAAAGGCCGAGCGGCCCGAATACCTCGCCATGGTCGGTGACACCTATTCGTCTGAATGGTGGTGGTCTAAGATCTGGCATTGCCTGAATGTTGCCCCTGAAGTGTTTGATGCGGCGGCCTCGTGGGTTGAGCTTGCCGACTGGATTCCCTCCGTTCTGGCCGGAGTCAAAAACCCGGCAGATGTGAAGCGCGGCGTGTGTGCTGCTGGACACAAGGGCCTTTATAATCCCAGATGGGGTGGACTTCCGGATAAGGAATTTCTCGGCAAGCTCGACCCCAAGATCGCGGATCTGAGGGACCGTCTTTATGATACGGCGCAGGATATCTCTGTCCCGGCTGGCGCGCTTTCAGCCGAATGGGCGGAAAAGCTGGGCCTGCCGGCAGGTATCAAGATCGCAACCGGTGCCTTTGATAACCATCTGGGTTCGATTGGTTGCGGCATTGAAGAAGGCATGCTGATCAAGGTAATCGGCACCTCGACCTGTGACTGTGCCATCGTTGATCTGTCGAAATCCGACACAATCCCCGGTGTTTGCGGAATTGTTGAGGGTTCCATTCTGCCGGGCTTTTTCGGAATTGAAGCTGGCCAGTCTGCGGTTGGCGATATCTTCAAGTGGTGGGTTGAGCGCGTTTGCGAAGGCGATGCCGCCCTTCACAGCAAGCTGACCGCGGAAGCTTCGGCGCTTAAACCCGGTCAAAGCGGCCTTCTGGCGCTGGACTGGAACAATGGCAACCGGACGATCCTTGTGGATCAGCGCCTCACCGGCCTGATCATGGGACAGACGCTTTATACCACGCGTTCCGAAATTTACCGGGCGCTGGTGGAAGCGACCGCTTTTGGCGCAAGGGCGATTGTTGAGCGCATGACGGATTATGGCGTTCCGATCAACAAGGTCGTTTGTGCCGGGGGGATTGCCGAAAAGAACCCGATGCTGATGCAGATCTATGCCGATGTGATGAACCGTACCATGCTCGTCACCCGCTCGGCGCAAACCTGTGCATTGGGGGCCGCCATAGCTGCTGCGTCTGTTGGTGGCGCACATGAAACGATTGGCGAAACCACCAAGGCGATGACGGGACTGAAGGATATTCGCTACGAGCCCAATCCGGAAAATGTGAAGGTCTATGAGGAACTCTATGGCCTTTACCTGACGCTTCACGACGGCTTTGGCGGCATCACGCGGGATGCCGACATGTCGCGCGTGATGAAAGAACTGATTGATATCCGCGAAGCTGTGCTGCGTTAAGACGAGCAAGCTTTGCACAAACGGAAGCGGCGACCGTGATGACGCGAAGATCCGGTCGTTCGCATCCGGAAAGACCTGAATAAAGTTGCCTGGAAGGATTTGAACAATGATTGGCCTGAAGCCTCTTAAAATCTGGTTTGTCTGCGGTTCGCAGCATCTTTACGGTCCCGAAGCGCTGGCGGAAGTCGATGCGCAGTTTCGCGCCATTTCCGATGCGCTTTCGAAAGAAGGCGGTTTTCCGCTCGAAATCGTGCCGCAGCCTGTCGTCAAAAGCCCGTCGGAAGCGACTGAGCTTTGCGTGCGTGCGAATTCCGATCCTGAATGCGGTGGTCTGATCCTGTGGATGCACACATTCTCGCCGTCGAAAATGTGGATCCGCGGTCTGTCGCAGCTGGTCAAGCCGTTCATGCATCTGCACACCCAGTATGCCCGCGACCTGCCGTGGGATACCATCGACATGGATTACATGAACCTCAACCAGTCTGCTCATGGCGACCGTGAGGCCGGGTTTATCCATACGCGTCTGCGCCTTGGTCGCAAGGTCGTTGCCGGGCACTGGACCGACAAGGACGTTCACGCACGCATCGATGCGTGGATGCGTGCAGCCCGCGCCTGGGACGACTGGCAGGGTGGCCGTTTCTGCCGCTTCGGCGACAATATGCGTGAAGTTGCCGTCACCGAAGGCGACAAGGTGGCCGCTGAAATGAAGCTTGGCTTCTCTGTGAATGGCTACGGAATTATGGATCTCGTTGATGTGATGAACGAGATTTCCGACAGCGATGTGGCCGCTCTCGCTGCTGAATATGAAAATCTGTACAATGTTCAGGATATCCTGAAAAAGGGTGGTGATCGCCACGCCTCGCTGCTCGAAGCGGCACGTCAGGAGCTGGGATTGAAGAAATTCCTCGAAGCTGGCGAATTCAAGGGCTTCACCGATACATTCGAAGACCTTCACAGCATGGAGACGCTGCCGGGCATGTCCGCACAACGGATGATGGCTGCAGGTTATGGCTTTGCCGGTGAGGGTGACTGGAAGACCGTCGCGCTGGTGCGTGCACTGAAGGTGATGGGGCACGGGCTTTCCGGTGCAACATCCTTCATGGAAGACTATACCTATCACATGGCACCCGGCCAGGAGCAGGTTCTCGGCTCTCATATGCTGGAAGTCTGCCCATCGATTGCCCGCGACAAGCCGTCGGTGGAAATTCACCCGCTGGGAATTGGCGGCAAGGCGGATCCGGTTCGGCTGGTCTTCAATTCCAAGCTTGGCCCGGCGCTGAATGCCTCGCTGATGGATATGGGCAACCGTTTCCGTCTTCTGGTCAATGAAGTGACATCGGTGGAACATCCCGATCTGCCGAACCTGCCGGTTGCGCGGGCGGTCTGGGAATGCAAACCGGACTTCAAGACCGCACTTTCAGCCTGGATTCTGGCTGGCGGCGCTCACCACACGGCCTATTCCAATGATGTAACCACCGAAATGCTGGAAGATTTCGCCACCATGGCCGGTATCGAGCTGGCTGTGATCGACGATGATACGCGCCTTGATCGCTTCAAGCAGGATCTGCGCAACAATGAAATCTACTGGCACCTCGGACTGGGTATCAAGGCTTAAAGGGAGCATTTCGCGATGATGTACAAGGACATCAGAGAACAGGTCTACGAGGCCAATCTGGCCTTGCCGCGTCAGGGCCTGATCAATCTGACGTTCGGCAATGCCAGTGCTGCTGACCGTGATAAGGGTGTCTTCGCCATCAAGCCAAGTGGTGTGGATTATGACGATCTGACACCTGAAAGCATGGTGATCGTCGATTTCGAGGGCAAAATCGTGGAGGGCAATCTTCGGCCCTCCTCCGATACGCCGACGCATCGCTGCCTGCTTCTGGCGTTTGAAGAGATCGGCGGTGTTGTGCACACACACTCGACCCGTGCCACAGCCTTTGCACAGGCCGGAAAGCCGATCCCGAATTTCGGGACAACCCACGCCGATTATTTCTACGGTGAAATCCCGGTGACTCGGAAAATGACGCCGGAAGAAATTTCAGGTGGGTATGAATGGGAAACCGGCAATGTGATCCTGGAACGGTTCAGTGGACTGAATCCGCTTGATTTTCCCGGCGTTCTGGTTAATCGGCATGCTCCGTTTACCTGGGGTAAAACGGTTGCCAAAGCGGTTGAAGTGGCTGTTGCCGTAGAGTGCATTGCGCATATGGCATGGATGTCGATGCAGCTTAATCCGGGACTTCAGGCGATTGAGCGGGAACTGCTGGACAAGCACTTTCTTCGAAAGCACGGGGCTACAGCCTATTACGGCCAGCCTGAAGAGTGACACAGTGGAACCCGGCGTATAGAGCGCCGTGCATCCATTCGGACGCACCAAGAACGCTCTAACCTATTGAATCTACGCATCGGCCCGAAAATCGATTCCGATTTTCGGGCCGATGCGTAGCCGGTTTTCTTTTTTGTCTGTGCCCAAATGTCTGCGTCCAGGGATCTGTGTCAGAAAAAAGCAGAGCAATCTGGCATGAGAAAAGGGCCCGGACCATGCGTTTGTCGCATGACAGTCGGGCAACAGAAATTCGATGAGATGAATCCAGATAAAAAACAACGCCCACCGGGGGAGGAGGATCCGGTGGGCGTCATTGGGTAGGGTTGACGATTGGGAGGAGGAGTATCGTCTGCCCTGTTCGAAGCGCGCCGGGAGGAGGAGAGCGCGACTTCGAAAACTTTTGTACCGACTATTTAGTGTCGGAGAGATCTGTTTTAAAGAGCAGCCCTGCGTGCGACGCTGCGAATATCTTCGCGCTCGATACCGAGATCGTGCAGTTCGCGGTTGCTCATACGACCAAGCTCGGTAACCGTCTGACGGTATTTGAGCCAGTTGTTAAAAGAACGTGTCATGCTCATGTCAGGTCTCCTTCTTGGTTTAGGTCTTAAGAAGTCTTTCATCCGGGAGCGTTTATCCGCTCCGTTCGTCTTGTTGACCTACATATACTCAGATCAGATCGTGTGAGGCAGGGGGATTTGGACAATGCCCCTATGCATGGAATGCAAAGCTCGGGAAAGGTTGCAAAAATATTCATATAAAACAAATAGATAAATCCGGATATCATGTCCTCCATGACATCCGGATTCAGCCAAAAAAGTCAGAATTTTCGAAAATTCAAAGCGTTTCGAACAGTTCGACGATCTCCATTTGCGGAACCAGAACCAGACCTTTGTCCGTGATACGGATTTCCGGGATGACCGAAAGCGGAATCAGGTTGAAGCCCATATAAGGGATCGCGCAGCCTGCTTTCGCCCATTCGGCTTTCAGTGCCTTGACCTCTTCGGCAACGGCATGAACCCGTTTGTCAGACAGAAGACCGGCAATCGGCAGCTCCACCATCGCGGTCACTTTGCCCTCGTCGACGACGCAGACACCACCTTGCGTTTTCTCCAGCGCACGCAATGCCACCTGCATGTCTGCCTCATTGGTGCCAGCGATGATGATGTTGTGGCTGTCATGGCCAACGGAGGAGGCCACAGCACCCTTTTTCAGATTGAAATTGGACAGCAGGCCATGGGCAACATTGCCCGCAGATTTTTCGTGGCGCTCGATGACCGAGACAAAGCAGAGACCGTGTTTGTCGAAATGCTCTTGCCAGTCGTTTTCCGGTGTCAGATCGATCGTCTCGTGGACGAGTGTGATGCCGGGCATCTCGGTGCGGATGCAGTGCGCTTTGACAGAGACGGTAGGCAGGGCCGGTGTCAGCTTCACCGCGTCAGGCAGTTTCACTGTATGGTAGGCGGCTTCCGGATAGCGATATGGCTTCTCAAGGGCTGCGTCGAGGATCGGTGTCACCTTGCTGTTTTCGACGACGAGCTCACCGCCATACCATGTGTTCACCGGCTTCAGGTCATCATCAAGCAGCACAAGATCGGCGCGGCGCCCGCCGCCAAGACCGCCGATTTCGTCACCCAGGCCAAAGCGGGTCGCGCCATGGAGCGAGCCCATAGACCAGGCCTGTTCCGGGCTCATGCCCGCCTTGATGGCCTGTCGTGTGACCCAGTCCTGACCGAAGATCAGCAGGTCGTCGGCATCGCGGTCATCCGTGCATACGGCAACGCGTTTGTGGGAAGCGCCAAGCTCGGTAATCGCTTTGATCGCCTCTGGCAGCGAATGCCACGGTGTGGTCGGTGGCCCGCCGCGCAGGAACAGCCAGACGCCGGCTTCCATCAGATCATTGGCAATCTCGTGATCGATGGCCTCATGGGTGTCTGTTACTCCTCCGGCCGCATAGGCGGCAACGAATTCACGACCATAGACATGGCCAGAGACCGGGCGACCGCGCTTCAGCGATTCTGCAATAATGGCGTGTGAACGTTCATCGCTCATGGCCACCGGCACGAAGTCCATCTTCTCACCCAGTGCCAGGGCCTCCGGCCATCTGTCGAAGATTTCCGCGATTTTCTCCGGCGTGAGATCGCCGCCGGCTGTCTCCATCTCCGGTGAAGTCGCCGGAACGGTGGAGGGCACAGTCAGAAAAATCGAAAGCG
The DNA here is from genome assembly GCF_004342225.1 of Martelella mediterranea. Taxonomy (GTDB): domain Bacteria; phylum Pseudomonadota; class Alphaproteobacteria; order Rhizobiales; family Rhizobiaceae; genus Martelella; species Martelella mediterranea_B. The sequence goes on along the minus strand of NZ_SMAR01000002.1, from coordinate 142,296 downwards.
GGGCCTGCCGGGCATCTTCCAGCATGGCTTCCACACCGGCGACATCCATGACATTGCCAATTTCATGGCTGTCGCAAAAGATGGTCGTTGTGCCGTTCAAAAGCGCTGCCTCTGCATAGGCGCAGGCCGTCACCATGCTGCTTTCGATATGGATATGCGGATCAACCAGGCCCGGCGCAATAATGCCGCCCTTTGCGTCATAACGCTTCGCGGCTGAACCCTGATAACGGCCTGCCGGGTGCATGGCGGCAATCCGGCCACCGCTGATCCAGAATTCGCGGTTATCCAGCGTGCGCTCGGAATAGGTGGAAAGCGCTCTTGCGCCGGTAATGACAAGATCCGGTTCGGCGCGGCCAGAGGCGACATCGGCCAGTCGCCGCGTCATGGAGGACAGTGGGGAAACAGAAAAACGGGTGAGTGTGCTCATGAAAAGCCTGTCAGATGATCGTGATGGGAAGATAACAAGGAGCCGCACAGCCGGTGCAGACAAACTCACGGATTCAAAAAGGGGAAACTAGCGCTGGTTCGGCGTACCGTCCAGCATTTCATCAATTGCCAAATGTCGGTTCGCGACAGTTACGTTTCCCGACGCGCTTTGGCGATTGCTTCTTCCAGCAACGATTTGTTCAAAACGCCGGGATAGATGGTCTTGCCAATGACGAAAGATGGCGTGCCAACGAACTGGAAGGCTTCTGCCTGGTGGTAATTGCGATCGAGCAGATCCGAAATTTTCTTTTCGTTTCGAACCACGGCTGTCGTGAGCGAGCCCATATCAAGCCCTGCCCCGGTCAGGATACCTTCTATCTGCTCATGGCTTAGCCGGCCTTGCGAGCGCATCAATGCGTCAAGTGCGGTTTCATATTCGCCCAGTTCTGCAGCTGCTTGCATCGCTTGTGCGGCAAAGACGGAAACCGGACCGAAAATTGGCCAGTCTTTCATGACCAGCTTCACGCCGCCATCTCTGGCAACAACATCACGCATCATCGGATAATCGCGCTTGCAATAGCCACACTGAACATCAAAATATTCAACGACTGTGACATCTCCATCCGGATTTCCCAGAACCGGAGCAGCCGGGTCGTCAAATACCATTTCCGGTGATGGTTCGTGCGCAACGGCAGAAACGTTGGTGCCAAATGGCAGAAGTGTAAAACCTGCACTGGCGGCCATGCCCTTCAGCAGGGTGCGTCGGTTTGGCATCCTTGTCCTCCTTTTTATTGCCAGAATGTCTCAGACCCGCAGATGGGGAAAATCACTTCTGCGCGAGAGCGCAGAGCATCAGCCGTAAAGCCTGCCAACGTCAGGCAGGATTGAGCGCATTATCGCTTTTTGTTTCTTGTGTCAGCTGTTGCTAAAACGCACAATTGGCCGAAAGTTTTTCCAAAGCATGCTTTTGCGAAAGAAATAAAAATGCCTGTCCGCGCTGTCATTGGGTGGCAAGCTTTTTCGTATCCGTCACAAGGGTGGTATAAAACGCCTGCAAAGCAACCCATTATCCAAGAGTATTCAAGATCGTGCCACTTACCCATCTCCAGCGCCTTGAGGCTGAATCGATTCATATTTTGCGGGAAGTTGCCGCGACGTTTTCAAAGCCAGTGATGCTTTATTCGATTGGTAAGGATTCCTCGGTGATGATGCATCTGGCGATGAAGGCGTTTTATCCCGCCAAGCCGCCATTTCCGTTTCTGCATGTCGATACGACCTGGAAGTTTCAGGAGATGTATGCGTTTCGTGAGCGCATGACGCATGAACTGGGGATTGATCTTCTGGTGCATGTCAATCCGGAAGGCGTGGAAGGCAAGGTCAATCCGTTTGATCACGGGTCGAATACGCATACCCATATCTGGAAGACGGTTGGCTTAAGGCAGGCGCTTGAGAAGTATGGTTTTGATGCCGCCTTCGGTGGCGCGCGGCGGGATGAGGAGAAGTCCCGTGCGAAGGAGCGGATCTTTTCGTTTCGCAATGCCAGCCATGCCTGGGACCCGAAAAGCCAGCGCCCGGAAATGTGGAAGACCTATAACACCCGTGTCGGACCGGGTGAATCGATCCGGGTCTTTCCGCTTTCAAACTGGACCGAGCTTGATATCTGGCAGTATATTCTCAAAGAAAGCATCCCGATTGTGCCGCTTTATTATGCCGCCCGCCGTCCGGTGGTGGAAAAGGACGGTGCGCTGATCATGGTTGATGACGCGCGCATGCCGCTCGGGCCAGAGGATCGTGTAGAAGAAAAGATGGTCCGCTTTCGCACGCTCGGCTGTTATCCGCTGACGGGTGCGGTTGAATCGGAAGCGACCACGCTGGAAGGCATTGTGCGGGAAATGCTGACGTCGCGCACTTCTGAACGACAGGGCCGGATGATCGACAAGGACGAAGTCGGTTCGATGGAGAAGAAGAAGCGCGAGGGGTATTTCTGATGGACGCCACGATCGAAGATTTCAGCGGTGACATGATTGAATATCTCGCAGCACAGGAGCAAAAGTCGCTGCTTCGTTTTTTAACCTGTGGTTCGGTGGATGATGGCAAATCGACGCTGATCGGGCGGCTGCTTTATGACACAAAGCTGATTTTTGAAGACCAGTTGGCAGCCCTTGAAAGCGACAGTGCCAGACACGGCACAACGGGAACCGATATCGACTTTGCGCTTCTGGTCGACGGGCTGGAATCCGAACGCGAGCAGGGGATCACGATTGACGTGGCCTACCGCTTCTTTGCCACGGCAAAGCGGAAGTTCATCGTCGCCGATACGCCCGGTCATGAGGAATATACCCGCAATATGGCCACCGGCGCCTCGACGGCGGATCTGGCGGTGGTGCTGGTCGACAGCCGTCAGGGCATTCTGCCGCAGACGCGGCGCCATTCCTATATCGCCTCACTGCTGGGCATCCGTCACATCGTGGTTGCGATCAACAAGATCGACCTGATGAGCTATTCTGAAGACGTCTATGACAGGATCGTCGCTGACTATCTGGAATTCGCAAAGGATCTGGGCTTTGAGACCATTGTGCCGATCCCGATGTCGGCACGCTATGGCGACAATGTTACGATGCGTTCGGAGCATATGGACTGGTATAAAGGCCCGGTCCTGCTGGAGCATCTGGAAACTGTGCCGGTGGAAACGGATATGGCGGATAAGGCCTTCCGCATGCCGGTGCAGCTTGTGTCGCGGCCTGATCTGAACTTCCGCGGTTTTGCGGGCCAAGTGGCTTCCGGCCGGGTTGGCGTCGGGGATGAGGTCGTGGTTGCCAAATCGGGGCAGGCCTCGAAAGTGAGCCGGATCGTTACGATGGATGGCGACCTTGAACGGGCCGAAGCCGGACAGGCGGTGACTCTGGTTCTGGAAGACGAGATCGAGGTCTCGCGCGGCAATATTCTGGTTGCCCCTGAAGACCGGCCTGCTGTCGCCGATCAGTTTCAGGCCAGGGTAATCTGGTTTGATGCCGCACCGATGATCCCCGGTCGTTCCTATCTTCTGCGCACGGAAGCCGACAGCACGCCCGCCACGATCACCGCGCTGAAATATCAGGTTGATGTCAACAGCTTTGCCCATGAGGCGGCCAAGGCTCTGAATATGAACGAAGTCGGCGTCTGCAATCTTTCTACGCAGTCGCCGATTGTGTTCGATCCATATGGCGACAACCGCGTCACCGGTAATTTCGTGATCATCGACCGGCTGACGAACCGCACGGTGGGTGCGGGCATGATCGACTTTGCGCTGCGACGCTCGCAGAATGTCCACTGGCAGGCGATTGAGGTAAACAAGCAGGCCCATGCCGCGCTGAAAGCACAGAAACCGGCGGTGCTCTGGTTTACCGGGCTTTCCGGGTCCGGCAAATCCACCATTGCCAATACACTTGAGAAGATCCTCCATGCCAAGGGCAAGCACACCTATCTGCTGGATGGCGACAATATCCGCCACGGGCTGAACCGGGATCTTGGCTTTACGGCGGAAGACCGGGTGGAAAACATTCGCCGGATTGCCGAAGTGGCAAAACTCATGGCCGATGCCGGTCTGATCGTGCTGGTTTCGTTCATTTCGCCGTTCAGGTCGGAGCGGCGGCTGGCGCGTGAGATGATGGATGACGGCGAGTTCGTGGAGGTTTTCGTCGATACGCCGCTGGAAGTTTGTGCCGAACGGGATCCTAAAGGGCTTTATAAAAAGGCAATGGCAGGTGAGATTGCAAACTTCACCGGCATTTCATCGCCCTATGAGGTGCCAGAGAAGCCAGAGATGTGCCTTTTGACCGAGAATACACAGCCCGTTGATCTGGCAAGTATGATCGATGATTATCTGACCGCGCATTTTCAAAATGAAGACTGACGTGATGATGGAAAACATTCTGCTGCAAGCTGCGCTGGAAGCCGGCGAAAAGATCATGTCGGTGTTCAGAACCAATTTTGATGTTGATTATAAGAACGATGCCTCTCCGGTCACCGTAGCCGATCAGGCCGGCGAGGCGATTATTCTTGAGCATCTGCAGGAACATTGGCCGGATATTCCTGTGGTTGCGGAGGAAGCCGTTTCGGCAGGCGATGTGCCTGACATTTCCGGTGGCCGTTTTTTTCTGGTCGATCCGCTCGATGGCACGAAGGAATTCGTCAATCGCCGGGAAGATTTTACCGTCAATATCGCGCTGGTCGAAGCCGGTACACCCGTTGCAGGCATTGTCTATGCTCCGGCGAAGGGTGTTGCCTATCGCACGACCGAAGGCGGCGCTGAAAAGCTGACAATCATCGATGGAAAGGCCGTGCAAACGGCTTCAATCGCGTGTCGTGTGCGGCAAGGTGCGATGACGGCCGTTGCCAGCCGCTCATTCAACACGCCTGAAACGGATGCTTACCTGAAAGAAATCGGCGCGACACATATTGTCTCGGTCGGTTCCTCGCTGAAATTCTGCCTTCTGGCCGATGGTACAGCGGATGTCTACCCGCGCATGGGCCGCACTATGGAATGGGATACGGCAGCAGGCGATGCCGTTCTGCGCGCCGCCGGTGGCATGACCTATGATCCCGAAGGCCTGCCCTTCAGCTATGGCAAAACCGGTCAGCAACACGACAGTGACTTCGCCAACCCTCACTTCATCGCATGGGGCAAGGCGGAGATTGCAGCAGCCTTCAGCAACGCTATCTGACAATCGCCACGGATTTGATCTGGCGATGACCGCCTGGCTTTTTTGCAAGCCTACGATCGCTCTTCGCGCTTTGCATATTATTGACCAGCCTCACCGTTTTCGCTGGGGTGGGGGCGAGGCAAAGCGCTGGCATCTGCAGCGCGTTCGGCGCTGACCATTGATTCAGCTTGAAAGCCTGTTCGAATAAGCAAAAAAACACTGTCCGGACGGTTCGCGTTTACATCAAAACATCATAAAACGGTTAAAACTGTTGGTCCCGGAGCTCGATTGGCGCCGGTTGTAGCCTGACGAACTTGAAAACGCAGCAAAGAAAACGGGTCCCTCCATGACAGCAGCATTGCCGCAGATTCTCAAACTTAACGATGGCTGGACAGTTGAGCCGGAAAAAGGCGGAGCGCCGGTTGCGCTCAATGTTCCCGGCGACGTGCATTCTGCACTTCTGGCCGCGGGCCTGATTGAGGACCCCTACTGGCGCGACAATGAAACCAGTCTGGATTGGATTCACGAAACCATCTGGATTGCCCGCAAGCGCTTTCACCTCGGCGAGGTCGCTGACGGCCACTTCACACTGCGCTTTGAGAGTGTCGACTGCCTGGCTGAAATCCTCGTCAACGGGCAGAAGGCTGGCACATGCGAAAGCCAGTTTCTGCGTCATGATTTTGAGGTTGGTGATCATCTTGTGGCCGGCGAAAACACGCTGGAAGTGCGATTTCTCTCCAACACTCTGGAGGCCCGCAAACGCGCGGAAGGTTCCGAGATACCGACGCCCTATATGGAAGGAAACAGCCGCATCGGTCATTTGAACTATCTGCGCAAGACGCAGTGTCATGGCGGATGGGACTGGAACATCGCTCTTTCTCCATTGGGCTTTTATGGTGATATCGCACTGATCCGGAATGAGAATTTGCGGCTTGATGATCTTGCCGTCCGGCAACGCCATGAGGGCGGCGCTGTTGAGCTGGATGTTACATTTCATGTGTTTGCGTTTTCTGGCGGCTCGTCAGAGGCAAGCCTGACGATTGATGGCCAGACAGTTTCAGCAACGCTCAATGCGCTGCCCGGAGATAATCAGATCACACTGACAGCGCGTATTGAAAACCCGACGCTGTGGTGGCCTTCCGGACAGGGAGAACAGGTTTTCTATGAGCTGGATGCATCCATTGCCGGTCAGACGCGTGAATTTCGCATCGGCCTTAGAGATGTGAAGCTTTTGACGGATGCGGATACGATCGGCAACCGGTTTGCGTTTCAGGTCAACGGTCGTGAGATCTTTATGAAGGGGGCCAACTGGATACCGGGTGACGCATTGCCGGAACGCGCGACACCTGAACAGGTCAGAGATCTGCTTCAGTCGGCGGTTGATGCCAATATGAACATGATCCGCATCTGGGGCGGTGGTCAGTATGAAGCTGACTGGTTCTACGAGCTTTGTGATGAGCTTGGCCTGATGATCTGGCATGACTTCATGTTCGCCTGCAATCTTTATCCGGCCCATCAGCGTCATTGGCTGGATCTGGTGCGCAAAGAGGCACGACAGCAGCTGCGCCGTCTCTCGCGTTTTGCCAGTATTGCACTGTGGTGTGGCGATAACGAGCTTGTCGGGGCGTTGAAATGGTATCCGGAAACCCGGCGCGACCGGGATCGTTATCTCGCTATTTACGACCGGCTGAATCATGCTTTGGAAGAAGCTTTCGAAAATGAGGCAACCGGCGTCCCATTCTGGCCGTCCTCACCGTCCGTCGGCCGGCTGAATTTCGGTGATGGCTGGCACGAGGATCGTTCCGGCGACATGCATTTCTGGGATGTCTGGCACTCGGCGAAGGATTTCGAACACTATCGTTCGGTGCGTCCGCGGTTTTGTTCTGAGTTCGGCTTTCAGTCGTTTCCGTCCATGCGCGTGGTGAAAAGTTTCACGGATCCTGAAGACCGGAATGTCTCCTCGTCTGTGATGGATGTGCATCAGCGCAATGAAGGCGGAAACAGCCGTATCGTTGAGACGATAGCACGCTATTTCCGTTTCCCGGAGCGCTTCGATGACATGGTGTATCTCAGCCAGCTCAGTCAGGGACTGGCCATGAAGACAGCCATTGAATTCTGGCGCTCGAACAAGCCGCGCACGATGGGCACGCTGTACTGGCAGCTCAATGATACCTGGCCGGTTGCAAGCTGGGCCAGCCTTGAATATGGCGGCGGTTGGAAGACAACGCATTACCTCGCACGCCGTTTTTACGCCGACATTCTGGTGACTGCGCAGCCCGATGCTGAAACAGGTGAAATCGTGCTGCATGCGATATCGGATCTGGCCGAAAACCGGAATATCTCCGTGCGCATTCGCAGTGTCGATATCAACAGCAACAGCATTGAGGAGATTGGACGCCATGATGTTTTGACGACACCTTCAGATGTTGCTGCGGTGACCCGGATATCGGTTGAAGCTCTGCCGGAAAGCGTCTTTCTGGTTTTCGACTGGTATGACAGCGCTGGTCAGCTGCTTGGCGAGAACGAGTACCTGCCGCACCGTCCGAAACACTATCGGTTCGGCGATCCGGGGATTACCTCAGAGGTTATCGAGGAGGAGGGAGAACGCCGGATTATTCTAAAGGCCGAGCGCCCTGCACTCTTCGTGACCTATGATCACGGCGGCGATAGTGTCTATTCTGACAATTGCTTCACACTGCTGCCGGGCGAGCCGAAAGTTCTTAAAGTCATGCGTGAACGTCGCTCACATCTGAAAGGTGGTGATAAGCCGGAGATCCTGTTTCTGAAGGGGTAGGCGCGGCGGAATTGTCACAGCGGCGGAGCTCCTTTGCACCTGTACGATCAACAATTGCTTGCTCACGCAAGGCGATTGGCCTATCAGTCGCGTCAGATTGCGAAGATCAGGTGGCGAAGCGCAACGCCGTGCAATTGCTCAGTTTTTAAAGGCGCCCGAACAATCATGCTTATGCAGACCAAAACCGATAATGCCGGCTCACGTTTATTTGCGCGTATAGGTGCTTCACTGGCCGCGCGTTTTATCCCGATCGCCAATCGCAGCCTGCTATACCGGTTGCTTTCGGAAAATCTGAAGGCGCAGGCGCCCTGGTATGGTCTGGCGACGATTGCCATGCTGATCGTTGCCGGCATGACCTCGCTTTCCGCCTGGATCATGAAAGACATCGTGAATGAAACGGTGGTCTCGCAGAACATGCAGCGGGTGTTATCGCTGGCTGTTGGCGTTGCTGGCATTTTCATTGTCAAAGGGGTCGCAACTTATTTCCAGATGGTCATTCTGAGCAAGGCCGGAAACAGTATTATTGCCACGGCTCAGAAGACCATTTTTGATCGGATTTTGAAGCAGGATCTGAACTTTTTCATGAGGTTCCCGTCTTCTGAACTGGTCATGCGCCTGACCAACAACGCGCAGGCTGCAAGGACTGTGATGGACCTCGTGCTGACGTCTGCTGTGCGGGACCTGTTCTCGTTGATCGGCCTGATGGCGGTTATGGTCATTCAGCAGCCGATGCTGACAATTGTTTCAATTATCATCGGGCCGCTGGCGTTTTGGGGGATCCGGCATCTCACCCTCAAAGTGCGTGCGATCATGCAGCAGGAGCTCGCCTCGCTCGGTATGATCATCCAGAATGTTCAGGAAATGACCATTGGCGTTCGCATTATCAAGGCTTTCGGTCTTGAAGGTTACATGCGTGAGCGTATGGACAAATATGTGTCACAGGTTGAACAGCGTGCAAACTCTATTGCTCGGCTTTCTGCTGCAACCTCACCGATGATGGAAACCCTGTCCGGACTGGCGATTGCCGGTGTTATCGCTCTGAGCGGGTATTGGGTTGTCGATGGTGGCAAGACACCTGGCGAGTTGATGTCTTTCATCACAGCGCTTCTCCTGGCTTATGAGCCTGCAAAACGGCTGGCACGGATGCGCATTAATCTGGAAGCCGCAATGGTTGGCGTTCGGATGATGTATGAGCTTAAGGATCATCCAATCCGCCTCGAGGAAAAACCTGACGCACAACCGGTTCCTGCTGGTCACGGGGATATCGAGTTCGAGAATGTCGGATTTTCTTACGACCCCAAGAAACCGCTGTTTGAAAATCTCAATCTGTCGTTTCCGGCGGGTAAAACCACGGCCCTGGTTGGTGCCTCGGGTGGCGGCAAGTCGACGATCATCAATCTCGTCATGCGCCTGTTCGATCCGGAGCAGGGTTCAATTCGTGTGAACGGTCTTGATCTGCGTGAGATTTCGTTTGAATCGCTGCGCAATCACATGGCTTATGTCGGACAGGATACCTTTCTGTTTAACGGAACCATCCTTGAGAACATTGCTCTTGGACGTGAAGGCGCGACAGAAGAGGAAGTGATTGAGGCCGCAAAATCAGCCAACGCGCATGACTTCATCATGCATATGTCGAATGGCTATAATTCACCGGTTGGTGAAAATGGCGGGAATCTTTCCGGTGGTCAAAAACAGCGGATCGCGATTGCACGCGCAATGCTGCGCGATGCAGACATCCTAATTCTCGATGAGGCAACGAGCGCGCTCGACTCTCACGCAGAAGCGCAGGTGCAGGATGCGCTCAAACGCCTGACGGAAAACCGAACGACCATTGTCATTGCGCATCGTCTTGCGACGATTACTTCGGCTGACAACATCGTCGTGCTGGAGAACGGCAAGATCCTGGAGCAGGGACGTCAGGAAGAGCTGCTATCCCATGACGGTCCATACCGGCGTCTCTATGAGCTGCAGATCCTGCCGCAGCTTGAAGAGAACCAAAACTGATTACTGATACTGGTTGCTCTGGGCGTCCAGCGGGTCTCCAAAGGCTTTGCGTCTGCCGGTTCTTGAATGCCGGCCGAAAAGGGCTTCATTGCCGGACGGCGAAAAGGCAGCTGTTCCGTCAGCGGTTGAGCAAGCCGTGGGCGGCTGAAAAAGAAGAGGCGGTCGGTCATGAAGAAGGCGCTGATTACAGGCATAACAGGGCAGGATGGCTCTTACCTGACCGAGCTCCTGCTTGAGAAGGGCTACGAGGTGCACGGCATCAAGCGCCGGTCATCCCTGTTTAACACGCAGCGCATCGATCATCTCTATGAGGATCCTCACAGCGGTGCGGCTGGTATGAAGCTTCATTACGGCGACTTGTCGGATACCTCCAGTCTGACACGCCTGCTCAGCGACATAAAGCCGGATGAGGTTTATAATCTTGGTGCGCAGTCGCACGTCGCCGTGTCATTTGAGGCGCCGGAATATACCGCCGATGTTGATGCGGTCGGGACTTTGCGCCTTCTGGAAGCGGTCCGGTTTCTCGGGCTCGATAAGACGACGCGCTTTTATCAGGCTTCAACCTCCGAGCTATACGGGCTTGTGCAGGAAACGCCGCAGCGCGAGACGACACCGTTTCACCCACGTTCTCCCTATGCTGTTGCGAAGCTCTATGCCTACTGGATCACGGTGAACTATCGTGAGGCTTATGGGGTCTACGCCTGCAACGGCATCCTTTTCAATCATGAAAGCCCGCGCCGCGGTGAGACGTTTGTGACGCGCAAAATTACGCGTGGTCTTGCCAATATCGCGCTTGGGCTGGAAACCTGTCTGTTCATGGGCAATATCGATAGCATGCGCGATTGGGGACATGCAAAAGATTATGTCCGTATGCAGTGGATGATGCTTCAGCAGGATGAGCCGGAAGACTTTGTGATTGCCACTGGAAAACAGTACTCCGTTCGGGAATTTATCACCTGGGCTGCTGCGGATCTTGGAATTTCCATAGAGTTTTCCGGGAGCGGTGTGGAGGAAACCGGCATTGTTTCCGCAGTGGAAGGTGACCTCGCTCCGGATGTGAAACCAGGAGATGTCATTGTCCGCATCGATCCGCGTTACTTTCGGCCAGCTGAGGTGGATACCCTTCTGGGCGACCCGTCCAGAGCCAGAGAAAAACTCGGCTGGGTTCCGGAGATTACCGCGCGTGAGATGTGTGCTGAAATGGTTGCATCGGATTATAAAACCGCACAGCGTCATGCCTTGCTGAAGCAGCATGGATTGGACCTGCCGGTGAGTTTTGAGGGCTGATGCTCTTTCAGATAATGCGGATACAAAGCGTTTAAACGAGGTTCGGCGCTATGGGGTATGATCTTTCAGGAAAGCGGGTCTGGGTTGCCGGGCACCGCGGCATGGTTGGCTCTGCCATTGTCCGCAGACTTGAACGCGAATCCTGTAAGACCATTACCGCCGGGCGCGAGATTGTTGACCTGAGGCGCCAGGCCTCGGTTGAAGCTTTTGTCGCCGATGCGAGACCGGACGCTATTGTCATTGCGGCTGCAAGGGTCGGAGGGATCTGGGCCAACGATACCTACCCCGCTGATTTTTTGTACGATAACCTGATGATCGAGACGAATATCATCGAGGCTGCACACCGCAATGATGTCGGACGCCTTCTTTTTCTCGGATCGTCCTGCATCTATCCAAGAATGGCCCCTCAGCCGATCCGTGAAGATGCGCTGCTCACCGGCGCTCTTGAGCCCACGAATGAGTGGTATGCGATTGCGAAGATCGCGGGTATCAAGCTTGCGCAGGCTTATCGCAAGCAGCACGGACGTGACTATATTTCGGCAATGCCGACCAATCTTTATGGGCCCGGTGACAATTACGATCTGAACGCCAGCCACGTTATGCCCGCCCTTATCCGGAAAGCGCATGAGGCCAAAGAAGCCGGAGCGAAAGAAATCACGGTATGGGGAACCGGCAAGCCCTTGCGGGAATTCCTGCACGCGGATGACTGCGCCGATGCACTGACTTTTCTTCTGAAACATTATTCCGGCTATGACCATGTCAATGTCGGCTCGGGAAGCGAAATATCGATTCTGGAACTCACAAAACTCGTTTGCCGCGTCGTCGGTTTTAAGGGGCAGATTGTTCACGATCTTTCAAAGCCGGATGGAACACCGCGTAAACTGATGGATTCAGGGAAGCTGCGGTCCATGGGCTGGACTCCCGAAATAACCCTCGAAGATGGCATTGAAGATGCCTACCAGTCTTTCCTGAAGCACGATTACGCTCTTCGCCATTAGGCGTCTGCCGATCATTTGCCACACGGTCCGGCCCGAGATGGCAAAGGCTTCGGCACCACTACAACCTTAAATTGATTTTGTGTGATAAGGTTGATTTGCGTGGTTGTTCCGGCCATGTTAATTCAACAAAAGTTAAATTTTTGACGCACAGTACATCCGGGTAATACACGCCCGGATGCAGAAATTATCTGGATGAACGGGCGTAGTTCAACGCTCAGGATCGAGACCGGCCGGGGACCGGAATAGTATATGTTTTCAAAGATTATGGTGCCAGTCGACCTGGCACATGTCGACAAGCTGAACCGGGGCCTGTCAGTGGCTGCCGATATGTCAAAACACTTTGATGCGCCGGTTGTCTATGTTGGTGTGACTTCGTCTGCGCCGGGTTCTCTGGGGCACAATCCGCGCGAATACGCGGCGCGGCTCAAGGCTTTCTGTGAGGCCCAGGCTCGCGAGTATGGCATTTCTGCCGAAAGTTACGTTGTGATTTCTCACGATCCTGCTGTCGATATGAACCGGAACCTTGCTGACGCAATCACAGAAACCGGATGTGATCTCGTTGTTATGGCGACACATGTTCCCAGACTGGGAGATCATTTCATGCACTCACATGGCGGACAGGTGGCAACACACACCAGCGCTTCGATTTTCCTCGTGCGTGGCTGAGCCATAGAGAGGCCCTTGGGAACGCAAGGCACCGGGTCGTGCGGCAAAAGGGCGGTTGAATATAAGTTATCTGTTCAAAAAGGTGCGGGGGAAGACTGGCTTTTGCGTCGGTCAGTGCCATTTGAAACTGGAATTCAAACAGGAGAGAACATATGAGCGACACGGGTATTCCCGAGCCAGAAGGTGAAACGGAGGTTATCGACACCGATTACGAGATCGGTCAGGACAATATTACCACCAATATCGGTCCGTTCGGCCTTGATGTTCATAACCCGGTTTTTCTCGTTTCCGGACTCATGGTCGTCGCATTTGTTATGGGGACGCTGGCATTCCAGCAGGAAGCCGCCTCTCTGTTTAACGGCATGCGTGACTGGCTGACATCAACGTTCGACTGGTTCTTTCTTCTGGCCGGGAACATTTTCGTTCTTCTCGGCATATTTCTGATTTTCTCGCCCTACGGCAAAATCCGGCTAGGTGGTGAAGACGCAACGCCAGACTATTCTTACTCCGGCTGGTTTGCGATGCTGTTTGCCGCCGGTATGGGCATCGGGCTGATGTTTTATGGCGTGTCTGAGCCGATCTCGCATTATACCAGTTCCGTGGCGGCAAATGCAGGCGCTCCTGAAAGCTGGGCGCCTTTGGGAGGCGCACCGGGAAACGAGGCTGAGGCCCGTAGTCTGGCGATGGCCGCCACGATCTTCCATTGGGCGCTTCACCCGTGGGCGATTTATGCCGTCGTTGGCCTCGCGCTTGCGCTTTTTGCCTACAACAAGGGGCTGCCCTTGTCGGTCCGTTCGGTCTTTTATCCGATCTTCGGCGAGCGCGTGTGGGGCTGGACCGGCCATATCATCGATATTCTGGCTGTGCTCGCAACTTTGTTTGGTCTTGCCACCTCATTGGGTGTTGGCGCAGAACAGGCGGCTTCCGGGCTCAATCATATCTTCGGCATGCCGGTGAATGACTATTCCAAGGTGATTTTGATCCTCGCGATTACCGGGGTCGCGCTGATATCAGTCGTTGCGGGTATGGATTCGGGTGTTAAGCGCTTGTCAGAGATCAATATGGGGCTGGCTTTCCTTTTGATGATGTTCGTCGTTATCGTGGGTCCGACCTGGGCGATTATCAGCGGCTTTTTCTCCAATCTTTATGAGTATGGTCGCTATCTGCCGGAGCTTGCCAATCCCTTTGGGCGGACAGACAAAAACTTCCTGCACGGCTGGACGGCGTTTTACTGGGCATGGTGGATCTCCTGGTCGCCGTTTGTGGGCATGTTTATTGCGCGTGTGTCGCGCGGCCGTACTGTTCGTGAGTTCGTGACCTGTGTTCTGGTCATTCCTTCGGTTGTCTCCGTGATCTGGATGACGGTCTTTGGTGACACGGCTATCCGCGAAATCATCGTCAACAATTACGAAGCGCTGGCTCAGGCACCGCTTTCGCTGAAGCTCTTTGTGATGCTGGAAGCTCTTCCGCTTCAGGCGATCACATCCTTCATCGGGATCGTTCTGGTGATCGTATTCTTTGTGACATCGTCTGACTCCGGCTCAATCGTTATCGATACAATCACTGCTGGCGGTAAGGTCGATGCGCCGGTGCCGCAGCGTGTTTTCTGGGCAACGTTTGAGGGCCTTGTCGCAATCGCACTGCTTTTGGGGGGCGGACTGGCTGCCTTGCAGGCGATGGCTGTTTCAACCGGTTTCCCATTCACAATCATCCTGCTTCTGGCATGTTTCTCGATTGTGCAGGGATTGCGGAACGAACCGCGCAGCTAACAGATACAACATTACAGCATCGTGCATCCATTCGGATGCACGATGCTGTAAGTTCTTCAGCCGGTTGCCATCAGGTGGCCGGCTTTCTTGTTTCCAGTTGAAGTCTAATGATGCGGGTGTCTGGCGACATGCTATAGTGGTTCAATCTTTTACGGAAAAGTTGAACGAATATCCGGGCTGTGATTGACGCACCTTGAAATGTACGTACTAATAAGAGCATGAACAGACTTGCGATCGATATTGGCGGCACATTCACAGACATCGTTCTGGAAAGTGGTGGCCTCACCTCACTGAAAGTCCTGACGACGCCGCAGACACCTGAGGTCGCGGCGATGGAAGGTGCATCGGCTTTGCTTGATGCATCTGGCGTCTCTTTCAGCTCGCTTTCAACCGTTGTCCACGGAACGACACTGGCGACAAATGCGCTCATTGAAAGGCGCGGTGCCCGAACTGCGCTGATCACCACGGAAGGCTTTCGTGATGTGCTGGAGATGGCCTATGAACGCCGCTTCGATCAATATGATGTCGATATTGAACTTCCTGAGCCTTTGGTGCCACGAGAACTGCGGCTTCCGGTTAAAGAGCGTATGGACGCTTATGGCCAGCCGCTGACAGAGCCTGATGAGGCTGAGATTGATCGCATTGCGGACGTGTTGAAAAGGGAGAACGTCGAGGCGGTTGCTATCGGCTTTCTGCATTCAACTGCGAATGACGCGCACGAACGCCGCGTCGCAGACTGGCTTTCAAGACGTCTCGATCCTGAGGTGACGATCTGCCTCAGCAGCGAAGTGTCGCCGGAAATCCGTGAATATGAACGGTTCTCCACCGTTTGCGCCAATGCCTATGTCCGGCCTTTGATGTCCCGCTATCTGCACCGGTTCGACGACGCGCTTCGTTTGCGTGGCTTTTCCGGTGAATTTATGCTGATGCTGTCTGGTGGCGGGCTCACGACTGTGGAACAGGCGGCACGCATGCCGATCCGCCTGCTGGAATCAGGGCCGGCGGGTGGTGTCGCGCTTGGAGCGCGGGTTTCCCGCGAGCTTGAAATTGAGCACATGCTGGCGCTGGATATGGGCGGAACCACAGCCAAGATCTGTTTTCTCGATGCTGGAACGCCTGATACGGCACGACGCTTTGAGATTGCACGGGCCTGGCGCAACAAGAAAGGCAGTGGCCTGCCTGTGCGCATTCCGACCACAGAACTGGTGGAGATCGGGGCCGGTGGCGGATCCATCGCCCGGCGTGACAGGCTCGGGCGTCTTGCCGTCGGTCCGCAAAGTTCAGGCGCTGTGCCAGGTCCTGCCTGCTACGGTCTTGGCGGAAGCGATGCAACGATCACGGATGCCAACGTCGTTTTGGGCAAACTGTTGCCAGACGGGTTCGCGGGCGGACGACTGAACCTCCGTCGTGATCTGGCTGAAAATGCTGTCAGCAGAAATGTTGCCGAGCCATTGGGTATGAGTGGTCAAGGCTGGGCCGCCGCAGGCATTGTCGAGGTCGGCGAGGAGGCCATGGCCAATGCCGCACGCGTACACGCGATTGAGCGTGGCAAGGATGTTTCGCGATACACGCTGATGGCATCCGGTGGTGCCGGTCCGCTGCACGCCGTGCGTATCGCTGAAAAACTCGGCATCTCCAAGGTCGTTATTCCTGCATTTGCGGGCGTGGGCTCGGCCGTTGGTTTTTTAAGCGCCCCGATTGCCTATGAAGTGGCGCGCAGCGTTCTTGCCTCAACGGACCAGATTGATATCGCCCGGCTTTCAGCGCTGCAGGCGGAAATGGCCGACGAAGCGCTGGCAGTTGTTGCTCCGGCCCTTAAAGGAACCGGCACGGCCGAAATCGTGCTGGCGGCTGAGCTGCGCTACGAGGGGCAGGGGCATGCTTTGCGGGTTGCATTGCCGAAGCCTGTGGAAAGTGAAGCCGATGTTGCGGTGATGATGCAAGCTTTTGTCGAAACCTATCACGCCGTATATGGATCAGCTATGCGCGACAACGCCATTGAGCTGGTCGCTCTGACACTGACCGCAAAGGGGCCTGAGCAGCCAACAGCTGAGAGGCCCATGGCCGGAAAGCTTCATCCTGCGACAGTAAATGCGCGGGTGCCTCTGTTCGAAACATCAGCTGGCGGAATGGTTGAGGCGGGGCAGGTACTTCGGCACAATGCGGCTGCAGGCGCTTCGTTTGCAGGCCCGGCGCTCGTTTCTGAAGACCAGACGACAACCTATACGCCAACCGGCTGGCGTGGTGTTTTCCATCCATTTGGACATATCGTGCTCGAACGGGAGGCCAGCCAATGACGTTTCAGGGCAAGAGCGACCTTTCCGATGCCGATATCATCGCCATGAATGTGATGTGGAACCGGCTGATTTCTGTTTGTGAAGAGCAGGCGAACGCTTTGTTGCGCGTTGCTTTCGGCGCAATTGTGCGCGAGGCCGGCGATCTTTCCGCAGGCATATTCGATGCCGAAGGCCGGATGATGGCGCAGGCCGTCACGGGAACGCCGGGCCATGTGAACACAATGGCCAGATCGGTTCTGGCGATGCTGGCCTACGCGCCGCCCGAAACGCTGAAAGACGGCGATGTGCTGGTTACCAATGATCCGTGGCTGGGTGCAGGGCATGTGTTTGACTTTGTGGTGGTCACGCCGGTTTTTAAAGATCAGATGATCGTCGGCTATATCGCTTCCACCTGCCATGTCGTTGATATTGGCGGTCTCGGCTGGTCGGCAGAAGCCCGCTCGGTTTTTGAGGAAGGTGTGACCATACCGGTGACGAAGCTGCGCCGTGAAGGTGTCATCAATGATGAGCTTCTGGCACTTGTGGCGGCCAATTCGCGTGTTCCACGTGAAGCACGCGGCGATATTGTCTCGCTGATGAGCTGCAATGATGAGGGGCGCAAGCGGCTGGTCGCGCTGATGGACGAATATAACATGTCGTCGCTGGGATCACTGGCAGACTTTATTTTCGAAAGATCAGCGCGCGCCACTCACGCTGCGATTGCCGAGGTCCCACCCGGAGAATACTGCGCTGAGGCCGAGCTTGACGGATATGACAAGCCAATCCGGTTAAAAGCCCGGATGGTGGTGAAGGACGGAACAATCAGCGTTGACCTTTCCGGTTCATCGCCCGCTATCGACAAAGGTATCAACTGCCCGCTGAGCTATAGTCAGGCCTATGCGTCCTTCGGCATCAAGGTGGCCGTTGCGCCAGATGTGCCGAACAACCATGCCTCGCTTGAGCCAATCCGCATTGATGCTGAGCCCGGGCTTGTTGTCAGCGCCGAGCGGCCATGGCCTGTTACGGCGCGTCACGTTGTCGGGCAGGCTTTGCCGGATCTCATGCTGGGCTGTCTTGCCAAAGCGATGCCAGGGCGTATTCTGGCTGAAAGTGCCGGTGCTTTGTGGGTTCTGGCAATTTCCGCTGAAGGTGAGGGGGCTTTTGCCTCGTTGAATGTGGCGCTTGGCGGCATGGGCGCGCGCCCTGCCTCCGACGGACTTTCGACGACCGCATTTCCATCAGGTGTGGGCAGTGTTCCTGTTGAGATTGCAGAGACAGCAGCGCCGCTGATCTTTACACAGAAGGAATTTGCCCCTGACAGTGGTGGCGCAGGGACGTTTCGTGGTGGATTGGGGCAGAAAATCCGGGTCCGCTCAAGTCGCGGTCAGCGCCTGAACCTTTCGGCGGCGGCATTCGAGCGTCTTAAAAAAGGCGCTGCCGGGCGCGATGGCGGGCTTCCGGGAGCTCCGGGGCAGGCGTCGATTTCCGACGGAACCTCTATCACCAGCAAAGGGCTTTACGCGATTCCTGCTGGAGAAGAGCTGATTTTGCAAACGCCCGGTGGCGGTGGTTTCGGCCCGCCCGAAAAGCGCAGCGCCGAGAAGCTGGAACAGGATCTCAGGCGAGGCCTTGTCAGCAGCAAGGCTGCGGATCATCATGACATGAAAAACAAAGATAATAATTAGGGGGCAGGGGCGCAGCCTGTTCATCGCAAAGGAGAAACAGCGCATGAGGAAATGCAACGCACTGGTATTCGGCGCTATAACGGCGCTTTACGGATCAACGGCTCTGGCTGAGACAAGCTGGGACTTTACGACACCGTGGCCGGACTCCAATTTTCAGGCTCAGGCGGCCCGGGAGTTTGCCGAGGCCGTGGATGAAGCCACCGACGGTGCCGTCAAGATCAATGTTCTCAATGCCGGAGAAATCGGCGTCAGCGGCAGCCAGAGCATGTCGGCCGTTGAAACCGGTATTGTTCAGATGGCTGATTTCCTGCTGTTCCTGCAAGCTGGCGAGGAGCCACTTCTGTCGATCGATACATTGCCCTATCTGATCCAGGGACAGGATGAGATGGCGACTTTCCTTGAGGTTGCTGATCCCGTCTATCAGGAGATCGCCAAAGCGCATAATCAGAAGATTCTGTATTACGTCCCATGGCCTTCACCGGGGTTGTATTCGAAAGAGCCAATAACATCAGCTGCCGACCTTGATGGACAGCGCATCCGGGCGTTCAATCCGGCTAGTTTTGAGTTTCTGACCCGTCTTGGTGCAGCACCGCTGGAAATGCCATGGGGCGATGTCGTACCGGCACTGGCAGCCGGAACTATTGACGGCGTTGCCACGTCAACTTCGTCCGGTGTGGACGGCAAGCTCTGGGATTCGACGTCCTATTTCAATCCGTTGCAGTGGTCGACATCGACCGATGCCGTGACTGTGAGTCTTGATGCCTGGGATGCGCTTACGGACGATGAACAGCAGGCGATTATGGATGTCGCCGAAGCCATGGAGTCTGAATTCTGGGCGATGAGCGCGGCTGAAGATGACGGGAAAACCGACATTCTTATTGAAAACGGCATGACCGTGACAGAAGCCGATGCCAGCATGAAGCAGACCATGTCTGAAGCCGGTCAGGCAATGTGGGCGGATTTCGTGGAACGCGTGCCCGAAGCCGGACCAATCATCGAGCAGTACACCGAAGCTGCTGGCAAGTAACAAAATGCGGTGCGCCGGCTTCTGGCTGGCGTTCCGCTCCTAGCAAGAAGTGCAAGCATGATCCGCGCCTTTCTTTTATTCACGGACTGGACGGCCCGTATTTCAGAATTTGTGGCGACCGTCCTGCTCTACGCTTTCTGCGCGATGATGCTGGGCGAAGTGTTCAGCCGCGGCTTTCTTAACCAAAGTCTGGCGTTCTCGTGGGAGTATTCCGGGTTTGCGATGGCGGGCGTGTTTCTCCTCGGTCTTGGCCCCGCGCTCCGCCATGGCAAGCAGGTTCGCGTCACGCTTTTGTTGTCGCGCGGTGGTCCAGACTTTAGCCGCAGCATCGAGATTATTGCGACGGTTGTTGCCATTGTTCTGGCTGTTTTCATGCTTGAGGCATTCTGGACGACCTTTCTGACCTCGTTTGAGCGCGGGCTGAGGCAGCCGAGTTATATGAATACGCCGCTTGCGATCCCACAGTCACTGGCCGTTGCCGGAGCTGTGGAGTTTGTGCTCGCTCTGATGGCCCGGCTTGTGCGTCTGGTCATTCGTGAAGAGCCGGAGCTGCACGAAACCGGGGAGATTGCCGGTGATTGAAATCGCGCTTGTCACTGTCCTGCTATTTGCGGTTTTGCTTCTGGGGTCGGTCTGGGTCGGGCTTTCGCTGTTCGGTGTCGGCTACATTTTGTTGTCGGTCTACAAACCCAATATTCCGCTCGAAGCGTTTGCGGGAAAGCTGATGTGGCAGGCCGGGACAGCGCAGGAATTGCTGGCGCTGCCACTCTTCATTCTGATGAGCGACATACTGGTGACGGCAAGGCTCGGGCGTTCCCTGTTTTCCGGACTCGCACCGTGGGTTAGCCGTCTGCCCGGCGGTCTGGTGCATGTCAATGTTGCCGGATCCACGCTCTTTGCTGCCGTCTCCGGTTCGTCCGCTGCCACGACGGCGATTGTCGGAAGGGTGACGCTGCCCGAGCTTTTTGCCCGCGGCTATGACCGGAAATTGGCGATCGGATCGCTGGCAGGCGCAGGCACGCTTGGTTTTCTCATTCCGCCGTCCATCATCATGATCATCTATGGGGTGATCTCGGAGCAGAGCATTCTGAGGCTTTTTGTTGCCGGTATCGTGCCTGGATTGCTGCTTGCTGTGCTTTACAGCACCTATATCGCCGTCCATCACAGTCTTTCCGGCAGTCGTGAAACTGCAGGAAGTTTCAGCTGGGCTGAGCGCTGGCGCGGTCTCCGCGATATCGGGCCGATGGTGGCTTTGATTGCCGGTATCATGGGTGCCTTGTATCTGGGACTTGCCAGCCCGACCGAGCTGGCGTCTGTCGGTGTGCTGGGCGCGATCATTCTATCGGCTTTTCGTGGCGAACTGAATTTTAGAAATCTCGCCATTGCCGGAAAGAGCGCGGTGCGCACTAGCGCGATGATGGGGCTTATTCTTATGGGGGCTGCGCTTTTGAATGCATCTCTCGGCTTTCTCGGCTTGCCCCGCGCTGTCGCAGGGTGGATTGCGGCACTTGACCTGGCTCCGTTTGCGCTGATTGCCCTGCTTCTGGTTTTTTATGTGCTGATCGGCATGTTTCTGGATGGCACTTCAATCATTGTTATGACGCTGCCGATTACTCTACCATTGGTTACATCTTCTGGTTTTGATCCGATTTGGTTTGGCATTTTTGTTGTAGTTGCGGTAGAAATATCGCAAATAACGCCACCAATTGGTTTCAACCTGTTCGTCATTCAGGCGCAGACCGGTGAGAAAGTCGGAAACCTCGTCCGCGCGGTCTTTCCGTTTTTTCTCATTCTCGTCGGTTTTGCCCTGCTACTGGCGATATTCCCGGAGATTGCTCTCTGGTTGCCTGGAAAGATGAAATGAGTGCACCCCGTCACAAGCTTCTAACACGTTCTCTCCGCGACGAAATCGTATCAGGACGCTGGAAAGTCGGCGACCGGCTTCCGCCCGAAGTGGATTTCGCTGCCGAGCGGGGTGTGAGCCGGACGACATTGCGTCGGGCCTTGAGCGAGCTTGAATCCGAGGGGCTGGTGGCACGGCGCAAACGGGTCGGTACGATTGTCGCCTCTCAGGTTCCGCAGCAGCATTTTCGGATGGCGACCAATGGTATGCCTGAATTGATGCGCGTCACGCGTGAAACCGTTCTGGATATCTGGACCTCACGGCATATCGAAAATCACTCCGATCCGGCACTGGGCGGGCGCGAAAGTCCGACAGGCTACTGGCTCGAAGTCGTGGGCGTGCGGCGTATTCCGGGCCGTTTGAGGCCGTTCAACTGGACCAGGATGTTCGTATCCGGCCCTTATGCCGGTATAGAGCCTTCGCTTTCACGGCATAATGTCGGCTCCATTTATGCGTTGATTGAGGAGATGTTCAGCCGCCCGGTTGTCCGTGTATCGCAAAGCGTCAACGCCGTTGTCTGTCCGCCGATTGCCGCTGATGCCATCGGTCTGTCACCTGATGCGCCTGCTTTACAGATTGATGCCGATCTTTACAGCCATAATGACGAGTTGATCGAGATATCGCAGGCGATTTATGACCCGGCCCGGTTTCAGGTTCGCACAGACGTGCTTGTGAAATAGCGCATCAGTTACTGGTTCGTCGCTTCTGGTGCAAACAGTTGCTGTTTGTTGTTTTCGAATAACTTTGTTTCTGCACTAAGCTGCATATTCCCTTTTGCGCCGTAAAAGGCTAAGCCTTTGAATTCAGGGGTTAAGGGGCGTTTTTCGAACGGCCTCACAGGCGCGATGCCGACGATCAGGGGTGTACAATGAGTGAAGCGGCAAAAAGCTGTCTGATTCAGAAACTATCTCATTATGTCACGCTCGATCAGACTTCACTTGAAAATCTCGCCGAACTGGAACGTGATGAGCGTATATTTAAGCGTCAGGACGAAGTTTATCAGGGGGGAGAGCGCAATGCGAACCTCTACGTTGTCAAAAGAGGCTGGCTTTATAGCTATACCGACCTGATGGATGGCCGTCGCCAGATTGTTGAAATCCATCATCCGGGCGATATTGTCGGTTTTCCCGATATTGCGTTTCATGAAACGACAACCGTGTTGCGCGCCGCTGAGGATGTATGTCTTTGTCCGTTTCCGAAGGTCGCGCTCAAGAAGGTGTTTCGGGATGCGCAGCAGCTTTCGGCACTGCTGTTCACACTGTCGATCCGCAATCAGGTGATCCTGATTGATTTTCTGCGGGCCATGGGGCGGATGAGTGCGCGTGAGCGCATCGCCTATCTGGTGCTGGATATGCTGGCTCGCTTAAGAATTGCCAATAAGTCCGTGACAGATACGTTTAATCTCCCGCTCAATCAGACAGAGATTTCAGACATTCTCGGGCTGACCAATGTTTATGTCAGCAGGAGTTTCACCGCTCTTGAGAAGGAAGGGCTGATTGAGCGGTACAACGGCACAATCCGCATTCTGCAGGAGGCACGTCTTGCCGAAATGTGCGACTTCTTTGATCGCCATTCGGATCTCGATACCGCTTGGTTTCCCGCTTCCAATACCTGATGTCCTGCCGGGGCGGGCATAGACCCGCCGCCGGCAAAGAACGGCCTCTGTCGGTTTCAGTGTTCGCTGTCCTCCATGGCCGGTTCGTCAACCGGACCGGCGATAATCAGCGGTGTCAGCAGGTCGCCCCAACTCCCCTTGCCGCAATGGTGGCGGGCAGAGCGGATCAGTTCGACAGAAATGCCCGCGTCAACCGCCCGCATGACCGACTGGTTCAGCCGGTGCAGATCATTGGCAATCATGCGGATGGCTGCTTGCTGCTCTGTCGTCATCCGCGTTGTCTGTGCTTCGGCACGTTCCTTCACGTTGAGCTTCGGTGTCATGTCTTTTTCCTCCTCATTTTGAATGCAGGGCCGCTCCGCTCCTCTTCGAAACGGCTGCTGGTTCGGTTTATTCTGCAGCCTGGAACTGCGCGGATTCGGTGGATTCACCCATGGCCGTGGTTGAGCCGGTTCCGCCGGTAATCGCCATGGAGACAGCATCAAAATAGCCGGTGCCGACTTCGCGCTGGTGCTTGGTGGCGGTGTATCCGTTGGCTTCTGCGGCAAATTCAGCCTGCTGGAGCTCGGAATAGGCCGCCATCTGCCGGTCCTTATAGCCGCGGGCAAGCTCGAACATGCCGTGGTTTAGTTGATGGAAACCGGCCAGTGTTATGAACTGAAACTTGTAGCCCATCGCTCCCAGCTCGCGCTGGAATTTCGCGATCGTCGCCTCATCCAGATTTTGTCTCCAGTTGAAGGATGGAGAGCAATTATAGGCCAACAGCTTGTCCGGGTGATGCCTGCGAACACCTTCGGCAAATCTACGCGCCTGCTCCAGATCGGGTTTGGATGTCTCGCACCAGATGAGGTCGCAATAGGGCGCATAGGCAATAGCACGGGCAATGCAGGGTTCCAGGCCATTTCGAACCCGGTAAAAGCCTTCTGCTGTTCGGCCTGCATCATAATCGACAAATGGTCGGTCGCGCTCATCAATATCCGAGGTCAGGAGCTTGGCGGCCTCGGCATCTGTGCGGGCAATCACAAGCGATGGCACGCCCATGACATCGGCCGCCAGACGGGCGGCCGTCAGATTGCGGATATGGGCCGCTGTCGGAATCAGAACCTTGCCGCCCAGATGACCGCATTTCTTCTCCGATGCCAGTTGGTCTTCGAAATGGACACCTGCGGCACCCGCCTCAATATAGGCTTTCATGATCTCAAAAGCGTTGAGCGGCCCTCCGAAACCGGCCTCGGCATCGGCAACGATCGGCGCAAACCAGTCTTCGACGGAAAGGCCTTTTCCCTCGGAGGTTTCGATCTGGTCAGCCCGTTGCAGTGTCTTGTTGATGCGTTTGGCAAGTTCCGGCCCGGCATTGGCAGGATAAAGCGACTGGTCGGGATACATGGCTGAGGCCGTATTGGCATCGGCTGCAACCTGCCAGCCGGACAGATAAATGGCCTTCAGCCCCGCGCGCACCATCTGCATTGCCTGATTGCCGGACAATGCCCCCAGCGCGTTGACGAAATCCTCTTGATGGATGAGTTGCCAGAGCCTGTTTGCGCCCGCTTCTGCCAGTGTATACCGGATCGGCATGGAGCCACGCAGTCGCATGACATCATCGACGCTATAGCTGCGTTCAATACCATCAAAGCGGCCTTTTGGGGCGGAACCAACCAAAGTGTAAAAATCTGTCATTGTTTTGCTCCTCTCAAATCAGATCTCATGGTGTTCAGAATGAAGTCGGTCTGAAACACACATGATATGTGACAGTTTTTACTTATCTTAATGTTGTCTTTCCATAGAATTAGCAAATATCAGCTTGAAATTCGGGTTGTCTTGTTTTGAAATTGACTATTGGCATTTGTAAATTTGTGAATATTGTAAAAACTCAATTGTCATCAACGGGAGGAAAAAATGGCGCAAAACAAGATCTTTGCCGGGCCACGCCTGCGCCGTCTTCGCCGTGAGCGCGACCTCACGCAGACAGCTATGGCCGAAGCCCTTTCAATTTCGCCATCCTATCTCAATCTGATCGAGCGCAATCAGCGGCCGTTGACGGTGCAGCTCCTGCTCAAACTGGCAAGCGTTTATGACTTCGACGTCGCGGCCCTTCAGGGCGAAAGCGGTGGAACGATCAGCCAGTTGAAATCAGTCTTTTCCGATCCGCTTCTGGCGGGTGAGCTGCCGGGGGATCAGGAACTTGTGGAGGTGGCCGAGGCTGCGCCCAATGCGGCCATTGGGCTGATCCGGCTTTACCGTGCCTATTGCGAGCAGGCGGAAAGGCTGTCGGATCTCACCGCGCTTCTCGCCAGTGAGGGCAAGGAAACCGGGCATTCCGGCAAGCGGTTACCGCATGAAGAGGTGCGCGACAGTCTTTCGCGACGGCCATTCTTCTTTGATGCAATTGATGCTGCGGCGGAAGCGCTTCATGTAGAGCTGGCGCCGGGCGATGATGCGGGTGCTGCCTTGAAAACCTGGCTGAGGGAAAAGCATGGTATTGCCGTCAGAATTCTGCCACCGGGCGCGCTCGTCAATCTGGGCCGCCGGTTCGACCGGCATACGATGCGCCTTTTCATCTCGGCCCGTTTCTCGCCTTATGACCGTGTGCGGGAGATCGCCGTCGAGGTCGCCTTGCTGGCACTCTGGCAACCGATTGATAAAGCCGTTCATGACCTTGCATTGAGCAGCGACGAGGCGAGACGGCTCGCGCGCTTCGAGCTTGCGCATTATGCGGCGCTGGCACTGATCATGCCCTATGGGCCTTTTGTCGAAGCAGCAAGGCGTGTTCAGTATGACTGTGCGGCTCTTGCAGGGCGTTTCTCGGTCTCATTTGAGCAAGCCGCCATAAGGCTTGTCTCACTTCAGCGCCCCGAAAATTCCGGTCTGAAGTTTTTCGCGCTTGAGGTGGATCGGGCCGGGAACCTGTTGCGCCGTCTGGGAGCGGAGGGCTTTCCCCATGCCGGATTTCGAGGCGAGTGCCCGCGTCTCGGGGTTTATGATACTTTTTCCAGACCCGGCCGGCTGGCGATGGAAAAGGCTGAACTGTCCGATGGCAGCGCTTTCCTTCTGCTCTCGCGCACACTTGAAGCGCCGGAGCCCATCCTCAATGAACCGCCACGCCAGACCGCGCTTGTGCTCGGGCTCGACTGGTCCGCTGCTGAAAGCACAGTTTATGGCAAGACAATGGGCGCAGCACCCTCAACCGTGCCAATTGGCCCGGTTTGTCGTCTCTGTGAGCGGCCCGGCTGCATTTCCCGCGCGGCACCTCCTGTCACGCGGCCATTGGGGCTGGATGAGCAGGCCGCAGGACTTTCAACGTTTGATTTTCGCTGACAGCGTTGACGGCCTCTTCTTAGAGCGCTTCCGCCATTCATGGAAACGCGCAACCGCTCTATCTCTTTGTTATGACGCATTTTCGCGGACGTCAGATGTTTCCATCTGACTGCGAAATGCTCTAGTCGGAGCCGAACAGATCGCGCGTGAAGATTTTGTTTGTGACATCGCGAATGTCGTCGGTAATCCGGTTGGCGACAATGATGTCGGCTTCATTCTTGAAGGTCTCCAGATCATTGATGACCGGTGATCGAAAGAACTCAGGCTCTGTCAGAACGGGTTCATAAACGATGACCCTGATGCCCTTGGCCTTGATCCGTTTCATGATCCCCTGAACGGAAGAATCGCGGAAATTGTCAGAGCCGGATTTCATCACAAGCCTATAAATGCCGACGGTTTCCGGCTGCTTTGCAATGATCTGCTCTGCGATGAAATCCTTGCGCGTTGTGTTGGCGTCAACAATGGCGCGGATCAGGTTTTGCGGAACATCTGAGTAATTGGCGAGAAGCTGGCGCGTATCTTTGGGCAGGCAATATCCGCCGTAGCCGAAGGAGGGATTGTTGTAATGGCTGCCAATTCTGGGGTCGAGGCCGATGCCGTCGATAATCTGGCGTGTATCCATGCCATGGGCCATGGCATAGCTGTCCAGTTCGTTGAAATAGGCAACGCGCATGGCAAGATAGGTATTGGCGAAAAGCTTGATGGCCTCGGCCTCGGATGGGTTGGTGAACAGCACCGGCGCATCCTTGGTGATGGCGCCTTCCATCAAAAGGTCAGCAAAGGTTTGTGCACGTTCGGACCGGTCGCCAACGATGATACGTGAAGGATGCAGGTTATCGTAGAGCGCGCGCCCTTCGCGTAAGAACTCCGGTGAAAACAGGATCCGGACAGTGTCAAACTCATGCCGGACCCGTTCGATGAAGCCAACTGGGATGGTTGACTTGATCACGATGGTCGCTGCCGGATTGACCCCGCGAACCTCAGCGATCACGGATTCGACCGATGATGTGTCGAAATAGTTGGTCTCGGTATTGTAATTGGTGGGCGTCGCGACGATCACAAAGTCTGCGCCTTCAAAGGCTACGGTGGAATCTGTTGTCGCTGTCAGATCAAGAGCCCGGTTGGCAAGAAAGTCCTCGATCTCGGCGTCGACGATCGGACTTTTTCCGGCATTGACCGTGGCAATGCGGTCGGCATTCAGGTCAACGGCAACGACATGATGGTTTTGGGCAAGCAATACGGCGTTGGATAATCCGACATATCCGACCCCTGCGACGGCGATCTTCATAACAGCCCTCTTTAACGACAAACCTCAGCCCGAGTGAGACTTTTCACATCTCCGGTAACCCGACTCTATGAAGAGGGTTAGAACATGACCGTCATTTATGCAAAATCATTCTTATGTCAGGGGCGGCAAGCCAGCGTTTGGGGCGATGTTGTCGCGCTGGCTTGCCGTCCGTCCGTTCAGACCCGCCAGCTTTCAAGCTCCGAAGCTGTCTGCCAGAACATCCACTCATACTGGGATGCCCGCCTAAAGACATCGAGCATTTTCTGCCGTTCGGCGGGAGAAGCTGATGCGGCTGCCGCGTCGGTCAGTGCAATCACCGC
Organism: Martelella mediterranea; assembly: GCF_004342225.1. GTDB lineage: Bacteria > Pseudomonadota > Alphaproteobacteria > Rhizobiales > Rhizobiaceae > Martelella > Martelella mediterranea_B. Next base: position 114,241 of record NZ_SMAR01000002.1, on the reverse strand, counting down.
CCGGGCACCGTCTGCAAAATTCTCATCGCCATAGGTATCGATCCATGCCTGATATGGATTGCCCGCAACCTTTGGCATTGCCTTCATGCGCTCACCGACATCGTAGTAAATCCAAAAGCAGGGCAAAATCGCCGAAAGGCCGATAGCATAAGATGAAGACTGGACCGTTGCCATGATGAAATTAACATAGGCAAAGCCGCTGGGCGACGCGGTTGCGCTTTCCAGATCCTGAAAAGACAAGCCGAAGCTTTCAAGAAAACCGGAATGAAGACCATGTTCCACCTGAAGCGCGCGCTGCGAGGATTCCAGAAAGCGCATCATCTGGGCGCTGTCCGGGGCTTTTGAAGCGACGATGGCCAGAGCCCGTGCATATTCTTTAAGATAAAGGGCGTCCTGCTGAATATAATTCAGAAAGACGTCCTTGCTTAGGGAGCCGTTGGCCAGCTCTTCCAGCAAAGGGAGGTCTTCAATCGCTTTTCGGACTGGGGCAATCAACGTCCATGCCTCTTCGGAAAAGGCGCGTGTTTCGCTGTTTGCTATTTTGGCTGATCCATGCATGGTTTGCGTCCTTATTCCGGCAGGTAGTCATTGGAAAAATACGGAGTGAAATCCGGTGCGTCCGAGATCGTGGCGCCGCTTTCATCCTGCAACACGCCTGCCTCTGTCAGATAGGCGCCCAGCGCGTTGAACCGTTTCGGGTCGATTGTGCCGATCGTGCCGTCTTCTGCGATCAGGTAGCGGCCGTCGACGAGCGCCTCCATTGAGCCATGAACCAGTGCAGCGTTGGTGAGGACCGATGGATTTGCCTCCATCAGAATATCGGCGGCTTTGTCCGGGTTTTCCGCGGCCCAGCGATAGCCTTCCAGTGTTGCTGCCAGAAAGCTTCTGGCCGTTTCCGGATTGTCATTGAGATAGGCATCAGAAGAGATAATCATCGTTGTCTGCTGGCCGGGAACACCATAGTCCGAATAGGTGAAAGAACGCTGCTCCTGTCCTTCCAGCGCGGCGTTGACGCCCTCCCAGGTGGCGATATCGAGTGTGAAATCAACCTGACCGTTGGCGAGTGCTTCATAGGCCGATGTGCCAAGCGTTACGGTTTCAAAGTCGCCGTCGCCGCCGTCATTGATGATCATGTCGCGGACGATTTTGTTCCAGATGCCGCCGAAGCCTGCAAAAACCTTGCCGTCGAGATCTTTTGGCGACTGAATGTCTTCCCGGTCAGCATTGAAAACCAGCCGCCCGGTCTCATGCTGGACGATGGCATAGACAGCTTTGATATCAGCGCCTGCTGTCCGCTGGGTGATGACGGCGATTGGACCGGCAATACCGAAACCGGCGATACCGTTCGAAACCAGCGTACCGGAAGACGTGTCGGAATAGGGAAGGATGTCAACATCCAGCCCGGCCTTGTCGTAAAAACCTTCGGCCTTTGCGACATAAAGACCGATATGGTTCGTGTTCGGCGTCCAGTCGAGCGCAACGGTGACGTTATCCGCAGCATGCGCGCCGCCGGTCAAGGTCATCACTGTCATCAGAATTGCGGCCTGTGTCAGGGCGTTTGAAAACCGTTTCATAGGGCTGTTCCTTTCCGTCATTTTCGTTGACAAGGAGGGTGTTCAGAATTTCACTTTCAACGGCGCGTGCTTCTGCGCTGGCCATATCCGCCAGACTGCGCGGGCGCGGCAAAGGCACGTCAAAGGTGCGGAGAACCTTTGCCGGGCGTGGGGACAGCACGTAAATCCTGTCGGAGAGGAACACAGCCTCACGCACATCATGGGTGATCAGAAGCGCCGTCCAGCGCTCCTTTTCCCACCGGGCTTCCAGAAAACGCTGCATTGATGTGCGGGTGAGGGCGTCAAGAGCCCCGAAGGGTTCGTCGAGAAGCAGCATGTCGCGTTGCTGAACGACGGTACGCATCAGTGCAGCGCGCTGGCGCATGCCACCTGAAAGGGCCTGCGGATAGTGCTGCTCAAAGCCTTTCAGCCCGAAGGTCTCGAATAGTGGCTCAACCTGTTTACGCGCATCGCGCCGCTTCATGCCCTGCACTTCAAGGCCCAGCGTCACATTGTCGATCAACCGGCGCCACGGCATCAGCGCATCGCGCTGAGGCATGAAGGCAAAATGGGTATTGGGAAAGGTGAGCGGCACGCCCCCGAAATTTATCGTGCCGCTCACCGCTCTGTCGGCGCCGGTCAAAATCTTGAAAAGGGTCGATTTTCCGGCACCCGACGGGCCTAAAACACTGACGAAACTCTGCGGTGCGACATCCAGAGACAGGCCGTCCAGCACCTGAAGGTCACCGAAGTTCTTCGAAACGTCGGATATGGATAACAGCGGATCAGTCATTGACGGGCCTCCAGCGAACAAACAGCCGCTCGATGAGGACTGTGAGCCCGAACAGTGTGAGCGTGAGGGCGGCCGAGATGAAGACGGCGGCCAGAACAAGATCGGGGCGGAAGGAATTCTTGGCATTCAGAATATAGATGCCGAGACCACGCGCTGCGCCTGCATATTCGGCAAAGATGGCACCAACGACAGCATAGGTGATTGAAATCCTGAAGCCGGCAAAGAAATAGGGAAGTGCCGCAGGCAGGCGCGCGCGGAAAAACACACCGAAGCGGCTGGCGCCCATGGAATAAAGCAGGTCTTCGATTTCCTGCTCACTGGCACCGTAGCCGCGCAGCCATGCGACCAGCATGGGGAAAAAAGTGACCAGTGCGACCAGCAGTATTTTTGGCATCAGCCCAAAGCCGAACCACAAAACCACCAGCGGAGCGATAGCGACCAGCGGTAGCGTCTGGCTGATAATGAAAAGAGGCACAAGCGCCTGACGCATCAGCCTGGAGAAATCGAGCACGACCGACAGAACGAAGGCGGCCATCAGCGAGAGTGCGAAGCCGAACAGCGTCGCTTTGATCGTCGGAATGGTGTTGCTGATCAAGGCTTCACGGTTGATCCAGGCCTGGTCTGCAATGCGCGAAGGGGCAGGCAAGGTGGTCGGGCGGATGCCGGAAACGCGCGCATATGTTTCCCAGATCAACAGCAGAGCGATGACAGCGATGGTTGCCGGAAGCGCACGGGACAGTTTGCGGCACCACAGGAAGTGGTGTCCGCCCGGAAGAGGCATGGACATGATTTTCTCCGGAGCGGACTACTTCTTGAGGCTGGGGCTGTTGGCCGAAATCGTAATGTCGAGCGCGACATGTCCGGCGGGTGAGCCAAAGCGAATGAATGCCTGATGCAAAGCTTCAAAAACAGCCGAACTGTCACCGGATAGCTTGGTACAGAAGTTCTTCGATTTCGCGAAAACGCCTGCCTGCTTCAGGAAGTCGATGCAACCATAAACCTCGTCCATGTGGATCGTGGCGCCGGGCACATAAAGTGAGAATTGCCCGTCGGCACGCAAGCCTGAAGCGGGCGTCTGCCGGACTTCTGTCATTGCCTGTTGCTGGCGTTCCTCCAGCGGCCCGAAGGTTCCGGCATCAAGCGGCCCGGCGCAGATCGGATCATCCGGCTCGCCGGGGCAGCCCCGGGAAACTGTGGCATGAAGCACGGCATGGTGGCCTGTTGCCGCCGCGCTGTCGAAAAGCGCGTGCATCGCGTCGAAAAGCGCCTCATGCGGGCCGACCATCAGTGTTGAAACATCATCCGTCTCAATTCTGAGCTTTTCTGCGAAAGGATCCATCGCCCTGACAGCATCAAGGATGACATCGACGAAACCGTCGGTCATGGGATAGAGAGAGACTTGTGCACCGGAAAACATGTTTGACCTCGCTCCGCTGGCATTACCCAGATCAGCTATAGGGTCAGAAGGTTTGCCACCTTCAATCTCAGCCCCGGCAATACGGAGCCCCCCTGTGAATGAGCCGGACGCTATCACCAGCTTCGGGCGCTTGCAAGGGCCTGTTCTTGTTTTTGTCGCGCTGCGGCATAACAGCCCGCTCTGGCCTCTGGTGCCGCAGGTTGCTTGCGCGAAAACCGGCTTTCTGGCAAAAGCTTGTGCTTTGTCAAGAATAGCAATCCGCAGACAGGTACTGCTAAGGAACGCCACAGAGGTGCGCTGCGTGACCGCACATTCTATCAGAGCCATATTGAAAGAACTGGCGGCTGCGCTGGCCATGGTGGCAGTGTGCGCGCTGGTGTTTTTGCATCAGCCGTTTTCTCCCGCTATGGCGGATGCAAGAACGGCAACTCTGGCTTTGTCTGAAATCGCGCCTGACTTGTGTAGTGGCGGAGCGGTGAGCGATGGTCCATCCAATCATGGAACCTGCCATGCCTGTCGCCAGAAGACTGTGCTTCTTCCCCCGCCGCCTGAAAAGGCTGGACCCGCTTATGCTGGCTTTGTGGCGTTTTTTATGACGCTTCAGCATGATGCGGTTCCCCATTCGGTTTTTTATTGTCAGTACCGTTCGCGTGCGCCACCTGTTTCCGTTTGATCCTGCACACGAAGAGGGCGCTTGCCCAAAGTCAACGAAAATCACGATATGATTGAACGGAGTATTCACCATGAATGCATTCGCGAAAGGCCTCGGCTTCTTGAGCCTTGCAACACTTTCATTCACTGTTCCCGCTTCCGCCGGAACGGTCATTGAACACGGAAATCTGGAATATGGTGGCACTGAAACCGCCCCGATGATGATCCTTGCGGCTTCGGTGAAAGCGAAAGACGTGGCATCGGAAAATGCGGTCAAGGCAGACGGCCTGGAAATCACCGGCGCTTTTGCCCGCGCAACTTTGCCCGGTGCACCGGTTGGCGGCGGGTTTGTGGTGATTACCAACAATTCCGATGACGATGACAGGCTGATAGCAGCAAGTTCGAAGGCCGCCGGTATGATGCAGCTGCACAACATGCGCATGGAAGGCGATGTCATGAAGATGTACCGGATGGCCGATGGTGTTCCTGTCCCGGCGCATTCTACGGTGACGCTTGAGCCGGGTGGTATGCATATCATGTTTATGGAGCTTGCCGGCCCGCTTGAGGAAGGCTCGACGGTGGATGTGGATCTGACTTTTGAAAAGGCCGGAAGCATTACTGTGCCTTTTGAAGTTAAAGGCATTGCTGCCGGTCGAATGCACATGGACAACATGAATCAGAACGATAGCGCATCAGACGACGCTGAATGATGGACTGATCGATGCGGAAAGAAGGCAGCAAACCAGCCTTCTTTCCTAAAAACTCCTTGAGAGTCATCTGCCTGGTTGAAACGCTGCTGGAACAGCCATTTTGCTCCGATAAAATCCAGTTTGATTTTCTGCTACCAGTTTTGGTTGCGCGCTTTGCGCGCCCGCTTTTTCTGATGCGCGTGTTTTGACGTGGACATGGTCAACGTTTGCTGGTTATTGGGCACAATTGTGCGCAATGGCGCGTTTCTCTTTAAATCTGTTGTGACCGATCGCTTCCGGTAGGGGAAAGCGAAACTGTTCCGGTCCCCGGAAAACACTTGCCTTTGTTGCCATATGCACCAAGGGCAGAAATGAGAGCGGATCAGATGAACCAGTCAGGTGATGTGACAGCTTTGATGCGGTGGTTTCGCAGTTTATCGCTGCGTGTGTGGCTGGGTGTCGGCATGGCCGCGGCCCTTTTGCCGCTCGCTATCGTCGCGGTGATCGGTTATGTCACTTTTCACAATCAGATCTCGCGTCCGTTTCGCGATGTTGTGAACGCGCAACATCGCATTCTTGTTCCTTTGGAACGCATTCATAATGAGCTTTGGGATATTTCGGCAGCGGTCAACGATTTCGCCGAAGAGGGCAATGAAGCCTATCGGCGTGCGTTTGAGGCTACCGAGCGAGAAGTGGCCGTTCAACTGAAAGAGCTAACAGCCGCTGTTGAGGATCATGACCGTTTTCAGCCGATTCTGACCGGCGTTCAGCAGCAGTGGTCGCAGCTGCTCGAAACCGCCTCTCAGATAAAGGCAGGCAATCCGGCCGATGCCGACCCGGCGCTGCACCGTTTCGAGGATGTGATTGCCGAAACCGCCAGACGCTTGGGCGATATTTCGGAGACAGTGCGCATCGATACTGAAGCAAGCCATGCTGCGGCGTTAAACGCTTTGGCTCGGCTCGAAATGATCGCGGCGATCGGTGGAACGCTCGCCGTTCTTTTTGCCGCTGCCGGGATCTATATTATCGACAGAGCGCTGATCAACAGTACCGATAAGCTGGTGGACGGCGCTCTGCGCATCGCCGCCGGTGATCGTGATCGGGATATCGATGTTCAGGTGCCGCCTGAGCTGGCATCGGTTGCCGATGCCTTCAATGTGATGACCAAGCAGATCATCCAGCAGGAGCACGCCCTCGCCAAAGCTGCGCGAACAGACAGCCTGACCGGTCTTTTGAACCGGCGTGAATTCGACCGACTGCTGGCAGAGCGTGAGCAGGAAGCTGACGAAAAGACAAAGGTTTTTGCGCTGCTTATGCTGGATGTCGACCATTTCAAAGACTTCAACGATGAGTATGGTCACATTGCCGGTGATGAGGCGCTGAGGCAAATCGCAGAAACCATTCAGTCTGTTGCAAGGCAGGACGATATTCTCTTCCGTTATGGTGGGGAAGAATTTGCAATGCTCCTGCCTGACATCGGGCCGGGATCTGCATTTTCAGCTGCAGACCGTGTCCGAAAGGCTATCGATGAACAAGGCGTCAGGTTGCCAACCGGCGAATGGCATCGGATGACTGTCAGCGTCGGGGTTTCTGTCTACGGGGCCAACGAGTCCGATCCTCAGGTGCTTAGCCTTGCCGATCAGGCGCTTTACAAAGCGAAATCCAGCGGTCGCAATACCGTGAAAGTGTCCTGGTCTGGCTAAAGCCACTATGCCAGCCCTGAATGTTCCGGTGTTTTCTGATCTGACCGGGGGGTAAGCCCGGCCTGTTTTAAAGTGCGCTCCAGCAATTGCTCGTAGATCGGGTTTCCGCCAAGCCATTGAGCCACAACATTTGCAGTCAGGCATGTCGCAATCAGCGGCATGGTCATTGTGTATGCGCCTGTCAGCTCCAGTGTCAGTGCGACGCCGACCACGGGTGCGCGTACCGAGGCTGAAAACAGGCCGCCCATTGCTGCAATTCCGAAAGCAAGCGGTACAAGACCGGCTTGCGGCAGAGCCGCCTCCAGTGCTGAGCCGAACAGAAGACCGGTGCAGATTGCCAGCGCCAGCATCGGTGCGAAAATGCCGCCCGGTGTGCCGGCCGAATAGCTGCCGACCATCGTGAAGTAGCGCAGGAACGCCAAAACCAGCAGCATGGTGAGTGCCGGTGGATTGTGGCCGACGATGTTGATGATGTGCTCACCGCCTGTGACGGAAAGGGGCATCAGGATGAAAAGAGCGCCGACAGCCAAACCGATGATGGCGGGAAACAAGTATGGCACTTTCTTGTGGAGTTCGGCAGCAACAGCAGTGGTGCGCATCAGCCCGGCATTGAGGATCACGCCGATGAGACCAAGCACACAGCCAAGCACGACGAAGGCAGGCAGCAATATCAGGTCCGGCGTTGCAACGGACATGGCAAAATCGGGCGCTTTGCCGCCGATCACTTCTGTCATCACGGTTGAAAGCAGAGCGGCGACAATCACGCCCATATAGGTGCGGAAAGTGTAGGGAAACTGCTTGTGCGTTTCTTCTACGATGAAAAGGATCGCCGCCAGCGGCGCATTAAAGGCGCAAGCCAGACCCGCAGCAGCGCCGGCACCCAGCATACCGCGTCGCTCCACATCACTGACCCTGAAGAAGTCAGTTGTTGCTTCTGCGATGGACGCGCCGATATGGATCGTCGGGCCTTCACGGCCCAGCACGAGACCGGACGACAACGCGCCGACGCCTGTTAAGAATTTGACGGGCAGAATACGTTTCCACCGCACCTGCCTGAGGCCCTGCATGGCACCTTCGATCTCCTGCACACCACTGCCTCCGGCCTCTGGCGCATAGCGTTTGACGAAGAATACAGAAACAACCGTTATGGCGCAGGTTATCAGGGCGGCGGAGATGACCAGAAGTGGTCCTTTGACAACTTTTGAAAGCTGTTCTGGCCAAAGCAGCAGGTGATCAATGAAAAGATGAAAGAAGGAACCGATGGTTCCGGTCAGGACACCGGCCAGAGCAGCCAGAAAAATATAGCGTGCCTGTGCATATCGATTGCCGGGCCGATCAACCAGAGCCGTTGGGTCTTCCATAAAACTTACCTGCCTGCTGCGGGGCGTATGCGATCGTTTTTCAAAATGCGCTGCATGCCCCCTCTCAATAGGATGCCAGCCGCGTCTGATAAACAGTTAAAAGTGACACGCTTTTTGAAAAAAAACATGTTTGGCCCACACGGCCCCGATGTATTTGCAAGCAAAGCAGACAAGCGTTTGTCTGTCCAGCAGGCAATTTCCAGCGGGACCATGCGCCTTCAGGGAATTGTGTTCAGCCATTCTTCCGTCGCGAATTTCTCGGCAGCGCGCCTTTCTGCCGCTGAATATTCCTCGGCTGTTATCGCGCCTTCTGCCCCGCCGTTCAGATCTGCGAACGTGGCTTTCATACGATCAATCACCTCCCTGCGGGCCAGGCCGGTCTGGCTTCTGACCGGATCAACGCGTTTGGCAGCACTGGCTGTGCCCTTATCGGAAAGTTTTTCACGGCCAATGCGCAAGACCTGCATCATCTTTGCCGCATCCATGTCATAGGCCATGGTGACGTGGTGCAGAACGGTCCCGCCCGCATAACGCTTCTGTGCCGCGCCGCCGATCTTGCCCTTTGAACTCGAAATATCGTTGAGCGGCTTATAGAAAGCGTCGACACCGAGTTCGTTCAGCGCTTTCAAAACCCAGTTATCGAGGAAGGCATAAGAGTCAGCAAAGCTCATGCCGTCGACAAGATCGCCCGGTGCGTAGAGAGAATAGGTAATCGCGGTGCCCGGTTCGACAAACATTGCGCCGCCACCGGTGGCACGGCGAACAACTTCAACACCGAGTTCACGCGTGGCTTCCAGATCGACTTCGTTCTTGAGTGACTGGAAGCTGCCAATGATGATGGCAGGCCTTTCCCATTCCCAGAACCGCAATGTCGGAGCACGCCGGCCTGCGGCAACCTCGCGTGCCAGGACATCATCGAGTGCGATGTGCATGGCTGGGGAAACCGCTTTTGAATCAATGATCTGCCATTCAAAATCGCGCCAGGTTCTGGCAACTCCTAGAGCGCGGCGAACGGCAATGGCAATGGATTCCAGGCTGAAGCCGATCAGGGCCGCTTCAGGCCTAAGTTTCGCTTTCATGGTGTCTGTCAGCGTTTCGGCAGATGCGTCTGCCCTTAGCCCTTCCAGTGCGGAGCGGATATCGGCAAGGGCCTCGGGCGGTTCCAGGAAGAAGTCTCCGGAAATCTGAACATCGGCCAGCTTGTTATCGCGCACTTCGAGATCGGCGATAACCAGTTTGCCGCCGTGAACCTTGTATTCGCCATGCATTAATGCGCACTCCCTGCCATCGTTTATCTGACTTCGATTGTTTGTAACTGTCTTACGCATGCCTTCAGGCCGCGCGCAAGAACCAAAGCGTCTCTGCGCTTGTGTTGGGGCTTGTGTTGGGACGCCGGTCTGTCATGGAAAAAACGCTAAAATCGCGTAGATTCATACAGGTCGTAGCAGGAGGCAAAAACATGGACCAGTTCGGGCATATTTCAGAAACTGATGATATATGGCGACTTGCTGAGCAGGTTGAAGCCTTGCGCGGGCTTGTCGTCACCGAGGCTTCGTTTATTCTGAAAAGCTTCGGCCCGGAAGCAGCGGCCATGCCGGCCATTCAGAATCTTGCTCATTATCTGGCGCTGCGCCATCATGATCTCAGGCCGCTTCAACGGGTTTTGATGCGTCACGGGCTATCCTCGCTCGGTCGGCTGGAAAGCCGGGTTCTGCCGACGCTGGATGCGGTTCTTGTCGCGATCTCGGCCCTTGCAGGGCGTGAAAGCCCGGTTCCGTCGCCATCATCAGCGCAGTTTTTTGCAGGCGAGGCACAGCTGGAACATGCGACCGATCTCATGTTCGGGATGCAGCCTGTCTTAAGGCGCAGCCGCATCATGGTGACCCTTGAAACAAAAGCCGCAGAAGATCCGGGGTTTGTCCGTGACCTTGCTCAGCGCGGAATGGATATCGCACGGATCAATTGTGCGCATGATAATCCGGATGTCTGGCGGGCAATGGCGAAGAATGTCGAGGCGGCGGCGAAAGCCGTCGACCGGAAAATAGGCGTGCTGATGGATATCGCCGGGCCAAAAATCCGAACGGAAAAAGTTGTCACCGCCGAAAAGAAGGCGAAGGCGAAGGTCGGGGACCTTATCCGTCTGGTGACCGCATCCGAACCGGCCTGTGACAACAATGTCAAATTTTGTGCCTCCGTCTCTCTGCCGCAAATGGTGACCCGGCTGAAAGTGGGAGATCGTGTTCTCTATGATGACGGCAAGTTGCAGACTGTTGTGGTCAGTCTCGGTGATGGCGAAGCGCTGGTTCGCGTCGATCGGGCCAAGGCAGGCGGCGCAAAACTGAAACCCGAGAAGGGCGTAAACCTGCCTGATACCGCACTCGGCCTCTCGCCACTCACCGATAAGGATTCCCACGACCTGCTCAGCGTGATCGAATGTGCCGATATGATCGGCTATTCATTTGTTTCGCGCCCGGAAGATCTGGACCTGCTTGATGAGAAGCTGATGGTTGAGGCAAACCGAAATCCCGGCATAGGCGTGGTTGCCAAGATCGAACGTCCCGAGGCAGTGAAGAACCTGCCGGGGTTGATTGCGCGTGCTGCAGGCAGGCGTGACTTCGCGGTGATGATCGCGCGCGGCGATCTTGCTGCCGAAATCGGCTTTGAGCGTCTGGCCGAAATGCAGGAAGAGATACTCTGGATTTGTGAAGCGGCCTGCGTGCCGGTGATATGGGCAACGCAGGTGCTTGAAAACCTGGTCAAAACCGGTGTGCCGTCGCGCGGCGAAATGACGGATGCCGCCATGGGCGCGCGTGCCGAATGCGTGATGCTGAACAAGGGAGTGGCGATCGCTGACGGGGTCACGACGCTCGACACAATTCTCAGGCGTATGGATCAGCATGTCTTCAAGAAAACGCCCGAACTTCGGGCGCTGAAGAGCTGGTAAAGCATGGCGTTTAAAACGCCGGTGCTTCGAGACCTGATGCGCGATAGGCGGCGATCACGGTGTTGGCCATCAACATGGTGATCGTCATCGGGCCAACGCCGCCGGGAACCGGTGTGATGGCGCCTGCAACAGCTTCACAGGCGGCGAAGTCAACGTCACCGAGGAGCCGGGTTTTGCCTTCTCCACGCTCAGGCGCTGGAACGCGGGTGATGCCGACATCAATCACCGTGGCGCCGGGTTTAACCCAGTCCGCCTTCACCATTTCCGCGCGCCCGGTTGCCGCGACCAGAATATCGGCCTGACGGCAAACACCAGCGAGATCCTTGGTGCGTGAGTGGGCCATTGTCACAGTCGCATTGGCCATAAGGAGTAGGCGACCCATCGGGCGGCCGAACAGGTTTGATCGTCCGATGACGACTGCGTTCTTTCCGGAAAGGTCGTCCCCGAGAACCGAGCGAATCAGGATCATCGCACCGGCCGGTGTGCAGGAGATCAGTCCGGTTTTCATGTCGCCAACGGCTAGTTTTCCGGCGTTGACGATTGAGAGCCCATCGACATCCTTTTCCGGACGGATCATCTGGATAACCGGGAACTCATCAAGGTGTGCGGGAAGCGGTAACTGAACCAGAATGCCATGAATGGCGTTGTCGTCGTTCAGCTCGGCCACAACGCTTTCAAGCTTTTCCTGAGTGGTATCAGCGGGCAGTGTGATCTGAACAGAATGAAAACCACATTCTTTGGCACGTTTGCCCTTGGCGGTGACATATGTATGGCTGGCGGCGTCATCACCGACAATCACAACAGCGAGGCCAGGTCTCGTGCCGGTGCTGTTTTCCAGATCCGTTGCGGATTGCTTCACTCTCTCAATGACGGATGCTGCAATTGCCTTGCCATCAATACGTTGCGCCATCTGACCACTATTCCTCAGGCTCTTGCTCCGCGAGAAGCGGATGCTACAAACAAAAACGGCAAGCGCCGAAGCGCTTGCCTGTAACTCATATCCGGAAATGTGACCTTTCCCGGTCAGCCATTCAGTTCAGGCGCGATTTGACTTCGTCAACCGACTTGTTGAACAGCTTGGACTGAACCGCAGGTGTTGCCTTCTTTTCCAGAACAATTCGTGCAGCTTCGACGGCGACATCCACAGCTGCACCGCGAACGGCCTCAACAGCCTCAGCTTCAGCCTGACGGATTTTCTGCTCAGAGAAAGCCGTGCGGCGTTCAACATATTCCTTCGTCTTCTGCCGGGCTTCTTCCTTAATGGACTGAGCCTCACGCTCTGCAGCGGCGACAATGTCCTTGGCTTCGTCTTCGGCTTCACGACGCTTGCGCTGATACTCTGCAAGAACATGCTGGGCTTCTTCGCGCAGACGCTTTGCTTCGGCCAACTCGTCACGAATCTGATCCGCACGCGAATCAAGCGACTTCAGAAGAATGCCGGGAACCTTGAAATAGGCAACGACAATAAAGAAAAGAATGAGGCCGACGAATGCGTAAAATGTTGCGTCTAAAGTCATGGATCAGGCCTCCCTTGCGGTCGAAACCGCCGCTTCAACGTCACCCTTGGCAACACGGCCGCCAATCAGATGGGTTACGATCTCGGTGGTTGTTTCCTGAGCGATGGCGCCAACTTCCTTCAACGCTTCTTCGCGAACGGCCTGAATACGTTCATTGGCTTCGGCAAGCTTGCCGGCCAGTTCTGCTTCCAGCTGCTCACGTTCTGCATCCGCTTCGGCACGGGCTTTCTCCGCTGCGGCTGCGGAAATTGAACGGGCTTCGCTGCGAGCCTGTGCCAGTTCCCGCTCGTAAGCGGCCACGGCTTCATCGGCCTCGTTGCGCAGCCGTTCGGCTTCATCGAGATCCTGAGCGATGCGGTCATGGCGATCTTCAAGGATACTGCCCACCCGCGGAACGATGACCCGCTTCATGACCAGATAGAAAATACCAAACGTAATCGCCAGCCAGAGAATCTGCGAAGGAAACGTCGCAAAATCGAAGGGCGGAAAAACCGCAGCCTCGTGTTGCTCAGCCTGCTGGATCGCAGTTTCTGTAGAATGTGCCGTCTCAGCAAGAGCCGGGGTCACAAGCATGCTCGCCTCCTGACGCATCGCCCAGAACCGAATTTATCCGTCTGCAACGAGGCGCGATTTCAAAGTTAAGGCGGTTCAGATCATCAATCCCGTGAAACGGAAGCATCTGGCGCCCATATCTTCGGCAATAAGGCCTCGGCGCTGCCTGAGCAGTGCGCCGGGGCCAGACTGTAGAACCGTTCAGAACTTAAACGGCGAACAGCAGGAGAAGAGCGACGAGCAGCGAGAAGATGCCCAGAGCTTCTGTCACGGCAAAGCCGAAGACCAGACGGCCGAACTGGCTGTCGGCGGCAGACGGGTTGCGCAGTGCGCCGGTAAGGTAATCACCGAAGATGCGGCCGAGACCCATGGAGGTGGCGCCCATGCCGAGGCATGCAATACCTGCACCGATGAACTTTGCTGCTTCCGCTTCCATAAATGAACTCCTTCGAAATGGGTTGTTGCGGCTTAATAGCGGTGTCGGCCCGAGCTGTCCAGCCAAGCCGACCGACTTAGTTTATTTCCTAGTGATCGCCTGCATTGACGGCATCGTTGAGATACATGCAGGTCAGCACGGCAAAGACGTAGGCCTGCAGGAAGGCCACTAGGAATTCCAGCGCCGTCAGAGCGACGGTCATAGCCAGAGGCAGGATTGCGCCCCCGGTTCCGATCGTGCCGATCGCACTCAGCGAGACGACAAATCCGGCGAAAACTTTAAGCGTGATGTGTCCGGCCAGCATGTTGGCGAAAAGACGGACAGAAAGGCTGATGGGGCGCGAGAGAAACGAAACGATCTCGATCAGCGTCACGAGCGGCAGAAGAACAGGCGGAATTCCTGACGGTACGAAGACTTTGAAGAAGCCGAGGCCGTGCTTGTAAAGACCGTACCCTACGACTACTGCCATCACCATAATCGCCAGTGAGAAGGTGACGATGATCTGGCTGGTCACGGAGAAGAAATACGGGAACATGCCAATGAGGTTTGCTGTCAGAAGAAACAGGAACAGCGTCAGGACGAACGGGAAGAAAACCATTCCCTTCGTTCCGGCGCCCTCGCGCAGCATGGAGGCGACAAACTCATAAAGAAGCTCGGCAATCGACTGTGTGCGTGACGGGATCAGGCCGCGCTTGGCTGTTGCCAGATACATAAAGCCGGCAGCGGCGCCGACCGTGACCGCCATGAACAGTGATGCATTGGTGAAGGAAAGGTCCAGCCCGCCGATATCGATCGGTACGATGTTATGGATCTGAAACTGATGGGTCGGATCGTTAGACACCTGTGCTCTCTCTTCTCGTTTTGCCCGCACATCCGGCTTTTAAAAAGCCGGTTCAATCGCGAAACCAGTTTTACTTCTTGTCTCGTTTTATCCGGTCTTCCGGCTCTACCACAAGACCAACCGAGCGCAATATGTTCAAAATGCCGGCGCCAAATCCAAGAAGAAGACACACAATCATCCCCCAGGGACTTGTTCCGGCGAATCGATCCAGAATATAGCCAAGCATGAAACCAACGAAGATGGCGGATATGAACTCATTTGAGAGTTTTAGCCCCCTGGACATTTCCCGGCGGTCGTTGACCTTTTCCGGTTTGTCCGATCCCTCGTCCGTTTTCTGGCCGCGCCTTTGCCCCAGTGCGCTTGCCAGCTGCTTGCGGCGTTCCTCCAGTTCGTCTTCACCGTCCTGCATCATGGCTCATCTGCCTGCTAAAAAACATCTTAAGCTTTCGAAAGCCCCGAAGCCCTGAGTTTTTCAACCGCGATCAGCCCTCGTCTCAAGTCGGGGGCAACATAGTTTTAGAGATTTTGCTAGTCAAGCTATTCGAGTCATAAACGCACCGCCTGCGGACACGTCAGTCCGGGCGATCGAAAAGGCTGCGTTTTGCGGTCAGACGCAGCGCCTTACCGAAGCAGCCTCGCATTGAAAACAGGCCGTCTTGAATGCCCGCTATCACATCGCGATATTTCAGCTTTCCTCGCCGAATTTTGCCTCGATGAGGTCGGCAATTGCGGTGATGGCGGCTTCGGCATCATGGCCCTCGGCAGCGACAGATATCGTGCTGTCAAGTCCGGCTGCCAGCATCATCAGGCCCATAATGGATCCACCGTCAACACTCATGCCGTCTTTGGTCACGGTAATGTGTGCGTCGAACCGGTCGGCCATATTCACGAATTTTGCCGAAGCACGGGCGTGAAGGCCGCGTCGGTTGATAATTTTGATATCGCGGGAAACCGTATTCATTCAGTCGCCAGGTCCTATTTGCCGCTTAAGACGCGGCTGGCGACATTGATATATTTGCGTCCTGCGTCCTCTGCTTCTGCCAGTGCCTTGGCCATGTCGTTCTCGCCGCGTACGGCGACCAGCTTGATCAGCATCGGCAGGTTAACGCCGGCAATGACTTCGGTCTTTCCGCTGGCCATGATTGAAATAGCCAGATTGGAGGGCGTGCCACCGAACATATCCGTCAGAATGATTACGCCGTTGCCGCTGTCTGCTTTACCAACCGCTTTGAGAATATCATCGCGGCGGTGATCCATGTCATCTTCCGGGCCGATCGAGATGGTTTCGATCGCTTCTTGCGGCCCGACAACATGTTCAACGGCCAGCCGAAATTCTTCTGCAAGTCCGCCATGGGTCACAAGCACCAGTCCGATCATATGCGTTTCGCTCCCTTCTGAAGCACGGATCCGCCCGTTTCATGGGGCATTGCAGTGCTCCAACTGCTGGATTTTTCGCTGCTTTTCGCCCCCAGCAGCGCCTTCGGCGTTCCTGAGCGGAAGGCCGCCGACACAGGAGGCGGCAAACAGACTTATAGAATACGCATCTTGTCCAAGCCTGCGCGAAGTTCAAGCCAAAAAGGGTCAAATATGTCACGAAAACAAACGCGTCCACTGTGCTGATGCATGGCAAACACAGATAAGCCCGGCGAATGCGGTTTTTCAGACAAGAAGACCGGGCACCGCCGGCTGGCCGGTTTCAAGGCCGGGGCAGGCTGCCATCAGGCGGGAAAGCGGATCTGGCGATGGCCATGTCAGGTTGATCTGCGGCAATGTTCGGGTCTTCGTAACCGCCCAGCGCTGATTTACAGGCGGCATGCGTTCGGCCGTGTCCGGCCTGACCAGGCTGACAGCAAAATCGATGACAGCGGCAGAAATATAAGGCAGGCGGGCAATGCCGGTCCCGCGCACTTCAATCTGACCTGCTATGGTTTGCGGTGTTTCTGCAATAATGCGCCCGTTTGCGGCGGAAACAAAGATCTGATCGTCCGCGATGAGGCGGGAAAAAAGGCCATACGTTCCCGCGGCGCGCAGGCAGGCGAGTGCACATTCGCTCTTGCCTGCCCCTGGTGGTCCGATAAACGCAATGCCGGTGCTGCCGATGACAATCGCCGTTGCGTGCCGGTTTATCCTTTCGCGTGCATCCGTCATGAATTGCGTGAACCGGAAGCCGGGAGCGTCAGTGTGAAACAGGCTCCGGCCAGCTCTCCGGTTTCTTCATTCGTGATATTGTGGGCGGTCAGCGTGCCGCCATGGGCTTCGGCGATCTGTCTGGAGATAGAAAGCCCAAGGCCGGAATTCTGACCGAATGCCTCACTATCCGGGCGATCCGTATAAAAACGCTCGAAAATCCGTTCGATATTCTCGATGCGGATACCCGGCCCGTTATCGCTCACCGTAATCACAATCTGATTGCGATTGCGCTTCAGCCTGACGTCGATCCGACCGGTATGTTCAGGCACAAATGAGCGGGCATTTTCAATCAGATTGGTGATGATCTGGCCGATCCTGAGGTCGTGGCCGAACGCCTGAAATGCACCCTTGCCGTGGTTGGCATTTTCGGCTTCGAAATGAATTTCGACTTTCTTGGTGCGCTGGCTGGTTTGCTGTGAAAGGGAAACCAGATCCGTCAGAAGCTTTTCAGCGTCGAAGGTCTTGGCGTCTTCACGGGCAAGCTCCGCATCCAGCCGGGACGCATCCGAAATATCACTGATCAGACGATCAAGCCGGCGGACATCATGCTGGATGATTTCCGTAAGGCGCGCTTTGGACTCCTCTGTCTTGGCAAGCGGTAGTGTTTCGACCGCACTTCGAAGCGATGTCAGCGGGTTTTTCAGTTCATGCGCCACGTCTGCGGCGAAACTGTCAATGGCATCAATTCGGTCGTAAAGCGCTGTCGTCATTTCCCTGAGCGCCTTGGAAAGATGGCCGATCTCATCCTGACGCGATGAGAAGTCCGGAATTTCTTCCCGTTCCCGCGGGCCGCCTCTACGGACACGCACTGCGGCATCGGCCAGCTTTCTCAGCGGATTGGCAATCGTTGACGACAGCATCAGCGACAGAACCATCGTGACGACAGCTGTAACGGCAAACATGCGGATAATGGCGAGGCGTTCGGCATGGACGATCTTGTCGATCTCACCGGCCTGGGTGGACAGCATAAGCACACCGAGCACGGCGCGAAACCGCTGAATCGGCACCGCAACAGATACGATCAGCTTGCCGCCATCGGTAACGCTGACCTGCGTGGAGCGCTGGCCGTCCAGTGCCTTTTCGACTTCCGCGTAAATCGAGCCGTCACCACTTGGCGCCTCCTGATAGCGCGGCAGGTCGCCCGGCTGTAAAAGGCGGTTCATCAGGCTGCCGAGCCTGCTTTCTGCGCGGTCTACGAAGCTTTCTTCAACCGGTGGCAGATCAGAGCGCAGCACATAGCTACGCGAATACATGTAGCGCGAATCCAGGATCAGGTTCGCATCCGGATCGAAGATTCGAGCACGGGTGCGGGTGGGGGAAATCAGCCGTCTGAGGATCGGGGCGACCTTTTCCGTATCGATCGGAAAGCGAAGATCTTCATCGCTGGTTGTCGGGCGGGCACTTTCTCCTGCCTGAAGCTCCAGAAGCTTCTGCGGATCGATGGTCATGGTGTCGGTTTCAACCGAAGCTGAAGACGCAATAGCCCCTGCGATGATCTCGCCCTGTGTCAGCAGGCTCTGAATGCGTGCATCAATCAGCCCTTCGCGAAACTGGTTGAGATAAAGGATGCCGCCGACAAGGAAGAAGAGCGCCAGAAGGTTGAAGAACAGAATGCGCCAGTTCAGGCTGGAAAAGACCGTGGAGCCCAGAAGCCATCGCAGCGCGGCAAATGGCCTGATCCATCGCCGCCCCGGTTTCCTCTTTGCCGATGCTTCCTTGCTGTCTGCCACGCTTCAGTTTCGCTCTGTGATCAGGCTGCTTCGCGGAAACGGTAGCCCACGCCGTAGAGCGTTTCAATCATGTCAAATTCGGTGTCCACCATCTTGAACTTCTTGCGCAGCCGCTTGATGTGGCTGTCGATCGTACGGTCATCGACGTAAACCTGATCGTCATAGGCAGCATCCATCAGGGCATCACGGCTTTTAACAACGCCGGGGCGCTGGGCGAGAGACTGAAGGATCAGAAATTCTGTCACTGTAAGGGTCACAGGTGCGCCTTTCCAGGTGCAGGTGTGGCGTTCGCGATCCATCAGAAGCGGCCCGCGTTCAAGCGGCTTGCTGGCTTCGCTTTCAACCGTCTTGATGCCGCTGGCTGCATTTTCCCGCGCTGCGGCGCGACGCAGAACGGCGCGGACGCGCTCAACCAGAAGCCGCTGCGAGAACGGTTTGGTGATGAAGTCGTCGGCCCCCATCTTCAGGCCGAAAAGCTCATCGATCTCCTCATCCTTCGATGTCAGAAAGATGACCGGAATGTCTGACTTCTGGCGCAATCTGCGTAGAAGCTCCATTCCATCCATTCGGGGCATCTTGATGTCGAAAATCGCCAGTTGTGGCGGGTTGGACTGGAGACCGGTCAGCGCCGTGGCGCCGTCGGTGTATGTGTCGACGCGAAAGCCTTCCGACTCCAGTGCAATCGAGACTGAGGTCAGGATATTGCGATCGTCATCCACCAGAGCAATCGTCTGCATGCGTGGGTCTCCTTAGCGTTTAAAAGAGCATGCGAGCCCGTATTCAGGTTCCAGCCCTTGTTGGAAAAAAACTGGAACAAATTGTGGCAAAGCGGTCAATACCAAGAATTTACCGGGGTTGAACCCTTTTAGAGCCGTTTTTCTCTGATTTTCTAAGTCCATGAGTTAAAACGCAGAATCAGGAATTCTGCAATTTTAACAATTTCATTAAATCGATTAAACCTATGAAATTATTGACCTTTATAAAATCCAAGGTTGATGAATGCGAAATTATTTAATATGTTTTTAAAAAATTCATTTTGTTTAAATCGGTGAAGGATCGTTTCGATGGCGGAGGAGCTTGGCGTTTTCAATCACGAATTTTCTGCACGAGAGTCGGGATTGCGGGGGCTAAAAAGAGTTTATTACAATCTGTTGCCGGCTGAACTTTGCGAGGAGGCGGTTCGGCGCGGTGAGGCGACCATGACGGCTGATGGTGCGCTGCGGGCACTGACAGGGCAGCATACCGGCCGGTCTGCCAAGGACAAGTTTGTTGTCTTTGATGACGCGACACGCAATGCGGTGTGGTGGGACAATAACAAGCCCATGTCTGCCGAACACTTCGCGCTCCTTAAAGCAGATATGCTGGCGCATGCGGAAGGCAAAGACCTGTTTGTTCAGGATCTGATCGGTGGCGCCGACAGTCAGAACGCGCTGCCAACGCGTGTCGTGACAGAGTATGCTTGGCATTCGCTGTTCATTCGCAATCTTCTGATTCGGCCGGATATGGACGCGCTTGAGCGGTTTCAGGCTAAGCTGACGATTATCAATCTGCCGAGCTTCGTGGCCGACCCCAAGCGCTACGGCTGCCGGACGGAAACGGTGATCGCCTGCGATCTGGAGAACGGCCTCGTTCTGATTGGCGGCACATCCTATGCCGGTGAAATGAAGAAATCTGTGTTCACAGTCCTGAACTACCTTTTGCCAGCGCGCGGGGTGATGCCGATGCATTGCTCGGCCAATGTCGGCGACAATGGCGATGCTGCCGTATTTTTCGGCCTCTCCGGCACGGGAAAAACAACGCTCTCAGCTGATCCTGAGCGCACGCTGATCGGCGACGATGAGCATGGCTGGGGCGCAGATGGACTCTTTAACTTCGAAGGCGGGTGCTATGCCAAGACGATCCGCCTTTCGGCAGAGGCTGAGCCGCAGATTTATGGAACGACAAAGCGTTTCGGAACTGTGCTTGAAAATGTCGTTCTCGATGCCGATCGCAAGCCGGACTTCGACGACGCGTCGCTGACGGAGAACACGCGCTGCGCTTACCCGCTTCACTATATCTCGAATGCATCATGCACCGGGCGGGCGCCCCATCCCAAAACCATCATCATGCTGACGGCCGATGCTTTCGGTGTGTTGCCGCCGATTGCCCGACTGACGCCGGACCAAGCCATGTATCACTTTCTCTCCGGCTATACCGCTAAGGTTGCCGGGACGGAAAAAGGTGTAACAGAACCGGAAGCAACTTTTTCAACCTGCTTTGGCGCTCCGTTCATGCCGCGTCATCCGGCAGAGTATGGCAATCTTTTAAAGGCGCTGATTGCAAAACATGGTGTCGATTGCTGGCTCGTGAATACCGGCTGGACCGGCGGGGCCTATGGTATTGGTCAGCGCATGCCAATCCGGCAGACCCGCGCCATGCTCAAAGAAGCGCTTTCCGGCCGCCTTAGAGATGCCCAATTCAGGGTTGATAGTCATTTCGGATTTAGTGTTCCGGTTGATATTGCGGGCGTCGAGCGCTCTATCCTTAACCCGCGCAGCACTTGGGCTGACCCATGTGCCTATGATGCGCAGGCGGCCAAGCTGGTGGATATGTTTGTCGCAAACTTTGCGCGCTTTGAGCCA
Source organism: Martelella mediterranea (assembly GCF_004342225.1). GTDB lineage: Bacteria > Pseudomonadota > Alphaproteobacteria > Rhizobiales > Rhizobiaceae > Martelella > Martelella mediterranea_B. The sequence continues at coordinate 93,243 of NZ_SMAR01000002.1, read as the reverse complement.
CATGTTGACAGCGGCGTGAAGGCCGCCGCGCCAGGCGTTTTGGTGGCTGCGTGAATCGGAATTAAGCTCGGCAGGAGGAGTGCCTGAAATGCCCGGGATGCGAATTTGCGCGCCCGGGCATTTCTCGTCTCGAGGTGTCATGTCTACCAGGCGAGTTCCACATGGGGGCGACCGTCCGATGTTCTGGCGGCAGACCGGCCGGTTTCGTCGACTGTGCAATTGATCCGGCGACGCATCGATGAAAAGCTGTCAAAGGCCACGACATCGACGGGCTCGTCGAATTTCAGTGTCAGGCGGTATCGGCGTGGATGGTCGGCAAGCATTTGCGCCGAAATGATTTCAGCATCGAAGGCATGGCCAAGATAGGAGCCCGAAACTCGTGTGCCCAGCGCCCATGGATTGAGTGGTGGCCGGTTGCCCGCCTTGGCGTGAAGCGTATTCCAGTCGCGAAAACCATACTGTGCGGCAACCAGTTCCAGCGCGCGGGCATGGGAGATCGCTTCATTTTCCTGTGCGAGCCGGGTGCGCAGACGTTTCGCCTGATCTTTGATAGCCTCAAGAGAGGGGAGTGGTAAATTCGGCATGGCGAAGTTTTCCATTCGCATTCGCCTGTCAGGTGTTTCGGTGTCCGCGTTGCCGGAACCGCGAATGCGCAAGGTTTGAAAACATCGCTCAGACGGTTGTCGCGGGTACTTCACCATGGGTTGTTCAAACCCAGCGGACGGCAGGCGACCCAAGCCTTGGGAATTGGCTAAACCGCAATCATGGCGAAGTCAAGATAATGGATTGCAAGCCTTCGCCGTGGGTATCTCTTGAAGCCTTGTTGTCACCATGAGATAAAGCGTGCATGGCCTCAAGCGATCTCTTCATCAATGACCGGATAACGATTTACGGCTGGGAACTGACCGAACAGTTTGTCCTGGCTGGCGGTCCTGGCGGGCAGAATGTGAACAAGGTTGCAACTGGCGTGCAGCTTTTTTTCGCAGTCGAAAGCTCACCGTCCTTGCCGGAGCGCGTGAAGCGGAATCTGGTCCGGCTGGGTGGCCGCAAGGTTTCGAAGGAAGGCGTTCTGCTGATTGAGGCAAATCGCCATCGCAGTCAGGAGCGTAACCGCGAGGATGCCCGCGAACGGCTGAAGGAACTGGTTTTGGCCGCTGCCGCACCGCCGCCGCCGCGTCGCCGCAAAACCAAGCCCACGCGTGGTTCGATTGAACGCCGGCTGAAGGAAAAGGCGGGCCGCGCCACCATCAAGAAGATGCGTGGCAAACCATCATCCGACGAGTAGGATAAACGATGAGCGAGCAGGCTTTTCCAACTGGCTTTCGCTATCTGCCGGATTATCTCGACCGCGCAGAACAGACAGCGCTGCTTGAGGACATACGTGCTGTTGTCGCGGAGGCACCGTTATATGTGCCGCTGATGCCGCGCACCGGCAAGCCTATGTCTGTCAGAATGACCAATTGTGGCACGCTTGGCTGGCTCACGGACAAGGAACGCGGCTATCGCTATCAGGAAACACATCCCGTCACCGAAAAACCATGGCCAAAAATGCCGCGACGACTGCTTGATCTCTGGCATGATCTTGCCAGTGTTGAGGTGCCACCGGAGGCATGTCTGATCAATTTCTATGAGTCGGACGCTAAAATGGGCATGCATCAGGATCGGGACGAGGCCGATTTTTCCGCGCCGGTCCTTTCGATATCACTGGGCGATACCTGCCTTTTTCGTGTCGGCGGACAGGAGCGCAAGGACAAGGCGGTCTCGTTTAAGCTGAAAAGCGGGGATGTTGTGCTGCTGGCTGGCGATAGTCGTCTGGCGTTTCACGGGGTTTCGCGGATCTACCCGGATACATCGACTTTGCTGAAAAACGGTGGGCGCATCAATCTGACGCTGCGACGCGTGACACCGGTTCCTTAAAGACTTTTCCGTATGGTTATGGCGCCCGGATCAGGCCCGGGATGACGCAAGAAGTGGACTTTTGCGAAAGGCTCAGGGCTTTTTGCGTTTAAAGTTTCCTCAGCGCCACTGTCTCCACCAGATGATCACGGCCTTTGCGCAGGATCAGATCGGCGCGTGGTCGGGTGGGCAGAATGTTCTGCTGCAGGTTCACAAGGTTGATGTTATCCCAGAGGTCTTCAGCGATCTGCAATGCATCGGCCTCTTCCAGCTTTGCATAGCGATGGAAGTATGAAGCCGGATCCCGAAATGCGGTTTGCCGCAGTTTCTTGAAACGCGAAACATACCACTGGTGAATCTGCTCCATATCGGCATCGATATAGATCGAGAAGTCAAAATAGTCCGAAACGATCGGGACCATGCGCCCGCCTTCCGGCAGGTGGCGCGACTGTAAAACATTGATACCTTCGAAAATCAGGATATCAGGCCGGTCCACGGTGACGAACTGATCAGGCATCACATCATAGCTCTGGTGCGAATAAAGCGGTGCCTTCACATTGGGCATACCGGCCTTGATCGCAGACAGAAATTTCAGGATCGCGCCGGTATCAAAGCTTTCGGGAAAGCCCTTGCGGCGCATGAGCCCTTCCATTTCCAGCACGGCATTGGGGTACAAGAAGCCATCAGAGGTGACGAGGTCGACCTTCGGGCTGGAGGGCCAGCGTGCAAGAAGCTGTTTCAGAAGACGCGCGGTCGTGGATTTTCCGACGGCCACCGGACCGGCAACGCCGATGATAAAGGGTGTTTTATTGTCGGTTTGGCTGAAGTTCAAAAAGCGCTTGCGCTGACGAAACAGCATTTGCGACGATTCCACATGCGATGACAAAAGCCTGGACAGCGACAGATAAATGCGCCGCACCTCTTCCAGATCAATCGGGTCGTTCAAGGAGCGCAGCTGCCGGACTTCTTCGGCTTTAAGCGTCAGTGGCGTATCAGCGCGAAACCGCGACCACTCATCTGCTGAAAAAAAGCGGTAGGGCGAAACCGGTTCTGACCAGCTTTCTCCCGATGCGCTGTCCTGTCCCATCAAGGCTTCCTGAAACGCAGTCATCATGAAGGCGTGCGCCCTGCTTTCTCTTCGAGGCCGGTACGGCCGGTGCGCCGCTCCAGTTCCGCCATCACATCGGCAAGCGGAATATCGGCGATTTTAAGAACCACCAGAAGATGATAAAGCAGGTCTGCTGCTTCATAGGTCAGGTTTTCGCGGTCTTCGGCGATGGCACCGATCACCACTTCGACGGCTTCTTCGCCCAGTTTTTTGGCGGCTTTGGTCTGACCTTTGGAGACGAGCCTGGCCGTCCAGCTTTCCTCCGGCGATGCTTTTGCCCGCTCGGCGACGATGGTTTCAAGGTCTGCCAGTGAAAAATCGGTCATCGCGTTTCTCCTCAGTCCAGCCGCATGGCGATACCGTGATCAGCCATATACTGTTTTGCTTCACCAATGGAATAGGTACCAAAGTGGAAGATCGAGGCGGCCAGAACAGCTGTTGCATGTCCTTCGCGAATACCATCCACCAGATGGTCCAGCGTGCCGACACCTCCGGAGGCTATAACCGGCACTGATACGGCATCGGCGATTGCGCGGGTCAGTTCCAGATCAAAACCCGATTTGGTGCCGTCACGGTCCATCGAAGTCAGCAGGATTTCACCTGCACCGCGCTCGACCACGTTTCGGGCGAATTTAACTGCGTCGATTCCGGTTGCCTTCCGCCCGCCATGGGTGAAGATTTCCCAGGCGCTGTCGGTTTCATCGCCCGGCGTTTCGCGTCGCTTGGCGTCAATGGCGACGACAATGCACTGATTGCCGAATTTATCGGCGGCTTCCGCCACAAAATCCGGGTTTTTAACTGCAGCGGAATTAATCGAAACCTTGTCAGCACCGCAAAGCAGAAGCTTTCGGATATCGGAAACCTCGCGCACGCCGCCGCCCACGGTCAACGGCATGAAGCAATGTTCTGCCGTGCGGGTAATAACGTCATAAATGGTTTCGCGATTGTCCGACGTGGCGGTGATATCGAGAAAGCAAAGCTCATCGGCGCCCGCGGCATCATAGGCTTTTGCAGCCTCCACCGGATCTCCAGCGTCAATCAGGTCAACGAAATTCACGCCTTTGACAACGCGGCCATCTTTTACGTCTAGGCAGGGGATAACGCGGGCTTTCAGTGACATGTTCAATCCTCTCCGGGCAGCTTCTGGCCGTTGCCTTGTATCGTCAGACCTCAGGCCTGCTTTTCTTATAGCGGCGAAGCCCGTGTATCAATGCCATGACCAACAGCCAGACAAAGGCAAGCGCCAGAGCAGCGGGCATGGAAAAGAATGCATACCAGAAGGTCATGCCGAGGTTGCCGAGCAGGTGGCTGAAATCATGACCGGCAATGACGCAAGGGTAATATCCGGCCTCATCCAGTCTGCAACCATTCACGCTCGCAACAAATGCTGCCAGCATGGTCAGCACGATCGGCAGAAAAGCCATCAGAACGAGAAGCAGCGCAAACAGGATTGAAAACCATGGCTGACGCCGGGTTACCTTCTGCTCTGACATCAAAGGCCGCGGGCTTTCAGCAGGGCCATTGCCTCAGCCGGGTCAATCCGGCCGTCATAAAGTGCGCGGCCGGAGATTGCGCCTTCCAGCACCTGCGCATCATCTTCCGTCATCCGGGCGATGTCATCCATGGAGGCAAGGCCGCCGGAAGCGATCACCGGGATGCTGACGGCACGGGCAAGCTCCAGTGTTGAGTCCCAGTTGATGCCGGTCAGCACACCGTCGCGGTCGATATCGGTGTAAATAATCGCGGCCACACCTGCACCTTCAAAGCGTTTTGCCAGCTCAATAACCTCCAGCTCGGAAGCTTCCGCCCAGCCTTCAACGGCCACTTTGCCGCCGCGGGCATCGATACCAACGGCGATCTTGCCCGGAAAAGCCTTGCAGGCTTCCTTCACCAGATCCGGGTCACGCACGGCAACGGTGCCGAGAATGACGCGGGACAGGCCTTTGGAGAGCCAGTTTTCGATGTGTTCGAGTGAGCGGATACCGCCGCCCAGCTGCACCGGGTTTTTCGTGGCCTTCAAAATGGCATCGACAGCCTCACCATTGACGCTCTCACCGGCAAAGGCACCGTTCAGGTCAACGACGTGGAGATGCGTGAACCCTTGGTCCTCAAAGGCTTTTGCCTGCGCTGCGGGGTCGGGGTTATAGATTGTCGCCTGCTCCATGTCGCCCAGCTTCAGGCGCACACATTGTCCGTCTTTCAGGTCGATGGCGGGAAAAAGGATCATGATGGTTTTTCCGTTTTGTCTGAGTAACCGCCCGGCTCACGCCATGATCCGGGCATCAGGCCAGCATGACCGGTGAGTGGAACGGCAGAATGGAAACTAGCGATTAAGGCGTCCACATCAAAAAGTTGGCGATCAGTTTCAGGCCGAGAGACTGGCTTTTTTCCGGGTGAAACTGAGAGCCTGCCTTGTTGCCATCGGCGACGAAGGCGGTCACAGGCCCACCATAATCAGTGGTGGCAATCACCTGTTCCGGCTTTCTCGAAGCCAGATGATAGGAGTGGACGAAATAGGCGTGCAGACCGTCAGCGCCGGTTTTGATGCCGTCAAACAATGGGTGCTCGCTTTTCAGTTCCAGCGTATTCCAGCCGATTTGCGGGATCTTCAGTTGCGGATCGGCTGGGGTGATCTGGGTAACGTCACCGGCAATCCAGCCAAAGCCTTCGCTGGTTGTTTTCTCAAGTCCGCGTTCGGACATCATCTGCATGCCGACGCAAATGCCGAGGAATGGCCGTGCCTTTTCCTCTGCAACATGACGGATCGCTTCGACCATGCCATCCACGGCTGCAAGTCCGGCCCGGCAATCGGCATAAGCGCCAACGCCTGGCAGCACGATGCGGTCGGCCCCCGCCACGATATCGGCATTGTCCGTCAGAATGATTTCGGCATCGATGGCGTTTTCCCGCGCAGCACGCTCAAAGGCCTTGGTGGCCGAGCGCAGATTGCCGGAGCCGTAGTCGATGATTGCAACTTTCATAGTCATTCAGATATGTCCCGGAATGTCAGGTCTCGGCGAGGCCGGGAACCGTGAATGAAGGTCCCGTATCTCTTTCAGTAGACGAAAAATAAAGCTCTTCGGCCTCATCAATGCCGCTGGCGACAATCACATCGCGCAATTGCCAGCCGCGCTTTTCCATCGCATGCGCCTTCCAGCCACGCGCTTCCAGCGCAATAAACAGGTTCAGCGCCAGCGAAGCAGCCCCCGTTGCAAAGGCGAGGTGCTCAAAACCGCCTGCAACAGCGAGGATGACCGATGCCAGAAGTGTTAGCAGTCCGGCCATCCAGACCCGGTTTGCCAGAAGCCAGAACGGGCCGAAGATCAGCGCCAGCCACGAAAAACCATCACAGATGAAGCGCAGCTTCTCCGGATCGGCGTTTTCATCTGGGCTGAGCACAAGATAGCTTCGCATCAAAGGCGTTCCTTAAGCCAGCATGCCCTTGGTGGAGGGCACGCGGCCTTCTTGTCTGGCGTCGATCTCGGCTGCAGCACGCAGCGCACGGGCAACGGCCTTGAAACAGGTTTCGGAAATATGATGGCTGTTGGCGCCATAATGGTTCAGCACATGAAGTGTGATGCCGGAATTCTGTGCAAGCGCATGGAAGAACTCGCGTACCAGCTCGGTGTCGAACGTGCCGATTTTCTCCGATGGAAATTCAACCTTCCAGACCAGAAAGGGCCGGCCGGAAAGATCAAGCGCCGCCTTGGTCATGGTTTCGTCCATGGCCAGATCAATGGAGGCATAACGGGTTACGCCACGCCGATCTCCCAGCGCCTTTGCCAGCGCCAGACCGATGGCAATGCCCACATCTTCGACCGTATGGTGATCGTCGATGTGGAGGTCGCCCTTTGCCTTGATCGTCATATCGATCAGTGAATGGCGGGAAAGCTGGTCAAGCATATGATCGAAAAAGCCGATCCCGGTGGAAATATCGGCGATGCCGGTACCGTCCACATTGACGGAAACCGAGATCGAGGTTTCCTTGGTTTCGCGCGAAATGTCCGCGCGGCGGGCGTTTTCCTGAGCGACCATCTTCGCCTTCTGCCTCCTCATATGTCTGTTTCGTTCGTTTCTTAACAGCCGGGCGTTACAAGCGCAAAAGAAAAGCGGCTTTATAGCTGTGCCGCCTTTCGTCGCCCTTGCCTTTTCCTTCCGGCGTTTCTCGGCTAAAGCAGGTCTCCGATTGCTCTTAAAGTTGACGCCGCTGATGACCGAAGAAAAACAGACGACCGCAACACGCCCGGCGCTTATCTATTTTGCTGCCGCCTTCGGTGCCGGGTGCCTGCTGGCGATGATGACGCATATGAATGGTGTCGTCACCCAGTATGGCAATGCGCTTTATTCGTCATGGACCGCCCATGGTATCGGCACGCTGGCGGCTGTCATCATTCTGTCGGTTCAGTTTTTCCGGAGATCGGCTGCCACCCGGCCAACCGGAGACAGCCTGCGTGGAATCCCTTGGTGGGCCTATCTCGGTGGCGTTTCCGGCGCTGCAACTGTGGTTTTTGCCTCGCTCGCGGTCAATTCACCGCTGGCGCTTTCCGGCACGATTGCACTCGGGCTGGGCGGGCAGGTGCTGTTTTCACTGGCTGCTGATTACTGGGGTTTCTTCGGTCTTCCGGCGCGGAAACTTGATATGCGTGATCTTCTGACGGTTACGCTGATCCTGATGGGAAGTCTTCTGATCATTCTGTCGGGAGCGTCTCAATGATTGCCGCCATTGCCTTTGCCGTCGTCGCCGGGGTTCTGGTCGGCATCAGCCGTCAGGTGAACGGGCGCTTAAGCCTTTCGACGTCGCCGATGGTTTCGTCCTTCTTCAACCATTTTGTCGGTTTTATCGCGATGTGCATTGTCGCGCTGGCCGTCGGCGGACTGATCCCGCAAACACTCTCCGATATCCCGGTTTACGCCTATCTCGGCGGTCCGGTCGGTGTCATCTTTGTTGCCGCCGGATCGTGGGTGATCCCGAAAATTGGCGCAGTCAATACCGCGGTCCTGATCATTGGTGGTCAGATGGTGGCCGGTGTCCTGATGGATCTGGCAGAGGGTGCGGGTGGTGATTCCTGGCTCAGATATGCCGGGCTGGCGCTGATTCTGGCCGGAATCCTGCTTGCACAACAGCGCAAAGCAGGCTGATCATTCCTGTCCCGATTGCAAATGTGGCAATCGCTCCTACATAGGATGCCGGATCGGTATCCGGGTCAACCGCATACCGCAAAAGAGGTTTTGAAAATGAGCGAACACAATCCATTCGGCACCATGCATGCGACAACCATCATCACCGTGCGCAAGGACGGAAAGGTTGTTATGGCCGGCGACGGTCAGGTGTCGCTCGGTCAGACGGTTATGAAAGGCAATGCCCGCAAGGTGCGACGCATTGGCAAGAACGGCAACGTGATTGCCGGTTTCGCAGGCGCAACGGCCGATGCCTTCACTCTGCTGGAAAGGCTGGAGCGCAAGCTTGAGCAATACCCCGACCAGCTGATGCGGGCCTGTGTCGAACTCGCCAAAGACTGGCGGACGGACAAGTACCTGCGCAATCTGGAAGCGATGATGCTGGTCGCGAACAAGGATATCACGCTGGCCGTGACCGGTAATGGTGATGTTCTGGAACCGGAAAACGGTGTGATGGCCATCGGGTCAGGCGGCAATTATGCTTATGCGGCAGCCTGGGCGTTGATGGACAGCGACAAGCCTGCCGATGAGATCGCACATCGTGCAATGAAGATTGCATCGGAAATCTGCGTTTATACCAACGGCAATATCATTGTCGAAACACTCGACGCGGCCTGAAACGGCGCGTGACAACAACGGTCCGGCGCTTCCTTTTCAAAAGGCCGGGTTCCGTCAGGAGTAATCAATCATGACAAATTTTTCCCCGCGCGAGATCGTTTCCGAACTCGACCGCCACATTATCGGCCAGCATGATGCCAAGCGCGCCGTTGCTATTGCACTCAGGAACCGCTGGCGCCGTCAGCAGCTGCCTGATGATCTGCGCGATGAGGTGATGCCAAAGAATATTCTGATGATCGGCCCGACCGGCGTCGGCAAAACTGAAATCTCCCGTCGTCTGGCAAAGCTTGCAGGCGCACCGTTCATGAAGGTGGAGGCTACAAAGTTTACCGAAGTCGGCTATGTCGGCCGCGATGTCGAGCAGATTATCCGCGATCTGGTTGAAATCGGCCTCGTTCTGGTGCGCGAGAAAAAACGTCAGGAAGTGCAGGCAAAAGCCCATGCCAATGCGGAAGAGCGTGTGCTGGAAGCGCTGGTTGGCAAAACCGCTTCGCCGGCCACGCGTGACAGTTTCCGCAAGAAGCTGCGGGCTGGTGAACTGGACGACAAGGAAATCGATATCGAGATCGCTGATACCGGTTCAGGTTCGCAGGGCTTTGAAATTCCCGGCATGCCGGGCGCCAATGTCGGTGTTCTGAACCTTTCCGATATTTTCGGCAAAGGTATGGGGCAGCAGACCAAGAAGGTTCGCACCACGGTGAAGAATTCTTACGAAGATCTGATCCGCGACGAGTCCGACAAGCTGCTGGATGATGAAGTGATCCAGCGTGAAGCTTTGCGACTGGTGCAGGAAGAGGGCATCGTTTTTCTCGATGAGATCGACAAGATCGCCGCCGGTGACGGGCGCATGGGCGCTGGTGTTTCGCGCGAAGGTGTTCAGCGCGACCTGCTGCCGCTTGTGGAAGGCACCACGGTGGCCACAAAATATGGCCCGGTCAAGACCGACCATATCCTGTTCATCGCGTCAGGCGCGTTTCATGTTTCGAAACCGTCTGATCTCTTGCCCGAGCTTCAGGGCCGCCTGCCGATCCGCGTTGAACTCAGGGCGCTGACGCGGGAAGACTTCCGCCGTATTCTGACGGAAACACAGGCCAGCCTGATCCGTCAGTATCGTGCGCTGATGGAAACTGAAGAGTTGACGCTTGAATTTACCGAGGATGCGATTGATGCCCTTGCCGATGTGGCCGTTCATCTGAATGCAACGGTTGAAAACATCGGTGCGCGTCGTCTGCAGACGGTGATGGAGCGTGTGCTGGACGAGATTTCGTTCACAGCGCCGGATCAGTCGAGCCAGTCGATCATGATCGATTCCGAATATGTTCGTCAGCATGTCGGCGATCTGGCTCAGGATACGGATCTTTCGCGCTACATTCTGTAACCGCTTTTGCCATCCAAGAATTTTCAAAGGCCGGGGCTCGTCTCCGGCCTTTTCTGTCTGGAAACCTGTTCCGGCCTTTCAGCCGTCTTTGCGTGCAATAATAAAGGCGGCCTTGTTTTTGCCGGGGCACCACTGATGGGCAATGCTGAAACCCGTCTCGGCCAGTTCCCCGGTCAGTTGTTTTTGTGTGAAATAGCCGACATAGGGCGCTTTGCCGAGCAGCTGCATCACCGGAATGGCCGCGCGGATATAAAATGAGAAATCGGAAAGGCATGCCGTTGAAGTGATGAAAACGCCACCCGGTTTCAGCACGCGATAAACAGTGTCGAGGACGTGTTTCCGGTTTTTGACCAGGTGCAGAATGGAATGCGCCATCACGACGTCATACTGTTCAGCGCCGGAGGACAGGGTTTCCACGTCACCTTCGCGGAAATTGACATTGTCTATTGCCTGGTCGGCGGCTTTCCGGCGGGCAATGGCGATCATGTTTTCTGAAATGTCGACGGCATCGATCTCAGCCACAGCAGGCGCGTGGTAAAGCGCGGTTGAACCCGTGCCGCAGCCAAACTCGAAGACGCGCATATCCACTGAAAGATATTCGCGGGTGATATCGAGTTTGCGTTGATATATCTCGGGATCAGAAACAGGGTCTCTGGCGTATTTATCGGCAATCTTATCCCAGAACTGCTTTGATGGTTTCATCGTCTGCGTTTCTCTCTTAATCTGAAACTCTGCATGGGACAGTTTTGTCCGGCCACGCCCATAAAACCATGCTTTTATGACAAAGTATGCCGCAAACCCGGTCTGGATGGTCGAAGTGCGCTTGTTTCTGCTGAGCAAACGAGTTGCGCTGAGCGTATCGGTTCTCCAGCTGGCATAAGATCACTTTTTCCAGTTTGGAGACAATCTTTCAAATTAATTCCTGATTGATCCGTAGCCCGTTGCCGCTACATTAGCAGTTAACCAACATCACTTTTTAAGAGGCGTTCAATAATGGCCCGCATCGAAGAACATGGTCTTCAGTTCGACAAGACGCTCCATGATTTCCTGACTGAAAAGGTTCTGCCCGGAACTGGCGTTGCTGCCGACGCCTGGTTCAAGGGTTTTTCGGAGATTGTGCATGAGCTTGCGCCGATCAATCGCGCGCTTCTGAAAACCCGCGATGCAATGCAGGAAAAGCTCGATCGCTGGTACAGGGAAAATGGCGCTCCGTCAGATATGGCGGCCTATGAGGCTTTTCTGCGTGAGATCGGATATATCCTGCCTGAAGGCGAAGATTTCTCGGTCACCACAGAAAATGTGGACCCTGAGATTACGACAATTGCCGGTCCACAGCTTGTCGTTCCGGTGATGAATGCCCGCTATGCGCTGAACGCGGCCAATGCGCGCTGGGGATCGCTTTATGATGCGCTTTACGGCACGGATGCGATTTCTGAAGATGATGGCGCGGAGAAAGGCAAGGGCTACAATCCGAAGCGTGGCGAAAAGGTTATCGCTTGGGCCAAGGCATTTCTCGATAAGAATATGCCGCTGGCTTCAGGCTCGTGGGCCGATGCGCGTGGCTTTGGCTATGAAAGCGGAACGCTGCTGGTGAAGACCCCGGCCGGTGAAACCGGCCTGGCCGATCCGTCGCAATATGCCGGCTACAGCGCCACGAGCGATGATGCATTCAGGCTCGTCTTCACCAATCATAATCTGCATGTCATCGTGACGATCGACCCGGACAACATGATCGGCAAGGACGATCCTGCACATATTGCAGATGTGGCGCTGGAATCAGCCATTACCACGATCATGGACTGTGAAGATTCTGTTGCCGCTGTTGATGCGGAAGACAAGGTTCTGGCCTATTCCAACTGGCTGGGCCTGATGAAAGGTGACCTGACGGAAGAGGTCAGCAAGGGCGGTAAGACGTTCACCCGCAAGCTGAATGACGATATCGCATTCAGTTCGCCCGATAGCGCTCCGGTCAGCATTCCGGGTCGTTCTATGATGCTGGTGCGCAATGTCGGTCATCTGATGACCAATCCGGCGATCCTTGACAAGGATGGGCGCGAAGTGCCGGAAGGCATTATGGATGCAGCCATCACGGCACTGATCGCGCTTTACGATATTGGCGAAAACGGACGCCACATGAATTCGCGTGCGGGTTCGATGTATGTCGTCAAACCGAAGATGCACGGGCCGGAAGAAGTGGCCTTTGCCACCGAGCTTTTTGCCCGCGTTGAAAAAATCACCGGTATGAAGCCGAACACCATGAAAATGGGCATTATGGATGAGGAACGCCGCACCACGGTGAACCTGAAGGAATGCATTCGCGCTGCGAAAGAACGGGTTGTCTTCATCAATACCGGCTTCCTGGATCGCACTGGTGACGAAATCCACACTTCAATGGAAGCCGGACCGATGATCCGCAAGGGCGACATGAAGGCTGCCCCGTGGATCTCCGCTTATGAAAGCTGGAATGTCGATATCGGCCTTGAATGTGGTCTGGCCGGTCATGCGCAGATTGGTAAAGGCATGTGGGCCATGCCGGATCTGATGGCCGGAATGCTGGAAGCCAAGATCGGTCACCCGAAGGCCGGTGCCAACACGGCATGGGTGCCGTCCCCGACAGCTGCCACGCTCCATGCCACGCATTACCACGAGATTGATGTGCGTGCCGTTCAAAAGCAGCTGGTGAGCCGCGAGCGGGCCAGCCTGACCGATATTCTGTCTGTGCCGGTTGCGGTTCGTCCGAACTGGAGTGAGGAAGAGGTTCAGGCCGAGCTGGACAACAATGCGCAGGGCATTCTGGGTTATGTCGTGCGCTGGATTGATCAGGGTGTCGGCTGCTCCAAAGTGCCGGACATCAATGATATCGGCCTGATGGAAGATCGCGCGACGCTGCGCATCTCTTCGCAGCATATGGCCAACTGGCTTTACCATGGCGTTGTCACGGAAGAGCAGATTGTCGAAACGATGAAAAAAATGGCTGCAGTTGTTGACCGTCAGAATGAAGGCGATGCTGCCTACCGTCCCATGGCTGGTCACTTTGACGAGTCTGTTGCGTTTCAGGCGGCACTCGATCTTGTGCTGAAGGGCCGCGAACAGCCGAATGGCTATACCGAGCCTGTGTTGCATGCGCGCCGTCTGGAGCGCAAGGCCAAAGACGCGGCCTGACCTGGCCAGGATAATACGCCCGTTGATTTACGGCCTCCGCCTTTATGGGCGGGGGGTTTTTGCCGTCTGGCCAGAAGGTGAACTGTATTTGGCGGCTGGCCTCTGCTTGCGCGGCCCGGACAGTGTGCCTACATCTCTTTTCGAGAATGCGAATGGTGCACGATGCCGACACCAGCCGGAGGCCCTATGCTGATAGCCGCTGCCCGCGAGGCGCTGAAAGATCTGATCGACCCGAAGATGCGCGGCATTCTCTGGAAGGTGCTGGGCCTGTCGCTTTTGTGCCTGATCGCGCTCTGGGTTGCTATTCGGACGCTTTTTCTCTGGCTGGCCGTGCCGTGGCTGGCGCAGCTTTTTCCGACCATGCCGGAATGGACCGGCTGGATTACCTTTGTGCTGCTGATACTGGCCGCTGTCGGTCTGGCGCTTGGTCTGGCATTGCTGATGGCACCGGTCTCCGCTTTTGTTGCCGGGATATTTCTCGATGAGGCAGCGGAGCATGTGGAGCGTAACGATTATCCGTATGACCTGCCTGGCAAAGCCATGCCGGTCATACAGTCACTGGTTCTGGCAGTGAAGTTTCTCGGCGTGGTCATTGTCGGCAATATCTTCGCGCTTTTTCTGCTTCTGATACCCGGTGTGAATCTCGTCGCGTTTCTGATCGTGAATGGCTATCTTCTGGGCCGTGAGTTTTTCGAGTTTGCTGCAATGCGTTTCATGCCGCCGGAAAAGGCACGGGCACTCCGGCAGAAATACGGATTTCGGGTCTTTCTGGCCGGTCTTGTGATCGCCGGTTTTGTTGCAATTCCGATCGTCAATCTGGCAACGCCACTGTTCGCTGCCGCCTTCATGATTCACATCGTCAAACGTTTGCCGGTTGGCTCTGCCTGATCTGCGGTTTATGCGGATAAAATGACATGACACGCAATAAAAGGCGAATAATATCGCCTTGTTTCGAAGGCTATATCGGGTTATCACCGATATTGAGGTGATAACAACAACGACGAGACTGGAGTGAAGGCCGATGAGCCGTATTGTCTACCTGAACGGGGAGTGGTTGCCGGAAGCGGAAGCGAAGGTTTCCGTGTTTGACAGAGGCTATCTGTTTTCCGACGCGATTTATGAAGTGACCTGCGTGCTGGATGGCAAGCTGCTGGACTATGACGGGCATTCGGCACGGCTGAAACGTTCAACCGGCGCAATCGGCATCAAAATGCCGGTCGATGACGAGACGCTTCTGTCGCTGCATCGCCAGATTGCCGAGAAGAACGAAATGACGGAAGGCCTGATCTATCTTCAGGTCTCGCGTGGGAACCCCGGCGATCGCGATTTCATGTTCACCGATGACATGACACCGACCTTCTTCATGTTTACCCAGAAGAAGAATGTGATTGAGACCAAAACGGGCAAGAACGGCATTACCGTTGCCAGCGTTGAGGATCTGCGCTGGGGCCGGTGCGATATCAAGACCACACAGCTGCTTTATCCAAGCCTTGCCAAGATGGAAGCGCATGAAAAGGGTGCTGATGATGCCTGGCTGGTGCGCGACGGGCTTGTGACCGAGCAGTCTTCCGCAACCGCTTATATCGTCACAAAAGATGATGTGGTGATCACCCGCCCGCTCAGCCATGAAATTCTACCGGGTATTACCCGCGCGTCCGCACTTGTGATTGCCGAAAAGAATGGCATCAAGGTCGAAGAGCGCGCTTTTTCGGTGGATGAGGTAAAAGCTGCCAAAGAGGCGTTCTACACGTCTGCCAGCAATTTCGTGACACCGGTGACAGCCATTGATGGTCATCCGATCGGCGATGGCAAGCCGGGCGCACTCAGCCTGAAACTGCGTGACCTCTATATTGAGGACCGGCGCGCCAACGCGATCTGATACGAGGATCGAACAATCAGGCCAGGGGAACCAGCGGGGCCGGCATTTCGCTGGTTTTCTCCGCGGCCTTGCAGATGTCTGCGATCACACAGGCCAGACAGTCGGGTTTTCGCGCCTTGCAGCAATAACGTCCGTGCAGGATCAGCCAGTGGTGGGCGTGAAACAGATAGTCCGCCGGAATGATTTTCTCGAGTGTTGCCTCCACCGCGTCGGGCGTTTTGCCCGGCGCAAGACCGGTGCGATTGGCAATGCGAAAGATATGTGTATCGACAGCGATGGTTGCTTCGCCGAAAGCCATCGACATCACCACATTGGCGGTTTTCCGGCCAACACCGGGCAGCGTCACCAGTTCATCGCGGGTCTTCGGTACTTCACCGCCGAAGTCGCTGATCAGCCGCTTGCTGAGCGCGATGACGTTCTTTGCCTTGTTGCGGTAAAGGCCGATGGTTCGGATGTAGCTGATCAGGCGCTCCTCACCCAGATCGACCATCTTTTGCGGGGTGTCAGCAACGGCAAAAAGGTCTTTCGTCGCCTTGTTGACGCCGACATCCGTCGCCTGCGCGGAAAGAGCAACCGCCACAAGAAGCGTAAACGGATTGGTATGGTTCAGCTCGCCTTTCGGCTCGGGCCGCTGTATGGAAAAACGGCGGAAAATTTCCCGGATCTCATCTGCAGAATAGGCCGAGCGAGCCAGGGCGCGTTTGCGGGCAGCTCCGGAATTTGACTTTTGGGCCCGTTGGGTGCTCACTGATGACTTGGCTTTTGTCATTTTATTTTCACCTCTGGCATGGGCACGATGACCGATATTGAAGCGCTGCATCATCAACCGGAGAAGATGTCTGGCGGTCAGGCATCATTACATCCGGTTCAGGCAGCATCCGGCGAACCGCCGGTGTTTTCAGCCGAACTTTTCCCCCATCGTTCGCTGGGGCGCAAGGGATTTCGCGTTTTGCTCGCCGTGGCCGCGCTCGGTTTTCTGCCAAATACTGTCTATTTTCTTGCTGAAGGTGCCTGGCCGATTGCTGTTTTTTGCGCGGTCACATTCCTCGGGCTGTACGGTGCTTTCCGGCTTTCTTATCGCTCTGCGCGCACGCGTGAATATGTGTGGCTGTCGCCTCATCAGATCAGGGTCTGCAAATATGCGCCCTCGGGCCGCGTTTTCGAAGCGGGCTTTAATCCGCTCTGGACGCGCTTCATTGTCGATCACCATCCCGAGTTCGGGATCACCGGAATGCGGCTTACAAGCTCGGGCGAGACCGTGGAAATCGGAGCATTTTTGAACCCGGAGGATCGGGAAAGCTTTGCAAAGGCGCTGCGTTCTGCACTGGCGAGCGTGAAACAGCGGATATGACGCAGGAAACGGGTGGCTTCGCTGCAGAAGGCATGGTTGTTTCGTTGCACTAGAGCGCTGTCGCATCCATTCGGATGCACAAAGGACGTTCTAACCTATTGAATCTACGCATCGTGCTTTCTGAAAATCGATTCCGATTTTCGGGCCGATGCTGTAGGGAGTATGACGACCATGACCGCTATATTGAATGATATTGCCGCCAACGCAGTTGATGCGACGCCGCACGGATCGGATTATGAGATTATCTCAGCCGTGATCGCCATGATCAGCGAAGGTTACCGTGCCCAGCCGGGGCTTGAAACAATCGCCGCGCAGCTTGGCCTGTCACCCACCGCACTTCAGAAGGTTTTCTCGCGCTGGGCCGGGCTTTCGCCAAAAGCCTTTTTGCAGGCAGTGACACTTGATCATGCCAAGCGACTTCTGGGCCAGGAACATCTGCCATTGCTCGAAGCGTCATATGAGCTTGGGCTTTCCGGCCCGGGACGCCTTCATGATTTGTTTGTGACCCATGAGGCCATGTCGCCGGGCGAATGGAAGGCCAGTGGTGCCGGGCTTCATATCCGCTATGGTTTTCACCCATCGCCATTCGGGACAGCGCTGGTGATGATCACCGGCCGCGGTCTCGCCGGGCTGGCCTTTGCGGATGCCGGACAGGAGCGAACCGTGTATGACGATATGGCGTCGCGCTGGTCGCAAGCATCCTATATCGAGGACAGTGCCGCGACCGCACCCTATGCCGCACGGATTTTCAACCCGGAACAGTGGAGCGCCGAACAGCCCTTGAAAGTGGTGCTGATCGGAACTGACTTTCAGGTGCAGGTCTGGGAAAGCCTTCTGAAAATTCCGATGAACAAGGCGAGGACCTATTCTGATATCGCAGCTGAAATTGGCAGGCCGAAAGCCTCACGCGCGGTCGGTGCTGCTATTGGGCGCAATCCGGTTTCCTTTGTCGTGCCCTGCCACCGCGCGCTTGGCAAATCGGGTGCCCTGACCGGTTATCACTGGGGGCTCACCCGCAAACGCGCCATGCTTGGCTGGGAGGCCGGCAAGAGCTGAAATGCCAGTGCCTTGCAAAACACCTGCGCGAAACCATTCACATTTTTTAATTTCGGGTTGAGCGCCGTCAATGCAATACCTAAATCGATTGATAAGGTGCATTTACCCGAATAAACGCCCGGACGTGGAACTACGTACGGAGGTTGTCGGTTTCGGGCTTGCTTCCCGCTTCGATGTTTGCAAACAGTCATTGAAACATCATCGCGGCGCGATATCGGTAATACCAAATGCGCGGGAGGCAGCGATCAGGCTGCCGGGCGTTATTCAAGCAGAGTGGTCCGTCTTTCTTCTGTGCGCAGGCGAAAGCACAGGCCCAGATTACGAAGGATGAATATCATGGCTTCCAAACTTGACCAATTGCGCGAAATGACCACGGTTGTGGCAGATACAGGCGATATCAAAGCCGTTGAGAAACTCAAACCAGTCGATTGCACGACCAACCCCTCCATCGTTCTGAAGGCCCTGTCGACCGACATGTTCGACGACCAGATCGACGAAGCTATCAAATGGGGCAAGGCGCAGACCGGTTCGAAAGAAGCTGTCGTTGATGCGGTAGCAAGCCGTCTGGCAATTGACGTCGGCGCAGCGCTCGTCAACATCGTGCCCGGCCGTGTCTCCACAGAGGTTGATGCGGACCTGTCCTTCAACATGGAAGGTTCGATTGCCAAGGCGCACGAAATCATCAAGGCTTACGAAGATCGCGGTATTGGCCGTGAGCGCATTCTCATCAAGCTGGCATCTACGTGGGAAGGCATTCGGGCCTGCGAAGTGCTTCAGAAAGAAGGCATCGACTGCAATCTGACGCTTCTGTTTTCCAAATGCCAGGCGATTGCCTGTGCCGATGCCGGCGCGTTTCTGATTTCGCCGTTCGTTGGTCGTATCCTTGACTGGTACAAGAACGCCACTGGCGAGGAATATACCGCTGAAACCGATCCGGGCGTTGTCTCCGTTCGCTCGATCTACAACTATTACAAGGCTAACGACATCAAAACCGTTGTTATGGGCGCATCTTTCCGCAACATCGGTGAAATCGAAGGTCTTGCCGGTTGCGACCGTCTGACCATTTCTCCGAACCTTCTTGAAGAACTGGCAAATGATGAAGGCAAGCTGGAGCGCAAGCTGTCTCCGGAGGCTTTTGAGCCGGAAGAAAAGATCAAGATGGACGAGCAGACCTTCCGTTGGATGCTGAACGAAGATGCAATGGCGACCGAGAAGCTGGCTGAAGGCATTCGGAACTTTGCCAAGGACCTTGGCAAGCTGCGCACCATTGTTGCGGAAAAGCTCGACGCCTGATTCCGGCGCAACATCGTCTGAACGTATTGTGCTTTTCAAGGCCCGGCGCTCGCGCCGGGCTTTTTGTATGGCCTATCGTGGCAGGCCACAGCTGCGCGGTGTTCAGCAATCCTTAATCTGCTTACTTTCGAATATGTATATAAAAAGTTGCGTTTGATTGACCTGCAGTGCGCTTCAAGAATACGAAGTTATAAAAATATTCCGATAA
The DNA here is from genome assembly GCF_004342225.1 of Martelella mediterranea. Taxonomy (GTDB): domain Bacteria; phylum Pseudomonadota; class Alphaproteobacteria; order Rhizobiales; family Rhizobiaceae; genus Martelella; species Martelella mediterranea_B. The sequence continues at coordinate 74,116 of NZ_SMAR01000002.1, read as the reverse complement.
AAACGTCGTGATCCCCTGAAAATAAGGGTCTCTCGGAAGTCTTTTGCAATGTGTCTGTTTTATGAAAGTCTTTGAAAAATAATGATTTCCCTGCTTGCACAGATTTAAGAGAGAATTCAAGGGTTTTGTCGTCAACGAAAAGCGAACACAAAATTCGAATTTCGACAACTTGTTAATCGAGTGATTAAATCATATCTCCCGGTCATCGAACAAACAGACAAGCTTCTGTTCAAAGGAGAGAATGATGAAAAACCTTATTGCTATCAGCGCCGTTGCTGCTGGCCTCGCAGCCGCTCCTGCAGCTTTCGCTGTTCAGCCAACGGCTCTGCCCGACACCGGCACACTGACCAAGGCTCCGGCTGGCTCGACCGTAACAATCGCTTCCAAAGACCAGTTCGGCACGAAATACATGAACTATTACAGCGTGAATGAAGATGGTTCGCTTGAATTCGTCTTCCAGGAAGGCATTGGCGACTGATCGCCGCTGACGCTGATCAAAAAACGAAATCAGAAAAATATGCAAACCGAACCAGCCGCCAAAAGCCATATTCAACAAGGCTGGTACTAGGGAGAAATACCATGAAAAATGTTTTTGCAGTCACCGCCGTTGTTGCTGGTCTTGCCGCTGCTCCTGCAGCCTTCGCTGTTCAGCCGAACGCTCTGCCGGACACCGGCACACTGACCAAGGCTCCGGCTGGCTCGACCGTAACAATCGCTTCCAACGATCAGTTCGGTACCAAGTACATGAACTACTACCGCGTTGCTGAAGACGGTTCGCTGGAGTTTGTCTTCCAGGAAGGCATTGGCGACTGATCTGACGCCAGCAGACTGAAATTATAAAACAAAAAAGAAACTGAGCCAGTCACATACTCATGCAGAGGTGGCTGGCAGCAGGGAGAAATACAATGAAAAACGTTTTTGCAATCACCGCCGTTGTTGCTGGTCTTGCCGCTGCTCCTGCAGCCTTCGCTGTTCAGCCGAACGCTTTGCCGGAGACCGGCACGCTGACCAAGGCTCCTGTTGGTTCTACTGTCAACATCGAAGCCCGCGATCAGTTTGGTACGAAATACATGAACTACTACCGCGTTGCTGAAGACGGTTCGCTTGAATTCGTCTTCCAGGAAGGCATTGGTGACTGATTAAGTCGCTGAATGCAAAAGATAAATAATTAGAATCGACCAGCCTGACCGGTAAAGCAAGGTCGATGGCTGGTACCAGGGAGACTATCATGAACAATGTTTTTGCAATTGCCGCCGTAGCCGCCGGTCTTGCCGCTGCTCCTGCAGCCTTCGCTGTTCAGCCGAACGCTCTGCCGGAGACCGGCACGCTGACAAAGGCTCCGGCTGGTTCTCCGGTCACCATCGAGTCGACCGACCAGTTTGGCACGAAGCACATGAACTACTACCGCGTTGGCGAAGACGGTTCCCTGAACTTCGTTTTCCAGGAAAGCGTCGGGAACTGATCAGCCTTCATTTGGTCAGATACAGGCAATAAAGTGGGTGGCGCAGGCCGCCCACTTTATTGTTGTCAGCTATGGCGGTGACGGGAGAGCAAGGATGAAAGCAAGGGTTATCTTCAGTGTACTGGCATTGCTGCTTGCACCGGCTGCCTATGCGATTGACTATTCCGCCATCCCTGAAACCGGGAAGGTTTCGAAGGCGCCGGTTGGCAGCACAGTCACCATTCAGGGCACTGGCAAGTTCGGGGGCGAGTATCAGAATGTTTTTCGTGTGCAGCCGGACGGTTCGCTGAAATTCATTACGCAATATCCGATCAATACCAATGATAACTGATCGGTTTGCCCTCGCGTTCAACATAAGTTGAAGCTGCAAAACGGGCCGGGAACGGTTTTTCTGAAACTTCCGGCAAGCGAGATGCGTAGTCCCTTTTATAGATCAAAACGGGAGAAGCATGATGAAGAAACTTGCTATTACAATTGCTGTTCTATTGCCCTTCGCCGTAGCACCGGCCATGGCAAAACCATATCTTCCAGATCCGAGTGCCGTGCCTCAGACCGGAATGGTCAGCAAGGCACCGGTTGGAAGTACCGTTACAATTGATTCAACCGGTAAATTCGGGACGCGCTATGGCAACGTCTTTAAAGTGCAGCCGGATAAATCACTGAAACTGATGTATCAGTATGAGCTGCCGAACCAGCAAAATGGCTGAGATACTGAGAAAGAATAAAAAAGCCGCGCTTTTGGTTGAAGCGCGGCTTTTTGTGTCGGTGTATGGTTACTTCGCCATCCCAAGCAGGGTGGAGACGAGCCCTGCCGTCGATGAATCGTGGTCGTCTGCGCTTTCCTTGCCTGATACGACCGGCAGAAGGCCGGTTGCCAGCTCCTTACCAAGCTCAACACCCCATTGGTCGAAAGAGTTGATGCCGAAAAGGGCACCTTCAACAAAGACCCGGTGCTCATAAAGAGCGATCATCCGGCCAAGCGCGTATGGTGTCAGGCTGTCGTAAACGAAGGTGATTGAGGGGCGGTTGCCGGAGAAGACCCGGTGAGGTCCAATTTTGTCCGCAGTTGCCTCATCGCTCCCCTTGTTCAGAAGCTGTGTCTTGGCTTCCTCCAGCGTGCGGCCCTTCATCAGCGCTTCGGATTGTGCCAGGCAGTTCGCCATCAAAAGCTGATGCTGGTGGCGCAGATCCGTCTCGAAGCCGTTGGCGGCGATCATGAACTCGATCGGGATGATATTTGTACCCTGATGCAGAAGCTGGAAGAAGGCATGCTGGCCATTCGTTCCAGGCTCGCCCCAGACAATCGGTCCGGTTGGCGTGGTAACATCTTCAGAGCCGACGGTAACCGATTTGCCGTTTGATTCCATATCGAGCTGCTGCAGATAAGCGGCAAAGCGCGACATGCGCTGATCATACGGGATGACCGCACGAGAGGGATAATCGAGCACAACGCGCTGATAGTAGCCGATCAGGCCCAACATGAAGGGCAGGTTCTCTGTGATCGGGGCATCCTGGAAATGCTTGTCAATGGCGTGGGCACCATCCAGAAACCTGCCGAAATCCTCAGCGCCGATGGCGATCATCAGCGGCAGGCCAATCGCAGACCAGATCGAGTAGCGGCCACCAACCCAGTCCCAGAAACCGAAGACGCGATCTTGTTCGATTCCGAAATCGGCGACTTTTTCGAGCGCAGTGGATACAGCGCAGAAATGATGGCCGACTGCCTCTTCTCCCAGTGCATCGGCGATGAACTTGCGCGCCGTTTTGGCATTGGTCATCGTTTCGATGGTGGTGAAGGTTTTTGAGGCGACAATGAAAAGTGTCGTGGCCGGATCAAGGTCCTTGATCGTGTCGGCGATGTGCGCGCCATCGACATTTGAAACATAATGAAGTTTCGGACCATCGTGGAATGGGGCGAGCGCCAGCGTCGTCATCGCCGGGCCGAGGTCCGAGCCACCAATGCCGATATTGACAACATCTGTAAACGTCTTGCCTGTTGCGCCTTTGGTTGCGCCGGAGCGGATGCCCTCGGCAAACTGTCCCATGGCCTCAAGCACGGCATTGACGTCCGGCATGACATCCTTGCCGTCGACCATGACCGGTGTGTTTGCACGGTTGCGCAACGCCGTGTGCAGAACAGCACGGTCTTCGGTGATGTTGATTTTCTCGCCGGAGAACATCGCCGCTCGTTTTTCTTCAACACCGACTTCCTTGGCCAGTTTAACCAGAAGCGCCAGGACCTCGCTGTTAATGGCTGTTTTGGAAAAATCCATCAGCAGGTCTTCAAAGCGGAGGCTGAAATTTTTGAAGCGTTCAGGATCAGCGGCAAAGGCTGCGCGAAGATCGGTCGCGTCGGTCTTTCCGGCTGCGGCCTTGATATCCTCAAGAGTGGCATTCATGTCTATGGCTCCCTTTGATGATTGAAGCGTCTTTCCAGCGAAATGGCGAAACGGTAGCGCAGTTCCGTGAACCGAATAAAACGAAAAAAGCGGCGGCTGTCCGCCGGCGAGACTATAAACCCTTCTTAAAACGATTAAATGCGTTTTTGCCAGTCCGGCGTTGAATAATGAATTCGTTTTTTGGCATTGAAAAACTGACGGGCGGGAAAATCAACCGTTACCCACACTGTTTCCTGTCCTTTGACGGCGGTTGGCCCGCACGGTGTGGGACAACAAAAAGCCGGTGAAGCAACCGCTACACCGGCTTTTGGCATTGGCGCACTTGAGATTTTTTAAGCCGCCGGGTGAGCCCTGGCGCCGTGTTCGTTGCGCTTGCTTGGAACAATCATGAAGTAGATGAACACAAACGGGATTGCGCTCCAGTAGGCTACCGATTTGTCATGGCCCATGTCGTGGGCGCGGAAAGCGGTGAAGCGTCCGAAGGCAAGGCCGGGAACAACGGCGTATATCGCAAGCCCCATATAATAGGCGGTTGAAAGCGCGATGTCTGTGGTGGTGCCGGCTTCCAGCGGAAAGGCGAATTCCAGCAGATAAGAGATCACCAGGTTGATCAGGAAAATGAAGCAGGCACGCAGAAAATAGTCTCTTCGGTCATAGGTGCGGTTGCTATTCGTAAGGTAGACACCCAGCAACACGCCTATGGCGCTGGTTGCATAGGGAAAGAAAAACAGGCCTGACATTTCGTTTCCTCCTCAAAACGGCAGATGCGCGCTTTGTCGCATGTGACGGATTGTCGCATAAAAAAATCGAACTGTCTAACGGACTTCCGGGGCATTACCGGATGCCGCCAGACAGAGGTTTACGAAGATATTCCTGAAAGGGTAAACGTCGGATATGCTCGGGTGTTTCAAATTAACCCCGCTTTTTGTTAAATTTCTGGTGTTTCATCGTTTGATGGGCGAATTGTCCCGATTGAGCGAGGTCAATGTCAAAGTCGGTTTCTGCTATTCTGCAGAGCTTACAAAAGCTGACGAACGCCAATTAGAGCCATTATTTTGCTGATATATTGCGAAAATCGTCTCGCAAAGGTGACGGACGCGCGGCCTTGTGCCAAAATGCCACAGGGCAGGGACTAAAATCTGTGTCGAAAATGCGGTAATGCAGCGCATGATTTGGGCGTCTGCGTGGCAGAGTCCAGCTGTTTATACGAGAATGTCTGTTTAAGGGGGCGGCCGTCGCGGGACTTTGGGGCCGGTGACCTTCAGGCATATCAGTGACAACCCAGTCCGTGAGATCCGCGCAATTCGGACGAGAAACTAGAGAATGAAGACGATTGTGAACCTTCTCAAGTTATGGAAACTTGCGCTGCTGCTACCGGTGGCGCTCTTTTTGTCGGGCTGTCAGCTCGTTCTCCTCGATCCCGCCGGCTGGGTTGCGGACCAGGAACGCGATCTGCTGGTCGTTTCAACCATTCTGATGCTGATCATCATCGTTCCGGTGCTGGTCATGTCGGTCTACATGCCGTGGCGCTATCGTGCCTCGCGTCAGAAGACGGATGACTATGATCCGGAATTCGAACATTCTGCACTGTTCGAAGCCTTCATCTGGGGCGTTCCGGTGATGATCATCATCGCACTTGGCGCCCTGACGTGGATCTACACGCATCGCCTCGACCCCTATAAGCCGCTCGACCATATTGCCGGTGAGCCGCTTGAAATTGAAGTGGTGTCGATGGACTGGAAGTGGCTCTTCATCTACCCGGAAGAGAATATTGCCACCGTGAACGAACTGGTTGTGCCCACCGGTCGCGCTGTTAATCTGCGTCTGACGTCGACATCGGTCATGAACACGTTCTTCGTTCCGGCCCTTTCCGGCATGATTTACACGATGGCAGGTATGGAAACGAAGCTGCACGTGGTCGCTGATGACGCCGGCAAGTACTATGGTCGCTCGGCCAACTATTCCGGTCCCGGCTATGCGCACATGGATTTTGAGACCTTTGCTGTTTCCGATCAGGAATTCGACAACTGGGTCAATAAGGTTCGCGCCGAGGGCTCCGAGCTGACCGATCAGGTTTATCTTGATCTTTCAAAGCCGACCGTTGCGGACAACGTTACTTATTATAATGGCGTATCGGATGGGCTATTCGACCGGGCTGTTGGCCTCTGCGTCGAACCCGGCAAGGTCTGCATCGGCGACATGATGATGCAGGATATGATGGGTGGCGGTGGCCTCAAAGGCATCGAGACCAAGGATCAGTACCTCTATGATGAATTCCCGCCGGGCGAAGGCTTCGACCAGCATGAATTCGACGGTGTTCTTCGTGGCAATGAAGATGAGCCGAAAAGAGGCCCGGTCAACGTCAAGAACCCTGATCAGAAGGTCGTGAACCTGAACGGCGACGGCTCTGCGTCGGATGCATCTGAAACTGTGAGGCAATAATGGCAGCTGATAGCACAACGAGCTTCCTTTTCGGTAAGCTCGGATGGGATGACATCCCGTATGATGTCCTGATTCTGGATGTCACTTTCGCCGCTGTGGTGATTGCCGGTCTGACCGTATTCGGTCTGATCACCTATCATCGCAAATGGGCTTACCTCTGGAACGAATGGTTCACCTCGGTTGACCATAAGAAGATCGGCATCATGTATGTCGTCCTCGCGCTGGTGATGCTGTTCCGCGGCTTCACAGATGCCTTTATGATGCGAACCCAGCAGGCCATCGCTGCTGGTGGCGCCCAAGGCTATCTGCCGCCGCACCATTTTGACCAGATTTTTACCGCTCACGGCACGGTCATGATTTTCTTCTTCGCCATGGCCTTTCTGGTCGGCGTGATGAACATCGCCATGCCGCTTCAGATCGGCGCGCGTGATGTGGCCTTTCCGTGGCTGAACAACTTCTCCTTCTGGATGACGGTGTCCGGCGCGATCCTGCTGAACATCTCCCTGTTCATCGGTCTTCTGGGCCGGACCGGCTGGCTTGCCATGCCGCCACTTTCGGGAATCGCATACTCGCCCGATGTGGGGGTCGACTATTATATATGGTCTCTCCAGATCGCGGGGATAGGAACGACGCTATCCGGTGTGAACATGATCGCCACCATTCTCAAGATGCGTGCGCCGGGCATGACACTGATGCGGATGCCGGTTTTCACCTGGACCACACTGTGCGCCAATGTTCTGATTGTTGCAGCCTTCCCGGTTCTGACGGCCACACTGGCTATGCTCGCCCTTGACCGTTACTTCGGCATGCATTTCTTCACGAATGACATGGGCGGCAATCCGATGATGTATGTGAACCTCATCTGGATCTGGGGGCACCCGGAAGTCTACATTCTGATCCTGCCCTGTTTCGGTATCTTCTCCGAAGTCGTTGCAACCTTCTCCGGCAAACCGCTGTTCGGTTATCGTTCGATGGTCTACGCGACGGCCTGTATCATGGTTCTGTCGTTTATCGTCTGGCTGCATCACTTCTTCACCATGGGCTCCGGCGCCAGCGTGAATACCTTCTTTGGTATCACGACGATGATTATCGCTGTGCCAACGGGCGCGAAGATCTTCAACTGGCTGTTCACAATGTATCGCGGCAAGATCCGCTTCGAAACGCCGATGTACTGGACAGTTGGCTTCCTCGTCACCTTCACGATTGGTGGTATGACCGGTGTTATGCTGGCTGTCCCGCCAGCTGACTTCCAGTTGCACAATTCGCTGTTCCTGATCGCGCACTTCCATAACGTGATCATCGGCGGTGTCGTGTTCGGCCTGATGGCCGGTTATACCTACTGGTGGCCAAAGCTGTTCGGCTTCAAGCTCGACGATACCTGGGGCCGTCGCTCCTTCTGGTGCTGGCTGATCGGCTTCTACCTGGCCTTCATGCCGCTTTACGTTCTCGGCCTGATGGGTGTGACCCGTCGTCTGCAGAGCTACTCTGATGTCGGCTGGCAGATCTACTTCGTTATTGCCTGCATCGGTATGCTGGTCATCGGTGCTGGTATCGCCTGCACGGTTATCCAGCTCATTGTCACGATCAAGAACCGCGACAAGCTGAAGTGCGGTCCTGACCCGTGGAATGGCCGTACCCTGGAATGGGCAACGACTTCGCCGGTTCTGCCCTACAACTTCCCGCAGGATATCGTCGTTCACGGACGCGATGCCTGGTGGCAGATGAAGAAGGAAGGCTTCAAGTGGTCGACGGATTACCAGCCGATCCATATGCCGAAATACACCTGGGCCGGTATCGTTCCGGCGGGCATTTGCCTGGTGCTCGGCTTTGCTCTGGTCTGGCATATCTGGTGGCTTGTTGCGGTCAGCTTTATCGCAGCTGTCGGCACGATCATCGCCCACACCTTCGACTTCGATCGTGATTACTATGTGCCTGCCGAACAGGTTAAGAGCGACATGGAAAAGGCCAAGGAGACCTATGCATGACGGTCGCTGACACGACTAACGATACGCATCACGCGGATCACGAAGAGCATCACGATAGCCCGACCCAGCTGGGGTTCTGGATCTATCTGATGAGCGACTGCCTGATCTTTGGCACGCTGTTCGCAACTTATGCGGTTTTGGGGCGTGCCTATGCAGGCGGCCCCTCTCCGCAGGACCTGTTTGAACTTGACTTTGCGCTGATCGAAACGGCACTTCTGCTGTTCTCATCCGTGACTTTCGGTTTCGGCATGTTGCGGATGGAAAAGGGCGACAAAGCTGGCCTGCTGCGCTGGCTCGCTGTTGCTGGCCTGTTTGCAATCGGCTTCCTGATCATGGAAGTGTATGAATTCCATCACTTCCTCGAAATCGGGGCCAGCCCGGATCGTTCGGCCTTCCTTTCGGCCTATTTCACGCTCGTTGGCACGCACGGCCTGCACGTGACCTTCGGCTGCATCTGGCTGATCGTGCTGATGGTTCAGATTTCACGCCGGGATATGGATACGGCTATGCGCCGCCGTGTGTCGACGCTGTCGATGTTCTGGCACTTCCTCGATCTGGTCTGGATCGGCGTCTTCTCACTCGTTTACCTTACGGGAGTCGTCCTATGAGCTCAGCCCACGACCATGCAAGCCATGAGGGTCATGGTACCGTAAAGACCCTGATGACCGGCTTCGTGCTGGCGGCCATCCTCACCATCATTCCGTTCGGTCTGGTGATGGCGGATGCGATTTCCAGCAAGACGCTGCTGATCTCGATCATCATGATCTGTGCGGTTGCGCAGATCCTTGTTCACCTGCGTTACTTCCTGCTGCTGACGTCCGAGCAGGAGCATGGCTTCACCATGGCATCGGCGCTTCTGGCGCTGATCCTGCTGTTGATTGTCCTGGCCGGTTCGCTCTGGGTCATGCACAACATGAACAAGTACATGATGCCGCTGCCGGAAAGCGGTTATACGATCATGGATGATGGCACCATCGTCTGCGCGACACCTGAAATCGCCGAGCAGCTTCGTGATGCAGGCGTTACAGGCAACATTGTGATCCAGAACCAGTAAGTTCTGATTGCTAAAACAGAATGATGCGCCTCCCTTTGGTTGTTGCCGGAGGGGGGCGCTTTGCTTTTTCAGTCGACGCCGCGCGATGTGTCGCGGTGCGTTTGAAGTCAAAAGCCGCTAAAGGCTTCCTTTGATACAGGCTGCGGACTTGGCTTTTCAGGAAACGCAGGTCTGTTCTGCCCGCTTGTTCTAACCCGTTTTCGCGGATTTCAGATGTTTCCGCCTGTCTGCGAAATTCCATAGCGAGCGCCTGAATGCCAACTGGAGATATCTCAATGTCGACCACCCCGAGAAACTGGTTTCGTATTTCGGTGATAACGGCGATTGCGGCCGTGTTGTTCGCAGGCTTTGTCGGCCTCGGTATCTGGCAGCTTTACCGCCTTCAATGGAAGCTGGATCTGATTGAGGCTGTAAATACGCGAGTTGAGGCGCCCGCCGTACCCGCACCTGGCCCTGAACAATGGTCCGACGTCACCCGCCAGAACGACGCCTACCGGCATGTCGAGGTCAAAGGGCGCTTCCTGAACGATCAGGAGGTCCAGATCTATTACCCGACGGAACTTGGCCCGGGCTACTTCGTCATGACACCGCTTCAGCGGCCAGACGGCACCTATCTGCTGATCAATCGTGGTTTCGTGCCAGAGGAAAAACGCGACCCGTCGACCCGGCAGGCACCGGAAGGTGAGGTGACGGTGACTGGTCTGCTCAGAATGTCGGAAGACAAGGGCTGGCTGTTCTCACGCAAGAATGAACCGGAAGATGGGAAGTGGTACCGGCGCGATGTCGGGTCCATCATGTCAACAAAGGGGCTGGAACCTTATGCGCCCTATTTCATCGATGCCGATAACACGCCGAATGCGGGCGGCTATCCGATAGGCGGCCTGACCGTGGTGAAGTTTCGAAATGCGCATCTCAGTTACGCGCTGACATGGTTTGCCATGGCGCTCGGAACGCTTGCTCTTTATGTCTTCCTGCTGCGTGTGGAAGGCGTGTGGGGTTCGCGGCCTTTGTTTCAGGACGATGATGATGAATGATGCTGTTCATCAAAGCCGTATTGACTGAACGAAAAGAAAAAGGCCGCGGACATCACATCCGCGGCTTATTCATTCAGACTTTTGCGGGCAGAAAGGTTTCGGCAAGCTCGGTCCAGAAGCTCGCGCCGATGGGCAGAAGAGCATCGTTGAAATCATATTGCGGATGATGGAGCGGCTTGTCGTCTTCTGATTGCCGTGATCCCAAAAAGAAATAGGTTCCGGGACGTTCATTGAGGAAATAGGCAAAATCCTCGCTGCCCATGAATGGATTTTCGAGGTCTTTCACCTTGTCCCCACCGGCAAAACGCTTCGCCAGTTCGCGCACAAAAGCTGTCTGTTCGACGTCGTTGATTGTCGGGTCATAGCTGCGCTCGTAGATAACTTCGGCGGTCTGGCCGAAGCTTCTGGCCTGAAAATCGGCAATCTCCCGGATGCGCTGCTCCAGCAGGTCACGGGTTTCCGGCGTGAACGAACGAATGCCGACAACGATTTCAGCCGTCTCGGGAATGATGTTGCTGGCGGAGCCGCCATGGATCGAGCCAACGGTGACAACGGCTTTCTCGTGCGGGCTGACATTGCGTGATACGATGGTTTGCAAAGCCAGAACAATGCTCGCGGCAGTGACCATCGGGTCGGAGCAGCTTTCCGGGTGCGCACCATGTCCCCCGGCACCCTTCACGATGATTTTTGCTTCATCGACTGCGGCCATAATCGGCCCGTCCCGGAACCAGAATTCGCCAAAAGGCAGAACTGGTTCGTTATGCAGGCCAAAGACGGCATCGCACGGGAAACGCTCAAAAAGGCCCTCATCGACCATGATTTTGGCACCACCGAAATTTTCTTCAGCCGGCTGGAAAATCAGGTTCAGCGTACCGTCGAAATTCTTTCGCTCAGCCAGCATTCTGGCCGCACCCAGCAGCATCGCGGTATGGCCGTCATGGCCGCAGGCATGCATCTTGCCCTCGATTGTGCTCTGATATGGCTTGCCGGTTTCCTCGTGGATCGGCAAAGCATCAAGATCGGCACGAATTCCTATGGACCGTTTGCTGGTGCCACATGTCAACTGGGCGACGATGCCTGTTTTCGCCAGACCGCGATGAACAGTATAGCCCATCGCTTTCAGTTTCTTTGCGACATAGTCTGACGTCCACAATTCATCCAGCCCAAGTTCCGGATGCTGGTGCAGATCGTGGCGGATGGCGACGAGCTCTTCGTCGAAGTTCTTCAGTTCAGTCATGAAAGGCTTTCATATCATGCACCGCGCGTGGGGAGGCGGCGCTCGAAATAACGGAACAGGGCAACCAGAATGCCTGTCAGGCAGAGATAAAGAAATGCCAGAAACAGAAGTGGCTCATAAGTGAGATAGGTATCCTGACGAACGCGCGAAATCGCAGCAAACAGATCAACCACAGTTATTGTCGCCACCAATGGCGTTGACTTCAGCTGCATCACCATTTCGCCATTGAGCGTCGGCAGTGCGCGGTGGATGGCGCGCGGCAGCCATATGCGTCTGAGGATCGTGAACCGGCTCATGCCATAGGCGCGCGCTGCCTCCAGTTCGCCTTTGGGAACGCCTGCAAAGGCCCCGCGCATGACCTCGCCTTCATAACCGGCGCATGAGAGTGTCAGCGCCAGAACACCATAGGGCCAGGCCACCCGCAGATAAGGCCATAAAAACGACTGGCGGATATCCGGAATGCCGGGAAACAGCGAACCAAGTCCGTAGTAAAGCAGCCACAGCTGCAATAGCAGAGGCGTGCCGCGAATGATGGTACAAAACGCCTTGGCAGGCCATGCCAGAAAACGCGGGCCTGTCACCTGAACAAGTCCGATCGGGATCGACAGCAGGAAGCCCAGCGTGAAGGTAACGACCAGAAGCAGGAAGGTGACCCATAGCCCGGAGAGAAGCACGCCCGCATATTCGGGTAGCCAGTCCCAGCGCATCGTCATCGCCATCCAGACCACAAGTGCGGCAGCCACGGCCATCATGACCAGCCGGTGCGGCTTGAAGAGCGCCCGCAGGCCGGGCAGAGGCGGTGGGGCTGCAAGATCCTGAAGGTCTGCGGCGTGTTCGTTGTTCTGATCGGTCATGACTGCGGCCTCGTCATGCCGCGTCGGGCGCGTTTTTCAATGAAATGGATGATAACATTCGAGATCAGCGTCACAATCAGATAGAGCACACCGGCGGCAGAGAAGAACAGCAGGTAATCTTTGGTCACACCGGCGGCCTGCCGGGTGGCAAGCGTCAGCTCGGTGAAACCGACAACGGCCAGAAGGGCTGTGTCCTTTGTCGTGATCAGCCAGAGATTGGCGAGACCGGGAATGGCATGGGGCAGCATGGCGGGCAGCGTGATCCGGCGCATGATTTTGGCCGGAGCCATACCGTAGGCACGCGCAGCTTCGATCTGGCCTGGCGGAATAGCCTTGATGGCGCCACGCAGCACCTCAGTTGAATAACCACCCTGCACCAGTCCGATCACCATGATACCGGCGACCATGCCGGAAATATCCATCGCCTCATGTCCGAATGAGGCCAGAATATTATTCAAGGCGTCCGTTCCGGCGTAATACAGCAGAACGATCAGCACCATTTCCGGGACAGCGCGAATGACGGTGGTGTAGATTTCCATGAGATCGCGGATCACCGGGCCGCCATAGAGCTTTCCGGCCGCACCGAAGACACCGATGATCTGGCCGACAATATAGCCACCGGCCGCCACTTCCAGTGAGGTCAAGAGACCCCGGAGCAGAACACCGCCCCATCCGGGCGGAGACAGTGCGAGTAGTTCCCAGCTGATCATTTTGGGCAGAAAATCCTTTATTGCCCGCCGGTCAGACGGGAAAGCCGGAAGCGTGACCGCCTCCGGCTTTGTGTTCTAGCTATCAGTTGCCACCATAGATGTCGAAGTCGAAATATTCGTCCGAAATCTTTTCATAGGTGCCGTTTTCGAGAATTGCGGCAATACCGGCGTTCAGCTTGTCTTTCAGCGCAGTATCGTCCTGACGGATGCCAAAACCGACATCAGCGCTGATCACGCTCGGGTCCGGCTCAACGTTTCCAACCAGTTCGCAGCAGGCGATGCCGTCCTCGGACTTCAGGAAGTCATCAAGCGCCAGACCATCGGCCTGAACGGCATCAAGGCGACCGGCATAAAGGTCCTGGTTGGCTTCGTCCTGCGTCGCATAAATCTTGATCGTGGCGTCCGGGAAGTGCTTGCGGGCATATTTCTCGTGGATCGATGCGCCCTGAACACCCAGCAGCATGCCATCGAGTGCCTCGTTGGTTACAGCATCAATGCCTGCCCCCTTGGCCTCGATCACCACGGTCGGGCTGGTGTAATACTTGTCAGAAAAGTCGATGATTTTCTCGCGGGCATCGGTGATTGAAAGCGATGCAACGATCATGTCGATCTTGCCGGAAGTCAGCGCCGGGATAATGCCGTCCCATGCAACCGGCGTGATGACACAGTCCAGGTCTTCTGCAGCACAAACGGCCTGGGCGATATCGATTTCCCAGCCGGACCAGTTGCCCTGGGCATCAGGAACCGTGAAGGGTGGATAGGGCTCGGCAGCAACACCCATTTTCACCGTTTCAGCGGCCTGTGCGCCACCGGCAAACAGAGCGGCGGCGGCTGCCATACTCAACATTGCAGATTTCAGTTTATTCATCTCGTTTGTTTCCCTCTTTTAACACCGGGCGGTTAAACAAAGACCGGGATGCGGTCATTTGTCGTCATTGAACGGAGCTGATGAATTTTTTCAGACGCTCAGATTCAGGGTTGTCGAATACGATTTGCGGATCGCCTTGTTCTTCCACACGTCCATTATGCAGGAACACGATTTCACTGGCGACTTCCCGGGCGAAATTCATCTCATGGGTTACCAGCAGCATGGTCCGGCCTTCTTCTGCAAGGTCGCGAATGACTGTCAGAACTTCGCCGACAAGCTCGGGGTCCAGTGCCGATGTCGGTTCGTCAAACAGCATTGCTTCAGGCTGGATCGCAAGCGCACGGGCGATGGCCGCACGCTGCTGCTGGCCACCGGACAGAAAGGATGGATAGGCTTCGCGTTTTTCATAAAGGCCGACGCGTTTCAGAAGACGTTCAGCCTCTGCAATGGCTTCGTCGCGTTTAATGCCCAGAACATGCACCGGCACTTCGATCACGTTCTGCATCAACGTCATGTGCTGCCAGAGATTGAAATTCTGGAAAACCATGGCGAGCCGGGTGCGGATGCGCTGGATCTGCTTACGGTTTGCAGGCATGAGGCCGCCACGGCCATCGGCTTTCAGGGCAATTTCCTCGCCGTGAACCTTCACAGTGCCGCGGGTCGGCCACTCCAGCATATTGATGCAGCGCAGCAAAGTTGACTTGCCGGAGCCGCTGCCGCCGATGATTGCAATCACATTGCCCTGACGGGCACTCAGCGACACGCCTTTTAAAACTTCCAGATCGCCGAAAGACTTGTGCAAATCTTCTACTGCGACTGCTTCTGCGGGCTTGTCATCCCGCACATTTTGCTCAGCCTTCATAAATACGCTTCTGCCGTTTCCGGTAGGCCAGCCGGTGTGGCGCTCTTATTTCGGGCACTGACGGCTGACGATGAAAAATTGTTCAGTGGCGCCATTACTACACTTGCAGAGTTATTATGCAAGTGTATAACTACGCGCCATACACAGATCAATCATGGAGTTGAACAGGATGGCATTCGGAGCGCAAACAATGGCGCAGCCCATCAAGCGGGTGATCATGCGCAAGCCCGGAGCTAGCCTTTTGCAGGCTGACCCGGCGGTCTGGCATTATGGCGAAACCTTTAATGCGCAGCGCGCAATCAGTCAGTATGACCGCTTTGCCGATCTCGTCGCAGCATCCGGCGCAGAGATTATCTGGTTTGAGGATAAGGGCGACGGACTGGCAGATGCCATGTTCACCCATGATCCATCGCTTTGCACAGAACATGGTGCTGTGCTTCTCAACATGGGCAAGCCGCTTCGCAAGGGCGAGGTTGAGGGCCATGCAGCACTTTATGAAGCTGCAGGTGTTCCGGTTCTCGGCCGGCTTGAAGGCAATGGGACGGTTGAGGGCGGCGATTGCGTCTGGGTCGATGAAAAGACGCTATGCATCGGTCGTGGCGTGCGCTCCAATGCCGAAGGCATCGCGCAGGTTCGCGCTATTCTTGCGCCTTACGGCATCGAGGTTTTGAGCTTCGATCTGCCGCTGTGGCAGGGTGAAGAAGCCTGCCTGCATCTGATGAGCGTGATATCGCCGCTGGCGGACAAGCTGGCGCTTGTCTATGCGCCGCTTCTGCCCGCACCATTCTATCAGCTTCTGAAAGAAAAAGGGTATACCCTCGTTGAAGCGCCGACAGATGAGTTCATGGCGTCGAACGGCCTGAACCTCAACGTTTTGCCAACCAGGCCTTTTGACGTGATTGCCGTTGCCGGTTTTGACAAGACAAAAGCGGCGATGGAAGCGGCTGGCTGCACGGTTCACACGTTTGAGGCTGATGCATTGTGTATTGCCTGTGAAGGTGGCCCGACCTGCCTGACGCGTCCCTTCCACCGGGGCTGATATGAGCCGAAAGCCCTTCCGCCGCGCCAGCGATACCGAACGACGTGCCGATCTGACTGCGGCGATGCTTGATTGTATCGCCGAAGGCGGCATTCAGAATGCAACGGTGCGTGAGGTAGCGGAACGGGCTGGCGTGAGTGGCGGGCTGATCCGCCACTATTTCGAGACCAAGGATCAGCTGTTGCAGGCGGCGTATCGCCAGACGATGGGCGAGATGACCGGTATCACGGCGGAAGCCACAGCCGATCATGAAAAGACGCCGCGTGAACGCCTCATGCTGCTCGTCATTGCCTGTCTGACGCCACCGATGGTTGATGCACGGCGGCTTTCGCTGTGGGCCGCCTTTATCGCCATCGCCCGGATTGATCCGGCGATGGGCGCAATCCACCGTGAGGGATATCTCGAATTCCGGGATCTGATCGAAAATCTTCTGGCGGATCTTTTCAGGGTGGAAAACCGTCCGGAGGATCTAAAAGAGGTCCGGCGCCAGGCGATTGCGATCAACGCCGCGCTTGACGGGCTCTGGCTTGAGGGCTGTCTTGCCGATGATCTGTTTGAAAATGATGAATTGCTTGAAACCGGCATCCAGTCGGTCGAGGCGATTACAGGGCTGCGGCTGAAAAGCTGAGGATTGAACCATGCACTATGCGACAATTTCGAAACGACTGGCCGGTTTGGGCTCTGATAAATGGGCCGTTCACCTGAAGGCGCGCGCCTTAAAAAATGCCGGTCATGACATTCTCGAACTGACCATCGGCGAGCCGGATGTTGCCCCGGATCCGGTTCTGGCGAAAACTGTCGCACAATCGCTGGCTGCCGGTCGGGTCGGCTATTCCGGCGGGCGCGGCGAAAAGTCGGTCCTGCAAGCCTTGTCCGAACGCTATTCCCGGCGCACGGGCCGGAACATCAGACATGAAAATATCGTTTGTTTTCCGGGTACCCAGACCGCATTGTTTGCGGTGATGCTGACGCTCGTGGAAGCGGGTGATGCGGTGCTGGTCGGTGATCCGCTCTATGCGACGTATGAAGCTGTCATCCGTGCAACCGGTGCAGATATGGTGCCTGTGCCGTTGAAGCCTGAAGACGGTTTCCACATGCGCGCCGAACTTCTGGAACAGGCCATCACACCGAATGCCCGCGTTCTGCTTTTGAACACACCGCATAATCCAACCGGGGCAGTGCTGAGCGCTGAAGATATCGCGGCGATTGGCGATGTCTGCCGCAGATATGACCTCTGGCTTGTGGCCGATGAGGTTTATGAGGAGCTGATATTCGGCGGTGACTTTGCTTCACCGCTGGACCGGGACGATCTGGCTGAGCGTGCGGTTACGGTTTCTTCCATTTCGAAATCACATGCTGCCCCCGGTTATCGCAGTGGCTGGGCTGTTGGTCCGGAAGAATTCTGTCAGAAGCTCGTGCCTGTCGCAGAAAGCATGCTGTTTGGAAATCAGCCCTTTATCGCGGATGCAACCGCCGAGGCGATCCGCAATCCCAGTGGTGTCTCAACAGTGATGCGCAATGCGCTGAAACGCCGCGCAAAACATCTGGCCGAACGATTTGTCGAGGCGCCGGCTTTGACCTTCCATATGCCTGAAGCCGGTATGTTTATGTTTGTCGATGTTTGCGCCACCGGGCTTTCCGGCGAGGCTTTCGCTTTGAAACTGCTGGAAGACGAACATGTTGCGGTTATGCCCGGTTCGTCATTCGGCAAAGAAGCAGATGGCTTTATACGGCTTGGGCTGACCGTTCCGGATGAAACACTTCAGGAGGCCGCGGGCCGGATTGTAAGGTTCGCCAATAATCTGTCTGCTTCAAAGAAAGCGGTTTCAGCATGAGTGCACTAAGGATGAAGACTGTAGGAGAAGCGCTTGTCGATCTGCTTGAAGCTTATGGGGTTGATATTGTCTTCGGCATTCCCGGTGTGCACACGGCGGAGCTTTATCGTGGTCTGGCGTCCTCGAGAATACGGCATGTAACCCCGCGTCATGAACAGGGCGCAGGCTTCATGGCCGATGGCTATGCACGCGTGACCGGCAAGCCCGGCGTTTGTTTTGTCATCACTGGCCCGGGGCTGACAAACACGATTACCGCAATGGCGCAGGCGCGTGAGGATTCCATTCCCATGCTGGTGATTTCCGGGGTCAATGCACGCACTACGCTTGGCAAGGGGCAGGGCTGCCTGCATGAGCTTCCGGATCAAAGTGCGCTGATTGGGACTTTTGCCAAAAAATCCGTGACGCTGATGCGGGCTGAAGACCTCAGTGCGGCTCTGGCGGACTGCTTTGAAGCGCTTTCCACCGGCAGGCCGGGGCCTGTTCACCTGGAAGTTCCGACGGACGTAATGGTCGAGCATGTGGATAGCGTTGCACCAGCAATCGCAGCAACGGCTTCGACATCTTCGGATGCAGCATTGTTCGGTTGCGCTGCAGAAATGATCGCAAGTGCATCTGCGCCGGTTATTCTTGCCGGTGGTGGTGCGGTGCGTGCTGATGATGTCTTGCGTGGGTTCGCCGAAAGGATCGATGCACCGGTCGTGCTGACCGCCAACGGACGTGGACTGATGGCCGGACATCCGCTTCAGGTTCCGGCGAGCCCCAGCCTGGCTGCTGTCAGAGAACTGGTCGCTGCAAGTGACTGCGTGATCGCTATTGGCACCGAATTCGGCATGACCGATTACGACATGTATGTCGATCAACGGTTTCCACACTTGCAGCGGTTGATTCGTATCGATCTGAGTACGGATCAGATCGCTGCCGCCGGGCCGGCAGCGGATGTGGCCATCCTTGAGGATGCTGCCAAAGCCCTTGGTCCACTTTGCGGACTTCTGCCGGAAAACAAACATTGCGACGGGGCAAAAAGGGCCGCCACTGCGCGCAAAAACGCATGGGAAAGCCTTCCGGAAAAGATCAGACGTGAAGTGACGCTGCTTCACCGCTTGCGTGATGCGGTTCAAGGCGCCCGGTTCGTGGGTGATTCAACGCAGCTTGTCTATGCGGGTAATTTGTATTTTGAGGCATCAGCACCCGCAACATGGTTCAATTCGGCCACCGGTTTCGGTTCACTGGGCTATCTGCCGCCCGGCGCAATCGGTGCAGCTCTTGGCGATCCGGCACGGCCTGTCATCGCAATCGTTGGCGATGGCGGTTTGCAGTTTTCTCTGGCCGAGCTTGGAACCGCTATTGATGAAAACATCAATGCTGTCTTCCTCGTCTGGAATAACCACGGCTACAAGGAAATCGAAAACTACATGCTGGATGCGGGTATCAGTCCTGAAGGCGTCAGGCCGACGCCTCCGGATATGAAATCACTCGCAAATGCCTACGGCTTGTCGTTTCATTCCGCGGCCAGCGAAAGCGCGCTGATTGCAGCTGTCGCCGAGGCGTCACGCGGGGGTGCGCATCTGGTTGAGTTTGTCAGTCGGTGAGCCGGCATCATGGCCCTTGTGGTCGCCAAACACAGATTTTGCCGCCGTCAGCCCGTTGAGCGCCGCCGGGAAACCGGCATAGACTGCCATTTGCATGATGATCTCGATAATTTCTTCGCGGGTCACGCCGACATTGAGTGCTGCGCCGATGTGGACCTGAAGCTGTGGCGCGGCATTGCCCATCGCCGTCAGTGCTGCAACGGTTGCGATTTCACGATCTCTGAGGCTGAGGCCCGGGCGGCTGTATATATCGCCGAAGGGAAATTCCAGCAGATAGGTCGCAAAGTCCGGGGCAATGTTTTCAAGGCTCTGGATCACATTCTCGCCCGCACTGCCGTCGATGGCCTTTAGTGCGCGCTTACCGCGTTCGAGACGGGTTTCGTTTGTTGTCTTCTGATTCATGGTCATCGCTGTTCGCCATTTTCTGATAGGTGTGGATTTTGGCGTCGAGCGCTGAAAGGGCTGTTTGAAGCGAAGAGATATCCTGTTTCACCTTTATGCGGTGCTCTTCAAGGATATGCTGGCGCATGGAGATGGTTGTCTTCCCCTGATCGCGCAGGCTTGCATACTCAAGCATCTGTGCGATTGGCATTCCTGTTTCCCTCAGGCGCTTGAGAAAGGCGACCCATTCAAGAATGGTATCGTCATAGTCCCGCTGGCCCGATCCGTCACGATCGGCACGCGGCAACAGCCCTATCCGTTCGTAATAGCGGATCGTATCCACGGATAATCCGGTCTTTGAAGAGAGGCTTCCGATTTTCATCGCCTTGTCCTTTCGGCTCGACGATACCTCTCTTAGGGGCTGGAGTGCACTCCAGGTCAAGCGATAAAACACAAAAAAACGCAAGGACGCCAATATGACGTCCTTGCGCTTGAGGGACGCCCGGGAGGGGCCGGGCGCTGAATGTTTTTGTCTTGCGCTATCAGAAGTCGCGCTGCAGACGGAAGTAACCAGCCCAATCGGACTTGCCGGCGTAGTCGGCCAGGTCGTCGTTGTAGTCGGTGTACTGAACGTTGAGCTTGGCCCAGAAATCCTTGACCAGTTCGTATTCGAAGTACATGCCGCCGCTCCATGCGTCCGGATCGTCGGCCAGACCGAGGCTTTTGTCAGTCTTAAGCTGAGTGTACTGAACCATCGGCGTGACGCGGAACTTGTCGGTTACGTCCATACGGTAACCGGCAGCAACAGCCCATTCGCTGTAGCCGTAGTAAGTGTCGCTAAAGCCACCCTGGTCAAGTTCCCAGGTCTTGGCATATGCACTTGCACCGGTGTTGTAGAGACCACCGAGAAGGATGCTGCCGGGTCCTGCGGCGAATTCGCCGAGGGCGCGGAAGGCTGCTTCTTCGTTGTAGGTATCGTAACCGATGTCCAACTTGGCGTTAACGCCGCCGGCATTGAAGCCAACACGACCTGCAACACCGAGCTTGTTCATGTCTGTGGAGCCGTTGCCGAGACCGCTGACCATGTCAGCTTCGAGCGCGTCCAGAGCCAGAGCAGCGATGAAGCCGTTGGCTGCATAGATGTAGCGCATCTCGGTGATCTTGGTGTTACCTGCAAGATCGTCAACTTCGCCCGTCAGACCTTCATCCCAGTAGGTATCGAAGTAACCAGCCTGGAAACCACCGAGGCCGATATAAGCGTTGTCGAGAACGACGTCGTTGTCACGGTTGTCTGAGTAAGCATTGGCGTTGATTTCGATGTCGCCGGTCAGAACGCCGAGTTCTGTGTCGGATTTCGCGGTAACGTCAAGATGACCGCGGGTCATGACACCCCAGTCGTCGTCATTGGCATCAACCTGGAAACGGACGTAACCGCCAATGTCAAGGCAGGTTTCCGTTCCGGGGATGTAAAAATAACCTGCGCCGAAAGCGTCGCAGACTTCAACGTAATTCGGAGCAGCTGGTTCAACAACAACAACCGGATCGGCAGCGTTGGCGCCGGTGGCTGCTGCGATCACAGCGGTCGAGCCAAGGAAAAGGCTTTTAAAGTTCATATTGTGTACCTCATTTGGTCATTCGGGCGGGGAAAAGGATTTCCGCTCTGGCAGTTTAAAGACGTTCGGGCAGGGTCCCTCGCCGTCTGATTTCTTTAAGCCAGATCAGAGCCGCATCTATCAAGTGCGTATAGATCATAAAATCACTCAATCGGATGATTAAGAATTATGAGTTGCTGAAATGCAACAAAGTGGCGTTCGGCTGGCTCAAATATGTCTGAAATGGGGCGATTTTGGACTGAGATATGAAACGGCGGGTGCCGCAGTGCATAGTTGAGGCACATAAAATTAATCGAACGAATATATTTAGGTATTCAATTTTGAGGGAGTGAGGATCGTGACAAAATCAGCTGTGATTCGGGAAGCCGGATCCCGAAAGTAGATGCCGTGCGCCTGAAGCGGCGATAAGGCAGTGGTGTCAAACAGGGGCCCGGACGAAATCGAAGAGTGAAAGGACGGTGAACTTTTGTGGCGACATTATTCAGTACCGGCCATTGAGCGGCTTGTTCTGATCGCTCCTGAATGTGGCCATATCGTGAAGATCATGGTGGACGGTTCCGTAAATGAAAACCGACGCGCAAAGAACGTGAAAACGCCGCCTTCAGCAGCAGGCAGCGTTTCCATAAAGTGACCGGGTCGATAATTGACTTGCTTTATTGCGGATCGCCGCGGCGCATCATTTCCGGAATCGGCATCGACAGGATGTTGTAGCCATTATCGACGAAGTGGATTTCGCCGGTTACGCCTGAAGACAGGTCTGAAAGCAGGTAAAGCGCCGATCCGCCGACATCTTCGATTGTTGTCGAGCGTCTGAGCGGCGCATTCTTCTGCTGCCAGGAAAACATCAGTCTGGCATCAGAAACGCCGGCCCCTGCAAGGGTACGAACCGGGCCCGCAGAGATGGCATTTACACGAATGCCCTGTGGGCCATAATCGCTTGCCAGATAGCGTACAGAAGCTTCAAGGCCGGCCTTGGCGATACCCATGACGTTGTAATTGGGAACAACGGCGGTGGAGCCGCCATAGGTCAGTGTCAGCATTGTGCCGCCGTCATGCATCATGTCCGCAGCGCGCTTGGCGACCTCGGTGAAAGAGAAGCATGAAATCACCATTGTGCGCACGAAATTATCGCGCGTGGTGTCGGCGTAGAGGCCTTTCAGCTCGCTCTTGTTGGAAAAGCCGATTGCGTGAACGAGGAAGTCGAGCTTGCCCCAGCGCTTCTGAAGCGTGGAAAATGTCTGATCAACGCTTGCGCTGTCTTCGACATCGCAGGCAAGCACCATATCGGAGCCGACCTGTTCCGCCAGAGGCATGACGCGGCGTCCGAGAGCCTCGCCTTGATAGGTAAATGCCATCTCGGCGCCCTGCGCGTGAAGTGCCTTGGCGATTCCCCACGCGATAGAGTGGTCGTTGGCAACGCCCATGATCAGGCCGCGTTTGCCCTGCATAAGTCCGGTCATATGCTGATTATCCATTGTAACGCCGGAAGACCAGCGTGGCGTTCGTACCACCAAAGCCGAACGAGTTTGAAAGAACAGTGTCGATCTTCGCATTGTCAATGCGTTCACGAACGATCGGGACGCCATCAAATTCAGGATCGAGCTTCTCGATATGGGCACTCTTTCCGATGAAGCCTTCCTGCATCATCAGGAGGCCATAGATCGATTCCTGCGCACCGGCGGCACCCAGAGAGTGTCCCGTCAGTGATTTGGTCGACTGAATGTGCGGGATCTTATCGCCAAACACTTCGCGAATCGCTCCGATTTCGCGGCTGTCGCCAACAGGCGTGGAGGTGCCATGGGTGTTGATGTAATCGACTTCTCCATCGAAATCGGCCAGTGCAAGCTTCATGCAGCGAACCGCGCCTTCGCCGGAAGGTGCGACCATGTCATAACCATCTGACGTTGCGCCGTAGCCAACGATCTCGCCATAAATCTTGGCGCCGCGTGCTTTGGCGTGTTCCAGCTCTTCAAGGATGACGACGCCGGCGCCACCGGCAATCACAAACCCGTCGCGCGCTTCGTCGTAAGCGCGTGAAGCCGTTTCCGGCGAGGTTTCGTTAAAGTCTGTCGACATGGCGCCCATGGCATCAAACAGGTTCGACATCGTCCAGTCGAGGTCTTCGTGACCGCCTGCAAACATCACATCCTGCTTGCCGAACTGGATCATCTCGGCGGCATTGCCGATGCAGTGCGCTGATGTCGAGCAGGCGGACGAGATCGAGTAATTGATCCCGTGGATCTTGAACCAGGTCGCAAGCGTTGCAGAAGCGGTCGAAGACATGGCCTTCGGCACGGCGAATGGACCGATACGCTTCGGGCTGTTGTTCTTGCGCGTGGTGTCCGCTGCCTCGACAATCGTGCGCGTGGACGGCCCGCCGGACCCCATGATGATGCCGGTGCGTTCGTTGGTGATGTCGCTCTCTTCCAGTCCGGAATCAGCAATCGCCTGCTTCATGGCCACATGGTTCCAGGCACCGCCCTGTGACAGGAATCGCATTGCGCGGCGGTCAACCTGATCACTCGGGTCCAGCGTCGGTCTGCCCCAGACCTGACATTTGAAGCCATGTTCGGCAAAGTCTGGTGAGAAAGAAATGCCGGATTTCGCCTCGCGCAGCGAAGCGGTGACTTCAGCGGCATCGTTTCCGATCGAGGATACGATTCCCAGTCCAGTAACGACAACACGTCTCATAATGCTTCCTTTTCTGTCTCCTCGCAGCCCTGACTACCATAATAGATAATCAAAGACCCGGATCAGGCATTCTGTTCCTGAAAGAGGCCGACCCGTAAATCGGAGGCTTTGTAGATTACTTCGCCGTCTGCCTTGACCCAGCCATCGGCGATGCCGAGTACGAGGCGACCACGCATAACGCGCTTGAAGTCAACGCCGTATTCAACCAGCTTGTTCTTCGGCGTGATCATGCCGGAGAACTTCACCTCGCCTGTCGAGATTGCGCGGCCTTTTCCAGGCTCGCCCAGCCAGCCGAGATAAAAGCCGGTCAACTGCCAAAGGGCATCAAGGCCGAGACAGCCTGGCATCACGGGGTCTCCGGCAAAGTGGCATTCGAAAAACCAAAGGTCCGGATTGATATCAAACTCGGCACGTGCATGGCCTTTGCCGTTTGCACCGCCATCTTCCGAAATCTCGGTGATGCGATTGAACATCAGCATCGGCGGCAGCGGCAATTGCGCATTTCCCGGGCCGAACAATTCGCCCCGCGCACATTTAAGAATATCCTCGTAGTCGAACTGCGACTGTCTCTTATCCATATAAAACTCTGCTTCCCTTCGTTCGGCGAGGGCTTGTTCATCGTTTAGAGGCTCAAGATAAGGGGAAATCACGTCGTCGCAAACCGCGCAAGCGTTTCTTTCCCAAAATCTGTGCTTCCACCTCGGTCGCTTCCAGTTAATGGCGGCATACAGGAAGCCTCTGTTTTCCGCCAGAGTGAAACACATTTCGCCCGCGTATTTGCAATCTAATTTCAATTCCTGCAAGCCCCACGCTATTGAAAGCGATTCGCATTTTGTTTATATCCGGGGTTAATTGTATTTTGTCATTCGGTTATCCGAGAGTAGGCAGAAACGTTAATGGCCGGAAAAAATCGTCTTTCAGCAGAAAGATTGCGGGAAAGCGGGCTGCGTCCGACGCGGCAGCGAGTCGCGCTGGCTGATCTTTTGTTCGCAAAGGGTGACCGTCATGTCACCGTAGAAGAATTGCATGGCGAAGCGCAGGAAGCCGGCGTTCCGGTGTCTCTGGCGACTGTCTATAACACCCTTCATCAGTTTACCGGCGCCGGTATGATTCGTGTTCTCGCCGTTGAAGGCGCAAAAACCTACTTCGACACCAATACTTCCGATCATCATCATTTCTTCGTTGAAGGTGAAAACGAAGTGATCGATATGCCGGAAAGCAGTATTTCGCTTGGCGGTTTGCCGCAGCCGCCGGAGGGGATGGAAATTTCCCACGTCGATGTTGTGGTCCGGCTTCGCCCCCGGAGAAACTGATTTTCTTTGACCGTCAGCGCGTTTTCCGGTCTGTCTCTTTAAGGCAGAACCGTTTTTGTGCGTCCCATAAGGCGATAGGCGATCAAACCGCTCCATTCGCGCATCGCGGTTGAAAGCATGGTGGCGTTGGTTGCGGGCCGGTCAAACTGGAAGCGAAGCCCTGCCTTGCCGCCCGTCCTGTAGTCGGCGGGCCATGGCGTTACGGTCACCTTCTGCTTCTCGAATAGCTGAATGGCACGGGGCATGTGATAGGCGGATGTGATCAGCAGGCATCTGCCTTTGATGCCATTTTCATCCAGAAGGCGCGCCGCTTTCGAGGCGTTTTCGGCCGTATTGCGGGCTTTAGACTCAAGGATAAGGCGATGTCCATCAATGCCGTGATCGATAAAGAAGCGTGCAGCCGGTTCTGCTTCACCGTGAAGACTGCCGCTCAACCCATTGTCGCCACCGGTGATCAGAATGTGCATGTCCGGGTAAAGCCGTGCCAGCCGCAGCGTTTCGATGTAACGATCGGCGGCACGGGTGAAGACATAGGTGCCGCGCTCAGCCGAATGTCCGGTGTGAATGCCGCCACCCAGAACGATAGCGCAGACAGGCGGTGTTGTGGATTCAAGGCGTGAAAAACGGTTTTCAAGCGCTGCCATCAGAAATGTCCCGGTGGTTGTAAACAGCGTGACAACCAGAATGACAAGGGCAGTTGCAATGAAAAACAGACCGAAGCCGGTTTTCCCGGAAAGCAGCATTAAAAGCGCAAGCAGAATGCTGAGGCAGGCAAAGGCCAGCGGCTGAAACACAATCCAGAAAACCTTGGAAATCAAAAACATGGCATCTCCGGAACCTGCCGCTGACCGTTGCGCTCAGCCGATCAGTCTTTTTTGAAGATGTAGTCGGTTTCCTGCTTCAGTGTTTCACCGGGGTGCAGAATGGCTGACGGAAAGCCACTCTGATTGACCGCATCCGGCCAGACCTGTGTTTCAAGGCAGAAGCCTGCAAACGGGCCATAAGGGTAGCCGTTGAGGCCAACCGGCGTTTGTGCCAGCTTGAAGGCGGCATAAAACTGGACGCCGGGCTCTGTGGTCAGAACATCCATAGTCACACCGGAAGAGGGGGCAAAAACGGTGGCGACTTTGCGCTTTTCGGTGCGTTTCGGCGAGAAACAGAAGTTGTGGTCGAACAGAACCTGCTTGCCGTTCTCATCCTTGCGTTTCATGGCCTGCGGTTCGCGAAAGTCAAAGGCTGTGCCGTCAACCGGGCGGATTTCCCCGGTCGGGATCTGCCGCTCATCGGTTGGCAGATAATGGTCCGCCGCCAGCATCAGTTTGTGTTCCAGCGTATCGGTGCCATTGCCGAGGTTGAAATAGGTGTGATTGCAGATATTGGCGATGGTCGGCTGGTCGGTTTCGCTTTCATAGATAACAGAAAGGACGCCGCCTTCTTTCAGGTGGAAATACGCGCGAACCGTGCAGTTGCCGGGAAAACCCGCGCGGCCATCCGGATCGATGATTTTTAGGGTAACGCGGTCTTCTGCGATCTCCTCAAACGTCCAAAGGCTGACGCCGAGGCCGTCGCTGCCGCCATGCAGGTTGGTAATGCCATTTTCGTTGCATTCCACCTGAAATTCCTTGCCATCGATTTCGAACCGGCCATTGGCAATCCTGTTTGAAGAACGCCCTGGTGTCGCGCCGAAATAGGGCGAGTAGGATTTGTAATCTTCGAAATTGTCGTAGCCAAGCACAAGCGCGTGATCGTGGCCTTCAAGCCTGAGATCCTGAATAACAGCGCCAAAGTTCAGGATATGGGCAGTCAGGCCTCCACCTGATATCTTCACGCGGGTAACGGTCTCGCCCGTTTTGGTTTTGCCAAAGATTTCCGGTTCCGGCGCACTCATCTATGCTTCCTCCGCTTATTGAGAACGTTGTTGAAAGTCGAAACGGCGAGCGCACGGCTTATCGCGCGCGCTGCGTTTCTGAGAATGTTTTGTAAGGATACTGCGACGGAAACGATGAGGTCTCAAGCTCTTGGATGCCGATCCATACCGATTTCCTCCAAATAGTATGATGTTGTCTGATAAATCTCATTTATCCAGTTGCCGAAAAGCAAATGTGCATGCGACCGCCAGCGATTAAGGGGCGCTTGGTTCGGATCATCATCGGGGAAATAGTTGAAGGGAACCGAAATCGGCACATTGGCATTGACGTCACGATGGTATTCATCGCCAAGCGAGCCGGAGTCATATTCCACATGATTGAACATGTAGAGGCGGTTGGCAAAGCGTTCATGCGCAAGGCATGTCCCCACCTCGTCCGAGTGCATCAGAATATCGATGCCGGGTACTTTTTCCAGATCGTCCCGTCTCACCTCGGTCCAGCGCGAGACCGGAATCTGGAAGTCATCGGAAAAGCCGTTAAGATAGATGGATGCCGGTTGCAGGTTGCGGTGCCGGAAAACGCCGAATGCCTTTTCATCGAGCAGATGTTTTGGCACACCGTGAAAGTGATAGGCTGCCGCCATCGCGCCCCAGCAGATATTCATCGTTGAATGACAATGGGTTGTTGTCCAGTCGAGGATTTCTTTCAGTTCGTCCCAATAGGTGACTTCCTCAAAATCCAGCGTCTCCACCGGTGCGCCGGTGATAATGAAGCCGTCGAACTTCCGGTCGGCGATTTCATACCATGTCTGGTAGAAGGACAGAAGGTGCTCAATCGGTGTGTTCTTTGCCTTGTGACCGCCCACGCGAACCAGGCTCAGCTCGATCTGCAACGGAGAGGCACCAAGCAGCCGCGCAAATTGTAACTCGGTCTTGATCTTGTTGGGCATGAGATTGAGAAGGCCGATTTGCAGCGGCCGGATATCCTGCCGTTCGGCAACCGTTTCGGTTTTGACGCGAACACCTTCGGAAACCAGTTTTTCAAAGGCGGGCAGCGTATCGGGAATCTTGATAGGCATATTCGTTCCAATCCCAATCTCTAGGGCCGGCGGTTTACGGTCAACGCGGGCAGCCCGGATGGGTTCTGACGGGGAACAAATCCAAACGGCCCTTTAGCGAGTTGTTTAATGTGGCTGCAAGCCGGCCGGCCAAATCACCACGAAAGACAAGTTCATTAGCGCTGCAATTGCAACACGTCAATATAGGCAGGTTTGCGCGGAGAGACCTGGCGATATGCCGTGTTGGCGGTTTCAGAAACTCGTCGCCTTAAATGGGCCGCCTGATTGTGTTGTTTGATGCGCCGGGAAAATCAGATTGCTATCCCTTTTTAATGCGATTATTCGTAGGTATGAAAAATAAGATTTTATGTCCACTTTGGACGCGTTGATCGAAGAGAGGAGGTTTCAGGCAGCATGAAAACCGAACACTTGGATAATGGAACAATCGAAACGTGGACGCCGGATGAAGTTTTCGAGGCGCTTCAGGCGGGTTCGATTGTCCTGATAGATGTCCGGACCCCGGCAGAATATGCTTTCGAACATATCGAAGGTTCGCTGCTCTCGCCGATGGCATTTACAGATCCGAAAAGCTTTCCCACGCAGGAAACGAAAAAGATCGTGTTGCATTGTGGTTCCGGGGTCCGCTCCGGCAGAGTTTCCGAGATGTGTCTGAAGGCTGGTTTCGAACGCATTGCGCATATGGAGGGGGGCTTCGGTGCTTGGAAAGCCGGAAAACTCCCCCATATCAGTACAGACATGGCTACAGGCGCGCCGAAAAGGGTTTCCCCGTAAAGGCAAGTGCGGCAGTTCAGCCGCTTGCCGCCGCGTCTGGCCGCTTCTATAAGCAGGAATCAGAAAAACGCCGGAGGCCAGAACGATGAGCGATGCCGCGAAAACCACGATTGATGAAAGCCAGGTTGAATGGTTTTCAAAAATGGCCGCTGAATGGTGGGATCCCCGCGGCAAGTTCAAGCCGCTGCACAAGTTCAACCCTGTACGCATCAGCTATATCCGCGAGAAAGTCTGCGCGCATTTCGGGCTTGATGAAAAATCGGCACGTCCGCTTGAGGGATTGCGGGTGCTGGATGTTGGCTGCGGCGGTGGCTTGCTGTCCGAGCCCGTCGCCCGCATGGGTGCGCAGGTTACGGGAATCGACCCGGCCGAAAAGAACATCGGTATTGCGTCCACCCACGCTGCACAGTCGGGCATTGATATCGACTATCGCGCCGTGACGGCAGAATCGCTGGCTGAAGCCGGTGAAACATTCGATATCGTCTTGAATATGGAGGTTGTCGAACACGTTTCCGACGTCGATTTCTTCTTGAAGACATCAGCTTCGCTGGTGCGGCCCGGGGGCATGATGTTCGTGGCAACGATCAACCGCACTGTCAAAGCCGGGGCGCTGGCAATCTTTGCGGCCGAGAGGGTTCTGCGCTGGCTGCCGGTCGGGACCCACCAGTACGAAAAGCTGGTCCGTCCCGAAGAGATCGAGGCTCCGCTGAAGGCATCGGGTATGGAAATCGCCGAGCATCAGGGTGTGTTTTATAACGTCCTCACCGATAGCTGGAACCGGTCGTCCGATACTGATGTCAATTACATGATTCTGGCTACAAAGCCTGATGCCGAAACGGATGGCTAGTGTGGTGATTTTGAAATTCGCCTCATTATTTCAGCAACCTCGAGTGCGAATTTCAAATTCGAAAACCATTCTGGCAACTATATCTTTAACTTGCTGGGACGGCCCACTTCTGGCTATGATTTTAACGAGTCGTAAGCCTGAATTTTTCGCTGAGATAATCCAGATAGGGCCTGCAATCACCGGTATCCGCACCGATATCGGCAAGAACTTGACGCCTGTTCCTTGAACGTCCGTGACGCCAGACGGTTTCGCCCAGCGCGGAACGCAGCGGGACGAGGTCGCCGACATTTGCGGCCCGCCGCAATTCCGGTCTGGTTTTGTCGAAGTGTGCCATCAGCTGAGCGGCTGTAATATTGCCAATCGTGTAGGTTGGGAACGACCCCATATAGCCGCTTGACCAGTGCACATCCTGAAGGCAACCAAGTCCATCATCTGGAACATCCAGCCCCAGGTCTTCATGCATCGCTGCGTTCCAGGCGGCCGGAACATCGTCCACGCTAAGCGAGCCGTCCATCAAGGCCATTTCGATGCGCACCCGCAGCATGATGTGGAGATCATAGGTCAGTTCGTCGGCTTCGACCCGGATCAAGCCGGGCTCGGTTCTGTTGATTGCTGCGACGAATTCGTCTTCACTGACATCGGAAAGCTGATCGGAGAAATAGTCTTTCAGCTTGCTGAAGTGCAGTGCCCAGAAGGCAGGAGAGCGGCCGATGTGGTTTTCGAAAAGCCGCGACTGGCTTTCATGCATACCGAAACTGCTGCCGCCGACGGCGTAAAGGCCGATCAGGTCGCTGGTGTGAACCGACCGGGTCAGCGCCGGGTCGACACCCTGTTCATAGAGCGCATGGCCGGTCTCATGCATGGTGCCGAACATCGACATCGGCAGATAGTTCGGGTTCCAGCGCGAGGTGATGCGGACATCCTGCCGCGTAAACGAGATCTCGAAAGGATGCACCGCTGTATCGAGACGGCTTCTGCTCATATCGAGGCCGAGCAGCCGGGCAAGCTCAGCCGAAAGCGCTTTTTGTTTTTCGACGGGATAGCTGCGATAGAGGAAATCGGTGCGGGGCGCGGGGCGCGCGAGAGCCGCTTCCAGTATCGGCTTCATGCCGCTGCGAAGCGCGTCGAAAAGTGTTGACAGCGAAGCCGCCGTTTCGCCCGGCTCGTAAATGGCGATCAGCGGATCATAGGGGTGGTCGTCATAGCCAATGGCTTCTGCCATCTGCCGCGAGAGTGAAACAACCTTCGCGAGATATGGCTTGAACAGAGCGAAGTCACCCTTCGCGCGGGCTTCAGCCCATGCCTCGCCGGCAACGACCGATGTTTCGTCCTGCTCACGCAAAAGCGCTGCCGGAATTTTGCTATGCCAGTCGCGGGCCGCAATCACAGTCTTGGCTGCGTTACGTTCGTTTTCCGATGACCCGGTTTCCAGTGCTTCTTCCGCGACCTTTCCTGTCTCCGACGACAGCAATAACCGGCGTGCCATGGCTTTCAATGTTGCAATCTGGTGGCCGCGGGTTTCCGCTCCGCCCGAAGGCATCATCACGCGCGCATCCCACTGCAGCGCGTTGACAGCGCAGAGAATATCGTTGATCTCGCCAACCCGTTCGGAAAATGTACCGTTCATGCTGCCTCCGCCTTTTCGGGTGCTCCGGTTCCGCCATCGTTGAGATGGCATGCCACCATGGAACCATTGTCCAGGGTCGGCTTCAATACGGGCAGTTCCACCTTGCATCGCGGTCCGGCCATCGGACAACGCGGATGAAAGGCGCAACCTCCCGGAGGGTTGAGCGGCGAGGGAATTTCGCCCTTGATCGGCTGGAAGGCAGCGCGCCCCGTGCCGAGTGTGGGTATCGATGCGAAAAGTGCCTTTGTGTAAGGATGCTGCGGCGCTGCATAAAGTGTTTCGGCCGACGCGAGTTCGACGATACGGCCGAGATACATGATCGCCACCCGGTCGCAGACATGGCGGACCACGGAAAGATCGTGACTGATGAAAACAGCCGTCAGGTTCAATTCCCGCCGCAGCGCCATGAACAGGTTCAGCACCTGCGCCTGAATGGAAACGTCGAGCGAGGCAACGGCCTCATCGAGCACCAGCAGCTCTGGTTCCATGGCGAGCGCGCGGGCAACGGCAATGCGCTGGCGCTGGCCGCCGGAAAACTGATGCGGCAGACGGTCGGCATAGGCGCCCTCAAGCCCGACCTGCTCCAAAAGCGCGCGAACGCGGGCGCGTGCTTCGCCACTCTTGAGAAGCCCGTGGACACGCGGCCCCTCGGCAATAGTTTCGCCGACCTTCATGCGGGGATTGAGGCTGGCAAACGGGTCCTGATGGATCATCTGGACCTTGGTTGTCAGCTTGTCGATGCTGCCGCCACGATCTGTTGCAACTGATTTTCCCGCCAATTGAACCTTGCCTTCGCTTGGGCCATAAATACCTGAAATAATCCGGCCAAGCGTGGACTTTCCGCAGCCGGATTCTCCGACGAGTCCGAGCACTTCGCCGCGCGCAACAGCAAGCGAGATATCAGAAAGCGCATGCACGGTGGAGCCCGAGGTGCGACCTGTCAGCCTGTCGATGCCCTGAACGACAAGGCCGGGTTTGCGGGTGAAGCGTTTGTGGACGCCTTCAACGGAAAGAAGCGGCGTGCTCATGATGCCTCCATCGGATGATGACAGGATACGAAGTGTCCGGCTGTCTCCAGGGACGGCGGCTCGGAAGAACAGATGTCGCTGGCGCGTGGACAGCGTGGCCGGAAGGGACAGCCTGCTGGCAGGTTCGAAAGTTGTGGCGTCGAGCCCGGGATCTGCGGCAGTGGTGTACCGGGTTCGTGCAGACTGGGTACAGAACCGATCAAACCCACTGTGTAGGGGTGGCGTGGAGCAGAAATGATAGCCTCTGCTGTGCCGCTTTCCACGATCCGTCCTGCATACATAACGCAGATATCGTCAGCGAGGCTGGAGATCACGGCAAGATCGTGGGTTACCCAGACAATCGCTGTGCCGGTTTCATCAGCAAGTCGCCGCACCTCTGCAAGAATTTGCCCCTGAATCGAGACATCCAGTGCGGTGGTCGGCTCATCTGCGATAATAACAGCCGGGCGGTGCAACAACGCGGTGGCAATTGCTACGCGCTGACGCATCCCGCCGGAAAGCTGATGCGGATAGGCCTTCAGTCGCTCAGCCGGGGCGGGGATGCCGACGGTTTCAAGCGCCTGACGCGCCTTTTCCCAGGCCGCGTTTTTCGACACCTTTTCATGCACGCGCACGGCCATGGCCATCTGATCGCCGACGCGCAGCACCGGATTCAGTGTCATCATCGGGTCCTGAAACACCATGGCAACCTTGGAACCGCGCAGTTTGCGCAGCGCTTCCGGTTTCAGCGAACGCAGGTCTTCGCCATCGACCAGCACCGCGCCATCGGTGATCCGTCCGGGTTCATCAATCAGGCCCAGTATGGAAAAGCCGGTTACGCTTTTGCCAGAGCCGCTTTCGCCTACAAGGCCCATAACGCGTCCACGTTCAACGGAGAAGCTGACGCCATTTACAGCAGTGACCATGCCTTTGCGGGTTTCGAATCGGGTGGTCAGCCCTTCCACATACAGAGCTTTCGTCATCGGTTGTTCCTCGGGTCTAGAACAGTGCGGACCTGATCGCCGACCAGATTGATCGCGACGACGGTCACCATCAGGAAAACGCCGGGATAAATAGACAGCCAGTAGCGGTCCGTGTGAATGTATTTGAAACCGTTGGCGATCAGTGATCCCAGCGACGGCTCAGTAATAGGCAGGCCAACACCAAGGAAGGAGAGGGTAGCTTCCAGTGCAATGGCGCTGGCGACCTGAACCGTTGCAACGACAATGAGCGGTGGCAGGACATTGGGCAAGAGGTGTCGAAACAGAACCCGACCTGTCGGAAGCGGCGTCGAACGGGCTGCCTCAATATAGTCCTTGCCGCGCTCGACAGTGGCGGCTCCGTGGGTTGTGCGCGCGAAATAGGCGTACTGGGCGATGACCAGCGCCAGAATGATCTGACTGACACCCTGTCCAAGCACAGCGACCAGAACCAGAGCCAGCAAAATTGCTGGCATTGAGAGTTGCAGGTCAACGATGCGCATAATCAATACTTCCACGCGCCCGCCGAAATAGGCAGCCGCCAACCCCAGACAGATGCCGACAGACAGCGCCAGAACACCGGCGGAAAGGCCGATAACAAAGCTGGTGCGAAGGCCATAAAAAATGGCTGAAAGCATATCGCGCCCGGCATTATCAGTTCCCAGAATGTGCGTGTATCCTCCAGAACCGATTGTGCCGGGGCGCAAAAACGCATCCATCCAGTCAAGCTTGGCGAGATCGTAGGGATCCTGCGGAGAAACCAGAGGTGCCGCAAAAGACACAAATAGAAGAACAAATATCAAGATCAGGGAAAGCACTGCTACAGGCGAGCGGGCGAAGTCGGAGCAGAAATTACGAAAGCGCGCGGGTTTGGCCTCAACCGTTGCGTTGGCGGAAGATGCATCGGTCATGACTGACCTCCTTTCAGCCGGACGCGTGGGTCTAATTGTGCGTAAACGATATCAACGACCAGATTGATCAGTACGAAAAGTATGACCACCAGAACGAGATAGGTAACCATCACCGGTCGGTCGAGCTGTAGTATGGAATCAATGATCAGCTTGCCGACGCCCGGCCAGTTGAACACGCTTTCCGTCACCACGGCGAAGGCAAGAGTCGATCCGACTTCGAGACCGAATACAGTGACAATGGGAATGGAAATGTTGCGCAGAACATGGCGGAAGACAATCTGGCGGTCGGGCAGACCCTGCGCTCGTGCGAATTTTACATAGTCTGCCTGCATGGCTTCCACCATGCCCGCGCGCGTCAGCCGGATCATCAGGCCCATCATGAATAGCGAAAGATTGAACGCCGGCATGATGACATGCTTCCAGCCGTCAAGTGTTGCAAGCGAAGTGCGAATGCCGAATATTTCGCCGACGTCACCACGGCCGCCGGATGGCAGCCAGCCCAGATTGACGGCAAATGCCATAATCAGCAGCATACCGATCCAGAAGGTTGGCACTGAAAAGCCGAGAACTGAAAGGGCCATAATGGCGCGGGCCGGAAGGCTCCTGGGTTTGTAACCGGCATAAATGCCGGCAGGGATGCCAATGCTTGTTGCGATTAAAACCGCAACACCAACAAGCTCGATCGTGGCGGGAAGGCGTGAGAAGACGAGACTTGTCACGGGAATGTTGTAGACCATCGATTTACCAAGGTCGCCGTGAAAGACATTGCCGAGAAAGGTGAGATATTGTTGCCAGAGTGGCTGGTCGAGGCCGTATTGTTCGATCAGTTGCTGACGAATGGCTTGCGTTGCGCCCGGGTCAATGAGCACGTCGATCGGGTTGCCAATGGCATAAACGCCAACGAACACAATAATCGACATGGCGAAAACGACAATGACGGCCTGTATCAGGCGTCTGACGAGAAAAGCGAGCATGAGTGCCTCATGGCTGGCAAAACGGAAGGAAACCGGTCTTTTCTTGTATCGGTTGTCCGGCGTCTGTTTGCTGAGCGGCTGGCGCGAACTTTTAAGGAAACATGGTGGCTCGGGCACAGTGGCCCGACGACGCAAGGGGCACATCGCGTGGATGCGCCCCTTGCTGCGGGTTGTTATTCAGAGGCCGCCGGCGTGATCTCATATGCGCGTGTTTCCTGGTCGACACGCGGTGTGAGCTCCAGCTTATCAGCGTCCGCTGCCCAGACCGTCTGCAGAATAATGGTCGGAATCAAAGCGCGGTCTTCCATGGCGATGTAGGAGGCTTCCTCATAAAGCTTGCGTCGCGCATCTGCATCGAGCGTCTGCGTGCCTTCGTCAAACACCTTATCGAATTCAGGGTTCGAATAACCGGTACGGTTGAAGTTGCCAAAGCCTTTCTCAGCATCCTTGGTATGCGTCAGAGCGCCATAGGTGTAAGCCGCTTCACCGGTGAGCGTGCCCCATGCTGACATGGTCATCGTGTATTCCTCGCGAGCTGCCGCGGGGAAGAACACCGTGCCGTTGAGTGCCTGTGCGTTGACCTTCAGGCCGAGGCGGGCCCACATCTGTGCCAGTGCTTCGCAAATGACCGCATCGCCGGGTACACGATTGTTGGTGCAGGTAAAATCAATTTCGAAACCATCCGGATATCCGGCTTCCGTCAGCAGGGCCTTGGCCTGCTCCAGATCATATTCACGCTTTCCAAGCTCATCAGAATAGCCGAAGAAGCCTTCCGGCATCAGCTGATTGGCCGGGGTTCCGAGACCTTCCATAACCACGTTGACCAGCACATCGCGGTTGATGGCAAGATCCAACGCCTTGCGCACGCGCAGGTCCTGCAACGGGTTTCCGTCAACGGGTTCGCCGTTGATCGTGATTGGCTGCGGCTCTTCATCTTTCACACTTGGTGCGATGTTGAGAATGTAGACCGAGTCAGAGACGAAAGTTTCCAGATCGCTGTCGTTTTGAAATGCAAGGTAATCAGACGCCGGGACATAGTTGATCAGGTCAACCTCACCGGAGCGCAAGGCGGCCACACGTGCAGCGTCATCCGGGATTTCGCGGCGAACCACCTTGTTCCAGGCCGCCTGTTCGCCCCAGTAGCCATCGAATCGATCAAGAACGAGGTCGCCTTTCGGCTCCCAGGAGACGAATTTGTAGGGGCCTGTGCCGATGGCAACTTCGCCGGAATTAAACTCTTCATTTCGAGCTTCCATGCCGGTTTCAGATGGGACGACGAAGAGACGTGTAAAGTCATTGGGCAATGCAGGCGCAGTGCCCTTGGTGTGAACGCGCAATGTATAGTCATCGACCACTTCAACGCTGTCGACATATTTGGTGTAGAGCGTCATCGGCATCGGGCCGGTGACTTCCGGGATGCGCTCGATGGAGAATTTTGCGTCTTCGGCGGTGAAGTCGGAACCGTCATGGAATTTTACGCCTTCGCGCAGCTTGAAATCCCATGTTGTGTCGTCAATCGGTTCCCAGCTGACAGCGAGGCCCGGTTTCAGCTGCAGATTTTCATCGACATCCACGAGCGTGTCGTAGATGTGCCGCAGGGCTTCGGCCTGGCTGCCCAGAGTGGACCAGTGCGGGTCGATGGAGTCCGGGCCCGCACGCAGCCCCATGATCAGATCATCGGCATAAACCGCTGGCGCTGCCGCCAGAATGGCGAGCGCCGTCACGGCGGATCTCAGGAATGATTTTGTCATAGGTTTGTTCCCCTTTGTTTCATTCAATTGATACATTAGGGCGCATAAATTGATACGGTCAAGTCTATAATGATACAAAAACCGGATTGATCTTGCGAAAAATATCGAAATTACGACTTGGCAGTCAAAGTGTTTTTATCCATTATAACACTATGACAGACACTCAGACGCAATTTGATCAGGCCATGGATCGTATCATTGAGGCAGTTGACCGTTCGTCCACGGTTCCGGTCTCTGTTCAGTTGCGCGGTGCGCTGGAATTCGGCATCGCGTCCGGCGATTTGCCGGCCGGCGCCCGTTTGCCTTCGGTTCGCTCGCTTGCGACCCGGCTCGGAATATCGCCGGTGACCGTCAGCACGGTCTATGCCGCCTTGCAGGACGTCGGCAATATCGAGGGTCGGGTGGGCTCCGGCACGTTCGTGAAGAGCATGTCGCTTTCCGCCAATGCGGGCAGGCTGCGCGAGCTCGATCTGAAGATTGCCGAACTTGTCGAGCTTTCCCGCGAATGCGGGATCAACCCCTCCGAACTTGCCACGCGGGTTTCGATGATGTCGCGTCAGACACACGTTAACATGCGCCTTCTCATTCTTGGCAATTTCGTTGAGGCAACGGAAGCCTATGCAAAGGCACTGCGCCCGCATCTGGCTGCCGGAGACCAGTTGTCGGCCGTTACCATGGACAATCTTGCAAGCATTGATCCGCAACAGGTCGACCTTGTCATTTCGCCGCGTAGCCTTCTCGAGCCGGCAAAAGCGCATTTCACCGATACGCCGATTACCGGCGTTACGCTGATTCCCGATGAAGCCACGCGGGTCGCGCTTGCCTCGCTTTCGACGGATGCACGCGTTGTCGGCTATTCCTATTTCGACACATTCGTCACCATGATGAAAGCCGGTATTCGCCGGTTTGGGCCGCATATCACCGAATTGCAGATCGTGGTGCGCGGTGAGGCGGGTGTCGAGGCCGCCATCGCTTCTGCCGATGTGCTGGTTTATGCCACTGGCGCGGACTACCTCACCGAAGCGCTTCGTCCCGACCAGCAGGCATTCGAGTACCGTCACACACCCGACATTCACGCCGTGCGGAAGGAACTGCTTCCCACGATTGAAGCCTACAGAACAAAAATTCTTAAAAACCGGAGGGGCAACATTGAAAATTTCCGAAAGCAACTGGTTTGAAGTCGAAGAGTACCTGAAGACGGATGACCGTTGCGTCCTGCCACTGGGCAGCACCGAACAGCATGCCTGGCTCAGCCTTTCCGTCGACAGCATCCTTTCCGAAAAGGTTGCGGCCGATGCCGCCGAACCGCTTGGCGTGCCGGTCTTTCCCGCTGTCGCCTACGGGCTCACGCCCTATTTCATGGCGTTTCCGGGTTCTGTGACGCTGAAGCTATCGACCTATGCGGCGCTGGTGTCCGACATCCTCGACAGCCTTTATGCCACCGGATTTCGCCGCATCCTGATCGTCAATGGTCATGGCGGTAACACGCCGGTGCAGCCGGTGACCATGGAGTGGATGGAGCGCCACGAAGGTGCGCGCTGCCGTTTTCATGACTGGTGGCGGGCGCCCAAAACCATGGCGACCGTGCGCGAGATCGATCCCATCGCCAGCCATGCAAGCTGGATGGAAAACTTCCCCTGGACTCGCCTGCCGGGCCGCGACATGCCCACCGTACAGAAGCCCTATGTCGATTTC
The DNA here is from genome assembly GCF_004342225.1 of Martelella mediterranea. Classification (GTDB taxonomy): domain Bacteria; phylum Pseudomonadota; class Alphaproteobacteria; order Rhizobiales; family Rhizobiaceae; genus Martelella; species Martelella mediterranea_B. The sequence continues at coordinate 35,239 of NZ_SMAR01000002.1, read as the reverse complement.
GATCGGTTGCGCGACCGCAATGCGGCAGGCGTGCGCGAGCTGATCGGGGATGGCAATTACGGCGGCCTTTATCAGCGCCCCGATGAAGACATGGAACGCATCTGGAAGGTGGCCATAGAGGAGACCCGTGCGCTCATCGAAGGCGAGTGGGCATGAGCAGATCGAAAATTCTGATCTGGGGTGCCGGTGCCATCGGCGGCGTTCTCGGGGCCTATTTCGCCCGCGCCGGTCATGATGTGCACATGGTCGATATCGTGCCTGAACATGTCGAAGCCATGCGCACCACCGGCTTGAAGATCGAAGGCCCGGTGGAGGAATTCACGCAGGTGCTGCCAGCCAGCACGCCCAATGAACTGGAAGGGCAGTTCGACCGGGTGTTTCTGGCAGTCAAGGCGCATCATACTGAAGATGCGCTCGACATGCTTCTCCCGCATCTGGCCAAGGGCGGCTATGTCGTATCGGCCCAGAACGGGCTCAATGAAAAGGTGATCGCTGCAAAAATCGGTGCGGAAAATGCCGTCGGCTGTTTCGTCAATTTCGGTGCTGACTGGCTGGAGCCGGGCCGTATTCTTTATGGCAACCGCGCCGCTGTCGCCGTCGGCGAACTCGATGGCACGATGACGCCGCGTGTTGCCGAGGTTCATGAACTCCTGTCGCTGGTCGAACCGGACGCGGTGGCGACCGACAATATCTGGGGCTATCTCTGGGGCAAGATGGGTTACGGCTCGCTTCTGTTCTGCACCGCGCTGACGCCGGATTCCATGTCGGATGCCATGGCGCGGCCCGAACATCGCGTCGTCTATGAAAAACTCGGCCATGAGGTGATGACGCTTGCCGCAGCCGAAGGCGTCAGCCCGCTCGGCTTCAACGGTTTCGATCCGGCTGCCTTTCTGGCGGCAAACCCGCAGGGCATGCGCATCGCCATCGACAAGATGGTGGCGCATAATCGCAAGACGGCCAAGACTCATTCCGGGATATGGCGTGACCTTGCCGTGCGCAAACGCAAGACCGAGGTCGATGCGCAGATTGGCACCATGATCCCGCTTGCCGCTTCGCACGGGCTTCAAGTTCCGGCACTTTCTAAAATGGTCGATCTCATTCACGACATCGAGGACGGTAAGCGGGAACAATCGGCCGCGCTCGTTGACGAGATGGTGCCGCTGTGCAGCTAGATCTTACCCGCAAAGTATTTGCCGTCACCGGTGCGGCTCAAGGCATCGGCGCGGCCATCGCCCGGCAGTTGAAGGCATCCGGCGCGATGGTTGCGGCCATCGATATCGACGATGCAGGCATGATGCGGCTTGAACAGGAAGGGATCAGCCTGCATCAGGCGGATCTCGGCAGCCGCGAAGGCGCACATGGGGCAATCCGCTCGGTGTTTGAGACGTTCGGCCGGATCGACGGGCTTGTGACATCAGCCGGTGGTGTGCGCGGGCAGGCGGGCCGTCCAATTGAAGAGATTGGCGAGGATGACTGGCGCGTGATCTTTCAGGCCAATGTCGATGCCGCCATGTGGTGCGCACAAGCTGTTGCACCGGATATGAAGGCGCGCGGCGAAGGCCGGATCATCACCATTTCTTCCGGCGCCGGTTTGAGGCCAAGTCTCACCGGCATTCAGGCCTATGCCAGCGCCAAACATGCGCTCGTCGGTCTGACGAAGCAGTTGGCACTCGAACTCGGACCGTTCGGCATAACGGTCAACTCCGTGGCGCCGGGCTTCATCCTTTCCAATCCGTCTACGGAAAAGCAATGGGCGGCCTTCGGGGACGAGCGGCAGAAGGCCGTCATCGGCGGCATTCACATGCGCCGCCTGGGCGCACCCGCGGATATAGCGAATGCCGTGACTTTTCTGGCCTCGCCCGAGGCCGGCTGGATCAGCGGACAAATTCTTTCGGTCGATGGAGGCCATGCATGAGCGAACCCTATGAATGGGACGAGGCGACCTGGCGCGGCCGGGTCAATCAGGTGCGCGCGGGCAGGAGCCTGCTGCCGAAAGCCTGGCCGGGCGGCGCGCGCTGCGCCGTGGCGCTGAGCTTCGACAGCGACCACGAGACCAATGAATTGCGCGACGGTGGCGAATCGCCCGCCCGCCTCAGCTGGGGCGAATTCGGCGCCAGGCGCGGTATCCCGCGCATCCGCAAGGTGCTTGATCGCTATGGTGCCAAGGCCAGCTTCTTCGTGCCCGCCGTTTCGGCACTTCTGCATCCCGAAGAGCAGAAATCGCTGGCAGACGATGGTCACGAGATCGCGCTTCACGGCTGGATCCACGAGCGCAATGCGCAGGTGCCGGCCGACACAGAGCGCGAGCTGATGCTGCGCGCTGCCGATACGCTGGAAACGATTACCGGTACCCGGCCCGTGGGTATGCGCACGCCATCATGGGATTACTCCGATGTGACGCTGAAGATTGCGCGGGAGCTGGGCCTTCTCTATGACAGCTCGCTTTTTGCCGACGACGATCCTTATGAAATTCTGGATAATGGCGAAGCGACGGGCATCGTGGAATTGCCGGTCGAATGGATTCGCGACGACGCGGTTTATTTCACGATGAACCGGTTCGGCGCGCAGCGCCCCTATACACCGCCGTCCGATGTTCTGGACATCTTCCGGCGTGAGTTCGATGGCGCTTATGAAGAAGGCGGCCTGTTCCTTCTGACCATGCATCCGCATATTACCGGTTATCGTTCGCGTATCTTCATTCTCGAAGAATTGCTGTCCCACATCACGGCAAATGGCGATTGCTGGATTGCGACCCATGCCGATATTGCCCGTTATTGTGCTGAAGAATCCGGGCTGAAGGAGTAGAAATGCGCTATTCACTGGCGGTCCATGGCGGGGCCGGAACCATTTTGAAATCGAAGATGACGCCGGAAAAGGAAGCGGCCTATCACGCCGGCCTGCGCCGGGCGCTTGAAGCAGGAGAGGCTGTGTTGCGCGATGGCGGCGCCGCGCTCGATGCGGTGACTGCTGCGGTCTGTGCGCTCGAAGACGAGCCGCTGTTCAACGCCGGACGTGGCGCGGTCTTCACCGATCACGGCGAACAGGAGATGGACGCGGCCATTATGGACGGGCGCGACCGCAGAGCGGGCACTGTCGCCAGCATCTTCGGGCCGAAGAACCCGGTGCGCGCGGCCCGCGCGGTGATGGAAAACACCGTTCATGTCTGCATGACCGGGCTCAACGCGCTGGAAATCGCCCGCAAGGCCGGCGTCGAATTCGCGGACAAGGATTACTTTTTCACGCAGGCGCGCTGGGATGCGCTGCAGGACACGCTGAAGATGAAAGCGAACGGTGTGGATGACGACGACCCGGCGCGGCGTCATGGCACGGTCGGCGCGGTCGCCTGCGACAATGACGGCAATCTGGCTGCTGCCACCTCCACTGGCGGATGGACCGGAAAGGCCAAGGGCCGCATCGGCGATACGCCGGTGATCGGCGCGGGCACCTATGCCGACAATGCCACCTGCGCGGTTTCCGGCACGGGCCATGGCGAGATTTTTATGCGCTGGACGGCTGCCTCGGAGATTGCGGCGCGCATGCGCTATGCCGGTGAGACCCTTGAACAGGCGGCAAAACATGTCGTCATGGTCGACCTTGCCGAAAATGACGGCTCCGGCGGTTTGATTGCCGTCGACCGCGAAGGCAATATTACCCTGCCGTTCAATTCGCAAGGCATGTATCGCGGCCATGTCCGCGCCGGCGAGGAAGCCGTGACCGCGATTTACGGGTAATCAGAACCGGGATAGGCTGGTAAACGCCCTTTTCGATTGTTCTGCGTCACCGGACAGAACGGATCCGGTGTCAGCGGCATTCAATCCGGTAGCATCTCAAATGTGAGGCCAACGAGACTGAAAAGGCAGTCCCCTGAGGAACCGCCTTTTCCGGCTCACGCCGTCCGGTCTGGCTTTGGTGTGCATCAGCGTCCGCGGATGCGGGGGTCGAGTGCGTCGCGCAGACCGTCGCCCAGATAGTTGACTGACAGAACGGTCAGAGAAATCGCGATTCCGGGCATGACAACCCGCATCGGGTGGATCTGAATCTGGTCGACAGCATCATAAAGCAGGCGTCCCCAGGTCGGAAAATCCGGCGGAAAGCCGAGGCCGAGGAAGGATAGGGACGACTCGGTGATGATCGCATTGGCGATCCCCAGCGTCGCCGATACCATGATCGGACTGAGAACATTCGGCAGAAGGTGGCGTGTGATCATCTTGGTCGGGCGCGTGCCGATGGAGCGCGCGGCCAGGATGAATTCACGCTCTTTGAGCGCCAGAACATCACCCCGGACGATACGGGCTGCCTGCATCCAGCTGGTTATGCCAATGGCCGTGACGATGAGCAGGAAAATGCCTGCCGCAGGGCCAAATGTTGCGCTTAACGTGCCCCGAAACAGCATGACCATGACCAGAAGCAGCGGCAAAAGCGGCAGGGCCAGAAACAGATCCGTGAAGCGCATCAGAACGCCGTCGAGCTTTCTGAAATATCCGGCAAGCACACCAACGAGCGTTCCAAGCGCCAGTGAAAGAAACATGGCGACCAGGCCGACCGAAAGCGAGATCCGCCCACCGGCCATCATTCTGGCCAGAAGATCCCGGCCAAGCTGATCGGTCCCAAGCGGATGGGCCAGTGACATTGGCGAATCCCGCGCCAGAATATCGACCTTGGTTGGACTGTATGGCCACAGATAGGGGCCAAGGAAACAGCCCAGTATGATGAGAAGGAAGATTGCAGCGCCTGCCATGGCGCCGCGATGACGGCGAAACTGACGCCAGACATCGGCCCACTGCGAAGACGGGGCTGTTTCTTTCATGTTTGAGGAGTGGACCGTTTCAGTCATAGCGGATCCTCGGGTCTAGTATGCCATAAAGAACATCAGCGATGATGTTGAACAGAACGATCAGAATGGCGAAGATAAAGGTCAGGGTCTGAACCATCGGCAGGTCATTGGCCTGAATGGAGGTGATCAGCAACTGGCCAATACCGTTCACCTTGAACACTTGCTCGGTGATGATGGCGCCGCCGAAGATATGCGGCACGCTCATCGTGATGACCGTGACGACCGGGATCATAGAGTTGCGCAGCACATGGCCCAGAATGACCGTTCTTTCACGCAATCCTTTCGCCCGTGCTGTCCTCACATAGTCCTGATGCAGGTTATCGAGCATGGAAGCACGCATGAAGCGGCTCATCTGTGCTGTCACCTGAAGCGCAAGAACCATGACCGGCATGATCATCTGTCTGAGCTGTTCAACAAATGTGTGCCAGCTGTTGATCTCCAGCGTCGTATCGTAAACGGATGGCAGCCACTGAAGATAAATCGAGAAAATGATGATGACGCCAACGCCGCTGAAAAACGGTGGGATCGAATAGCCAACCATCGAGAAAAACGTGCCGACCTGGTCGAATATGGAATATTGCCGGTAGGCTGAAATGATGCCGATCGGCAGGGCGATCAGAATGCCGACCACATAGGCCAGGCCGACGACCCAAAGCGTCTGGGGCAGGCGCTGGGCAATAATATCGGCAACCGGGCTGCGGGTTTGCCAGGAGATAATCCGCTGCGCATTTTCGGCAAAATGCGTTCCGAAGAGCTGATTGAACACATGCAACGGCTCAATCCAGAAAAACTGCTTGACCCATAACAGATACCGAACCCAGACAGATTGGTCGAGGCCGAGCGCAGCGCGCATCTTCTGCTTGACTTCCGGCGGGATGGTCAGCGGCATGTTGGCAAGCGGATCACCGGGCGCAAAGTCCAGCAGGAGGAAAATGACAAGGCTGATGAACAGCAACGTCGGGATCGCAATCAGGATCCGACGGATAGTATAGTTGAACATAAGGCGAGGCCTCACTGCACTCAGACGAATACCGGCATCTCCGCGAAAGAGAAAAGCCTTTCCAGCCGGATGCGCGATGCTCGTGTTCTGGCTCTGGCATTCTTCTGATAGTCAAAACTCTGAAAGGGCAGGCGTGCTGGCAAGAAGCACTGCACATTCGGTGTCTCCGGGGCAGACTTCACGAAAGCCACGCCCCGGCGTTCATTCGTCCGTGCTCAGTTTGCTGATCTGCTCCAGTCAGCAATATTCCAGAGTTCGGAATCCCAGCCGTTAATCTCTACGCCTTCAAGCGTATTCGATTTGGCTGATTGTGTGCCGCGATAGACGATCGGCAGCAGAACCATGGCATCATGTGTGAGCATCTCGTTGAGCTGGCGAACCAGCTTGCCACGCGCTTCAACACCCGCTGTCTGTCCCAGTTCCTTGACGAGCTTGTCGTATTCAGGGTTGCAGTAACGATTGACGTTCTCACCTTGCCAGCCGGTTGCCGGACGCGGAATCTTGTCGCAGGTATACTGTGCGACATACTGTGCCGGATCGATACCGGGGAAGTTGTTCGCATACATTTCCACGTCTGCGTAAAACTTCTGGAATGTGTCCGGCGAATTCGGGTCTCCGCCAAAGAATACTGAGCCGTCGACATTGCGCAGCTCGGTTTCAACGCCAATTTCAGACCACCACTGTTTGATGATTGACTGGAAGTCCTGACGAACGCCATTGGTCGAAGTCTGAAACAGGATGCTCAGCTTCTGCCCATCCTTTTCGCGGATACCATCGCCATCGGAATCAACCCAGCCAGCTTCATCGAGCACGGCTTTCGCGCCGTCAATATCCTGTGTCAGGCACCAGTCGTTATCCGGCGTGACATATGCCGCAGGCGCAGGAACCCAGTCGCAGCTGGCTTTGCCGGCTTTGCCATAACCGATTTCTGCAAGGATATTGCGGTCAATCGCCATAGAGAGCGCTTTGCGGACAGCCGGATCACCGGTTACCGGGTTCTTGTGCTTGGTCGTCGAGCGCTCATCTGCCGGAAGCGAAGGCGATGCATCTGTCTGGTTCATCTGCAGGCGTTCGACCAGACTGCCAAAGGCAACAACGGTTTCGCCCTTGCCGCCTTTCAGCATATTGGCAAGAACATCCGGTGCAAGCTGGGTGTTCCAGGCATAATCAAACTCCCCGGTCTGCAGCACTGAGCGGGCAGAAGATGCTGCATCACCGCCACCCTTGAGCATCACGCTTTCAAAATGCGGCTTGTCCGGATTGCGGAAGTTTGGATTTGCTTCCAGTTTGATCGTGTCATTCGGACGGAAGTCCGTCACGACGAAGGGACCGGTGCCAACCGGGTAGAAGTTCTGATCCGTGCAGGTCGGAGCCGCTGCGCCAAGGCAATCGGCAAACTGTTTGGCCTGCAGAATCGGGGATTCATAGGTCGAGAATACTGAATAGGGATAAGGCTTGGGCGCGTCGAAGGTCACTCTTACCGTGAGCGGGTCGACAGCCTCAACCTTCTCGACACCTTCAAAGTGTGAAAGCTGCGCGCAGCCGCCACTGGGGTCCATGCAATAATTGGCGGTAAAGACAACATCGTCAGCAGTGAAGTCCGTGCCGTCAGACCATTTGACGCCCGGTTTCAGCTTGAAGGTTACCGTCTTCAGGTCTTCAGAGATGCCGCCATTGTCGAGGGTCGGAATTTCCGTGACAAGCCACGGGATCATTTTACCTTGCGGGTTGAAGCGGATCAGCGGTTCAAGTGCCATACTGGAGGCAACAAGATCCTTCGTGCCGCCTGACAGATAAGGGTTCATGATGGAAGGAGCCTGGCTGAATGTCAGCCTCACTTCGCCATCTGTTGCCGGTGCAGCCGCTGCATTGGTCGAAACGGCGGCAGCCATCATCAGCCCTCCGAGCGAGAGCGCAATTCGATAAGTCATTTTATTCCCCTGGCAGCCTGCGCTCTGCTTGAAATAGTCTTCTGCGAAACAGATGAGCAACTGCGATTATTTTTATTTAGAACTGATCCCCACCTGCCTTTCCGGCTTTTTTGATGAAGATCGGATGAACACCCCAACTATTCTTAAGGATTTCAGAAACGGCAAGTGAAGACTTGAAGCACACCGTGTTGCTGAAATGGCAACACGGTGTGCTTGGATGAATTGCTTGCGCTTTCGCCAGAAACGAAGAACAGTTGATGCAACAAAAAAGAAAATTGCCAGGATCAAGGGGGTCTTGGCGCAGCCAAAGCATCAGCAAGGTATCCCGAAGGGGATGCCCGATCCTGCCAGACATGATCTGGCGGGCGATAAAACCTGCGCGTCTCCTCCTGATCAATGTTTGTTACAGTGAGAGAACGTATGCAGCAACACCAGGACGCCACGTCTCATAAACAAAACCAGCCGGAATACCCCCCGGTTTCGGACGAACAGTTGCTGTCTGTCCGGAACTTGCGCGTCGCATTCGAAACACAGGCCGGTGCGGTTCTGGGCGTTGAGGATGTCAGTTTTGATGTCGCTCTGGGCGAATGTGTCTGCATCGTTGGCGAATCCGGCTCCGGCAAGTCTGTCTCCTCCCTCTCCTTAATGCGGCTGATTGAGTATGACGGCGGCATAATTGCTGGCGGTGAACTGCTGTTCAAACGTGCTTCAGGGAATACCGTTGACCTTTCAAAGCTCCCGTCTCCTTTGATGCGTGATATCCGGGGCAGTGAAATCGGAATGATCTTTCAGGAACCGATGACCTCACTGAACCCCGTCTTTACGATTGGCCGGCAATTGACAGAGGGCTTGCGCGTTCATCGGGACCTGACCAAATCCGAAGCCCGCAGCAGGGCGCTCGAACTCCTGAAAATGGTGAAGATCAATGAACCGGAGCGTCGGCTTGATCAGTATCCGCACGAGCTGTCAGGCGGCATGCGGCAGCGCGTCGTGATTGCAATGGCGATGGCCTGTGAACCGCGACTTCTTATCTGCGATGAACCGACAACAGCGCTTGATGTGACAATTCAGGCTGAGATCCTGGGGCTGATCAATCAGCTGAAAAATGAAAAAGGCACTGCCGTCATGTTTATCACCCATGACATGTCGGTAGTGGCGCAGATGGCCGACCGCGTGGTCGTCATGTATCGCGGCAACAAGGTTGAAGAAGGTCCGGTCGAAAAGATATTCGAGGCGCCGGAACACCCTTATACAAAGGCACTTCTGGCCGCCGTTCCGCGCCTTGGCGAAATGCGGGGCAAAACCAGGCCGGAGCCGATGCGTATTCTCACGCGTGAGGGCGCTCCGGCTTCAGATGTGTCTGATGCCGGGTCAGAAACGCCTGAAGATGAAGATGGTGAACAACCGGTCCTTCTCGATGTTCGCCACCTGACCACACGCTTTCCGGTCAGAGGTGGTTTGCTGAAGCGTGTCAAAGCACGTGTTCATGCTGTTGAAGATGTCAGTTTTAAAATCAGGGCGGGTGAAACACTGAGCCTTGTCGGGGAATCAGGCTGTGGGAAGTCCACTTGCGGGCGCTCGCTTCTTCGTCTCGTGGAACCGACGGATGGCAGCATCCGCCTTGCAGGACGGGAGCTTCTCGAACTCAATGAAGCGGAACTGCACAAAGCCCGGCGGAATATGCAGATGGTTTTTCAGGACCCTTTTGCAAGTCTCAATCCACAGATGAAGCTCTTCGATCAGGTTGCAGAACCCTTGCGGAATTATGATCTGGAAAAAGGCTCGGCGTTGCAGGATCGCGTTGCCACACTGTTTGAGCGGGTAGAGCTGCCCCGCTCATTTATGTACCGTTTTCCACATGAGCTTTCGGGCGGTCAGCGCCAGCGTATCGCGATTGCCCGCGCGCTCGCACTCAACCCCAAGCTGATCATTGCGGATGAAGCTGTTTCTGCTCTGGATGTATCGGTCCAGGCGCAGGTTTTGAACCTCATGATGGAGCTTCAGAACGATCTCGGTGTTTCGTTCCTGTTCATTTCACACGATATGGCCGTGGTCGAGCGCGTCAGTCACCATGTTGGCGTGATGTATCTCGGGCGTCTTGTCGAAATTGGCCCGCGGCAGGCCATCTTTGAAAACCCGACGCATGAATACACAAAAACCTTGCTTTCCGCTGTGCCGATCGCCGATCCGAAGAAGCGAAAGCTGAGCGGTGATATACGCTATACACCGATCCCTTCCCCCATATTTCCCCCGGACCACAAGCCCGAACCGAGCCGCTATCAAAAGATTGGCGAGGACCACTATGTGCTTGTCCGCCAGGCGTAGCGCTTCGGCATCCGTTTTCGTGCCGAGGCTTTCCAGATCATGAGCCTTTGAATTCCTTCGAGCCGGCGTCTCTGAGATCTGGTGATGGCGGTCCGCCCAAATTTTCTTTGTCTTATTTCGTCAACAGTAAGGAGTTGCCTCATGGCAATCAAAAACCGTTTTGCAGAGCTTCATTCAGAAATCAGTGCATGGCGTCAGGACATTCATACACACCCAGAGCTGGGTCTGACTGAGACGCGTACCGCCGGCAAGGTTGCCGAATTGCTGAGGTCGTTCGGCTGTGATGAGGTTGTCGAACAGGTCGGCCAGACCGGTGTCATCGCTGTCATCAAAGGCAATGGTGGCGAAGGAAAGTCCATCGGCTTGCGGGCCGATATGGATGCCTTGCCGATTACGGAGCTGACTGGGGCCGACTATGCTTCTGCAGAACCGGGGCGGATGCACGCCTGTGGACATGACGGGCACACAGCGATGCTGCTTGGCGCTGCGCGGTATCTGGCCGAAACCCGCAATTTCGCAGGGCAGGCGGTTCTGATCTTTCAGCCCGGCGAAGAAGGTTATTTCGGCGCACGTGGAATGCTGGAAGACGGGCTTCTGGAGCGCTGGAACATTGATGAGGTTTACGGAATGCACAATATGCCTGGCATCCCGGTTGGGCATTTTGCCGGATGCGCCGGTCCATTCATGGCGGCCGTCGGTAATCCGACGATCAAGATTACGGGAACGGGTGGGCACGCCGCCCAGCCGCAAAACTGTATCGATCCGATGCCCGTTGCAGCACAGGTTATCCTTGCGTGTCAGACGATTGTGGCACGCAACGCGCACCCCCTTGATGCGCTGGTCATATCGCTCACAAGTCTCAAAACGGATTCGCCGGCCAGCAACGTCATTCCCGAGACAGTGGAAATAACAGGCACGGTCAGAGCTTTGAGCGATGATCTCATGAAGCTTGCGGAAAAGCGTATCGGGGAGATTTGTGCCGGAATCGCCATCAGTGCGAATGTGAGTATCGAGTTTACGTTTACGCCGGGCTACCCTGTGACAGTCAATGATGAAAATGCGATGGACGCGGCGCTTGCTGTTGCCAGCGAAATCGCGGGAGAGCAGAACGTCAACCGGTCATTGTCTCCTTCAATGGGAGGTGAAGACTTCTCGTACTTCCTGCAGAAGCGGCCTGGCGCGTTTATTAATGTTGGCAATGGCGATAGCGCTGGCCTGCATTCACCCTATTACAACTTCAATGATGAAGCCATTCCCTTCGGTTCAAGCTGGCTTGTCGGCATGGTGGAAGCGCGCAGCCCTTTGAGCTGACTTTTCAGGTGCTTGAAAACGCCAGCATATCGGTCGCCAGCCTGTTGGCGACCGTTTCAACGACATCTTCAAGACGCCGTCGGGCGCGAACCATCAGGCGGGTTTCGGTTTTCAGGAAGACTGTATCGGAAACGGCGACGGCTGCGATCTTATCCTTCATCGCCGGCGCATCGGCAACGCATCGCGGCAGGAATGTGATACCGATCTCTGCGGTGACGAAGTTCAGGAGAAACGCCACCGAGTTGGATTCCAGCCGTGGAGAAAGAATGAGATTCTGTTCGCGCGCGGCGCGTGACAGCAGAAACCGCACCGGGTGATCACTTTCAACCAGTGCCAGCGGAAGCCCCACGACTTCTGCAAATTCGACTTGTTTGCGCCGTGCGAATGGCGCGTTGACCGGAAAAATGGCGCAGAGTGGCTGTCTTCCGGAAGAGATCGTCCGCATCATCGCGTTTTCTGCCAGTCCATAGGCTATGCCGATATCAACCGCACCCTGCAGCAGCGCATCCTGAACTTCCGGAGAGCTTAGTCTCAGGACCTGAACATTGATATCAGGGCGGACCTTCAGAAGGGGGCGCACGCCGTTTTCCATCAGATCGGAGATGAAGGCTTCGCTGCATGCGATGCGCACCGGGCTTGTTTCGCTGCTCTGCAAGCGGCTGAGCTGTCCCATCAGCTCGGACTGGTCTTCGGCGGCTTTTGCAGCGTACTGGGCAAGGATTTCGCCAGCTCTTGTCAGCATTACACCGTTCGGGCGTCGCTCGAGCAGCTTAACACCAAGCCTTACTTCAGCATCTGAAATCTTTCGGCTTATTGCGGATGGGACAATGTTCATCTGACGCGCAGCGCTGCGGATTGAACCGCTTTGTGCAACCGCTGAAAATTCACGAAGGAAACGTGCGGTGAGGTCGTCAAGAAGCATTATGGCGCCCTCTGAAGGAACGCGGGCACGATCATGATCTGAAAATGCGCCGTCATTGCTGTTGCCGGAAGACTGACTCGCAAAGACCATGGGCCAGCCACTCGAAACGTAAAGGTTTCTTGAAAAGAGTGTGGCGGTCAAGTCTGTTTGTTTTTACGGGTAGAAAACGCATCTTTCGAATTGGTGAATGGCGGACAGAGAGAATGCCTTGGACCACATTCAGAACCCGTCATCACCCGTCACATTACGCAACTAACCAACTGTATTGACGAGATTTTTTTCGTCAGATCACTTCAACGGCCTTCAAGGGGATTTAGACGAGGCCAGAGCCGTTTCGTACCTTCGGACACCATTCAATCGACGGAGGTACTCTTATGAGCTTGACGGTAAAACAGATCGAATCTGCGAAATTTGCATCCGGACCAGAGCGGCTGAGCGACGGACACGGGCTTTATCTGCGCCTTTTCTCTGGAGGGCGCAAAAGTTTTGTATTTCGAACACCGCCCGGCGCCGGAGCGGTGACATGGATCTCGCTCGGGTCCTATCCCGAGATGGGGCTGAAGGATGCCAGAGAGAAGGCAAATATCATCAGGGGCCTCTTTGCCGACGGCAAGACAGTCGCTGATGTGCGAGAACTGCTCAGCGGCAAAGAACAGCCATTGCCCTCTTCGTCACGGCGGAAAAGGCGAAGTCAACCGGCTGGCATGACCGGAAAGGCAGGCGCACCAAAATCTGCAACGCCGACATTCCAGGAGATGGCCAGGACCTGGTTCGAGATGAAGAAGCCCGGTTTGCGCAACGCCAAGCACGTAACGCAAAACTGGAATACGATCGCCACATACGTGTTCCCTGACATCGGCTCCAAGCCGATCGACGAAATCAAGCTTCCCGAAATCGTCGACACCATCGCGCCGATCTGGAGATTGAAACACGAGACGGCTCGCCGCACGCTTGGACGGACCCGGGAAATTTTCGCCTTGGCGAAGATTCGCGGGTACCGGGATGACAATCCGGCAGATTTCGATCCCAAGATCGCGCTTGGCGCGGTGCGAACCGTACGTCGTCACCATGGCTCATTGCCGCCTGAGCGGGTGCCGGAATTCTGGGACTGGCTCCAGACCGTGCCATGTGAGCCGACATTGAGGTATGCGACAATGCTGCTGCTTCTGACCGCCAAGAGATCGAAGGAGACCCGACACGCAGAATGGGATTTCTTCAACTTCGATACCGGTGTCTGGACGACTCCGGAGCGGCTCATGAAAATGCACCGATCCCATCGGGTGCCAATGTCGAGACAGGCTATTCGGGCGGTGATCGAAATGCGCCCGCTCAGCGGACATGAAAGACTGGTGTTCGCCAAACCGAGGAACCGGTCAGGCGCCTTGTGCGAAAACGCCATCCGAAATCTTGCGATCCGCTTCGAACCCGGCATCACCGCGCATGGCTTTCGAGCCAGTTTCCGAACGTGGGCGCGCCAGCAGAAGCGCTTCACGCGCGACACCATGGAGTTTGCCCTGGCGCATGAGCCAGACGACCTTGAGGCGGCCTATCAACGTGAAGACCTGCTCGAGGAACGGGTGGAGCTCATGCAGGACTGGGCCAATTATGTCACTGGCGGAAGAGATCCGATCGGTCTCTTCTCGGGCACGATACAGAGTTGATAACAGACATCGACCTTGGGCGAAGCACATTGCATCGCCCGAAGTCCGGCAATAACCTGATTTCCCGTCAGGCTTCGACCAGCCGATCCCTGAACCAGCGTGCAAGTTTGTCTTCCGCAATCACGCCGCCAGCCACGCCTTCCATCAACTGAATTGCATCGACGGGCTGGAAGTGAAGCCGGTATCCGTTGTCTGCAAGGAAAAGACGCGCCGCGATCCAGGCCGTGCGCTTGTTGCCATCCATGAAACCATGGTTCTTGGCGAGACCGAAGGCATAGGCCGCGGCAAGGTCTGACGCGTCCGGGGTGCCATATGCAGCCACATTCTGCGGACGGGCCAAGGCGCTTTCTATCCCGTCAGCGTTTCGGATGCCCTCGGAGCCGCCATGTTCCGACAATTGCCTGTCGTGAACCGCATATATGACAGCCGGTTCCACCCATCGCCAGTTCTTCATTGCGGCACCCGTCATTTGGCGAGCGCGCGCAATACCTCGCGGTCGTCATGCATGATTTCATCGGCGAGTTCCATCTGGCGGACGAACTCCGGATTATAGGGCGTAAGGCGATAGCCGCCATCCGCTGTTTCCGTCAGATAGAGGGTATCACCCTTCTTGACCTTCAGATGGGCCATTATTTCCTTGGTGAGGATGACGCCGGACGATGCGCCAACCGTTGTAATCTTGACACTCTGCATAGCGGCTGCCTCTCTATATAATAGCTATTATATAGACAATGACGCCTGATCGATCAATGGCAAGAAGTCGGCGGCAAAGCGCGAGGGCTTCGTGCCAGCGATTTTCCATAGAACAACGGGAAGCCAAGCTAAAAAGCCCGAAAGCTCCGACGCGCAAGGGTCGCTGACATTCATACAGGGATGAAACGCGACACGGTCATGAGGCCCATGCTGCTCGTTGTTTCAAACTGAGCAGCCAAGGACCGGATCACGTTTCTGAGCTTCTGTTTTGCCGGCAGACTCTCGCCATCTCTTCAACGGTATCGACCTCATAATGGCTCCCATCGCCGCAGAGTACGCGCCCGGAGGCATCAATCGACCAGATTATATAGTGATCAATTTCACGGGGGACCTCCATCCCGAGAGGCAAGCTGCACATATCCACGAATTCCTGATTTTCCATTCCACGTTCACTCGCTGCCTCCCGCAACTCTTCGAGCCTCTGCTTCAGTTCGTAGATATCGACGCCATCCCAGCGTTTGATCTGCCGTGCGATCTTGTAAGGGTGAGGTTGTTTGTATTTCATGTTGCATCCTTTCAATTTTGAAGTGTTGGCTGTTCGGCACAACTGCAGGCCGTCTAGAGAGACGGAAGATGATCGGGCGGAACAATATCGTCTGGACTTTCGTTGGTGTCGTCTTCATCAACCTCTACGTCCAGGGCCTGCCCCGCTGATCTCAGCAGATCGAGAACAGTCCGGGCTTGCTCTCCGCCCCGCGTCAGATAAAGATGTTCGCCGTCATGGCTCAGCTCAGAGCCGTCGGGAAAGCGGCATGACGCAATATCCAAAGTCCAGGAAATCAGAGCCTTGATCTTTCGCTGCCTCAGGCAGTCCAACAGCCGCCTCAGCCCCCTTGATCCCCGGGCTTCGTCAAGAATTCTGCGATCGGCTTCAGGTCGTGCCGTAGCGCTTTCACGGTCGCGGTCTGGTGCTCGACCTCCTTGAGGATATTGATCTGGGTTTCCGCCAGAAAACTGATCCGTCGAGCCAACTCCTCGATCGCTGATCTGTGACCGTTTTCGGGATCGAATGCCATCGAGACGATTTCGTGAACCTGGCAGGTCACCCCGAGATTCTGCTCGAGCGTCTTCTTCTGATCCAGTCCCGTTTTCGAGATCGTGATCAGGACGTCCCGCACTTCTGATATCTTCGCTTCGGTGGACATGGGTATTCCTTCTCGGTGATGGGTGCGGTGGCTCGAGTTGGGCAATAGTCTTGCGCAACAGGTCGAGGTCCCGCGAAAGGTTCAAGGCGCGGGCAATGCCGCAGATTTCGAATTGCTTTTTCAGTCTTGCCGGCTGCAGGGTGCGACTAAGCTCTCCCGCGAAAACCGGCTTGCGAGTGCCGCGCATGACTTGGTAACCGGCCCGACCATATATTGTGGGCGTCTCGGTTAATCGGATGGGAGGAGACGAATTCTGCACGGCCTTTGCCAGGTCTTCAAAACATGTCGGCAGTCGTCGACGAATGACCGTCTCGATCTCCACGAGCACGTCTTCGTACGGTCCCCCGCGTATCCTCGGCCGGCGTGGAAACATGGGAGGCGGTTTAGGTTTCTCGATCGGCGGAGCTGTAATCCCGCGAATGCGACCAGCGAAGGTCATACGAAGGTCGCGTTCCGCTCGATCGCAAGCCGGCTTCATCGGAGGCAACTCGACCGGAATGCCCGTCCATGTGGAAAGTCTCGCGGCCACGTGGATGTGGTCGCAATTGGCATCCCTGTGGCGGCACGAGAACCAGGGGATCACGGCCGTATCGATGCCAAATGCAGCAAACGCGATATCGATTGCCTCGCACCATTGCTCTTTGTCGAGAAATGCCGTTTGCGGTGCTGACAATGTCATATGCGCATGGGGGCGAGCCATGTGTGCTTGGTTCGCATTAAAAATCTCTCGGCAGATCGGGCGTGGAAGTCCGGCGATCGGGCCGGCCAGCACTTCCGCCTCTGGCGAATGAAAGTAGGCATACAGCACGTTGAAATTGTTGGGAAAGGTGAAGTACGGCCTCATCCCAGCACCCCCACGACATGCACGAGGGCTGACGCTTGCGTGTGCGCTACACGCAGTAGTCTGGCCTTTTCAGCCCGGGTCAGGTGCGTGCACATCTGAAGATCTCTAACGATCTTCATGATTTCGCCAGTGCGGCGATCGAGCTCCCGCAACTTCGCGCCACCGCCAGCCAGAAGGCAGAGGCGGACGTATTTCGCCTTTTGCTGCTCGCGGCATTGCAGCATATGCCACCGGACTGCTGACGCCTCCGATCGTGTAAGACGTGTCTGGAAAATTTCCGTCCTTTGAGAACTCATCGCCACTCCTCCTCCGCCAGAGGAAGCGAGTCGATGAAATCGAGAACGTCGGCCAATCGCCATCGCACGGTGTGAGGCCCCAGACGGACGGGTCTCGGGAAATCGAGGTCCTCGCGCAGCCTTCTGTCGATGGAGCTCTCGCTCCATGACAGCAACTCCATGAGTTGCGGCTTGGAAATTAGCCGGTGTTCTAGCGGGATATTAGTTGCCATCTTGGCCTCCGGAGAGTGTTGCGATGGCAAGACAATCTAAACAGATTTTCGGAACGCGATATAGGGGGAGTGTCTGGAAATGTGGAAAGTGGGCGATTCCGCAGGCTTTCGCGCAAAAATCGCGCGCAATTTTGTGGAAAACCCCGTTCGCTCTATTCCATTTTCCGGAAATACTTTCTGGAAAGTTCTTCTGATTCACGAACTACGCTGACGCCAAGCAGCGACCACCCTACACCATTTCATTAGCCAAAGGACTCAGAAACTGACCTCTTTCTCAGAAAGCTGCCATCAGTTCTTCGGGCGTTCGGGTTCCCACGACGCTGATCAATGTGAGAGGAGCCAGAAGGAAACCCGAACGCGAGGCATGGCCATGGGCGCTAGCTCCGCCGATCGATACACGACACTTCATCAAACCGCATTTCAAGCGCGAGCGTTGCCATAAGCTCTGCCGCGGGCATGGCGCGCGCGAGCGGCGCAGCTTGCCCCGCCCATTGCGCACCGTAACCGGCCTCGCCGCAGGCTTTGGCAGCGGCGTGAAGGGCCTTTCCGGCGTCGTAGGCAATGGGATAGTCGGGCGGGGTGGTTCCACGAAGCGTCGTTTCCGCCAGTTCCGTGAACCTGTTGGCAAGCGCGCGCGCCGGCCGGCCGGAAATTGCTGTCGTCAGCCGCGTGTGGAATGCACCCTGCCCCTTCAGCGACTCGCGATAGGCATCATCCGCGGCAGACTCGGGGCAGGCGATGAAGGCTGTGCCGAGTTGCGCGGCCACTGCGCCGAGATCGCAGGCGGCGGAAATGCTCGTGCCATCCATGATCCCGCCTGCCGCGATAACAGGGATGCCAGTCTTCCTGACCAGAAGCCGCGTTAGCGCAAATGTGCCAAGACCATCATCGGCGGCCAGCGGATCGAACACGCCGCGATGCCCGCCAGCCTCGATCCCCTGCGCGATGACGGCATCAAGCCCGGCGGCCTCGACGGCTTCGGCCTCGGCAAGGCTTGTCGCCGTCGCGAAAAGTCGGATGCCGGCGTTCTTCAGGGCAGTGATCGTTTCAGCCGGCGGCAGGCCGAAATGAAAGCTGACGACCGCCGGCTTTTTCTCGACCAGAAGAGACAGCATCTCCGGGTCATCGGAAAAGCTCTTGTAGATGACCCGCAGATCGGACGGCGGCGCGGCGCCGAATTCGGCGAAGACGGGCTCGAGTGCCGCCAGCCATGCCGCCTCCCGCTCTGGGTTCTTCACGGCAGGGCCATGCACGAAGACGTTGACGTTGAAGGGCCGGTCCGTTTGCGCGAATGTTTCGTCGATCATCGCGCGGGCACTGGCGGCATCACTCGCGCCAATGCCGATCGAGCCGAGCCCGCCAGCGTTTGAGACCGCCGCCGCCAGCGCCGGGGTCGAGACGCCAGCCATCGGCGCCTGAATGATGGGCAGCTTCATTCCGAGCCCTTCAAGCATTTCGCCATCTCCTTTATCGTTCCGCATACTTATCGATCAGGTCAGCACAAATTCCATGAAAGAGAATTCACCTTGACGTTCGTTTCCATTTAAAGAATATATATTTCCATTGGTTCTGCAATGGAGAATTTCGATGGACCTCGCCACACTCGCCGTCTTCAGGGCCGTCGCCAGAGAGGAAAGCATCACCCGGGCCGCTGAGTTGCTGGGGCGCGTGCCATCGAACGTCACCACCCGGATCCAGCAACTGGAGGCAGAGATTGGCGTGGCGCTGTTTGCCCGCGAGACGCGACGCATGGTGCTGACCAGCGAGGGTAAAGCCTATCTCGACTATGCCGAGCGCATCCTCAATCTCGCCGACGAGGCGCGCCAGCAGATCAATCCCGAAGGTCCCGGCGGCACACTGCGCATCGGCTCGATGGAAAGCACGGTCGCAAGCCGCTTGCCCTCATTGCTTGCCGCCTTCAACCGCGACTGGCCGGAGGTGACGATCGAGCTCTCGACGGCGCCGACACGCCAGCTTATCGATGCGGTTCAGGCCCACCGTATCGACTGCGCCCTCATCGCCATTGCGGCGGACGATAGCTGGAGCGCGCTCGACGCGCTGGAAACAATCCCCGTCTTTCGCGAGGAGCTCGTCCTGCTCGTGCCAAAGGGGCACCGCGCGGTTCGCTCACCAGCGGACGTGGAGCCGATGGCGCTGGCCGCCTTCGCGCCGGGCTGCACATACCGGATGCTGGCGGAGGAGTGGCTGATGGGCGGAAGCCCCGCCCGCTCGCGCCTGAAGATCCAGGAGGCCGGCTCCTACCACGCCATGTTCGCCTGCACTGCGGCGGGGGCCTGCGTCAGCGTCATGCCGAAAAGCGTCGCCGACACGCTGTCCCGTCTCGGCTCCGTGGAAGCGCATGGGCTGATGACCGTGGATACCCATCTGGCCTTCCGGCCGGGGTTCGCCACTCCCGCATTCCTCGAATGGCGCAAACGTCTCCTGGCGGCCTCGGACATCGAACCTTCAGCGAGCGCATGAGAGACCGGACGTCATCAAAGAAAGATGCCGGCCCGACAGACGCTGCAGGTCTGGTCGTGATCGTCCGCATGGGGTTGGCCGCTTAGCCTGTATCGGCGTTTATCCGTTGATGGTCTGTCAGGCATTGCTCTGGAAATCCGGCATCGACAGCGCCACCTTAGTGCAGAATGGTCGAGAGCCAGCGGCCGAGCGGTACGACGGAAGCGATGCGGAAAGATGACGATACATTTACACTTCGACAACAGCTACGCGCGGCTCGGCGCCGCCTTCCACCGGCCTACCGCGCCGACGCCCGTCGCCGCGCCGCATCTCCTGAAGCTGAACCGACGGCTCGCCAAGGAACTCGGGCTCGACGCGGATGCGTTGGACAATGCTGAAGGGGTTGAAATCTTCGCCGGCAATCGGCTCCCAACGGGAGCCGAGCCGATCGCGGCCGCTTACGCCGGACATCAATTCGGAAACTTCGTGCCGCAACTCGGCGACGGGCGCGCCATCCTCCTCGGCGAGGTCGTCGACCGACAGGGTCGGCGTAGCGACCTTCAACTGAAGGGGGCTGGCCCCACAATCTTCTCGCGCAACGGCGACGGACGGGCAGCGCTCGGCCCGGTCCTGCGCGAGTATCTCGTCAGCGAGGCCATGGCCGCGCTCGGCATCCCAACCACGCGGGCGCTGGCCGCGGTCGCGACGGGAGAGCCCGTCTACCGGGAAACGGCCCTGCCGGGCGCGGTCCTCACGCGTGTCGCCTCAAGCCATATACGCGTCGGCACGTTCCAGTTCTTCGCGGCACGGGGCGACGCCGCCGCGGTGCGCCAACTCGCCGACCATGTGATCGACAGGCATTACCCCGAGGCAGCGGGCGCTTCCAATCCCTACCGCGCTCTTCTCCAGGGCGTCTGCACCCGTCAGGCCGAACTCGTCGCACGCTGGATGCAGATCGGCTTCGTGCACGGCGTCATGAACACCGACAATATGTCGATCGCCGGGGAAACGATCGACTACGGCCCGTGTGCCTTCCTCGACGCTTACGATCCCGCGACCGTCTTCTCTTCGATCGACCGGAACGGGCGTTACGCCTACGCTAACCAGCCCAGCATCGCGCACTGGAACCTCGCGCGTCTGGCAGAATGTCTGCTTCCTCATCTCGATCGAGACGAAAACAAAGCCGTTGAAGCCGCGCAGGACGTCCTCTCCGGCTTTGCGGACGCGTTCAACAACGCTTATGTCGACGGCTTTCGCGCGAAGATCGGTTTGCAGACACCGCAGACGGAAGACGCCGCGTTGATCGAGGACCTTCTTGGGCACATGGCACAGCAGAATGCGGACTTCACCCTGACCTTTCGCAATCTCGGTAAAGCGGCGGAAAGCGAACAGGTTGACGGGTCGCTGCGCGGACTCTTTGCCGATCCAGCCGCCTATGACGGCTGGGCGGCGCGCTGGCGTCAGCGCCTCGCGGACGAACCGGGAGAACCGAGTGAACGGCGCATTGCGATGGATGCGGTGAACCCGGCGATCATTCCGCGAAATCACCTCGTCGAGGAAGCGCTTGCCGCCGCGATGGCCGGCGACCTGGCGCCCTTCGAACGCCTGAACGAAGCACTGGCCGCGCCCTTCGAGGATCGGGCGGCGTTCGCCGATTATGCCGGCCTTCCGCCGGTGCCCGAGACGGCGTACCGAACCTTCTGCGGCACGTAAACGCGCGGCCCGCAAGCAACGCAAACCGGAAAGATTTGTCCAAACAAACCGAACCATTTCACTATGTAGTTCGAATTTACCGATTTTGTGTGGTGTCGAAATCGGTCCTGATGGGCGCAAAAAGTACGGCCCGGACAATGCCGGGCCGTGTTTTCTACACCAATTTCCAGGTGTTCAGCTTGATCAGAACCGGATATCCAACCGAGCCGTTACACTGTTTTGCGTATAGCTGTCACCGAATTGCCCTTCATATCCAAGTCCGATCGAGGTCATTTCGTTGACATTGAAATCCATTCCGACACCGATGACTGCCGTGTCCCTGGCCACCGGAACGCCGCTTACGGTAAACGGTGACGAACCTGTCAGTGCGGCCGTTGATGTCGGATCAATGTCGCCATAGGCATGACGCCAACCTGCATCGAGATAGGCTTCTGCCTTGGTCGTTCCGATGTCAAAACCTGTCGAGGCACGCATACCCAAGGTGCTGAAATACGTATTCATCGTATCCGAATGAACGCCGAGTGCAGCTGCCGATGCTCCGCTTTCGTTAAAGCTACTGTTGTTGAGGTTAACGTAGGAGAGGTTGGCATAAGGCTCAAGCTGCATCTGATCCGCAGGCTGATACTGGAAAGCAACCTCGCCGAAGGCCTGGAACGTATTGGCGTCGTAACTGCCGTTCAATTGATCGTAGAAACTGCCAAAACTGACGGTTCGGTCGACTTCAGGGGTATTCCAGGTGTAGGCAAGGCCAGAGCGCAGCGCCCAGCCGGTGCTGTCCGAAATATCCCACTGACCGCCTGCATAGGCGCCGAGCGTATAGGCGTTGGCGTTGCCCGAGGCGTTCTGATCGTTGTCGAACGAAGTGTAGCCATAGCCCGCCAGAGCGCCGACCCGCCAGTTTTCGCTCAAAGCACCGTCAAAACCGGCAATAAAGCCACCTGTATCGGACTTGATTTTGCCTGTGTTGCTGTTGCCTTTCAGTTCGCTCCAGCTGCCATAGGCATATCCCCAGGCGCCATAGGTGCTTTCCGGTTCCGCATAGTACCCATTCATCTGAGCATCATCGTCGGATGGCGCATAGCCCATCGCCTTGACCGGTGTTGTCGGTTTTCCGCCAAAGGCCTGCTGCAGGCGACCTGTAACGGCATCACGGACATGTTGTGTCTGATTGATCATGACCGTTTGTGCCGACGCGTAAATGTCCCCCGACAGCGCATTGTAAACGGTTGGCGCCTCCTGCGCCGTCAGTCGTAAAACGACGTCTTCATAAAGTTCGGATTGCGAACCGCCCATCGTTTCAAGAGCATTGGCAACCGCCACCTGATTCGGGGTTTCGGCTACCGATGCAAAGGCCACATCGTTGCGCTGTACCGTTAAAAACACTGTCGTCGGATCATAAGAGATAACCGGGCGCACAAAGGCATAGTTATTCACATTATTCCAGGCGGGAGTGTTATCCGTGAACTGTGTTCCATTAAATCCGCCTTCGGCGGTCAGTATGGTATAATCATAGTTGATTTTGTAGCCATCCATCGTATCGACAACCACAGTACCGGCGAGGTTGGCGGTTCCTCCTACTTTAATAAGATCAGATTGACCCGCCATGTTAACTTCGACGTCGTAATCCAGGCCGAGGGGGTGATCGCTTTGGGACCGGTTTCGGGGCGGTCGTTTCGACGCTGCCTTTCCGAGACGCTTGCGGCGGCGAAGGCTGGTGAAGATAAGGTGGTCGGCATCATGCTGCATCGGGTGATGGCCGCGGGCACCATATCGGCGCTGGCCTGCGCGCTGCCAGCGCGGCAGATCGATCGGCCCGGCGCGCCGGCCCCGGGATTGTTCCTCGCCGACCCGGAACGTCGCGGCCGTGCGCCGGAAACATTGTGGATGGACCTGTTCGGGTTGACGCCGGCCGAAGCAAGAATTGCCGGGGCTCTGGCCAACGGTGCCCGCAACGTTGATGTTGCGGAGGAACTCGGTGTGTCACAAACCACCATTGCGTTCCACATGCGCAATCTGTTTCAGAAAACCGGCACGAATCGACAGGCCGACTTGATAGCGCTGATACTCGTCGGCCCGATGATGGTAAAGTTGGATTAGGCGGCTCTGGTCGAAACCGGAAGGCCGCAATCAATTTGCATTCGACTTGCACGAAGCCACCGGGAATGCTCCGCTCCCGGCCTGTCTCTTTGTTCTGATGCAATTCCGGGCGACGACCCGGTGTCCACTTCTTCCGGAATTTCACGAAAGCCAGTGCAGATAACCGTCGGTTCCACCGTTTCGGCTTGATGCGAGAGCCTCTTCTGCGTCTATATTTCTCCAGGAGCCACGCATCATTTCCTCTCTGAGGGCATTTGCAACGACCGGAGCCTGGCCAGGAAGAAGATTACAGGGATCAAGCTGGAAATAACCGAGTTCGGCCTCATGTCCGCGCACAATGATAGCCGGGTCTCGCTGGCCGAAAGCGGCTACGACAACGGGGGCGCCCGCACCCAGTTTTTCAGCATCCACGTCGATTTGCAGACGCTCCAGCGGATTGCCGGTCGGGTCCGGAACGCGGTAGGCGCTGATACCCGGGATACCGCGCAGCGCGTCGAGCCACAGCTCAAGCGCGGCATTTTCCTGCGCACGAATGGCCGCATGGTCCCGCTTCATCCAGGCCCGCATCGCAGCGATTGCCCCCATGATGCTCTCCTTGCCGATCTTCATGCCACGGCCGATACCGATGTTTTGCAGGTAACACGCGCGCACCAGGTCGCGCCGGCCTGCGATGATACCGGAAGTGGGGCCGCCAAGGAATTTATGACCGGAATAGATGACCAGATCTGCGCCCTTTTCGAGAAAGCTGCGCAGATCATATTCCGAAGCCGCGTCAACGATGACCGGCACACCTTTTTCGTGCGCCAGCCTGACGAAGCGCTCGAACGGGATCTGGCCGTAATGCACGACATGGTGTGAAACGACATAAAGCGCCGCCGCCGTTTCATCGTCCAGAACTGCCGAAAGTTGAAAATCCTTGCAGAGGGTTGCTGTTCCCGCCACACGAACATTCGCCCCGGCAAGCTCGATACCTGTCTTGATCGATGAGCCGTATTCGCAAAGATGCCCCATCTGAACGGCAATGCCTGCCTTCGGACCGGGGTTGCGCGGCAAGGCTTCTGCGTGGGCCGGATCGAGACCGGTGATGCAGCCTGCCACGGCGAGCGATATCGCGGCACCGGCCGAAGCAGTCATGCATCCCGCCTCGGCGCCGGTGAGTTCCGCTATTGTGTCGCTGGCGAGCGTCTGTAGCGCGTGCATGTCAACGAACCGTTCCGTGGCTGCTGCTGTTTCGCGGGCGACTTCCGGTACAGATGCCACTGATGCGCCCAGTCCTGTCATCGTTCCGGCGACGTTGATGACACGTTTGAAGCCATTGGCGTCATGCCAGCTCCAGTCGGGTTCTACACTTGTGTGCGTTATGTCATTGATCATTGAAAATGCTCCATAATTATGAAATAGATTACCTTCAATTATTGAAGGTCGAAACCCGAATGCAAAACACCGGCAAAGCGCCTCGCTCACGTACCAGCGGCATCGACAGGACGCTGCAGATCATGGATATCCTGCTGGAATACCGGCGGCCGATGACGGCCTATGAACTTGCCAAATATGCAGCGGCTCCGATTTCGACGATCTACCGACTTATCGACGAGCTTGTTGAACGTGACATGCTGAGCCGAACCTCCGAAAGTCTTGTCTGGTTTGGGCCACGACTTATGCATTATGGCCTCGCCTACCGGTCGCGCATGAACATGTATGTCGAGGCAGAGAAGGAAATGCTTTCGCTCAGTCGACGAACCGGAGAAATGGTTCAGGTTTGCGCCCGCGATGGTGGCATGATGGTTGTCATCGGCATGGCTGAAGGCGAAGGTCAGTTCCGGGTGACTTCCGACGTCGGCACCCGTGTTCCGCTCAACTGGACAGCCTCTGGCCTTCTTCTTCTTGGGCACCTCAACGCGGAGGAGCGAAAGCTCGCCTTTGCCGAATGCGCCCGTCCTTCCAATACCGGACTGGCCGAGATCGACCCCGAAATTCTTGCTCAGCGCAGCCGGGCCGACTTCCTTGACGGGCTTTCGGTTCAGGCCGGCAGCTCCGAGGAAGGTGTGGTCTGCATCGCCGCCCCTGTGCGGGATGCCGATGGCGCCTGCCAACTCACCATGTCCGTGGTGATGCCGCGCCATCGGCTTGAGGAGAAGTGCGACAGTATATCTGTGCAGGTTCGCGAGGCCGCGAAACTTGTCGAGCGGGCAGTGGGTCATAGGGCGTCCGTCGTTGCTCCCGCATGATCGTCATGCGTAACAAGCTCGAAAATAGCCTCGATTTCGACGGTTATCTGGTTCGGTAGAGAACCGACCCCAAAGGCTGAGCGCGAGTGCACACCGCTCTGCCCGAAAATCGGGGCCAGAAGGTTGGATGCTCCGTCGATAACATAAGGGTGGCGCGTGAATTCCGGTGTCGCATTCACCAGGCCCAGAAGCTTCACCACGCCACGAACCTGATCCAGCGATCCACCACAGAACTCACGCAGGGCGGTAAGGATGTTGATCGCGACGACTTCGGCATGCTTTCGTGCCTCCTCTGCGGAAACCGTATCGCCGACCTTGCCGGTCAGCAGTGTTCCGTCGGCAAGAACAGGACCTTGCCCGGAGACAAAGAGCAGGTTTCCGGACTGGCGAACGTTGCAAAACGATCCGACGGGCCGGGGCGGTCCCGGCGGGAGCGCGAGGCCGGATTGAACAAGTTTCGCCTCGGGGGACTCTCGCAAATTATCTATTTTCACCAATTGCCTCTATTCTTTTGCAGTGACTGTAATGTCCCGAAGAAACCTGCACCGGTGATGGTATACCGGAAGCGCAGATTTCGCGTGCATGTGCACAGCGGGTGCGAAAAACACACCCGGAGGGGGGTGCCATCGGGCTCGGGATGTCGCCCTT
This sequence comes from Martelella mediterranea, assembly GCF_004342225.1. Classification (GTDB taxonomy): domain Bacteria; phylum Pseudomonadota; class Alphaproteobacteria; order Rhizobiales; family Rhizobiaceae; genus Martelella; species Martelella mediterranea_B. Next base: position 8,859 of record NZ_SMAR01000002.1, on the reverse strand, counting down.
GAGAACCTCCCGGCTGCGCGCAAGGCCTGGCCGCGGGATGGGAATGGCCGAATTCAGCGCAAGTGTGTACGGGTGTTTTGGACGCTCATGGATATCGGCTGCGGGGCCAACTTCCATCACGCGCCCCAGATACATGACGGCGACCTGGTCGCAGAGATAGTCGACCACCGAGAGGTCGTGCGCGATGAACAGCATCGTCAGGTTGCGCCGCGCCTGAAGATCGAGGAGCAGATTGAGTACCTGCGCCTGGATCGACACATCAAGGGCGGATACGCTCTCGTCGGCGACGATGAACTCAGGCTCCAGTGCAAGTGCACGGGCAATACCGATCCGCTGTCTCTGGCCGCCGCTGAACTCATGCGGATAACGCCGCATGTGATCCGCGCTGAGACCGACCTCTTCCAGCAATGACGCCACGACGTCACGGCGGGTGCGGCGCGTGCCAACACCGTGGGCGACAAGACCTTCGGCGATGATCGCCTCGACAGAGAGACGGGGATTAAGCGAGGACGCCGGGTCCTGAAAAACCATCTGCATCCGGCGGCGCATGGCCCGTAGATCCCCCGGCCGGAGACTGTTGAGATCGCAGCCGTCGAAAATCGTGCTTCCGGATGTCGGTTCGATCAGTCTGAGAAGGCTGCGGCCCAGTGTAGATTTACCCGAACCACTTTCGCCCACAAGACCCGTGATCGATCCCCTGGGAATGTCAAAGCTGACATCATTGACGGCATAGACCGGGTTGTTGGCCGGCCCAAACGTTTTGGTCATGTTGCGAATGCTGATCAAAGGCTCGGTCATGACACCCCAACACTTTCGAGAATGCAGGCTGCAAAGTGATCAGAGGCCTTTCGATCAAGCGTCACGGGCTCGCGACAGCGCTGCTGGGCATGGCTGCAACGAGGCGCGAACGCACATCCGTCCGGCAGATCGGTGAGCGGCGGCACTGAACCCGGTATCGGGATCAGCCGCTCACCGCGCTTGCGCCACGGGCCCGGTATCGAGTTGAGAAGCCCCTGCGTATAGGGATGGCGGGTATCCTTGAAGAGCGCATCCACACTCGCCTGCTCAACCACACCGCCCGCATACATCACCGCAACATCATCCGCCATTTCTGCCACCACACCCATGTCGTGGGTGATAAACAGGATCGACATGCCGAGATCCTTCTGCAATTGCCGCATCAGGTCGAGGATCTGTGCCTGAATGGTAACGTCGAGGGCTGTGGTCGGCTCATCGGCAATCAGAAGCGAAGGCTTGCAGATCATCGCCATGGCGATCATCACACGTTGGCGCATACCGCCCGACAATTCGTGCGGATAGCTGTCCATCCGTTTTCCGGCTTCGGGAATTTCGACCAGTTCCAGCATTTCAATGGTGCGCTTGCGCCGCGCCGCGCCTTCCATTTTTTCATGCAGAAACAGCATCTCGCCAATCTGGTCACCGATGGTGAAAAGCGGATTGAGCGACGACATCGGCTCCTGAAAAATCATAGACATCTGTACGCCGCGCAGCCGCCGCTTTTCGGCTGCGGTGAGTTTCGTAACTTCCAGAATACGGCCATCGCGTTGGCGGTAACCGATGGTTCCGGCGGCAATCTTCCCGTTGGGAGGCAAAAGCCCCATCAGCGCCAGTGAGGTCACGGACTTGCCCGACCCGCTTTCGCCGACCAAAGCCAGCGTTCGTCCACGGCCGATACTGAAACTGACGTCACGCAGGGCCGCCACTTCGCGGCCCTGACCGCGAAACCGAACACTCAACCCGCGAACATCCAGAATGGTGTCTTCTTTCATGCGGCCCTCCGCGCAGCCGGCTGGACGTCATCGCCGATCACTGTCATGCGTGGTTCGAACAACCGCTCCAGCGTCATCGCATTGCCCTGACTGTCGATGACCGGCAGCGATGCCTCGGAAAACTCAAAGACCGTGAAGTCGGCGCGGCTGCCTGCTGCAAGTCCGCTACGCCCGCTGAGCCCCATTACGTCACGAGGGCCTGCACAGACTGCGTTGATACAATCTTCAAACGGCAAGCCAACACCGTAGAGTTTGGACATTGTGGTCGCGAGATCGCGCACCGGATCTTCAAGGCTGTGGAGATGAAGATCGGTCGAAATCGAAAACGGTCTGAGACCATCGGCCATAGATGCTCGCGCGGTTTCGAAGTTGAACGAGGCGGAGCCGTGGCCGATATCCATCAGGATACCCCTTGCGGCCATGTCCTGCGCCATTTTGAACAATGCTTCGGTATCGCGGATCGAACCGGCCGCCTTGCCGTTGAAACAGTGCGTTACGATATCACCCGGCGTCAGCAGTTCGAAAACCTCGTCGATCAGCGGCGGCGGCTCGCCGACATGTACCATCAGTGGCAGATTGGTGATTTCGGCGACACGTTTCGCGATCTTTGCCGGAGTGATCCCCCATGAGCCGACAATCACGCCCGACGCGCGCACCTTGATGCCACAGATTACATCGCGGTTCGCCTCGACCACGGCGAGGGTCTTGTCGATATCGATCGAACGCCAGTCGGCGAGTTCGGGCACACGATTGCAAGCAACGAGACCGATGGAACCGATATTGAGAAACGCCCGGACGGTTTCGGACTGCCGCTCGATCACATATTCGCGCAGTCCATGGAAACTTGCCTCCCCGGCCGATCCGGCATCAGCCATCGCGGTCACACCGGTTGGCCGGCCAGCCTGCGAGGCGCGAACCGAGATATCCGTGCCGCCATGCCAGACATGGACATGCAGGTCACACCATCCCGGCGACAGCCAGGCGCCCTTGCAATCGATTTCACGGGCGTTCGGTGCACCGGTTTCGATGATCAGGCCATCATCGCCGACATGGATTTTATCAGGCGCATCATCGAGGCCGACGATGCGAAAATTGACAAGAGTGAGAGACATTCAGGCTTCCTTGGAAAGATGTGGGTCAAGCGCATCTCGCAGGCCGTCGCCAACGATCTGCAATGTCAGCACGGAAAGCGAAATCGCTATACCCGGAAACAGGATGAGGTAAATTGCCGTGTCGAGATACTGGCGGCCTTCATTGACCATGATCCCCCATGTGGGTGTTTCGGGATCGACACCGATGCCGAGAAAGGAAAGGCCGGCTTCGGCCAGCATGGCGTAGGCAAAGATAAAGGTCGCCTGCACCAGGATCGGTGATACGATGTTGCGCAGTGCATGTGTGATCATAATGCGCCATGTTCGTGTCCCCAGAGCCCGCGCTGCTTCAACATAGGGCATTTCACGCACAACCATGGTCGAGGCACGCACGATGCGGGCGACGCGGGGCGCATATACAATCGAAAGGGCAATCACCACATTGGTGAGCGTGCCGCCGAAGATCGCCACGAGCGAAAGCGCAAGAAGGATATCCGGAAATGCCATCATCGCATCGATCAGGCGCGAGAACGGCCAGTCGAGCCGACTGAAGAACCCAGCCGTCAGGCCGATGGCGACGCCGAGCAGCGCCGAAAGTATTGCAACCGAAAGCCCGATGGTGAGCGATGACCGCCCCGCATAAAGAAGGCGTGAGAACACATCACGGCCAAAGGCGTCGGAACCGAACCAGAACTCGGTGCCGGGACCCTGCAGGCGCATGCGCACCGACATGGCATCGGGGTTGACGGGCGCCACCAACGGGGCGAACAGACAGAGCAGGGTAATCGCCAGAAAGATAAAGATTGAGACCTGCACAGAGCGCCGGGTCATCAGGACCTGGAAGAAGCCGGGTTCCTTGCCCCCCTCGGGCTTGACCGTTTCCTGTTTTTCGGAAGAAAGCGTCGTGTCTGTCATGGGTCAGTACCTCACCCGTTTGTCGACGACCAGATAAAGAAGGTCGGTCACAAGGTTTACGAACACATAGACAATGGCGACGACGATCAAGGTGCCCTGGATGACGGGATAGTCGCGGCGCAACACAGCATTGACCACCAGACTGCCAAGACCCGGCAAGTTGAACACCCGCTCTGTGACGACAGCACCAGCCACAAGCAACGCGAAGGTCAGCCCCACAACCGTGATGATCGGAATCCCGGCGTTTTTCAGCGCGTGACGCAATATGACCCGCCGCTCGCTCATGCCTTTGGCACGGGCGGTGCGTACATAGTCCTCACTCAGAATGTCCAGCATAGAAGCGCGCGTGAAGCGCAGGATAAGAGCGGAGTTGACAATGCCGAGCGTGATAGAAGGCAAGACAAGATGCCACATCCGGTCAAGAAAATCGGCATCGGGGCCACCATAACCGGATGCCGGAAACCAGCCAAGCTCGGTAGCCAGGTAACGTTGAAAGATCAGCCCGGTGAGAAAGCTTGGAACCGACGCGGCCAGCATTGCCGTGGTTACGGCAGACTGGTCAAGCACCGATCCGCGACGATAAGCAGCGTAAATGCCGATAGGTGTGGCAATGAGCAGGGCGAAAATCAATGAAAACAGCGACAGGAAGACGGTGGGCTCCGCCCGCGCCGCCAGAACGGAGGTGACAGAATTATCAAAGAACAGCGACCGCCCAAGATCTCCCTGTGCAGCATTCGCTACAAAGGTTACGTATTGTATGAAAATAGGCTGATCAAGGCCGAGGCTGGCGCGCAGATCCCTGACATCTTGCGGGGTGGCGTCCGGACCGAGCATCAGGGCGGCCGGATCGCCGGGTGCAAGTCTCACGAGCACGAAGGCGAGCGTCAGCACAAGAAAGGTCACAACGACCATGCCGACAAAGCGCCTGATGAGGTAATTTGTCATTCGGTTCAGTTCCCTGGTGTATCGAACGATACAAGAATTCAACGTTCCGAAACCCCGGCGTCCGGTTCTCCCGGACGACACAGAGGTGGATCAAAACTGCATCGGCGCAGCCATGAGGCTACGCCGATACGCATCATTACTCGGCAACCGAGGCGTTCCAGAACTGCGGCCACGGAGAAGGGGCTACGCCTTCCATCGCTCTGGATTTGCCTTGAAGGGAATTGAAATTGCCGACCTTGATGAAGCCGACATCCTCGTAAAGCTCAGTCTGAAGTTCCTTGAAGATTTCCTTACGCACTGCCGGGTCCGTTTCAGTGATGAACCGGGTATAAATCTCGTTCTTGGCCGGTTCATCCCAACCTTCAAGCGCCTTGGCCGAAAAGCTTGAAATCAGTGCGGGTTCCGGAAGGAAAGGTGAGTGCGTGATGTAAATATCCCAGAGGTCCGGGTTGTTTCGCCGCTCGGCGAGCGTTGCCCAGTCGACGACATCCATCTCCACCTCGAAACCGGAGGCCTCAAGCGCCATTTCCGCGACCAACGCCATCTGGTAATGGAACTCGTACTGGCGCGAGGTCAGGATGCGCAGCGGCGTGCCATCATAGCCGGCTTCCTCAAGATGTTTCGATGCGGCCTCTATATCGTTCTGGTTATAGAGCTCGACACCGCCGTCATTATTCCAGACCCACCCTTCGGGGAAAAGCGCGCCATCGACCTGATAGAATTTCTCGTCGCCAAAGGCAGCATAAAGCATGTCATCGAACGGCAAAGCTGCCTGGACGGCCCGCCGGATTTCGATGTCGGTCATCATGCCCTTGTTGCGGTTCATTGCAAAAACAGGCCAGCCAAACGGTTCGAGCATCAGCGGCTCGGCAACATCGCTCGCCTCGAGCCTGTCATAGGATTCTGTCGAAAGGCTATCGGCAAAATCAAACTGTCCGGACAGCAGGCCCTCGGCACGCGTGTTCGGATCGGCAACGGGCACGAAACGGATTTCATCGGGAATTTGCTTACGCTCGGCCGCACCGCCCGGCTGGGTATAGCCATCGAAACGAACGAGCTGGATATACTGATCCGGTACGTAATCAGCGATTTCATAGGGACCGGTTCCAACGACATCTTCGATCCGGTCATCAAGGATTTCTTCCGGATAGACCACCGCCGCTGAATTCGAGAATGCGAGCAAAGAAAGAAGAGGGGCATAGGGCTGGTTGAGCCTGAGCGTGACCTCGTAGTCGCCGGACGCTTCAACACTGTCGACATAGGCCGCAACACTCTTGCCGCGTGAGGCAACCTTGAGCCAGCGCTCCAGCGAACCCACAACATCGGCGGCATCCATGGATGAGCCGTCATGGAATGTGACCCCTTCGCGGATCGGAATAACGTAGGTCAGACCATCGTCGCTGACATCCGGCATGGCGGCAGCCAGAAGCGGAACCGTTGCCCAGTTTTCATCAAAGGTGAAAAGCGTTTCGACGAAATGCTGCGTGACAATGCTGACGACATCCTTGGTCGAAACCATGGGATCGAATGTGTCGGGTTCGCCGATCATGGCAACATCGACCGTGGTTTGCGCCTGAGCCTGGCTGGCAACAGCCAGTCCGAGCGCCAGAATTGAGATGCCTGACAGTTGGAAAAGGGTGCGGTTCATTTAGCTGCTCCATTATTATGAAATATAGTGCCATTTAAGAGAATGGCAAATGTTCCCATGACTGTCAACGATCTTGTCCGCTTCACTTGCAAATCCGCGCACGAAACCGATTCACTTTGTTGCGGAGGGGAACGAATGGAATTGTCCCGCCTGCTACATTGGCGTTCGCGCCGAATTGCGTTGAAGAAAAAGCAGGTGATATTGATGGTACGCGTACCGAATATCCGGTGATGGATATTGTCCGAAGGCGGCCTGGTATTGGCGTCTCTATGATGAACAGCACTATCCCGGCATTTTCCGGGTTGCGCAGCTACTGCGTCTCCGTCCGGCTCAGATTCGAGGCTTTCTTTATGAATGAAGGATGTGCATGAGCAGTCGCCAAAAAAGGCGGTCACGGCATAAAAGCCGGCCTAATTCAGGACGATCTTGTCGATGACACGAACAGTTCGAGGGGTTTTGTCACGTTACGAGATCAGCATTCGGCGCGGATCGGCGAGAAGGCTGGCGTAGTGGGCCAGAAAGCGCGCGGCCTCGGCGCCCACATCCGCATCGGCCTCGCCGAATGCTGCATACCGCCTGTCACGCAGGCGTACGGAGGTCTATTGTCCCATGTCAGTCTCACAAACAGCGAAACTGGATCTCGGATTTGAAGTTGAAGCCGCCCGGGATGGGTCGGTGATCGTTTCCGGAAAAGGCGTTGGCTTGAAATTCTCTGGCCTCATCGTCCTTTTCCTGGTCATGCTTCTGCCCTCGTCGTTTCTGTTTACATTCCTGATCAATCGCGGCCCACTCAGCTTTCTTCCGGCCGATCTTTATATTCCTGCCGCCTTGGCGATCAATGCGGCACTGGTATATGCTGTTCACCGGCTCAAGACCCCGCCCTTCGGGTTTCGGCTCACTGAAGACGGCCTGGAATGCGATGGGAAGCGATACGCCTACAGCGACATCAACGAGGTGTTTGTCGATAACGGCCACGCGAAAGGCCGGCCAATTGCATCGGGCGGCATCCACACGGGACTGATCATTGGCGGCACGGGTCCGGTCGGGATCACGGCCGCGCTTACCGGTGGAGCCGGCGCGTCGGCATCAATTGCCATGGCCAATCTCGGCACCAGAATTGGCTCGGCAGTGAACTATCGTGTAAGCTTCAGACATGGACGCAACGTCATCCGGCTGGCGTCATCGCTGGACGAGAGCACAGCAATTTCGCTATTCCGGTTTCTGACGGAAGAACCATAAACTTGGAGCGAAGAGTTACCGTCAGCGTCCGGCGATGCTTCTTTGGTGCGGACTGGCAGACTGCCTTACCTATTTTATTTGTTGCTAAAAACACTTCGTTTTTGCTGTTAGAACCTATGGAGCGCTGCAAAATCGCTTTTTTCCGGATTCCCTGCCGAGCCTGCTCAATCATCGGCATCATTACGGGGCAACTCGGAATTCTGAAGATTGAATTGGTGTGGCTTCATGAGCGTTGGCAAGGTATTTGAAGCGGTGGTGGAGCTCGCAATTATCAACGATAAGCCGGAAGCCGTTCGCGTTTTTCTCTCCTGACCTGCAGCGATACGGTATCGATCGAGATCGGCCAAAATGGGGCATGAAGCATGCAAGACGGTAACGACCGACAGCGGCAAGGTGGTCCTTGACATTCCGCGCTGCACCGCGGGCCGATTGAAGCTCAAAAACGTGCCCCGTCCTTGGCTTCGCTGTTTGAAACAACAAGCGACACGGGACTCATGCTCGTGTCGAATTTCATCTGTATATGTATGTTGGCGATGCGTACGCGCGTCAGAGCCGTCCAGGCCGGTTCGGCGATGATATATGCGACCACCGGCCACCACGATGCGCTAGATGAGCAGTGTCAGTGTTGATTTCTGCTGAGAGGTGACCCGGTATTTTCACCGAGGTTTGACCCACCTTTGGTTATGTCTCAGCGGTTATGTTTTGGTCAATGCAGTCGTCTCCTTTCTCTTTTTCTTAGCGGCCTCTGAACTGGCTTTATATCGATAGCTGTCATTGCCGGTTTCGAGGATGTGGCATCGGTGTGTGAGCCGATCCAGCAGTGCGGTTGTCATCTTGGCGTCCCCGAATACCTGAGCCCATTCGGCGAAGCTGAGGTTCGTGGTGATGATCACGCTGGTGCGCTCGTAAAGTTTGCTCAACAGATGGAAGAGTAGCGCGCCGCCGGATGAACTGAACGGCAGGTAGCCGAGTTCATCGAGGATGACCAAGTCGATCTTGGTCAGCATTTCAGCCAATTTGCCCGCCTTCCCGAGCGCCTTTTCCTGTTCCAACGCATTGACGAGTTCGACGGTCGAGTAGAAGCGCACCTTGCATCTGTGATGCTCGATGGCCTGCACGCCGATGGCCGTTGCAATGTGATCTTGTACCGATAGCGCAAGACTTTTTTAGGTTTCATGCTGAGGTCTGTAATCGGTTTGCACGCCGTGATGCCCGGATACTCTCGGATACG
>NZ_SMAR01000001.1 GCF_004342225.1 Martelella mediterranea | reverse complement strand
GAGGTGATCAACGATATCAGCGGTGACGTCGCTAACTTCTTCCGCATCCTGCAGCGCCACTTTCCGCAGTTCATGGATACGCTCCGCTTCCAGATCTCCGGCAGGCGGGAATTCGAGCGGCTTATGAAGACCGACCCGACGACGCTCACCGATCTGGAGCGCTCGGCCCGCTTTCTTTATCTTCAGCGTCTGGCCTTCGGCGGCAAGGTGGCCGGCCGCAACTTCGGGGTCAGCAAAACCACCAGCGCCCGGTTCAACCTGACCAAGCTTGCCTCAACGCTGGAGGACATCCACGAGCGGCTTGCCGGTGTCGTGATCGAGTGCCTCCCGTGGCAGGAGTTCATCCGGCGCTATGACCGGCCGGGCATGCTGTTTTATCTCGACCCACCTTATTGGGGCAATGAGACCGACTACGGCACCGGAGTGTTTGGCCGGAACGATTTTGAGCAGATGGCCGCTGTTCTCGAAGGGCTTCAAGGCACCTTCATTCTGTCTTTGAACGCGGTTCAGGGCGTCTATCAAACCTTCTCACAGTTCGACATCGAGGAGGTCGATTGCACCTATTCGATTAGCGACGGGAATGGGAAGGGCGTGAAGGAGGTCATCATCACACCAGCAAAGACTTTGCGCATGGCGGCTTGATAAGACCTGTTGGGGCTGCACGTCTTTGCGTCAGAATGTTGCGATGATCATGCGTTTTCTAACGAAGGGAAAAGGAAATGAACGGACAAGAAATTGTTATTACCGTTTTGGGCGTCGCAGCAATCGCAGCAGCCGCGTATCTGGCTCGCGTCCATCTGAACGTTGAAACCAAGAAGCAAATAGCCGAGTACAAGATGCGGTTATCAGAGGAGGAGACCAAACGCCTTCAGGTGGTCGCAGATTTTATGGGTGACGGCGAGGCGCAATGAGCACGCGTGGTTTGTCTCAGCGCAAAGATTTCCGTCCAGAAGCTGTTTCATCTCTGTCCAGAAGGCGGCGGCGCGCCACACATCCGTCAGGAAGGAGGCTGTTTCATGTCTGAAAGCGCCGGATTCAGTGTCAGATGAGCCATGGAAACCGAAAAGCGCAGAAACTCTGAAAGAAGAAATGGTGATCCCGACGCGATTCGAACGCGTGACCCTCAGATTAGGAATCTGATGCTCTATCCTGCTGAGCTACGGGACCATCATCAAAGGCCGGAGGCAGATACCTGCTCACGACAGAGGCCGGTCACCGGCCAGCAAAAACCTTCCGGTGACGCATTCCTCAATACAAAACACAGTTTCGAAAGGAAAGCCCTGATTTTGCTGAAATCATGCTCCGTTCGAAAGCCGCTGCTCTGCAAGCCGTACCCAGTAGGAGATCCCATAGGCCAGCGCTTCATCGTCGAAATCGTAATGAGGATTATGAAGCCCGGCCGTGTCACCGTTGCCCAGCAGGATGAAAGCGCCCGGTCTGGCTTCCAGCATATAGGAAAAATCTTCTGCTGCCGTCCACGGACCAAAATCCGTATCCACTGCGCCTTCACCGCCCACAAACTGCGCTGCGGCAATCGCATGAGCCGTTTCATCCGGATGGTTCACCGTCGGCGGATAGTTGCGAACATACTGCACCTCAGCCATGGCACCATGTGCGCTGGCAATGCCTTCTGCGATCTCTGAAATCTTTCGTTCGGCCATGTCACGGCTTTCAGGCGTGAACGAACGAACAGTACCGCCCAGTTCGGCCTCACCGGGAATAATGTTATGCGTGAAGCCAGCGTGAAACTCAGTTACCGAAACCACAAGTGCACTGACGGGATTAATTGCGCGCGAAACAATCGTCTGCAATGCTCCGACAATCTGGCTGCCGATCACAATCGGATCGACAGATGCATGCGGCTGGGCAGCATGTGCGCCCTCACCTTTGATGACGATGCGAAACTCATCGGTTGCAGCCATGATCGGTCCGGAGCGGATGGAAAAGCTCCCCACAGGGCGACCGGGAAAGTTATGCAAGCCATAGACTTCCGAGATATCGAAGCGATCCATGAGACCGTCCTCGATCATCGCCTTGCCACCGGCGCCACCTTCTTCCGCGGGCTGAAAGACAAGCGCAACCCGGCCGGAAAAATTCCGCGTCTGCGCCAGATACTTCGCCGCCCCCAGCAACATCGACATATGGCCATCATGGCCGCAGGCATGCATCTTGCCGGGATTCTTCGACGCCCAGGGCTTTCCGCTCCGCTCCTGCATCGGCAAAGCATCCATATCAGCGCGCAGACCGATTGTGCGGTTTCCCGGCTTGTTACCGTTGATAATGCCGACAACGCCAATACGGCCGATACCGGTCACGATCTCATCGACACCAAAAGACCGCAATTTGTCTTCAACAAACGCTGCTGTCTCAGTGACATCGTAAAGAAGTTCTGGATTTTCATGCAGGTATCGCCGCCAGGCGGTCGCCTCATCCTGAAGGTGAGCGGCAGAATTCAACAATGGCATTAAGGTTACCCCTGCATTTTTCAGAAATTCATTGTAAAAGGCACTGAGAGGATGTGGGATATGCACGGTTAACATGCAACAGTATCCGCTCGTTCAAGGCCTATATGTATCGCAGTCATCAGGCAAGTGGAGTAAAAACGTGTCGGCAGCAGCACGCACAAAAACATGCGGAAACATCCGCCCTCTGGTGGTTGCCGCCTGCCTTTTCATTGTTTCACTTACAAGTGTGGCATGGTCTGAAGCAGCGCGCGCCAATCCATATATTGTTGTTGATGCAAAAACCGAACGCGTTCTTTACGCTCAGGAACCATTCAAACGCTGGTACCCGGCCTCACTGACGAAGCTGATGACGGCCTATCTGACATTTGAAGATATGGAAGCTGGCCGCCTGAGCAAGAACACGGTCATCACCTTCTCTGCTGCCGCCGCCGGAGAACCGGCAGCCAAAATGTATTTCGCTCCGGGCACGCGGGTTACACTTGATACGGCGCTGAAGATGATGCTCGTGCGCTCTGCCAACGATGCGGCTCATGCGGTTGCGGACAACGCTCCGGGCGGACGCTCTGATTTTATCAACCGCATGAATGCAACGGCCAAACAGATCGGCATGACCGACACACATTTTGTCAATGCCAACGGCATGGACGCTATGAATGATCCTCAGCCGGGACAATATACGACTGCACGGGATATGGCTGTGCTGGCGCTGGCTATCAAAAAGAAGTTTCCCGACTACCTCGATTACTTCACCATTCCAGGCATTGATGCGGACAGCGGCGAATATCGGAATACCAATCTCCTGATCGATAATTTCAACGGCGCCACTGGCATGAAGACCGGCTTCACCTGTTCTTCCGGCTATAATCAGGTCTCGACCGCTTCGCGCGGTCGCAAGGACATTATAGCTGTCGCACTTGGCTCTGCGAGTGTCGTGGCGCGTGTTGAAACAGCGGCTCAGCTTCTGGAGGCCGGTTTGAACGCCGATATGCGCAATGGCCCCCGCCTGGCCACCTATCTGCCACCTGCTGATGCTGATAAATCTGTGGCCGACGTGACAAGTGAAGTCTGCTCGGCAGAGGCCGCTGAAGCCCGCGCAGCTTTGCGCGACGAAGACGGCAACTATATACTCACCTCACCTTACCTTCACCAGATCCCGGAAGAGTTTCCGATGGTTGAGGCCAAAAGGCTACCAAACGACACCGAAATGGCTTCAAACAGACTTGATACGCTGAGCGCCGTTCCACTGCCTTACGCCCGTCCCAGACAATAAAAAGACTATCCATGTTTCATCCTTCCGACGTTATTCCAGTCTCCATCGTCACCGGTTTTCTGGGTGCCGGGAAATCAACACTCCTCAACCGGCTGCTTCATGCGCCAGCTCTTTCCGATGCCGCGGTTATCATCAATGAGTTTGGCGAAGTCGGAATCGATCACATGCTGGTCGAGACTTCTGGCGAGAATGTTGTCGAATTGTCCAATGGGTGCCTTTGCTGCACGGTGCGAGGAGAGTTGATCGATACGCTTGCCGACCTTCTCGACAAGGCGCAGACCGGCAGGATCAAGCCGTTCAGCCGCGTCATCATAGAAACGACCGGCCTTGCCGATCCGGTTCCGGTTCTCAAGGCGGTTATGGCGCATCCGGCTATTGCCGCCACCTTCAGGGTCGATGGTGTCGTTACGCTGGTTGATGCCATCTCGGGCCTCAAGACTATCGAGACTTATGACGAGGCGGCCCGGCAGGCCGCTGTTGCCGACCGGCTGGTCATGACCAAAACCGATCTCGTTGATGAAGATACCGTCAGCAAACTGCGAAGCCGCCTCTCCGCCATCAACCCGATGGCCGAGATCGTGGATGTCAATGACGAAATCGCTTCCAGGCCAACGCTTCTTGTGGCTGGCCTTTTCGATCCTGAGAGCAAGCCCGGGCATGTGGGAGAATGGCTGTCCAATGCCGATACCGGGCACCATCATCACCACCATCACGATGTAAACCGCCATGGCGAACACATCCGTGCATTTGCACTCCAGACAGGACCGGTCGATAGCCTTTCCACGATACAGGCATTTCTGCAGAGGCTGGCAGCTCAGTACGGCGAAAAACTTCTGCGGATAAAAGGCATCGTGGCAGTCAGCAATGCCGATGCTCCCTTTGTCGTCCATGGTGTGCAGGAAACGGTCTATCCACCGAGGCGGCTCAAATCTGCAGGCGAAGATGACAAGGGGAATACCCGTCTTGTCGTGATCACCCGTGACCTGCGTGAAGCCGATGTGCGCGATCTGTTCGACGCATTTCTGAATAATCCTGTCATCGACCGCCCGGATCGGGCTGCACTCGAAGACAACCCGCTCTCAGCCTTCGGCTTTAAGCTCAGTTGAACCACGCTCAATGAGAAAACGATGACCATCGGCTGTTACCTCGATTTCGAGGAGCCGGTGGCCATGCTGATTGCAAAGATGGGGAATGTCGATTTTGGCCAGCGGATCGCTGGTTTCAATCAAAAGACGCTCACCTGGCGCAATCAAGGCCAGACGCTTCTGCGCTTTGAGCGCAGGTAGCGGGCATTTCAGCCCACGCAGATCGTAAAGTGGCAAAGGCTCTGCCACGTCACCAGAACTTCCAGAAAGGCTTCTTCTCCTGCGTCTCAGGCTGTTCTGCATAAGCAGAGGTGATTGGGCTGCGCTGCGGAATGGGAACACCGCCAGTTGCGACAGGCACGTCCGGCACATTTTCAATCGCAGCGGTTTGCGTTGTGTCGATGACCTCGGGCTGCTCAACCGGACCAAACTTCGCAATACGGTATTCTTCTAGCGTCACATAACGCCCGGCCTCAAGTGATGACCCGGTCGGCTGATAGAGCGGATCGGTCGGGTCTTCACGCAGGTCCGCGACAAGCGCCTTGCGTTCAGCCTCACTCGGATCAATCCAGACCTTGCCTTCATTCTTCTTCAAGGCCTTTTCGAAGTCTTTCTGATACTTCGTCTCATACTCGGCAATCGCCTGAGCATCTGCAGAAGACATGCTGACGACCGTTGCAGGACAAGCCTGGTCCGAGGCAAAGGAAGCACCCGCAACCGGATCCTTGTTAAACAGGTATTTGCCACCGCAGATATCGACATCGGGCGTTTTGTGCGTGACCTCGAAATAGTCGTAACCGGGCTTCAACATCTGCCAGAAGGGATAGTTTTCATTGAAACGGTGACGAACCATGTTATCCGCCGTCATGCGGAACGGATAAGCCTGCAGCATGATGGCCTGCTGTCCGCCCTTGAAGGCATCGCGCGCCAGCGCAAAAATCTCAAGAATCTGCTCATCCGTCATCGAATAGCAGCCGCGTGAAGAACAGGCGCCATGGATCATCAGATTAGAACCGGTCAGCTGGTTCGCACGGTCATACCTGTTCGGGTAACCGGTGTTGATAGCCAGAAAATACTGCGAATACGGATTCAGGAGACCTTTTGAAAGCGGATAGAAACCTTCCGGTGCCTGACGGTCACCTTCTTTCTTCTTCGGCCCGAGCTTTCCCGACCAGGCGCAGATCTCATAAGCTTCGAGCTCGCCATAGGTGCCATCGCGCTTCTGTTTCCAGATTTCCAGAACACCTTCTTCCTTGAAGATGCGAATCGTAATCGGCGCATACTTATCCATGTCGTTCGAACGCATCTTGGCGACAAAGGATGAGGGCAAAGCATAATTCATCTTTTCCTGAACAGAGGAAAAGTCGGTACTGTCAAAAAAGCTGTTGCAGCCCGTCAGCGCCATCGTGGCGAAGAACATTGGGGCAAGGATCTTTAAACGCATGGGTTCAACCTGCCGGATTTTCGCCGTTAACGCAACTTAGCTTATAAATTGCGTTCTGAGCGAACACTATGCACCGCCAATCATCAAGAAAGCGTTAACCGTTCTCAACGAATTGCGCAACAACGAAACCGGGCTGCGTGAAGGCGATTAAAGGTTCCGCCCGATCGCCAGGAATTTCTGCCGGCGCTGGTTGCGAATTTCCTCTCCCGACATTCCATCCATGGATGCCAGCCCCTCGGCAATCTGGTCGCCACAAGCATCAATCACCGTTTCGGAGTGACGATGCGCTCCACCAACCGGCTCCGGAATGATTTCATCGACGACACCAAACCCCTTCAGATCCTGCGCCGTGATCTTCATATTTGTCGCTGCCTCTTTGGCACGGGCCGAATCGCGCCAGAGAATGGAGGCTGCGCCTTCCGGCGAAATCACCGAATAAATCGAGTGCTCCAGCATATAAACGCGACTTGCAGCGGCAATGGCAATGGCGCCGCCGGACATACCCTCGCCGATAACCACCGTGATCAGAGGCACACCGATGCGCAGACACATCTGCGTCGAGCGGGCAATCGCCTCAGCCTGGCCACGCTCCTCGGCACCGACGCCGGGATAGGCCCCAGCCGTATCGACAAGCGAGATGACCGGCAGGTTGAAGCGCTCGGCCAGTTCCATCACGCGGATAGCCTTGCGGTATCCTTCCGGGCGCGGCATACCGAAATTGTGTTTCAACCGGCTTTTGGTGTCGTTGCCTTTTTCCTCACCGATGAAAGCGACAGGACGGCCACGGAAGCGGGCGACGCCGGCCTGAATGGCGGCATCTTCACCAAAATTACGATCACCGGCCAGAAGCGTGACTTCAGTAAACAGGCGGGCAGCATAATCAATGAAATGCGGGCGCTGCGGATGACGGGCAACCTGCGCCTTTTGCCATGGCGTCAGCTTGGCATAGATCTCATTCATGGCCTCATCGACGCGTGTTTCAAGCCGCCGGATCTCGTCGGTCGTATCGATGCTCTCGCCGTCGGAGACAATTTTCTTCAACTCGATAATCTTCGCTTCCAGATCGGAAATCGGTCGTTCGAAATCGAGATAGCTGTACATTGTCGGACTTTCCGTGGTTATCCCTGAAGCGGCCTGACGGGCTGCAATCTTCATATGATTGTTATTTGATGCCGCTTAATCCCGTTTTTTAGCTATTTTTGCAAGGGGGTGATGCATTTCAACCAGTTCCCGAAGCCTTTCTTCAAGAACATGTGTGTAAATCTGCGTTGTGGAAATGTCTGAATGTCCAAGCATTTCCTGTACTGCGCGAAGGTCTGCTCCGTTCTGAAGAAGATGACTTGCAAAAGCATGACGTAACACATGCGGCGACACAGCAGAAGCAGGCAGCCCGGCACGGGCCGCCAGACCTTTCAGCTCCCGCGCGAAAACCTGACGCGCCAGATGACCATCGCGTCCGGAAGAAGCAAACAGATATGGGTTATACTCAGCATCCGTTCCAGCGATGGCGGCCAAACGCGCTGCATTAAAAGCGTGAAGTGCTGCAATGGCACGCCGTGACAGCGGCACCGCCCTTTCCTTATTGCCTTTTCCCCGGATGGTCACGAACCGCTCATCACGTTTGAGAATACTGGCAGGCAAGGTCACAAGCTCGGACACACGCATGCCACTGGCGTAAAGCGTTTCTAAAAGTGCGGCCATGCGCAGGCGCTCAAAATGCCCCGCCCCTTCTTCTTCAGCTTCGGTTTTGGCCCGCGACAGCAACCGGTCAACATCGTGAACAGAAAGCGTCTTGGGCAACGCTCTTCCCTTTTTGGGAGAATCAATCACACCCGTCGGGTCGTCACCGCGCAAACCTTCGGCATAAAGGAACTGATAAAACTGCTTCAGTGCCGAAAGCCGCCTTGCCTGCGAAGTCGCGGCAAAGCCCCGTGTAACGAGATCAGAAAGATAGGCGGAAATATCTGCAGTGGCCGCATTATCGACACGAACACCACGATCTGTCTGAAAATCCCGGAAGTCACCAAGGTCGCGTTTATAGGCAACAAGCGTATTATCGGATGCGCCACGCTCTGCGCTCAGCATTTCGAGAAAAGCTTCAATATGCGCAGCTGAGAGGTCCAGAGCCATTTCCTTTACGATTCCCCGTGTTACAGATCGCTTTGACTTGACGCCCCGGCAGCATTTGCCGATACGTGGCTGAAAACAATGGGCGCGATATGAACGCAAAGCAAGATTCGGGCAATCCGAACCTAAAACAGAAGGCACTGAGCGGGCTGGCTGGGCGGAACCTGATCCTTGTCGGCCTGATGGGGGCAGGCAAAACAGCCATCGGCAAACTGGTCGCCGATAAGCTGAAACTGCCTTACGTCGATACCGACCAGGAAATTGAAGCCGCCGCGCAGATGACGATTGCCGATCTTTTCGAGCAATATGGCGAACCTGAGTTCCGCGCGCTTGAAACCCGGGTGATCGAACGTATCCTCACGGAAGGTCCGGCGATCGTATCGACGGGCGGCGGCGCGTTCGTCAATCCGGTCAATCGCAAGTTAATTGCTGATTCCGGTCTGTCTCTCTGGCTCAAAGCTGACCTTGAAACGCTTTGGGATCGGGTACGGCGGCGACAGACACGCCCATTGCTCAAGACAGAAAATCCGAAACAGACTTTGAAAAATCTGATGGATGCGCGTTATCCGGTCTATGCGGAAGCGGAAGTCACCGTATTATCGCGCAATGTCCGCAAAGAAACAGTGATGCGCGATGTGCTGAAAGCCCTGGCAGCGCTGCATGACAGAAATGAGGGAGCCGCCCATGACCAAGATGCAGGATGACCGGAAGATTGTGCGGGTCGACCTCGACACGCGCAGCTATGACATTCTCATCGGCAACGACCTTCTCGGCCACGCGGGCGGTGAGATTCTCGCGCGTCTCAACTGCAAAAAAGTAGCAATCGTGACCGACAGGAACGTCGGCGCGCTCTATCTTGATGCTCTGGTTGAAAGCCTTCAGACCGACGGCATTGAAACCTACACGATCACGCTGGACCCCGGAGAGAAGACCAAAAGCTTCGATAATCTGATCGCCGTTGTCGATGGGGTCCTGGAGGCAAGGGTCGAACGCTCCGACGCCGTGATCGCGCTTGGCGGCGGTGTGATCGGCGATCTGGCAGGCTTTGCTGCAGGAATTGTCCGGCGCGGGGTGCACTTCATTCAAATCCCGACGTCATTGCTGGCTCAGGTCGATTCCTCCGTCGGCGGTAAAACCGGCATCAACGCTCCACACGGCAAAAATCTTGTCGGCGTCTTTCATCAGCCTGATCTGGTTCTGGCCGACACTTCAGTGCTTGATACGCTCAGTGATCGCGAATTCGCTGCCGGTTATGCCGAAGTCGTCAAATACGGACTGATTGATCAGCCCGACTTTTTTCACTGGCTTGAAAAGAACCGGACGGAAATATTTTCTGGTCGTACAGCCCGCGCGGAAGCGATTGCGAAAAGCTGCGAAGCCAAGGCGGCTGTGGTCGCCGCCGATGAACGGGAAACCGGCAGACGGGCGCTTCTGAACCTCGGACACACATTCGGCCACGCTCTGGAAAAGGCAACTGAGTACGACAGTGCAAGGCTTGTTCACGGTGAAGGTGTGGCCATCGGCATGGTTCTGGCGCATGAGTTTTCCGCGCGGATGAACCTTGCCAGCCCCGATGATGCAAAGCGTGTTGCGCACCACCTGAAAGAGGCCGGACTGCCAACAACGATGGGGGATATTGACGGAACGTTGCCACCACCCAATATATTGATGGACGCAATCGGCCAGGACAAAAAGGTGAAGGGAGGCAAGCTGACCTTCATCCTGACACGCGGCATTGGTGAGGCTTTCATCGCCGATGATGTGCCGCCATCTGAAGTTCTGGCATTTCTGACGGAAAAACATCCGCAATGACGATGAGCGATATATCGCAATTCTTTGCCGAATACGGGCTGCTGATGGGTGGGATCATCTGCCTGATTGTGATCTCTGCCTTTTTTTCCGGCTCAGAGACCGCATTAACGGCAGTTTCCAGAGCGCGTATGCACTCTCTTGAGCAGCAGGGTGACAAGCGCGCCGGCACGGTTTCGACCATGATTGCACGGCAGGACAGGCTGATTGGCGCACTGCTGATCGGCAATAATCTGGTTAACATTCTGGCATCATCACTCACAACAACACTGTTCCTGAGCCTGTTTGGCGCCAATGGTGTCGTTTATGCCACGCTGATCATGACCGCGCTTCTGGTGGTTTTTGCCGAGGTCTTGCCAAAGAGCTGGGCCATTTCGGCAACGGACAGGTTTGCACTCACTGTTGCCCCTCTGGTGCGCATTGTCTTCTTGATCATCGGCCCGCTGTCGAGCCTCGTGAACATGATCGTCCGCTTCATTCTCGGACGTTTCGGGGTAACGCTTTCCAAAAGCGGGTCCATGCTTTCAGCGCGTGATGAACTGCGCGGTACCGTCGATCTGCTGCACAAGGAAGGTTCAGTTGTAAAAGCTGACCGCGATCGGTTGGGCGGTGTTCTGGACCTCGGTGAGCTGGAAGTCTCAGATGTCATGATCCACCGGACTGCCATGCGGGCCGTTAATGCTGATGACACACCCGAGGCCGCCGTAAAGACCGTGCTGGAAAGCCCTTATACCCGGCTTCCGATCTGGCGTGGTTCCATCGACAATATCATCGGCATGATCCATTCGAAGGATTTGTCGCGTGCATTGGCGGAACCCCATGCTTCGCCCTCAACGATAGACATCGTGAAAGTGGCGCAGAAACCATGGTTTGTGCCGGACAGCACAAATCTGAAGGATCAGCTGAACGCCTTTTTACGCAAGAAGGTTCACATCGCTGTTGTTGTCGACGAATATGGTGAAGTTCAGGGCATTGTCACGCTGGAAGATATTCTGGAAGAGATCGTCGGCGATATTTCCGATGAGCACGATCTTGAAATTTCCGGCGTGCAGCAGGAAGCAGATGGCTCAATCGTTGTCGATGGCACGGTCCCGATCCGCGATCTGAACCGCGCGCTGGACTGGATGCTGCCGGATGAAGAGGCCACCACGATTGCGGGTCTTGTCATCCATGAAAGCCAGACGATACCTGAAGAGCGGCAGTCATTCACCTTTTATGGCAAGCGCTTCATCGTTATGAAGCGCGAGAAAAATCGCATTACCAAACTCAGGATCCGTCCGCTGGATGGTGCGGCTGCTATGACACCATCTTCGCGTTGACAGTAAACCCCCGCAGCGTTACCAGCGTGTCCTTTCGCCGGGGGCCGCAGCTTCGATTGCCAGCGCATGCAGGCCTTCGGTAATTTCCTGGCTTAATGCCTCATTCACGGCACGATGCCGCTCTAAACGATTCAGCCCCTCGAAGTGTGCGGAGACGATCCGTACTCGGAGATGGCTCAGCGCCGGACTTCCCGACGCTTCGATGTGCCCGGCATGCCGGGCACTTTCATCCATCAGAACCAGGCGTTCGGGATCGAAGATGCGTTTAAGCTTGTTTTCGATTTCGACGGTTGAACTCATGTCTTTGTCCCGGTTTTTGCGAAGCGCACGTTAACGCTCCACAAAGCCAGCAACAAAGCCCGTTGTCAATTCTTGTTGTGACGGGTCATGAAGGTCATAATCAAGCGCTATGAATCTCGACTCTAAATATTTCGACCGGCTGCGCACCAAGCGCAAACGCCCGGCCTCCGCCAAAAAAGAGGCGGCGCCAGAAACCCCCATCTGCCAGTGGGATGGTTGCAACAAGCCTGCGCATCATCGCGCGCCCGTCGGCCGGAATGCCGAAGGGCAGTTTTTCATGTTCTGCTTTGAGCATGTGAAAGCTTATAACAAAGGCTACAACTACTTCGAAGGCCTCTCCGATGGGGAAATCGCCCGCTACCAGAAGGAAGCCCTGACCGGCCATCGCCCGACATGGACGGTTGGTGTGAACGGCGACACCCGCAAGACACCCGTCAACGGTTCAAAGAAGGCTGGAAACACCGCGTCATTTTCGCGCACGCATGATCCCTTCGGCTTCGTCAAGGACGGACCCGGTACACGCGCCCAGCGCCCGAAACGTGAGCGCAAGCTTAAAACGCTGGAAGCCAAGGCTTTCGACACACTTGGGCTTTCAGCTTCCGCGACATCCGATGACATTAAAAAACAGTACAAGGCGATGGTGAAAAAGCATCATCCGGATACCAATGGCGGTGACCGGGGATCTGAAGAAACATTTCGTGCCGTTGTGCAGGCATACCAATTGTTAAAGCAGGCCGGGTTCTGCTAGGACGCTTGGTAACAACAGCGAAAAGACGTGCAAGCGGCTCCTCCCAAAAGCCGCGCTGGAGACATGATGAGCAAGATTGAACTGGATTACTCGAACGGGCCTGACACAACCGTTTCGGTTCGTGAGACCTTTGGTATTGATACAGATCTGCAAGTTCCGGCCTTCTCTGCGGACGACCCTTATGTGCCAGATCTCGATCCCGATTACCTCTTCGATCGCGATACGACGCTCGCCATCCTTGCCGGCTTTGCACATAACCGCCGCGTGTTGATTTCCGGCTATCACGGAACGGGTAAATCAACACATATCGAGCAGGTTGCCGCGCGCCTGAACTGGCCGTGCGTTCGCGTTAATCTCGACAGCCATGTCAGCCGTATCGATCTGGTTGGTAAAGATGCCATCGTCGTCAAGGACGGCCTTCAGGTTACAGAATTCAAAGACGGCATTCTGCCATGGGCTTACCAGCACAACGTGGCACTGGTTTTCGACGAGTATGACGCCGGCCGTCCGGATGTGATGTTCGTGATCCAGCGTGTTCTGGAATCGTCTGGCCGGCTGACCCTTCTGGACCAGAGCCGCGTCATCAGCCCTCATCCGGCGTTCCGTCTCTTTGCCACAGCCAACACTGTTGGTCTGGGTGATACAACCGGCCTTTACCACGGCACGCAGCAGATCAACCAGGCACAGATGGACCGCTGGTCGATTGTCTCGACGCTGAACTATCTTCCGCATGAGCAGGAAGTCGGGATCATTGTCGCAAAGGTCAAAAGCTTCAACACGGAAGAAGGGCGCGAGACGATCTCCAATATGGTCCGTGTCGCCGACCTGACACGTTCGGCCTTCGTCAATGGCGATCTTTCAACCGTAATGAGCCCGCGTACTGTGATCAACTGGGCAGAAAACGCTGAAATCTTCGGCGATGTCGGCTTTGCATTCCGGGTCACATTCCTCAACAAATGCGATGAGCTGGAACGCTCGCTGGTCGCTGAGCACTATCAGCGTGCCTTTGGCGAAGAACTGAAAGAAAGCGCGGCGAATATCGTTATTGGCGCTTGAGGATCATGTAATGGCTGGCCCCGGCGACAATCGCAAAACCAATCCGCACGCCCCGGTTGATCTGGAGCCACTGCACCGCTCTATCGGAGGTTGCGTGCGTGCTATCTCCGGCGAGGGCGAAACGGAAGTCGTTTTCTCGCGCGACAGACCCGGCATGTCCGGCAATCAGATCCGACTGCCGGAGTTCTCGAAACGCCCGACACAGAGCGAGCTTGCGGTTGTCCGTGGGCTCGGTGATTCCATGGCACTCAGAATGTCGTGCCATAATCCAGTCACCCATGCTCAGATGTCGCCCGGTGGCGCGGATGCGCAGGCGATTTTTGATGCCGTGGAGCAGGCGCGTATCGATTCCATCGGTGCGAAACGCATGCCCGGCATGGCGCGAAATCTGGCGGCGATGCATGCGGAAAAATACGACAAGGCTAATTTCGCGGCCATTGACCGGAAAGAAGACGCTCCCGTCTCCGAAGCCGTCGCCATGATGGTGCGAGAAAAACTCTCGGGCGAAAAGGCACCGGAATCTGCTGGTCAGGTTCTGGAGTTCTGGCGCGATTTCATCGAACAAAAAGCTGGCGTCGATATCGACAAGCTGGCCGAATCCATTGAGAATCAACAGTCTTTTGCACGCGTTGTGCGCTCGATGTTGTCGTCTATGGAACTGGCAGATGACTATGCTGAGGACGATCAGCAGGACGACGAAGAGGATGAAAGCCTTTCGGACGAAGATCAGCCGCGCTCGGAGCGTGAAAACGACGAGCAGGTTGAAGAAGAATCCGGACAGGATTCCGCCCCCGCCGAAGAAAGCGAAACGGCTGACGAAGAGCTTGACCAGGGCGAGCTGGACGGCGCCGAAGTGGCCGACACCGACCTTGATGAAGACGCTGATCCGGATTCCGAAGTTGCCGGTGAGACCCAGCGTCCGAACTCAGCCTTTGATGAGCTGAACGAGAAAATCGATTACCGTGTTTTCACACCGGAATTCGATGAAGAGATAACCGCAGAAGACCTCTGCGATCAGGAAGAATTGCAGCGCCTGCGAGCCCATCTCGACAAGCAACTGGCGCATCTTCAGGGTGCCGTCGGTCGGCTTGCCAACCGGATGCAGCGCCGTCTGATGGCCAAACAAAACCGGTCCTGGGATTTTGACCTCGAAGAAGGCTACCTGGACACAGCCCGCCTGACCCGCATGATCATCGATCCAATGCAGCCGCTCTCTTTCAAGATGGAGCGCGACGCGCAGTTTCGCGATACGGTCGTTTCCCTGTTGATCGATAACTCTGGTTCCATGCGCGGCCGCCCCATCACGGTTGCGGCGACCTGCGGCGATATTCTGGCGCGCACGCTGGAGCGCTGCGGTGTAAAAGTGGAAATCCTCGGCTTTACGACCAAAGCCTGGAAGGGCGGTCAGTCACGCGAGAAATGGCTTGAGGAAGGCAAACCGGCAACACCGGGCCGCCTCAACGACCTTCGCCATATCATCTACAAATCAGCAGACCAGCCATGGCGGCGTTCACGCGCCAATCTCGGCCTGATGATGCGCGAAGGCCTTCTGAAAGAGAATATCGATGGTGAGGCACTGATCTGGGCGCATGACCGGCTGATGAGTCGGCCTGAACAACGTCGTATTCTGATGATGATTTCCGATGGTGCGCCCGTTGACGACTCGACGCTTTCGGTTAATCCCGGAAACTTTCTGGAGCGGCACCTTCGGGCTGTGATTGAGCAGATCGAAACGAAATCGCCCGTCGAGCTTTTGGCGATCGGCATTGGTCATGATGTGACCCGTTATTATCGCCGTGCCGTGACCATCGTCGATGCTGATGAACTGGCAGGTGCGATGACAGACCAGCTCGCCGCTCTCTTTGAGGAACAGGCAGCCGCCGCGGCTAAAGGCCGCCGTCGCGGATGAAGCCTGCTGCCGCCTTTCTGGCTCTGATGCTTGCCAGCGTTCCGCTTCAGGTTCCGGCAGCAGACGCCACGGTCACGGCAACGCCAGTCCGCCAGTTTTCCGATGACAGTGCAACGGCACGATTTGGGCAACTTGAATTCCTCAGCGGACTGACCCTGACCTCCGCAAACCCGGATTTTCATTCTTTGTCAGCCACCCGCTTTTTGCCGGATGGCGAGACTTTTGTCGCGGTGGCAGATACCGGATACTGGATCGACGGAACAGTGACCCGCGACGCGCACGGCCGCCTGTCAGGGCTGACAAATGTCACGGTTACGCCGATGAAAAATGCAAACGGCGTCCACGCGGGAAAAAGCGGCATGGACGCCGAGAGCCTCGATATCAATGGCAACCGCATCCTCGTCGGTTTTGAAGGTCGGCACAGGATTGATCGGTATCCGCTCGGAAGACATCAAACCGCCGCTGCCTCCGAGGGCCCGGATTATCTGATCCCGTCTTTTGAACTCCGGAGCAATGGCAGTTTCGAAGCCCTTGCCACCAATCAGAGCGGGAAAACGGTGGTCATTGCCGAAAAGAGCATCGATACGGATGGCAATCTTTTTGCCGCGATTATCGAAGGCCCGAAGAAGGGACTTTTCAAGGTCGTCAAGCGGCAGGGCTTCGATGTCACTGACGCGGTATTCCTGCCTGACGGTGATCTTCTGGTGCTGGAGCGGCGTTTCTCGCTTCTTTCCGGCGTCGCGATGCGCATCCGCAAGATTGAGGGCGCGTCCGTAAGGCCCGGCGCTTTGGTCGATGGAAAAGTGCTTATGCAGGCCAATGGCCGCATGCATCACATCGACAATATGGAGGGCATTGACGTGATCGACGGGCCGGACGGCACCACACACCTGATCCTTGTTTCCGATGACAACGCCTCACCGCTTCAAAAAACGCTGTTGCTGGAATTCCGGCTGATCAACTGACAGGGCTTTGTCTGGCTGCGGGGGCGACCATGGCACGGATCATTTTCAACCCTTCAATATTCAGTCGCCTGGCTTCTTCCGGAGCAAGGTCGTCCCAGTTTTCCGCAAACCAGCCGTCTAGGGCACGACCTGCAGAAAATATCATCTCAACAATCATCGTGAGCGGAACATCAGAGCGGATCGCGTTCAGCATCTGACCAAGTTTCACATAATGTCCGACAGCCTCCCGAATATGGTTAAGCGGGCCATCAATTGCGCTTTCAGCTGACGGACCTTCATACATTGTCCGTCCCAAAGCGGCGAGACGCGGATCCGCGATCAGAAGGTCCGCAATCCTTGCAAAGGCATCATCAAGCCCCATCCAAAAGCTTTCGGCATCCCGAACATCCATCAGACCTGAAAAATCAACCTGGCTGATGAGTTCGCCGAGCGCTTTCTCAATAACGGCGCAATAAAGGTCGCCTTTATCGCGCACGTAGTAATACGCCTGCCCCTTGCTCACTTTTGCGGCCTTCAAGATCGCGTTAAATGAGGCGTCGGAAAAGCCATTTTCTGCGAAGGCAGAGGCCGCAGTTTCAAGCAGCAATGCTCTGCGTTCAGGTGCAAGCGACTCAAGCCTCTCAAGCGCGGTATGTCCTGAAGCCATTGGCCTTAAACTTTTTCTTTCCGACATTCTCTAACTTTCATTGCTATTTTTAGACCACCAGTCTAATATTTTGAGACAGCAGGAATGACGGGCATGCTCGACCACAAGTTCCTCAGATATGAAAGGAGATGACCGATGCGATGGCGTGGTGTCAATCATGTTGAATTCTCGGTAATCGATTACGAAAAATCGGTCGAATTTTACGACAAGATGTTTGGCTGGCTTGGCTACAAGAGTTTCTGGACCATGGATATCGGCTACCACTCGACTTATTACATGGCCCGATTTCCTTTTCCCCACAGCTATATCGGGATACAGCCCGCAAAAACCGGCGGAAAACTCGACCATGAAGCCCGGGCAACAGGCATCCACCATATTGCGATCTGGGCCAAAAATCGCAAGGAAGTGGACCGTTTTCATAGCGACTTCCTAACCCCGAACGCGGTTCCGGTAACCGAAGCCCCTGTCGAATACCCGGTCTATGCACCGGGTTATTACGCGGTTTTCTTTGATGATCCGATCAATGGCATCCACTGGGAACTGGCGCATATCCCTGCAATAGCCTCACCTGCATCCTACATGCGCACTATTCGTGCCTGGAAAGCGGCTGAGAGCCAGCATCCCGAATGGGCTGAATCGCAGTCAAGAAAGTACTTCCGAAAACTCCCCCGAACGTAAAAACCGGAGTGTCTATGCGACACTCCGGCTATCATTGCGGCGGATCATTTTGGCGTGAAAGCGACACGACGCGGTCGCTTTCAAGTCTTTTGTCTTATCGCCTCTTCAAGCCATATTTGAGGGGGAGGAGAATGGCTCTATCCGGCCGCGATGGCACGCGCAATACCGCGCACTTCTGCAAGTCCACGCAACCGCCCGATCAGCGGGTAACCCGGATTGGTCTTGCGTGTCTGGTCATCAAGAATGGCATGTCCGTGATCAGGACGGAACGGAATCTGAACGCCACGGGCTCTTTCAACTTCAAGCGCAGCCTTGACCACCGCAACCATATCGACATCGCCTTCAAGATGCGGTGCTTCATGGAAGCTCAGGCCATCTTCTTCACGCTTGGTCGCACGCAGATGCAGGAAGTGTACCCGCTCGCCATGCTTGCGCAGCATGGCAGGAAGATCGTTGTCGGCGCGCACACCATAAGAACCAGTGCAGAATGTGAAGCCGTTGGCCGGGCTTGGCACCTGCGAAACCAGGCGGTCCATATCCTCAACCGTAGAAACGACACGGGGCAAACCGAACAGCGGCCGTGGCGGATCATCCGGATGAATGGCGAGAACAGCACCGGCCTCTTCTGCCATCGGGGCTACGATCTCAAGAAAACGGCCAAGCTGATCACCGAGGGTCTTCGCATCGATCTCGTCATAACGGGCAAGCTGAGCGCGAAAATCATCAAGTGAATAGCTTTCTTCCGATCCCGGCAAGCCGGCCAGAATTGTGCCCACCAGCTTTTCAATATCAGCCTCCGACAGTGTTTTGAAAAGCGCTTCGGCTTTCCTGGCAACGTCTTCGCTGTAGTCAGATTCGGCACCCTTGCGCTTCAGCACGAAGAGATCAAAAACCACATAAAGCATATAGTCAAAGCGCAAAGCGCGCGCGCCGTCTTCAAGGGGATAGGACAAGTCTGTGCGCGTCCAGTCGAGAACCGGCATAAAATTATAGCAGATCGTCTTGACGCCCTGTCTGGCTAGGTTCTGCGCAGAAAGACCCCAGGTCTTTGCCAGCTCCTCCCAGCCGGGTTCTGCGGTCTTGATCTTTTCGTGAACAGGAATGCTCTCGACAACCGACCATGTCAGCCCGGCTTTTGCGATCATGTCACGGCGTGCCGCAATTTCATCTTCTTCCCAAAGCACACCATTGGGCAAATGATGCAGCGCCGTCACGATATCCGTGGCGCCTGTCTGGCGAACTTCAGCCAAAGAAATCGGGTCCTGGGGCCCGAACCAACGCCAGCTTTCCTTCATCGGTATTCTCCTGTCTCAATCCATGGCCGAAAGGCCAAATTCTTCACCGCGCTCAGCGCACCTATCCGACAATCCGGCCGAGTTCATCGGAGCCGAACACATAGCCATCGAAATTCGGGTCATCGACATCGGAAAGCGCCATCAGCGTTTCCCGCACATTCTGCAGGTGCTGCCACATCGCATGGCGCGCACGGGCTGGATCCTTCATCTGCAGTGCCTGCAGGATTTCGCTGTGATCAGACAGCCAGCGTTTACGGTAGTCGGTATCGAAGACCCGCGTGTGCAGTTGCGCCCACATGCGGCTCTTTTTACGCCGGTTCCAAAGCTCTTCGGCCAGATCCACAAGAACCGAATTCTGCGTTGCCTCGGCAATCAGCCGATGAAACAGCTCGTCGGCATCGTAGCCGTCATCACTGCCTTTACGGATTGCTGAACGCTCCAGTTCCAGCGCCTCGCGCATCCGGCGGATATCGCCCATGGAAACCATCTCTGCGGCAAAGGCAGCGATTGTTGATTCCAGAAGCTGACGGGCCTGCAGCAATTCAAACGGACCAATGTCGTCGGTCAGCTCATCGGCAGCGCCGGCATCCGGCAAAGTCTCATGTCGCGGCTCAGCCAGATAGATACCGGAGCCCTTGCGCACATCGACCAGACCTTCAAGCTCCAGTGTGATCACCGCTTCACGTACCAGCGAACGGCTCACTCCCAACTCTTCAGCCATCTGGCGTTCAGTCTTGAGTCGATCACCCGTCGCATAATCGGATCGCGCGATCAGGGCGCGGATTTCATCAGCAACTTCCTGATACCGGCGTTTTACGACCTCTCCCATTCTTCAGCCTCCCTGGCAGCCCGCGCGTGATAGAAAGACGCAAGAATATCAAAGGCTTCCTTTTTGGTGACCTTGTCGGCTGCGATTAGACCCTTGCGATTAAACCCACGCTGAAAGATGCCCTGACGGCGCTCTGTGCGAAAATCGTAGAGAATCCAGGGCGACATGCCTTTGACGAAATCAAGATCTTTCAGCGTTTCGATTTGCTTGCGATAAACCTCGGCCTGATAGGCCTCGGAAAACAGTCCGGTCTTGGGCCCCTGCTCGGTGATATCGGCATCGGCTCCGGTCTCAGAGACCACAACCGGGCGATCCGGCTGAGAGTTGGCCAGGATTTTCGGAAGCTCTGAGAAGTCTTCATCGTACCAGCCATAATATTCATTGATCCCGATGATATCGAGATACGCAGCCAATCGATCCTCAATCTTGAGCTTCTGGTGGTTGACGAGGCAGGCAGCAGCAATGAGGCGCGTCGGATCTTCTGACCGGGCAGTTTCGGCAAGCCCGCGCATGAAGTCGAGCCGCGCATCCGTATCGGCATTCTCATTGCCGACGGACCAGATGATGACGCTGGCACGATTGCGGTCACGTTTCACCATTTCCAGCAGCTGGTTGCGCGCATCGTTCTGCGTTGCAGGGTTTTCGAAGTCTATCGCCCAGTAGACCGGAATTTCGGTCCAAAGCAAAAGTCCCATTTCATCGGCCAGCTGAACAGCGCGCTCATGATGCGGATAATGAGCAAGCCGAACATAGTTGCAGCCCATTTCCTTTGCATGTTCATAACGACGCTTCAGATCATCTTCTGTAATAACCTTGCCAAGCTTGTCGTCGTCTTCATGAACGGAGATGCCGCGCAACCAAAGTGGGCGACCATTCAGATAAAGCTCACGACCTTTTCGCACGATCGTGCGGAACCCAACGCGGTCGCAAACCTCATCTTCTCCAGCCTTCACAATCACATCGTAAAGCTTCGGGTTTTCCGGCGACCAGAGCACAGGGCCCGCATTAATCACGGCTTCTCCATGCCCTTCATGAATGTCCACCTTCTGAGAAATGCCGAGTTCAGGGATTTCAACAGTGGCTGTCTCTGCTCCTTCAGCGTGGACAGACATTCTGATCTGCCGGTTCCGGCCTTCAGGACACAGATAGATGAAGAAATCCCGAATGACGCTTTCAGGCGTCTCAATCAAAGAGACCTCCCGATAAACACCGCCATAATTGAACCAGTCGGTATTGCGCATTGGCACACGATCGGTCGTACGCACGTTGTTGACGCACAGCATCAGCCAGTTGCTGCCATCTTTCAGCTTGCCGGTCAGCTCGGCGAAGAACGGCGTCGATCCGCCATAGTGATTGCCGACGAATGCGCCATTCAGAAAGACCTTGCAGTCATATTGCGCGGCACCGATGCGGAGAAAATAGCGTTTTCCGGGCGATGCCGAGAAATCAACGGGACGGGTGTACCAGGCGCTGCCTTCAAAAAAGTACCACTTTTCCTTCTGAACCTGCCAGCAGGATGGCACCGGCGTTGTCTCCCCCATGTAAGGGTCATAGTCCCAGGGTTCGTCACGCTCAGAAGGATCGGCGGGCAGCATCGCAAACCATTTCTGCCGCAGGCCGGTATCAAGAATATCAACGCAGAAATTCCAGTCTCCATCGAGTGACCGGCCCTTCCGGTCTCCCATGAAAATCATGGTCTCATGGTTCAGGTTCTGCGGATTGAAAGGTCGGTCATAATCCTCATCATGCAGAGCCGCGAGCGCGTTTTCCGCCAGTTCAGACCGTTCGAGCATTTCAATCCTCCACCAGAACAACTTTTGTTTTCGTTTTTTGCTGCGGTGACAGCCGCCGGAAAAAGGCGACCGTCATTTTCGATTATCAGGCGATGAGATTACTGACCGCCGTAGTTCTTGCCTTCTTCCTGAATGCGCTCAACCAGATCGGCAATAACAGGCGACTTGGAAGTAATTTCCTCATACATCGGCTGAACAGCTTCAACGAACGGAGCCTTATCGACCTCGTTAACCTCAACACCGAGCTGTTCCTGCATGTCGACCATGGCCTGCTCTACGATCTTGTCCCAGGCTTCACGGTGGAAACCAGCCGCATCAACAGCAGCTTCATGGAAGGCAGCCTTATCTTCATCGGACATCTGATCCCAGGCGCAGTTCGAAATCACAACAGCCGACGGAATCATCGTGTGCTCATCAAGCGAAAAGTGCTTGGCAACTTCGCCGTGACGTGCGGTGGTCATCGCGGTCGGATTGTTTTCAGCACCATCGACAACACCCTGCTGCAGGGCACTGTATAGCTCGCCCCAGGCAATCGGCGTCGGGCTGCCACCAAGCAGCTCAACCATGCGAATGGCAGACGGGCTTGGCTGAACACGGATTTTCATGCCCTGAAGATCTTCTGGCGTGTAGATTGGCTTATTGCCGTAAAATGAGCGGGCGCCTTCAACAAAGAACCCAATACCCTGAAATCCCTTATCATAGGACGAGTCGAGAATTTCCGTACCGATATCGCCGGTCAGAACATCGAAGAGGTGATCTTCATTCACAAAGAGGTAGGGCAGGTTCAGCGCCGAATATGCCGGTGCAAACGCTTCCAGCTCAGAAGCATTGCTCTTGGCCATATCGAGCGCGCAGCTCTGCACCAGTTCCATGGATTCGCGCTGGTTACCCAGCTGACCGTTCGGGAACACCTGAATGTCCCAGCGACCATCGGTCAGCTCGGAAAGGCGCTCACCCATGTACTGCATCGAAGCATGCAGGGGATGATCCGGCGGGTTGTTGTGATTCAGACGCAGCGTACGCGCTTCGGCCGAAGCGGCGAATGCGACGGCAGCCGCACCAGACACCAGAGCGAGTTTGGTCAAGACTTTCATATCTGTCCTCCCGGCACCTTTTCAATTCAGGAATAGTTGGATGCTTCAGCCGCCGTCTTCAGGTGCCAAGTTCGTGGCGACTGATTAAAAAGGTCGACCAATTTCCCACCCTTGTCAACCAAATTCACTAATTGGTTGACCAATTTTTTAAATTGAGGCAATCTGAAGACCATCAGCCGGGACTCTCGGGTCAGCAAGGGCTGCGTAAAAACAGACACAAGGGAGGGTCGGATGTCTGATAGTCAGAAACCCGACACGTTCAGCCGTATCGTAAACGGCATTGCCGGTGTTCTTGATGCTATACTTGGCGTCGTTATTGTCACCGGTTTCTCCGTCATGGTCGCATGTGTCGTCTGGCAGGTTTTCAGCCGCTATGTGCTTCAGACGCCATCGATCTATACAGACGAAATCTCGCGCTTTTTGTTTATCTGGCTGGCTCTGATCGGCGGTGCTTATACATTTGGCAAAGGCCGCCATCTGGCGATTGAATTGCTCTCCCCTGCCCTTTCCGGCTGGCGCAAGAAGCTTTCCGAACTCCTGGTACTCGTCATCATCGCGTTCTTCGCAATCATGGTGATGATGAAGGGCGGCGGCGGACTGGTCGCACGCACACTGGCCAACGGCCAGGTTTCACCGGCGATGCAACTGCCTATGGGCTACATCTATCTGGCTATTCCCATCGGTGGCGCGATCATCCTGTTTTACTGCATTCAGATGGCACTCAAGGTCATCAACCGGGATGATGATGTTGAAATCGGACAAAGCGAAGCCGCCGGCGGCCCGCTGGACTAAGGAGACAATAAAATGTTGATGTCTTACGCCCCTCTGGTCCTGTTCGGCAGCTTTGGTGTCCTGATGCTGATCGGCGTTCCGATTGCCTTTGCAATCGGTGTCGCAGCAGCACTCACCTTCATGCTGTTTGTCGGCTTTGACCAGTCGTTCTTTATCGTTGCCCAGCAGATGGCCTCCGGGCTTGATTCCTTCACCCTGCTGGCAATCCCGTTCTTCATTCTGGCAGGCAATATCATGAACCGCGGCGGCATCGCCCGCAGGCTCATTGATTTTGCCAAGGTGATCGGTTTCGCGCTTCCCGGTTCTCTGGCGCATGTGAATGTTCTTGCCAACATGATGTTCGGCGCGCTTTCAGGCTCGGCTGTTGCTTCGGCCGCCGCCGTCGGCGGCGTTATGTCGCCACTGCAAAAAAAGGAAGGTTATGACCCGGCCTACTCGGCAGCGGTCAATATCTCATCCTGCACCACCGGGCTTCTGATCCCGCCAAGCGCGACCTTCATTGTGTTTTCGCTGATCACCGGTGGCACATCGGTCGCAGCGCTGTTTGTCGCCGGTTATGTTCCCGGCATTCTCATGGGTTTTGGAATCATGATTGTGGCTGGTATCATCGCCAAAAAGCGTGGCTACCCGACCCAACCCCGTCCCAGCACCCGTGAGTTCGTCACCAAAGGCCTCGACGCCATCCTCCCGCTTGGCCTGATCGTCGTCGTCATGGGCGGAATCATCGCCGGTATTTTCACGGCGACTGAAGCCTCGGCCATCGCCGTCGTCTATACGCTGTTGCTGGCTTTCGTCTGGTATCGTGAAACCTCGATCAAGCAATTGCCATCCATCATTCTGGAATCAGCGGTCACCACTTCGGTCGTTCTCCTGATGATCGGCTGCTCGATCGCCATGTCACGCGCAATGGCCTTCGGGAACATCCCGAACATGATCTCCGACTATATGCTGAACCTGTCGGATAACCCGATCATGATCCTGCTGATCCTGAACGTCGTTTTGCTGGTTGTCGGCACGTTTATGGACATGACACCGGCCTTGCTGATCTTCACCCCGATCCTGCTGCCGGTTGTTGAAAAGCTCGGCATGGATCCGGTTCAATTCGGCGTCATGATGACTTTGAACCTTTGCGTTGGCATCTGCACACCACCTGTAGGATCGGCCTTGTTTATCGGTTGCTCTGTAGGCGAAACAACGATTCCGAAAGTGATCAAACCACTGATCCCGTTCTTCCTGACGCTGCTCGTTGTACTGATGATGGTCACGTACATTCCCGCAATCAGCCTGTCGCTGCCGCGCTGGCTCCTTGGATATGCAGGGTAAGATACAATGCGTACACTGAAAAACTGGGTA
Source organism: Martelella mediterranea (assembly GCF_004342225.1). Lineage (GTDB taxonomy): Bacteria > Pseudomonadota > Alphaproteobacteria > Rhizobiales > Rhizobiaceae > Martelella > Martelella mediterranea_B. Next base: position 288,746 of record NZ_SMAR01000001.1, on the reverse strand, counting down.
CTTGCCGACAAACACGAAAACGGCATTCGCCTGACTGTCGATGACAGACACACGCTCGAAGTCACCGTGCTGGAGGAGGCCCTTTTCAGGGTCTCCCTCAAGAAAGACGGGCAATGGCGGCTGGATCGCACATGGTCTGTGGCACCAACTGAAGACGTCCCTTTTGAAGGCCGCTCCCGTGACGATTTTTCAGGCTTCACACGACCAGCCTTCAGCCTCGAAGAAGGTGAAGCCATCACGCTGTCGACAACGACGCTGCGGCTGATTATTGAACAGCCGCTGACCATGCGCTGGGAAGCAAAGCAGGCAGACGGCAACTGGCGGCTTGTGGCCGAAGAGCGCCCTACCGGCGCTTACATGCTTGGCATCCGTGACCATCGCAACAGCCACTTTCTTCTCAGAAAGCCCGGCGAAAAGGTCTATGGGCTTGGTGAAAAGGCGGGAAATCTGGAGCGCTCAGGCCGTCGCTTCGAGATGCGCAATCTCGATGCAATGGGCTATGACGCCAAATCGACCGATCCGCTTTACAAGCATCTGCCAGTCACACTGACGGCCACACCGGATGCTGGTGCCTTTTCGGTTTTTTATGACAACCTGTCGTCCTGCTGGTTCGATCTCGGTAACGAGTTCGACAACTATCATAAGCCGTTCCGCGCCTATCGCGCGCTCGACGGTGACCTTGACTATTACTTCGCATGGGCACCGGAGCTCATCGACCTAGTAAAGGGTCAGACCAAACTCACCGGCGGCACGGCCTTCATGCCGCGCTGGGCACTGGGATATTCTGGCTCGACGATGGCCTATACCGATCGTCCAAACGCACAGCAGGAGCTTGAAGGTTTTCTGTCGAAACTCTCCGAGCACGACATTCCCTGCGACAGCTTTCAGATGTCTTCGGGCTATACCTCCATCGGCCCCAAACGTTACGTCTTCAACTGGAATTATGAAAAGTTCCCGTCCGTTGAGACCATGTCGGAAAAGTTCTCCGATGCCGGGCTGACGCTGATCGCCAATATCAAACCGGCACTTCTGCAGGACCATCCGCGCTTCGACGAAGCTCTTGCAGCCGGTCTGTTCGTCAAGGACAGCGAAGAAGACACCTATGCCGATGCCGTTTACTGGGATGATTCCGGCGCGCATCTCGATTTCACCAATCCGGATGCCGTCAACTGGTGGAAAGCCGGTGTAACCGAACAACTGCTGAAAAAAGGTATCGCCTGCACCTGGAACGACAACAACGAATACGAAATCTGGGATGACGAAGCCCGCTGCCATGGTTTTGGCCACGAAATTCCGATTTCCGTTATTCGTCCACTGCATTCCATGCTGATGAGTCGTGCCTCGCTGGAAGCACAACAGGCTTTCAGTCCGGATCACCGGCAGTACCTGATTTCGCGTGCTGGCTGCCCCGGCATTCAGCGTTACGTTCAGACATGGACCGGCGACAATTACACGCGCTGGGACACGATCCGCTACAACATCCGTATGGGACTGGGCCTCTCGCTTTCCGGCATCTATAATGTCGGCCACGATGTCGGTGGATTTTCCGGCCCGAAACCGGAACCAGAGCTTTTTGTCCGCTGGGTGCAAAACGGGATTTTCCACCCGCGCCTGACGATCCATTCGTGGAACGATGACGGCACGGCCAATGAAGCCTGGATGTATCCTGAAGTGCTGCCGCAGATCCGCGCGGCTCTGAACTTCCGTTATCGTCTGACACCCTATCTCTACACGCTGACATGGCTGGCAACGGTCGATCACGAACCGATGATCCGCCCGACCTTCCTGGATCACCCCCGCGATCTGCGCACCTATGAGGAAACCGACGACTTCATGCTTGGGCGTGATCTTCTGGTGGCCAATGTCGTGGAAAAGGGTGCAACCGGGCGCACCGTTTACCTGCCGGAAAACGAAACAGGCTGGTGGGATTTCTGGACTGGCGAATATTATATGCCTGGCTCGGAAATCACGCTTCCTGTGACACTCGACAGCATGCCGCTGTTTGTTCGTGCCGGAGCAATCATTCCGCTCAGTGAAGGCGCAAACCGTGCCAACGCTGCAGCAGACGTGAAACGCACCTTTGCCGTCTTCCCGGTTCCAGGCGCATTTACGGCTGACAGCACTCAGTATGAAGATGATGGCGACACAATGCGCTGGAAGGATGGTGATTGCCGGGTGATGCGTTTCAAGCTCTCGGGCAACACCGACAGCCTGACGCTTACCACGGCCAGCGAAGGCAGCTACAAGCCGCCCTACAGCGAGGCCACATTCATCCTGCCCTATGGCGAAAAACGTGTGCTTGAGGTGAACGGCGAGCCTGCTTCGAACGACGTGTCTTTGCCGCTCTGATTGCGGCAAGCATCTTCCGGCCTCCCGGTCCTTGTCTGACCGGGAGGCCTTTTTTCTACCCGGAAATGACGTGTTGACGTTTGTCAGCGTGCCTGTGCGGTAGTAAACCTCTGGCATTATCGCCTGGAAGGCCGAAACATGAGGACCCTGACAATGCAAGAAACCTTTACCCGGGCTGGACTGGAATGCGACCGCAAAGCCCTGAAGCCACGCATTCTGCATATCGGATTCGGTGCTTTCGCGCGCGCGCATCAGATGGTCTATCTGCAGGAAGGGCTGAACAAAACCGGCGGTGACTGGGGCGTGATCGCCGTGCGTTTGAACTCCGGGGCGGAGGAATTGTCCGCTCTTGATGAAGCCAACGGACTTTATACCGTCGCTGAGATCGATGCAGAGAGCGTCACCGCACGCGAGATCGGCGTGGTCATAGGCACCTGTCACCCCAAACGTGACGGCATTGATACCCTTCTCGACCATATCGCCGGCGATGCAATGTCAGTCATCAGCCTGACCATCACCGAAAAAGGCTATTGCTGCAAAAACGGCCATCTTGACCTTCAGAACAAGGGCATTCAGGCTGATCTGGAAAACCCGGAACATCCGACAACGGCAATCGGCGTTATTGTGGCCGGACTGGCCCGGCGCAGGGAACGCGGCCTTGGCGGACTGACTGTTCTCTCCTGCGACAATCAGCCCGACAATGGCAAATTGGCACGCGCTGCAGTTTTACACTATGCCCATGAACGTGACCGCGGGCTTGCCGACTGGATCGACGCCAATGTGACCTTCCCCTCGACCATGGTGGATCGCGTTGTTCCGGCACTCGATGATTACGGCAGAGGCCTGCTTCTGGAGCTGAACGACGGGCGTGAAGATGAAAACGGTATCGTTTGCGAGCCCTTCCGCCAGTGGGTCATCGAGGATGATTTTGCCGCAGGACGCCCGCCATATGCTGAAGGCGGCGCGATGCTGACGGACGATGTGCGCCCTTATGAAATGATGAAGCTTCGCATGCTCAACGGGGCGCATACATTTCTTGCCATGCTGGGCAGCCTTTCCGATCTCGAAACCGTTTCCGACTGCATGGCAGATCCGGTTTTCCGCAAGGCCGCACGCCAGATCATGCTGTCAGAACAGGCTCCCACCCTGCCGCCGATTGAAGGCGTCAGCCTGGAAGACTATGCCGATGCCCTGACCCACCGCTTTGAGAACCCGAAGCTGAAGCATCGCACGGCACAGATCGCCTGGGATACGAGCCAGAAGCTGCCACAGCGCATCTTACATGGCGTCGCCATCAATATCGATGATGCGCGCCCATGGCCGCTTCTGGCTCTGACAGTTGCAGGCTGGATCCACTTCATCCGCGAAAAGCAGATCACCGGTGAGAAACTCACCGATCCGATGGCAGAAACCCTGCTGGATGCTGCACGAACACTTGAGGGCGATGCACTGGTTGACCACATCCTTTCGGAAGAAAGCATTTTCGATGAGGAGCTGCGCCGCGAGCCTGCTTTTCGTTCGGCAGTTACCGGTGCCTATCGCATGATTGCGGAGAAAGGCCCGCGACGGATGGTTGAGGCCATCGTCAGCGGCGACCAGTGACGGCCGGGACTGGCCTTAAATCTAAGCATCGTGCTTTAGTCATCAAGAATACAAAAAGGCCCGGTCAGAAACAACGGACCGGGCCTTCATTGATCTTGCAAGCTGGCCGCAGAGGCGCAAAACCTCATTCTGATTTAAGCAGTGCGTTCAACCGCGCGCATGGGCTTCAGAACGCTCATCAGCGCGCCATAGGGTAAAAGCATGATCAGGCTGAAGCCGAGCTTGACCGAAAGGTCGCCCAGCGCCCAAGACATCCAGCGCGGAATTTCGACGACCGAAAACACACCGAAGAGTGGCGCGACACCGAGCGCAAACTCGTCATTGGCGCCGATGAAGACGAAAACCGCAGCAAAGCTGATCGAGAAAAACAGGACCGTATCAAGAATCGATCCGAAGAACGATCCGACAAGCGGCGCCTTCCACCAGCTTTGACGCCGTAACCTGTTGAACAGCGTCACATCCAGCAACTGACCGACCAGAAACGCTGTACCCGAGGCAATCGCGATTCGCGGAACAGACGCATAGAAAGAAAAGGCCACACCGATCACAAAGCCGACGAATACAACTTTTCGGGCCGCAACCGGTCCGAACTGCCGATTGGTCAGATCGTTCACAAGGAAAGCAAGCGGGTAGGTAAAGGCGCCCCATGTCAGCAGATCTGCCAGAGAAATGCCATAAAGCGCTCCCTGAACCGGATACTGTACAAGAATGTTTGAGGCGAGAACGACACCTGCCATCAGCAGGCTGTAAATGAGAACAGACGAAGACTGTCGCATTTTTTTATCCTGGGTTATGCCACCAGCGGCGTTTGAATAAAGAAAGAGCCTCACCGCAAAGCGGAAGGCTCTCCCAGACTAATCAGAAAGCCCTACGATCAGGCTGCAGCGTTTTCAGCTGTCTTCTTGGCAATTTCCTTGCGCAGCAGGCGAGCGCGCGAAGAAAGCTCGTTGTCACTTGCCTTCAGCAGGAATGCATCCAGACCACCACGATGCTCGACCGAGCGAAGAGCGGCAGCGGAAACGCGCAGCTTGTAGCTCTGGCCGGTGGCTTCGGACATCAGGGTTACGCGGCAAAGATTCGGGAGAAACTTGCGGCGGGTCTTGTTGTTGGCATGGCTGACATTGTTGCCGGACAGCACGCCCTTACCAGTCAATTCACACGTGCGGGACATAATTTCACCTATTCTCGTCTTCAGCCAACGGCCTTCAACGGGACGACCTAGCCCCGCGATCCAATTGGCAGATAATTGGAAAGTTGCGGTTCTATAGTCTTATGCCCCGCTGAGGTCAAGGCAAACGTCCGGTTTTTCGTTAAGCACACACAAATTCGCGGTGTTTTTTTATTTCTCTGTTAGAGATACAGTCTAGCAACAATGTAAGTTTTTGACGATTCAGGAAAGCCAGATGCGTAGAACCGCCATTTATTGTCTTGCCGTTATCTCGATAGTCCTGACGGGATTCGCTTCGGCCAGCGCTGAGGATATCTCGCAGGAAACGGTTTACACGCTATCCTTTTCCGGGATCCGAATCGCCAATGCCGCCTTCAACACAACAGTGAAGGACAACCGTTACTCGATTGCAGCCGACATCAAAGCTGCCGGACTTGGCAGCCTGTTTTCCGATATTGCCGTCGATGTTAAGGCAGAAGGTGTGTGGAAAAACAACAAGCCGGAGACCCGTCAATTTGATCTGACCTACCGTGAAGGCGATGACGAACGAACGTATTCAGCTGCTTTTTCGCGCAATCGTGTCACCAGTGCAGAAGTCAATCCACCACATGGTCCGCGCGGACCGGACTGGGTCGAGGTCGAATCGCGGCACCTCAGAAACGTCATTGATCCCATTTCGGCGCTGTTGCTGCCGGCCTCCAAAAACCCATGCTATGGCGAGATTGCGATTTTCGATGGTGAGACTCGCCTGAATCTCGAACTTGCGCCTGTGGGCAGCCGGCCGTTTTCGACAACAGGCTTTTCCGGCCGCGCCATTGGCTGCGCGGTTCGCTTCCGCCCGATTGCCGGCTATGAGCGTGAGGATGACGACATCGAATACCTGGCCAATACGCGCGAGCTTGTTGTCTGGTTCGCCTTTAACGATGAGCTGCAGGTTTATGCGCCGGTGATGGCTAAAATTCCGCTGAAGATCGGGCAGCTTCAGATTTACGCATCAAAGTTCGGCGTTTAAGCTGATCTGGTCCGACACCTTCTTCTCTCCAAAGGTTTTTCATGACACTCCGCGCCACGCTGATCGGGTTTTCCGCTGTTGTGATGTGGTCGTTTCTCGCCCTTTTCACGGCAGCTTCAGGCAACGTCCCGCCTTTTCAGCTTTCTGCTATTGCCTTTGCCATTGCCAGCCTGCCGGGAATCGCGGTTCTGACCGCAAAGCCTGAACGCCTGCACCTGCTGCGGCAGCCGCCGAAGGTCTGGATTGCCGGGATCGGTGGGCTTTTCGGATATCACTTTCTGTATTTCACCGCCCTTCGCAATGCGCCCGCCGTGGATGCCGGGCTGATCGCCTATCTCTGGCCACTGCTGATCGTCGTCGGTTCGGCGCTGCTTCCCGGCGAGAAGCTGAAGGCGCATCACATTCTGGGTGCCGTTGCAGGCTTCGCCGGAACCGCGATACTGGTGACGCGCGGCGGGGGACTGACTTTGAGCGGAGAATACAGTCTTGGCTATGCAGCGGCATTTCTGGGCGCATTCACCTGGACCAGCTATTCGCTGATTTCACGCTCCTTTGCCAAGGTTTCGACAGATGTGGTTACCGGCTTCTGTCTTGCGACCTCTCTTCTGTCCCTGCTTTGTCATCTCCTGCTTGAAACAACGGTCTGGCCGGAAAGCATCAGCCAGTGGCTCGCTGTCATCGGACTGGGCCTGTTTCCAGTGGGACTTGCTTTTTACGCGTGGGATTTTGGCGTCAAGAAGGGCAATATTCAGGTCCTGGGAGCCGCCAGTTATGCAGCACCTCTGCTTTCAACAATCATTCTGATCGCGTTCAGATTCGGCGAACCCGGATGGCGCGTCATCATGGCCTGCCTCCTGATCACCGGCGGCGCGCTGCTGGCCGCCCGTGATATGATCTTCAAAAAGCGCAACGCAGGGTAAAACCGATCAAGTCCCCGGCACCCACTTAGAAACGGCCAGTTCGAAATCGTCGAATACAAATCCGGGCGCGACCGTACAACCAACCAGCGTGTAATCGCCGCGTGTTTCTGCGGCCTGCCAGCATCCCGCCGGAACAACGGCTTGCGGGCGTTCGCCGTTGGCCAGATCAGGTCCGAGCACCACGGTTTCCACAGGCCCCGCATCGCCCGACATATGCAGCTTCAGCGAATCTCCGGAATAGTAATGCCAAACCTCTACGGCGGAATGCAGCCGGTGCCAGTGAGAGCGTTCGCCGCGTTTGAGCAGAAAATAGATCAGGCTCGAAACGCCGCGTTCAGAACCGTCGGAAAAATCCCGATAGGTCTCGGCAAACCAGCCACCTTCGGGGTGTCCCTGCAGCCCGAGCGTTTCAATAATCTCATCGGCTGTCATCAGAAATGATCCTTTCGCCGGCGGATTTCAGCAAGCACTTCGGCATTGCTGGCGTTTTCCATTTCCAGACCGGCGCGCATTGCCGGATTTTCAAACCGCAGGAAAGGATTGGTTTTCTTTTCCAGACCGATGGTCGTGGGGATCGTGAAATCACCGGCATCGCGAAGCGCTGCGATGGCCTCTGCCCTTTCCTTCAACACCTGATTGTCACCATCGACGGAAAGCGCAAACTTCGCATTCGCCAGCGTATATTCATGACCGAAATACACTTCTGTATCGTCCGGCAGCGCCATCAGCTTTTCAAGTGACGTCAGCATGACTGCCGCAGGCCGTTCGAACAGCCGACCGCAGCCCATGGCAAAGAGCGTGTCAGCTGCAAACAGCAGTTTGTCATCAACAAAGTGATAGCAGATGTGACCTGCCGTATGGCCGGGCGTTTCAATCACCTCAATCCGGTGACCGGCAAACTCCAATGGATCGCCTTCCGCCACAGCAAGATCGAGGCCGGGAATCACCACCGCCTCCTCGACCGGGCCGACGATCCGGCAACCATAACGTTCCTTCAGCGGAAGGTTACCTTCGACATGATCCTTGTGGTGGTGGGTCGTCAGGATATCCGTGAGCTTCCAGCCTCGTTTTTCAGCCTCACCCGCCACCGCGTCCGCATCAGGGGCATCAATGGTTGCTGTCCGGCCCGTTTCAGGGTCATGAACGAGAACGCCATAATTATCCGAGCGGCACATGAATACGGCGATTTCCAGTCGGGTCATCAGCTCTTCCTCTGATACTGTCTGCTTTTCTCAATGTAGTGATTTGGCACTTGAAGTCCAACCGGCCTCGGGATTAACTCAGCACATGAACACTGATATCGTCGATCTGCGCGCTTTCTATCATACCCGGCTGGGGCGGCTTGCTGCCCAGTCGATCTCTTTGGCGTTAACGTCGATATGGGCGAAAATGCCGGATGAACGGCTGGTCGGCCTTGGTTACAGCCTCCCCTATCTTGACCGCTTCAGTGCGGATGCAGAACGCGCCATGGCTTTCATGCCGGCCTCTCAGGGTGCAATCAACTGGCCATCATCAGGCCCTTCAGCCACCGCACTGGTCTATAATGAGGAACTGCCTCTGCCCGACGCCTCGGTCGACCGCGTACTTCTGGTCCATGCGCTTGAATTTACCGAAAGTCCGGGTGACACGATGCGCGAACTCTGGCGGGTTCTGGCACCTGGAGGCCGCGTCGTCATCGTGGCCCCAAACCGTCGCGGTGTATGGGCGCGTCTCGATCACACACCTTTCGGCAATGGCAGGCCCTATTCGAAAAGTCAGATCACAGGCCTGCTGCGCGAGACGAATTTCACCCCCGGCGCCTTCGCCGAAGCGCTGTTCTTCCCGCCTTCAAAAAGCCGTGCCGTGCTGAAGTTTCGCTCAAGTTTTGAACGATCAGGACGAACGCTCTGGCCAGCCTTTTCCGGCGCCATCCTTGTTGAAGCGCAGAAGCGGCTTTATCAGGGTCTGCCGGTGACAGCCCGCGCATCGCGCAAGGTTCTTGTTCCCGCGCTTTCGCCGCAGGGGGTTCCCACGACCCGGGACAGACCAGCTGACTGGCCACACACCCCTTAAAAGACGGGCGCTGCCGCCCTCGACAATCGCGGTAATCCTGATTATTCCTTCTTCCGTTTTAATCGGGCAGTTTCAGCCCACAATATCTTTGAGGTTTCCGATGCGTAATTCGACGATAAAGCCCACCCCCCGCCCCGGTGTCATGGATATTGCCGCTTATGTGCCCGGCAAAGATCATGTCGAAGGCGTGGCGAAGGTGCATAAGCTGTCGTCGAATGAAACACCGCTCGGCCCCAGCCCGAAGGCGCTGGAAGCAATGAAACATGTTGCCGCACATCTGGAACTCTATCCCGATGGCCAGGCCTCCAGCCTTCGGCAGGCGATTGCCGGGCTTTATGGTCTGAACACGGCAAACATCATTTGCGGCAATGGTTCCGACGAGCTTCTCGGGCTGCTGTGCCATGTGTACCTTGGTGAAGGCGATGAAGCGATCATCACCGAGCACGGTTTTCTGGTCTATAAAATCCAGATCATGGCCAATGGCGCAACACCGGTTACCGTGAAAGAAAAGGATGCCCGTGTCGATATCGATGCCATTCTGGCTGCGGTGACAGACAAAACCAGAATGGTTTTCCTTGCAAATCCGGGCAACCCGACCGGTACCTATTTGCCAATGTCGGAGATCCGCAGACTTCAGGAAGCGCTGCCTGCCAATGTCATTCTGGTGCTTGATGCTGCCTATGCCGAATATGTGCGCCGCAATGACTATGAATCCGGCATGGAGCTTGTCGGCCACAGCAACAATGTCGTGATGACCCGAACGTTTTCGAAGGTATACGGATTGGCTGCCCTGCGCGTCGGCTGGCTTTACGGTCCTCTCGAAATTGTACAGGCACTGGATCGGGTACGTGGCCCGTTCAATCTGAATGCGATGGCGATTGCCGCGGCGACAGAGGCGGTCAGGGATACCGGCTTCACCGAAGAAGCCGTTGCCTTCAACACCAGCTGGATTGATCGGATGACTGAGGAACTGACGGCGCTTGGCCTGAAGGTCACGCCATCGGTCACAAACTTCATTTTGATCCACTTCCCGGATGAAGATGGCAGGCGCGCGCCGGATGCCGACCGTTACCTTTCTTCGAAAGGTTATGTGCTGCGTGCTGTCGCCGGATATGGGTTCCCCAATGCATTGCGCATGAGCATCGGCACAGAAGAAGCCAATCTCGGCGTGATCGAAGCTTTAAAGGCCTTTATGAATCAGAAAGCAAAAACAGGCGCTTTATGATGAGGGATGTGCATTTTCAACGTGTGACGCTGATCGGCATCGGGCTGATTGGCTCATCCATCGCCCGTGATATGCGGGCAAAAGGTCTGGCCGGTGAGATCGTCGTTTCAACACGGTCTGCCGAAACGCTGCGCCGTGCCGAAGAGCTTCATCTGGGGGACCGCTACACTACGGACCCAAGAGATGCCGCGCGTGGTGCTGACCTCGTGATCGTCTCTGTGCCCGTCGGTGCCTCCGGCGCAGTCGCCGAAGCCATTGCACCATCGCTGAAAGCCGGCGCCATACTGACCGATGTGGGCTCAACCAAGAAATCGGTCATTGAGCAGATGGCTCCCCATGTACCTGAAGGCGTGCACTTCATCGCAGGTCACCCGATCGCCGGTACGGAAAGCTCTGGCCCGGATGCGGGATTTGAAGGCTTGTTCAAAGACCGCTGGTGCATTTTGACACCGCAGAATGACACTGATCCTGATGCGCTGGATAAGCTGACACGTTTCTGGCAGGCGCTAGGCTCCATGGTCGATCAGATGGACCCGGCGCACCATGACAAGGTTCTGGCGATTGTCTCACACTTGCCGCACATCATAGCCTATAATATTGTCGGTACAGCAGATGATCTGGAGACCGTGACCGAAGGCGAAGTGATCAAATATTCGGCTTCCGGCTTTCGGGATTTCACCCGCCTGGCGGCCTCCGATCCCACAATGTGGCGCGACGTCTGCCTGCACAACAAGGATGCGATTCTTGAGATGCTGGCGCGGTTTTCCGAAGACCTCGCTTATCTTCAGCGCGCGATCCGATGGGGTGAAGGCGATAAGCTTTTCGATCTGTTTTCACGGACCCGGGCGATCCGCCGTTCGATCATCGAGGCCGGTCAGGACGTCGATGCGCCCGACTTTGGCCGCCACAAGATCGAGCGTAAAGACTGAGGCCTTTCGCCGTCAGACGGAAACGTCTGAGGTCTGCAAACAGCTTCAAAGAAAAAGACAGAGCGGGTCCGTGTTTCAGTGAACAGCGGTCCCGCTCTGGTTTTAACCTCAGATTGGCGGCAACCGGCCCAGCCGAATAAAGCCCATGGAGGCTTTGCCACCATCAACCTTAACTGTAACTGCAAGGCTCTTCTGCCCGGATGCAAGTGCATTTACCAGCCCGGCGATGGTGTTCACGGCATTGGCGGATTCGGGGATAGCGATACCGATCGCACGTGCCAGAATATCGATACCAGCAAGTTCAACTTTGAAATTACCGCTCAGATACCCCTGCGCATCGAAACTGTAGGGGCCTGAAAGTGCTACGTGGGAACCATGCGTACCAATGGTCAGCATCGCCTGATCGACAATGCCACTTTTACCCCGGAGTGCTTCCAGCCGGATCGGCTCGCCCAGCATCGCGCCGCCATTTTCAACTGTTGCATTCAGATTGATCGAAACAGGGTCCAGAGCATCCGCCTTGTTCTGAGGGCGCAAAATCGCATTGCTGATGGACAAGGCGACATCAAGGTCGCCTTCATTATCGCGCGTCAGCCCTTCGCCGCCTTCAATCGTCAGCGTGCCTTCCTGATCATCAGCATTGGAAAAGCGCGTGGTCATATCCTCAAAACTGAAGGACAGAAAGCGCGGGGCGTCATCACCATAAATCATCTTACCGCCCAGTGCGCTCCATTCAGAACGCACCATCACACCATGACCGCTATCGAGCGTCAGCGGTCCCTCCAGCGTGGTTTCAACCGCCCAGGGCGAATAAACCGGCGCACGAGCAAGAAGGCCCGGCAGGTCAGCCGTCATATTCGTTGCACGGTCACGCACATGCAAATCGCGGCAGGAAAATCCGAAATTCACAGGAAAACCCTGATAGCCAAGCTCGCTGCACTGAACGACCACGTCCTGCCCGTTTGTGCCTTCAAGCAAAGCGAAAATGCGGGCTTTTACGGTTCGGGCAATAAAAAACCAGCCTGCGGCATAAAGGACAGCCAGAATGACAACGGCGATGACCGCCCATTTCAGAACTTTTCCTGTCCGGCTTGACCTCGCCATTGCGCTTCTCCACTTTTCCTGTGTTCGTCAAATCAGCGTCAGGCAACAGCATATGAACGAATTCTGGGTATTTGGCTATGGCTCTTTAATGTGGAATCCGGGTTTTGAAAGCCTGCGACGCACACGCGCGCAGCTTTCTGGATACCACCGGAGCCTTTGCATTTCCTCTCATATTTACCGCGGGACACGCGAAACGCCAGGCCTCGTCATGGGACTGGATCGCGGTGGCGCCTGTGAAGGCGTTGCCTTTGCGGTCGATGCGGAAAAAGAGCGGGAAGTGATGCAGTATCTGCGCGCCAGAGAGCTTGTGACCAACGCCTACCGTGAACTTATACTGCCCATCACGCTTGCCAATGAACAGTCGGTACCGGCCGTTTGCTATGTGGTCGATCCTGCCCATGAGCAGTATATGGGCCGGCTCAGCCTTGACCGTCAGGCGCAGATGGTGCGCCATGCGCAGGGCAAGGCAGGCGCAAACCACGACTATGTGATCAGCACGGTTGAGCATCTGAGAAAAATGTCCATAAAGGACAGCGATCTTGAGCTGGTCGCCAGGCTTCTGGAACAGGCGCCTGAAAGGCCTGCAGACAAGGTGGGGCGCTAGTGTGGTGAATTTGAAATTCGAAAACCACAAGAGAAACACGAACTTGCCAGTCACTCTCCTTGAATCTGACATTCCGTCAGAGCAAGCGGAACAGTGAAACGAACCTCAGATTCGAGCCGATGCGTAGATTCAATAGGCTAGCGCATTTCAGCCAGCGGGTTCGCGTTTTTCTTCAATGCATCAACACGCTTCTGCGTGATTTCAGGCAAGGGCAGCTGAGGATTGGCTGCAACTGTTTCCAAAAGAAGCTGATCGCTTTCCCGCTCCATGGTTTCAACCAGATGGGTAAAAAAGGCTTTTGGCTCCATGCCGGGCGCGATCGGCTCCAGCACGCGCACTTTAAAGTGCCCGCCATAGCGCCAGAAACTGCCACGCGGCCAGAACAGACCCGGATGCATGACGACAGGAATGACAGGAATATCGAGATTGGCATAGAGTTTCTGGATGCCACGCTTGTACTCTGGCAGAGCGCCCGGCGGACGACGCGTCCCTTCAGGAAAAATGATAAGCTGGCGTCCGGTTTCCACCTCAGCTTTCGTGCGAAGGATCGCATCAGCCATGTTGCGCCCTTTTGCAGCGCGATCGACGGCAATCTGGCGCTGCTTCTTCAGGTACCATCCAAACAGCGGCATCTCGATCAGTTCACGTTTCAGCATAAAGACGGAATCGGGGATCCATGGCAAAAGCAGGATTGTGTCCCAGGCTGACTGGTGCTTGGGAACGATGATGCAAGGACCATCCGGCAGATGCTCCAGCCCCTCGATCTCGAATGTTGCACCGGCCCACCAGCGCATCTGGCGATTGACAAAACGGCCCCAGCCCTGAACCACGACACGGTAAGCCCGCTCTCGCGAAACGCTGAAATAGAACGGCGAAAGCACAATCATGCGCAGCGCCGTTCCAACATAAAAAACAAAGTTGAAGATGAAAGAGCGCAACAGCCTCATGCCGCTCTCCCGCGTGCAGACAAATCTGTCATGGAACTTTGCAGGCCAGTTCCTGAAATACGCTCCAGACCGGCATAGGCGCGAACATGCGCACCGATAAACTTGAGATATTCCGCCCCGACAATCTTCAATGTCTTAAACTTTTCTGCAAATCCGGCGTTTTCACTCAGACTGGCAACAGGATAGCCGATAAAGGTCGTGTCCGGATCAATCGACCGCAGCTCAAACAAGCTGCGTGGCAGATGATAACCGCTCGTGACCACGATAACACGCTGGTAATCATGGTCGGCCAGCCAATGCCGTGTTTCTGCAGCATTGCCCTGTGTCGTTAAGGCTTCGTAGCCAATATCAACACAACACTCAAAAAGATCACTGTCTCCACCGGTAAGCTTTCGAATACTCTCACCGCTCGTTGATGGATTGACTCCAGAGATCAAAAGCCGATCACCTTTGCCCTCCTCAAGAAGACGCAACGCTACATCAATCCGTCTTGGGCCACCGGTCAGCACGACAATGGCATCGCCTTTCACATGCGCTGGCGCGTTGGTCAGAAGAATATTTCCGCAAAACCAGACGAAGCCACCCGCGAATGCCACCGCACAGATCACCAATGAAGCCAGTAGAAACCGGAAAAGCGAGAAACGCCTCACAGGCTCAGCACTGCCATTTGCAGCGGTTTCAGCATTGTCATGCGGCTGACCGTTTTGTTCCGGCATGCGTGGTTCGCTCACTTTATTCGCGGCCTGAAGGCCAGTTCCATTATTTATTGTGGGTATGAACCCAGAAGTTTTGTTCGAATCAGGGCGAACCTGACCTCTATACATCAAGTTTTTTGTGGCCGAAATTCAGCCCCCGGTCATGCATGAAAACACAAGGATAAGAAAAGGTCGTTCAATATAGCATCAGACCGGATTAGATTGTTCCGGATCTGAGCGGATGTGGTCGATCTCGTGAATTGTGCGCATGACCGTCAGACGTGCTGTCAGAGTTGTCAACGCAGCGACAATCAGGACTGTCAGCAGGATGCCGGCAAAAGCCCCCCAGCCGATGGAGATCGATCCGAACAGCGCAGTGGCCTGATCTGCGCCGGGGGTTGCCAGAAAGCGGCTTTGCCAGATCCGGGCAGCGGCGAAAAACAGACAGGCGAGAAAACCACCAAGAAACGCCCCTTTCAACGCAACATTGAAAAAATGACGCTGGAACTGTGAGGCAACGAAGGAGCGTTCAGCACCGACGAAGTGCAACACTTCGACAATTGACCGGCTACCGGAAAGCGCACCACGCGTTGCGAAAATCACGGTCAGGATCATGGCGAAGAAAACCAGCATCATGATCGAAAGGCCGATCGACGTCATTGCATCCGCCATCGACGAAAGCCGGTTCACCCAGGCCCGGTGATCGTCCAGATAGGCACCGGGAACCTGCTTTTGCAGCGCGTTGGCCATTGCCGAAAAATCCGGCGGGTTCCGTTCATCAATTGTGATGATCACCAGACGCGGTACAGGTAGTTCATCAAAATCAAGGCCGGTGCCAAGCCATGGTTCCAGCAGACGTTCAGTGGCCGCTTCGTCGACAATCCGCCCCTCCACTGTGCCGACAAACTGCAGGGCAATATCGCGGGCCTGCAGCAATGCCGCATTCATGTCTCGACCTTCCTGCGGCTTGATCTGGATGGTGACTTCACGCGAAATCCCGCCCTGCCAGCTCGCCGCTGTTGCCCGGATCATCGAGACACCGCCAAGCGTAAGACATGCCAGGAACGCCATGATGGCAATCACCGCCATCAGGGCCCGAGACTGAACATTGCCGGGCGGAACGATCGGCGTCGGCTTCCTCCTGCCAGATGCAATCATACGTGGAGGTCCTGACGGTTTTGACACTCGCCCGCCGCCCGCTCCTGCACCGCCGGTTTTCGACGCTCCGAAGCGGCGCGGTGGCAGACCGGCTCCGCCTTTTCGGGCAGCATCCTGAGCGTTGCGACCCGGCACGCCACGTCTGGGATCGCGACCTGACTGGGGCGGCCTACTCATAGATTTCAAGCCTCCCTTCAGACAGGATCATACGGCGGGCATCATAACGATCCATCAGACCGATATCGTGAGTCGCGATGACAACTGCAGTTCCAAGACGGTTCAGCTCGACAAAAAGGCTGAGCAGCCGCCGCGCCATCGGCGGATCAACATTGCCGGTTGGCTCATCGGCCAGCAACACCTCCGGTTGATCAATCAGCGCCCGGGCAATGGCTGCGCGTTGCTTTTCTCCACCGGACAAGACGGCCGGATGCACATGAAGCCGCTCGCCAAGCCCGACCCATTTCAAAAGCTCGATAACATCATTGCGATAAGTGACTTCGTCTTTGCCACGAACCCTCAGCGGCAGCGCCACATTTTCATAAGTCGTCATATGATCGAGCAGGCGAAAATCCTGAAACACAATACCGACCCGCCGGCGCAACATCGGCAGTTCACGGTGTGGAATGACCGCCACATCGCGATCAAAAAGACGGATCAGCCCACGCGTCGGCTTCAAAGCCATCAGCATAAGCCTGAGCAGTGTTGTTTTTCCCGCGCCGGAAGGCCCGGTCAGGAACTGAAATGAGTGTTTTGGGACATCGAAGGTAAGATCCCTGAGCACTTCCGGCCCCATTCCGTAACGCAGGCCGACATTTTCGAATTGAATGAGAGCCATACTCAACCCAAGATTACAAAATGACGCTTTATCGAAAACATCAATACCAGCTAAGCCGCATACCGCAAACCCGATGTGGAGGGTCGGACGCGCTGTTTTGTGCGCCTTCTTCCACGATATCCACGAAGTTTTGCCGATGAAGCACAGCCTTCAGTCGCGTTTGCATTGCCGTTTCCGCCACAAAGCTCTAAAAGCCAGAGCATATTTTGACCAGAGCCGCCCACAGTCACGGTTTCGTGTGGCGGTTCATGCCAGTGTTTTCGCGCATCGCTCATCTTGAACATTGCGCCAGCCCAGGGAGCCTGCCGATGCCAGTTGTGCGCGGTAAGAACATTGAGGAACTGTTCAGCACGGAAGAGATTGCTCGCCGTAATGAAGAGCTTGCACGCCAGATTGCCGATGGTCCGTCAAAAGATCTTCTGGTGATTGCAATCCTGAAAGGTTCTTTCGTTTTTGCAGCCGACCTCATTCGTGCACTGCACAAGACCGGGCTGGCACCGGAGGTCGAATTCATGACGCTTTCAAGCTATGGCACAGGCACGGTCAGCCGTGGCGTCAGGCTGGTCAAGGACATTGACAGCGATGTAAAGGGCCGCGATGTCCTGTTGATTGATGATATTCTGGAATCCGGACGCACGCTGGAATACGCAAAACGGCTGATGTTCGAGCGCGGGGCGGCCAATGTTTCGGTCGCAGTGCTACTCGATAAGCACGACAAACGCGAAGCGACAATGGAAGCAGATTATGCCGGTTTCCGGTGCCCGGACAAGTTCGTCGTCGGCTATGGAATGGACGTGGCTTATGCTTTCCGCGAGCTGCCTTTCGTCGGTGTTATCACCGGGGATGCTTAATCAATTATAAAGCCGCTTAAAACAGCTTGTTAACTACAGAATCGAGCAAAATCGCGCGTTTACCTCTCGCTAGGAAAATTCTGGTGAAGTCTGTCTCAACAAAGCCTGGAACAACAGGCACGTATATCGGGTTTTGATAAGACAGAGAGCTTGAAAAGACATGGCCAGGATTTTGATTACGGAAGATGAAGCTTCGCTGCGGGCCTTCGTTGCGCGCGCCCTTCGCCTGGACGGTCATGAAACCGTTGAGGCATCGGACGGAGCAGAGGGTTTGGAACGTCTGTCTGAAGGCGGATATGACCTTCTGCTTTCTGATGTGCGTATGCCGATCATGGACGGCATTGCGCTGGCGCATGCCGCTTCTTCCGATCATCCTGGAATGAAGATTTTGCTGATGACGGGCTTTGCCGAGCAGCGCGAACGCGCCGACGACCTGATGGAAAAGATTATTGACGTCGTGCCGAAGCCCTTTGCGCTGCCGGAAATCCGCAAAGCGGTTGCTCGCGCATTGGCTGCCTGACAGTTTTCCCTGCGCCCCATGTCAACATGAGCCGCGCCCCTAAACCGGGTCGCTCTCCAAGAGCCTGCAAACCCGTCGACTTTTCGGCGGGTTTTTCTCGTGCAACAGCTGACAGCGTTTGATGACGCATTTAAGCATCGGACCGTGACGGCCTTCGCGAACAGCGGATAAAAAGAAACCGCCAAAGCACATATGCCGCGGCGGTTTCCGAAATTCACAATGAAGGCTGCCGCACTCGGCAACCGTCAAAATGCCTTAGGCGGCGCTGAGGTTTTCAGCAGCGCTCTTGCCCGTGCGGCGATCGGCTACAACTTCAAAGTTGACCTTCTGGCCTTCAGCCAGCGTGGTCATGCCAGAACGCTCAACAGCGGAGATGTGGACGAAAACGTCCTTGCTGCCGTCTTCCGGTTCGATAAAGCCATAGCCTTTGGTGGTGTTGAAGAATTTTACAGTACCGACAGTCATAACGATTTCCTTTCAAATCGTGTAGCTAAAGAAAGCATGACATGCGCCATGCCGTGTCGTTCGATTTTGATAGGAAGATCGTTCAATGCACTTTCGCGCAAACGTACTTAGCAAACCAACTCGATAGCGGAATCGATACGCTATAATTGTGTCAGAGGCAAGACGCATTACGCAAAGCCTGCCATTTGACAAAAAGAACCCTTCATCCCGAAGCCGGGACGAAGGGCATTTTGGGAGGTCATTTTTTACCCGCGCGACCGCGGTCAACCGTCTGCCGGCTTACTTGGAAGCCTTACGGGCAACATTGCGAATGTCTTCGCGATTGATGCCGAGATCAGCCAGTTCGCGGCTGTTCATGCGGTTCAGTTCGCCGACGGTCTGGCGGTATTTCATCCAGTTATTGAAAGAACGAGCCATGCTCATATCGTCTCTCCATCTTTTAAGGGCGCTTCTGCATCCGGAGATCGTTTCCGGTGCTCCTTGAAGCGACAATCAGAATATAGCTGTTCAAACGCTTATGAGGCAGCCGGTTTACGTCAACGCCACTATGCGCCAGGCGCAAGGCTCGGACAAAATGCCTTCATAAAGCGTTCAGAAAAGAGGCATCCCCGGATAAAACCAAGTCTGCAATACCAGAATCCGGATAAAAAAATAGCGCCCACCGGGGGAGGATATCCGGTGGGCGCCATTTGAGGGGTTAACGACTGGGAGGAGGAGATCGTTAACCGAACGAAGCGCGCCTGGGAGGAGGAGGATAGCGCGGCTCCGAAACTCTCTGATCTTTTAGAATGCGGCCTTGCGGGCGACGCGACGAATATCTTCGCGGTTGATGCCGAGGTCTGCAAGTTCGCGTGTGCTCATGCGGTCAAGCTCGCTGACGGTTCTACGGTACTTGATCCAGTTGTTAAAAGAACGGGCCATGCTCATGGTATCAAATCTCTTTCTTCTGCCCTCACCTGAGAGGGTCTTTGCGGGGCGCGTGTACCGCGCCGCTTTTTGATTTCGATGACCAAGAGATACGCCTCTCAAACCGGTTTGGGCAGGTGGCTTTGAGCAAAGCGCCTATGCGCAATACGCAAGGCTTACCAAACATGCGTCAAAAAAGGAGGCATTTTGGATGTACGCCAGGGAAAGGACAGGCAAGACCGCCCGAAAACGAACCTGTAACGCGCTCTTGATGCACCTGCGGTCGCGGCAGGCTCCAAAATCGCATGGCGGAGGATTTTTCCGGCGGGCCTTCACATTTTTGTTCTCTTTTCATTCTCATGACATGCGTTATATCATGGGGCCATGACAGTCGGTTTTGAGAACATGTTTCCTCTGATGAAAGGCCGCGCGCACGATGTTTCAGGCGCAGGCGCCTTTTTCTTTGCTGCAGTGCTGGCCGGGCAATATGGCGGGCCAGTGCTCTGGGTCAGGCCCGCCTGGTTTTCCGACACAATCAACCCAACCGCTTATGGTGCTTACGCCAATCCCGACGGGCTGGTGGTGGCACGCACGGCCGACCAGACGGAAACATTGTCAGTCGGCGAAGAGGGATTACGCTCCGGCGCCGTGCAGCTGGTTGTTCTCGAATGCGAAACCTCGCTTGAGCTGACGCCCGGACGGCGCCTGCAGCTCTCCGCAGAAGCAGGAAGATCCACATGCCTCTGCCTGTTTCCCGAAAACGTCGGCAATCAGGCCGCCACGACGCGCTGGCGAACCTACCCGCTCTTTGATGAATCAGACTCGACTCTGCAAAACTGGTCTCTTATAAAGAACAAAACAGGAACAAACAGAAGCTGGACGGTCCGTTGGGATGAAACGTCGCGTCGTATCCATGTGGTTTCCGAGGCTTCCGAGCGAGCGGATTTTACGCCGCCGCCCGGTTGATGGCCCGTTTGCCGTCACACTGAGTGAAGGCAACCATGAGAAAATATATTGCCTGAATGCTGCTGCGGAGGAAGCCGGGCTTTCGCGCGGCATGGGGCTGGCTGATGCGCGCGCTTATGTGCCGGACCTTTTAACCCGGCCTGCAGACCGAAATGCAGATGCGGTTTTCTTGAACACGCTGGCGCGCTGGGCAACACGCTACACGCCCTATGCCGGGCTCGATGGGGGTGATGGGCTGGTACTCGACATTTCCGGTGTGCCGCATCTTTTTGGCGGCGAACATGCCATGTTGGAGGATATGAGAATTCGCGCAGAACGCGCCGGTCTTTCTCTGCATGCCGGATTTGCCGATACACGCGGAGCCGCCTGGGCAATGGCACATTTTGCCCCGGGCATCGCCGCGCCCGGCAAAACCAGACACGCCATTGCAGGCCTTCCGGTGGAAGCGCTGCGCATTGAAGCCAAAGCCGTCACCGCGCTTAAGCGTCTCGGGCTTAATACGGTTTCCGATCTTTCAAACCTGCCACGCGCCACACTGGTCCGCCGTTTCGATATGAGCCTTCTGGAGAAGCTGGATCAGGCGACCGGGGAGCGTGGTGAAACCGTATCACCTCTGGCCGAACCACCGCATTATGGCGTACGGATGATGTTTCCCGAGCCCATCGGCCTGCTGGATGATGTAATGGCCGCCTTGCAGCGTCTTACCGGGCGGCTCTGCGACCGATTGAAAGCCCATGAAGTCGGTGTGCGTATCCTTTCCCTGACGATGACCCGGGCAGACTCCTCGGCGGAAACCTGCGAATTGAGGCTGGCCCGGCCAATGCGCGATGCCATCCGGATCGTGAAATTGTTTGAGCGCAACGTGGCCGCCATTGATGCCGGTTTCGGCATTGAGCGCATGCGGCTTGCTGCCAGCGCGGTGGAACCCATGCCCGCAGAACAGCTGACCAGCGGCGGCCCGGCTGCGGATGAAAAACTGGCGGATCTGATCACCCGGCTCGGCGCCCGCATCGGGCTTGAGAATCTAAGCCGGTACTGCCCGGCAGAAAGTCATATTCCCGAGCGCACCTTTGCCACCCGTCCGGCAGCGGATGAACCACTTTTGAAGCCATGGCCGAAGCCAGTTCGCCCGCGGCCTCTGCGCCTTTTCCCGCCAGAGCCGGTGACCGCCGATACGGCGCGGCGTCCCCCCTCCCGGTTTTCGTGGAGGCGTATGCGTTTTGTCACGGCGCGGGCCAGCGGGCCGGAGCGGCTGGCACCGGAATGGTGGCGGAATGACCCAGCATGGCACTCGGGCCTGCGTGATTACTGGCGTGTGGAAACACGGGAAGGCCTGCGGCTGTGGATGTTTCATACACCGCAGGCCCCCGGCTGGCATGTTCACGGACTGTTTGCGTGAGGCGCCCATGGACTATGCCGAACTTTGCGTCACCACAAATTTTACCTTTTTAACCGGCGCCTCACACCCGGAAGAAATGGTTGCGCGCGCCACAGAGCTGGGGCTTTCGGCCATTGCCATAACGGACCGGAACTCGTTTGCCGGTGTGGTGAGGGCTTTTTCCGCCCTTAAGGAAATCAAACGCACGTTGACGGAAAAGGGAGACAGGAAGGTCATTACACTGACTGCAAGACAGCCGGTCGATCCCTCCTCCCGCCAGCCGACAGGTCAGGCCAGAACACTTGATATTCAGGCCTTGCCGCATGTGCCGCGCCTGATTGTCGGCTGCCGCCTTGTGCTTTGCGACAGCCCGGTCGAATTCATCGCCCTGCCTGAGAAAAAGTCCGGTTATCAGAAGCTTGTGCGGCTTTTAAGTCAGGGCAAGCAGCACGCTGCCAAAGGCGAATGTAAACTTCACCTGCGCGATATGCTGGAATGGGCCGACGACACAGTGCTGATTGCACTGCCGCAACAGGGCCTTTCGAAAAAGGCAGAAACGACAGACCACATCATTCAGGCCCTGCGCCGGTTTCCCGGCCATGTGTTTACGGGCGCAGTCCCGCCCTATGATGGTTCTGATCAGGACTGGTTTGCAGCGCTGGCGACGCTTTCCCACAAAACCGGCGCACCGATGGTCGCCATTGGCGACGTGCTCATGCACAATGCCAGCAGACGGCAGCTTGCTGATGTGCTGACCTGTATACGTCACCATATCACCATTGATCAGATCGGGCACCTTGCCTTGCCCAATGCTGAACGGCGTTTGAAAGGTGCTGCCGAAATGGAGCGCATTTTCGCAGCCCATCCGGCAGCGCTCCGGCGCACTGTGGAAATTGCATGGCGATGCGCTTTCGATCTGTCTGAACTGTCTTATAATTACCCCGATGAGATCGCCAAGGGCGAAGCACCGCAGGCCCGCCTGGCCCGCCTCACCTGGGACGGACTGAAAAAGCGCAACCCGGCAGGTATTCCCGAACACCATCGAGAACTGGCGGAAAAGGAGTTAACACTTGTTGGGGAACTGGGATTTGCCGCCTATTTTCTCACCGTCCATGACATCATCACATACGCCCGCAGCAAGGGGATTTTATGTCAGGGGCGCGGCTCGGCGGCCAATTCTATCCTTTGTTATGCGCTGGGCATAACCGATGTCAGCCCGGATATGATCGGCATGGTGTTTGAGCGTTTCGTCTCCCGCCATCGCGGCGAGCCGCCGGATATTGATGTCGACTTCGAACATGAACGCCGCGAAGAGGTTATCCAGTATATTTACGATCGTTATGGCCGCCATCGTGCCGGGTTGTGCGCTACGGTCATTCACTTTCGTTCACGTTCTGCTATTCGCGAAGTGGGCAAGGTCATGGGGCTTTCCAATGATGTGACGTCCAGTCTTTCCAGCCAGATTTGGGGTATTTCCAGCAAGGGTGCTGATCCTGACCGGTTGCGTGAAGCCGGCCTTGATATCTCTGACCGCAGACTGAGCCAGACCCTTCGCCTGATCGGCGAAATCATCGGTTTTCCACGCCACCTTTCCCAGCATGTCGGCGGTTTCATTATCACCAATGACCGGCTGGACGAACTGTGCCCGATTGAAAATGCGGCCATGGAAAGACGTACGATCATCGAATGGGACAAGGATGACATTGATGCGCTCAACATCCTGAAAGTGGACATTTTGAGCCTCGGAATGCTCACCTGTCTGCAGAAATGCTTTGCTCTGGTTGGGCTGCATTATAACCGCTCGCTGACCATTGACACCGTACCGCAGGAAGACCCGGCCACCTATGCAATGCTGACCAAAGCCGATGCCGTCGGTGTGTTTCAGGTGGAAAGCCGCGCACAGATGAATTTTCTGCCGCGTATGCGCCCCGAAACTTTTTACGACCTCGTCATAGAAGTCGCGATCGTTCGCCCCGGCCCAATTCAGGGTGGCATGGTTCAGCCCTATATCCAGAGACGACAGGCAAAGCAGAAAGTTACCTACCCCTCACCTGAACTGGAAGGCGTACTTCAAAAGACGCTCGGCGTACCTCTGTTTCAGGAGCAGGCGATGCTGATCGCCGTAGTTGCGGCCGGGTTTTCCGCAGAAGATGCAGACCGTTTGCGACGTTCTCTGGCCAGCTTCCGGCGCATGGGCACCATCGGTGCATTTCGGGATCAGTTCATCAGCGGCATGTTAGATAACAACTATGAGCTGGAGTTTGCGCAACGCTGCTTTGCGCAGATCGAAGGCTTTGCCGATTATGGCTTTCCCGAAAGTCATGCGGCAGCATTTGCCATGCTGACTTATGTTTCCGCCTGGTTAAAATGCCATTATCCGGCGGCTTTTGCCTGTGCGCTGCTGAACGCCCAGCCGATGGGTTTTTATGCGCCGGCCCAGATCGTGCGCGATGCCCGTGAACATCAGGTGGAAGTGCGATCGATTTCGATCAACCACAGTGAATGGGACTGCACGCTTGAGCGGCGGGCCGACGGCAATTACGCACTGCGGCTCGGCTTCCGCCAGATCAAGGGCTTTCGAAAAGAAGACGCAGACTGGCTGAACATTGCGCGCGGCAATGGCTATCACACACCGGAAGATGTGTGGCTTCGCGCCGGGCTTATGCCGACCACACTGGAGCGGCTTGCAGAGGCTGATGCCTTTGCCGATGCCGGGCTTTCGCGCCGTGATGCGCTGTGGCGGGTCAGAGCGATCCGCTCTGCAAAACCATTGCCGCTTTTTTCCGATCCCATCGATGGTGAAAATATCAGCGAACCGGAGGTGACATTACCGGCGATGAACCTTGGTGAGCAGGTTGTTGAGGATTATGTCGCCACGCGCATGAGCCTGCGGGCTCACCCGATGGAGCTTTTGCGGCCGAAAATGAAGGGGCTGACACTGCACAGCAACTTGCTGAGCACACAGGACAGGCGTGTCAGTGTCTGCGGGCTGGTGATCACCCGGCAGCGCCCCGGCACGGCATCCGGCGTGATTTTCTTAACGCTGGAGGATGAAACCGGCGTTTCCAATATTGTCGTCTGGAACAAGATCTACGAGCGTTATCGTCGCTCGGTCATGGGTGGCAGGCTGTTGAAAGTTACGGGCAAACTTCAGCGCGAAGGACAGGTTGTGCATGTTATTGCCGAGACAATTGAAGATGAATCCCATCGCCTTTCAGAGCTTGGCCATCCAATGGATGAGGCGGTTGGTGTGACCGATCCGAAAGCCGATGACACACCCCGCCGCACGCGGCCACAGCCCCGTGCCTATCACCCGCGCGAACAGGCCAAAAGACTGTTTCCGAGCCGCGATTTTCATTAGAGCGCTGTCGCATCCATTCGGATGCACAAAGGACGCACTAACCTATTGAATCTACGCATCGTGCTTTCCGAAAATCGATTCCGATTTTCGGGCCGACACTGTAAGACTGGCAGTGGCTTTCGCCTCCATCCGAAACGCCCTGACATAAACATCGCACGTCTGTTGCCCATATCATGGATCAACGGTCCCGGCTCTCCAGACGGTCAACGCCAAACACGCCCCAAAGGAAACCGTTTTCAGGTTTTTCTGCGCGCAACAATCATGTCTTTCAGTTCGTGCAGGGGAACAGCCTTTGAATAGAGGTACCCCTGCAGGTTATCGCAGCCAATTCTGGTCAGTCCTGCATCCTGTTCAGGTGTCTCAACACCTTCCGCCGTGGTCTTCAGACCGCGGGCATGGGCAAGATCAACGATCGCGCGAATAATGGCCTCATCGCCGGCCTTTTGTCCCAGTCCACGCACAAAACTCTTGTCGATTTTAATCCTGTCCACGTTGAGAGATTGCAGCCGTCCCAGCGAAGAAAAGCCGGTCCCGAAATCATCAATCGCGATTTTGACGCCCAAAGCACGCAACCGGCGCAGATTATCAGCGGCGGCAGTCGTTTCATCTGTCGCTGCCGTCTCGGTCACTTCCAGTTCCAGTTGCCGGGGCTCAAGGCCCGCAGCGGCCAGTGTCTTTTCAACTTTTTCTGCATATGCGGGATTGCGGAGCTCGACGGCAGAAACATTCACAGCCACTGTCATACCCGTCCAGAATGCAGCAGCAGCGCAAGCTTCACTCAGCACATAGGCACCAATATCCTCAATCAGACCCGTTTCCTCAGCAACGGGAATGAAAAACTCCGGCGATATCCAGCCACTTTCCGGATGGTTCCAGCGCAGCAAAGCCTCGTATCCAACGATCTGCCGGTCACGGGCCGAGCGGATGGGTTGATAGTAAACATGCAGCTGCCCGCCTTCCGCCAGTGCCAGCCGCAGGTCCAGTTCGATACGCTGTCGGCGGCCGAGCGTCATATCCATATCTTCGGAAAAGAAGGAATACCGCCCCCTGCCAGTGGTCTTCGAATAGTAAAGCGCCACATCGGCCTTGCGCAGCAGGTTAACCCGTTCACGACCATCATCCGGAGCCAGCGCCGCACCAATGCTGACGCCGACGAAGACACTGTGACCATCAAGCTCAAAAGGTCGCTGGGCGACCTCCACCATACGTTCACAGATCCGTTCAAGCTCAACCCGGTCACTTCTGCCGCGCAGCATGATGGTAAATTCATCTCCGCCGATACGGGCCACAACATCATCCTGACGCACGACAGCTCTGAGGCGCTGCCCAAACTCCCGGATCAGCGCATCCCCGCTTGGATGCCCAAGTGTGTCATTGACCTGCTTGAAACGGTCCAGATCAAGATAAAGCAGTGCTACCGGCTGCAGCGGCTCGTCGCTGAGTGCATGATCAACATGCTCATTGAAGTAGGTACGGTTCGGCAGCCCTGTCAGAGGGTCATGCAAAGCAAGGTACCGAATGCGCACTTCGCTGGCCTCAAGTTTCTTCGAACGATTGTGATGCAGCATCAAAAAGCCAGCGATTGAACAGACGGCGATGACGATAACAATCAACAGAACCGGTATCACTCTTTGCATGACGGCCAAGCCGGGGCGATAAGGATGCCACAGCAGATAGCCCTTCACCTGCCCGTCAATTGAAAGCAAGGCCTGACTTGATACATCGGAAGCATGATCCTGCACCCATGAGAAAGTTAGATTATCAAACAGATAATCGCTTTCCAGTTCATCAAGCAGGTTACCGTCGAGAAAGCGGACCGCGACATGCAGATATTCTTCACCGGGCGCCTGAACGATATCACCGGTATCCGAAACGATCGGCTTAACGCTTACAATAGCGGGGCGCCGGTTGATAACAGCGATATCGGAAACACCGGGAGTGAGCACTCTATCACTGATCTGACTGCGATCACCGGCACGCTGTATCGCTCTGAGGGTATCAGCCAGAGGCAGAACGTCTTCTGCTATTGCAGAGAAAGCGTCCGGAGAAACGGCTCTGCCCCGCGCAAAGGCATAAACCGGCTGATTGGCGGGATCGAGAACATAGATTCCATCAAGTCCGAAGTAATCATACATCCAGGACCCGAGATTACTGTCCATCCAGCCAGCGTTTCCCGCACGCGTCTGCTTCACGGCCTCGTCCCAGACCGTGACACTTTCCTGATCATGCGCCACCGCAGTGCGAAGCTGTGAAACCACGAGCGCCATCAAGCTCGCCTGCCTGTCACTGGATATCCGGTCTGTCTCGCGGCTGGACCAGATTAACAGAGTCAAAATACCACAACCAACCATCAGCGCCACTGCCATGATCGGCAAAGCCCGTGTCAGGAAAAAGTGGTATTTCGCTTCGGCCTTATTTTGACTGTCCATCCCGGCAACCAGTTATTGATATACCGGGACTATGAAGAACTGAGTATTTCAGAGCAAGTTAATACATATGCAGCAGTTGTTTTCTGTCATATAAGTGCATGCAAAATCAGTCTTAATCCACAGTTGCGGTGATGTTTCAAAACAAAATGCCCGCCATATCCGAAAACAGATCGGCGGGCATTTCATCCTATCGGCCTCTGCAGCATCGTACTTTCCGGCATAAAGAAGATCGAAAGCCGTGTTGATCTGCTCATGCCCCATATTATGGGTAATATACGGATCAACATCGAAGCCGCCACGCTGCCATTCGTCGACCAGACCCGGCGCACAGGCGCCAGTGGATTATGAAAAGCGCGGTTCCAGCGCCTACCAGCAGGAAATTGCCTGACGCAATGACACAACAAGCGGCCTGAACTTTTCTGCCACCCGTCAACACGCGATGATGTTCATCACTTTCCCCATTCCTGAAATTAAGCTTTGCTTATTGAAATACGTCGTCCAGCGGCCCAAGTGGTTATGTGACGAGTGACGTCGCTATGGCGCGCAGGGCGCAATACCTGAATACCGGACATGGAACCGGCTGCCCGGCATATCGTTGTCACTCACACCGCCGGCTGTGTGATCAAACCGCAGTACCGGCCTGAAATACGTTTCAAATGCCATCGCCTTGCGAAGGTCAGATCTGGCCCTCTTTTCAACCGGCGATGCAGCAAAAGCACAGGAGACAGTTATGGCAGAGAAGCTTGCTCACAAAGCTGGCACATTCGCGATTGGCGGAGATATTGAAGTTACCCGGCTTGGTTACGGTGCCATGCGCATCACCGGCGACGGCGTGTGGGGCGAACCCGCAGACCGCGATGGTGCGCTTCAGACCCTGAAAAAACTGCCGGAGCTTGGTGTAAATTTTATCGACACCGCCGACAGTTACGGACCCGATGTTTCAGAATGGCTCATCCGGGAGGCGCTGGCGCCCTATAACGGCATCACGATTGCAACCAAAGGCGGCCTGACACGAACCGGCCCCGGTGTCTGGCTTCCCGTGGGGCGGCCGGAGTATCTGCGGCAACAGGTGCACAAGAGCCTGCGAAATCTTGGACTTGAGCAACTCCCGCTCTGGCAGCTCCACCGTATCGATCCCAAGGTTCCGGCGGATGAACAGTTTGGTGCCATCAAGGAATTTCTCAACGAAGGCCTGATTGCACACGCCGGTCTGTCTGAAGTCTCCGTCTCAGAAATCAAAGCCGCACAAAAGGTGTTTAAGGTTTCAACAGTTCAAAACCGCTATAATCTGGTCGATCGCACGAGCGAAGACGTTCTGGATTACTGCGAAAAGAACGACATTGGCTTTATTCCCTGGTTTCCTCTGGCGGCAGGCGATCTGGCAAAGTCCGGTTCTCTGATGGACGACATTGCCAGAAAACACGATGCTGCGCCAAGTCAGATCGCGCTCGCCTGGGTTCTGAAAAAAAGCCCGGTCATGCTGCCGATTCCCGGCACTTCCAAGATCGCGCATCTGCAGGAAAATGTTTCAGCCGCAGACATCACGCTTTCCGACGAAGAGTTTGCCGCCCTTGATAACGAGGGAAAAAAGGCTTTCGCCAACAAAGAAAAGTGACAGGAACCAGCCGCCGGTTTTTCCGGCGGCTTTTTGTTGCAGCCGTAAATCAGGACCTTTCCTATGGACTATGTAAAACTTGGCCGCACCGGCCTTGAAGTTTCCCGCCTTTGCCTTGGATGCATGACCTATGGTGTGCCGGAGCGCGGCAGCCACCCCTGGTCACTCAGTGAGGCAGACAGCCGCCCGTTTATTCGCAAGGCCGTCGAAGATGGCATCAATTTCTTCGACACAGCAAATGTCTATTCTGACGGAACATCGGAAGAAATTGTCGGCAAGGTGCTTAAAGAACATACCCGCCGCGATGAGGTCGTGATTGCGACGAAGGTCTTCAACCGCATGCACAAAGGCCCGAATGGCGCGGGCCTGTCACGCAAGGCCATCATGCAGGAGATTGATAATTCACTGCGCCGGCTTGGCACCGATTACGTCGACCTTTATCAGATCCATCGCTTCGACTATGGCACACCGATTGAAGAGACCCTGGAAGCTCTGAACGACGTCGTCAAAGCAGGAAAGGTCCGCTATATCGGGGCGTCCTCCATGTTTGCCTGGCAATTCGCGACAATGCTGGCGGCTCAAAAAGCCAATGGTTGGGCAAAATTCGTCACGATGCAGAATTACGTGAATCTACTCTACCGTGAAGAAGAACGCGAGATGCTTCCGCTCTGCGAGGCTGAAGGCATCGGCGTCATCCCATGGAGCCCAATGGCGCGCGGCCGCCTGACTCGCCCTTGGGATACGACGACGGCACGCTCTGAAACCGATGAGTTTGGGCAAACACTTTATTCAGAAACAGCGGAAGCCGACCGTAAGGTTGTAGAAGCCGTCAGCGAGATCGCCAATGCCCGCGGCGTGCCGATGGCCAGAGTGGCGCTGGCCTGGGTTCTTTCCAAGAAAGTTGTTTCTGCCCCGATCATCGGCGCGTCAAAACCGCACCATCTCGATGACGCGCAGGCAGCGCTCAACCTGAAGCTGACCGGTGAAGAAATCGCCAAGCTTGAAGCGCCTTACATCCCACATGCGGTCGTAGGCTTCAAATAACTCGCGAAAGGAACGATCAGCTCTTTCGGGCTGATCGTCTCTTCAAAATTCCGCCTGTCAACCTTTCAAGACCATCCTTCAATGGCACCGCTAAAAATGAATAATCTCGGTATCCTGCAGCCTCTGAAAATCAGTATGGATGCCCTCTATATCCGGGTCCAGGCGCTCTTCAAAAGACTGATAGGTCGGCATCGGCTGCCCGGTATGCCTGTTGCCGACGGCCTCTTTTCCATGACCGGGCATTCTATCAGCAATTAACGCCGCGCCATTCTTTAAGAAACGAGCCGGTGAAACGCTTCTGATAAACCGAGAAAGCGAGTGGCTGGCCACATGCTTTCCTTCAGGGATCGATGCATGCCGATCACCCACATGAGACAAACGCTGAGCGTTGCGTTCTGCAAACGGGGAAATGTTGTCCCCTGCATGGAGCCTTTGAGGTTCAGGTGGCCCGTCAGTCGGGATATCAAACCTCACATGTTTTTCAACCAAGCCACGCTTGGACATATTTTTCGCTTCACCTCCAGAATGCAGCATACTGTGCAATTCCGGCTTTGCTGAAGCCGGTGGTGGTGGTGGCGGCATTTTCGGCTCCGGCGGAATGTTCAGCATCGCTTCATTGCCGGATGCCTTCACAGCTTCTGCCTCTTTCGCTTTCACCAGGCCACTCAGAGAAGGCTTAGGGGCAACCGGTGGTGGCGGTGCAGGCCCTTTCAAAGCCCGGTGGGCCTGCGTTTTGCTCGTATGATCAGTTTCTCCCGATCTCACCATGAGATTGCTGAGTGAAGGTTTCGTGGCAGAAGGCGGAGGCAGCGGCGCTTCGGGCGGCGGCGGCACATTGGCCAGAAAGAAGTCATGCGCCGATATGCCCGCTTCTCTTGGCGAATGCGCATGTTGAGCGTGCTGGACGCTTGCGCCAGTCGGTGGGTTGCGACGCCTGGCAGCCTGAGGCGGCGTCTGAACGGCTTGGGCTGAGTTGTTCTGTGGATGAACAGACAGAATACAGTTTTTCGTCACATGTTTCATCATGGCGCAATATACCCTGAAGTTTGAAGGTCGGAAGGAAACGAAGAGGAATGTGACCGAAACTAAAGCCTACATCATGGAATAGAAAAATCAGGAAATTTAATAAGCCGCAAAGATATGTTTCTCTCTGCCAGGCCAGAGACATTTTTCATCTTTGGTGCCAGTGCCAGATCCGGCGCCGGAGACTGCCGAAAGCGAAAAAAGAGCGATAAAGCGGCCTTCCAAACAGTTGCGTTCTGTTGCATTGTCCAGCGCAATCATCGTGCAAGCATCACGTCGGTTTCAGCAGTTTTAGACAAGTTAAATTCCAGCGGACCCTCGCAAATCTGGTTCGCTCGCAATACCGCAGGAGGAAACAATGGCAATACTGGTTACGGGCGGCGCCGGCTATGTGGGCAGCCACATGGCACACGCACTCGTTGACCGCGGCGAAAAGGTCATCGTAATCGACGACCTTTCGACGGGACATAAGGAACTCATCCCGGAAGCGGCAAAACTGGTCGAAGGCGATATCGCGGACAAACAGTTGATCGCAAAACTGATTACCGACGAAGACATCAATGCGATTGCCCATTTCGCCGGTTCCATCGTGGTCTCGGATTCCGTTTCCGATCCGCTGACCTATTATGAAAACAACACTGTCAAATCGCGCGCGCTCATCGAAGCAGCCGTCGAAGCCAAAATCGAAGCCTTCCTGTTTTCATCCACCGCCGCAGTTTATGGCGAACCGGGCGTCGACCTTCTGGATGAGGAACAGAACCTGCAGCCCGTCTCGCCTTATGGCTGGTCCAAGCTGATGACGGAAGTGATGCTGCGCGACAGTGCTGCAGCCTACGGCCTGAAATACGCAGCTTTACGCTATTTCAACGTCGCCGGAGCGGATCCGCAGGGGCGCACAGGTGAATCCCGTGAACACGCCACCCACCTGATTGAAATTGCTGCGCAGGCCGCCACTGGCCGCCGTAACCGTATGCAGATTTTCGGGACGGACTATCCGACTCCGGACGGCACCTGCCTGCGCGACTATATTCATGTCACCGACCTGATCGATGCGCATGTGAAAGCACTGATGCATCTTCTCAATGGCGGTGACAACTTCGTCGCCAATTGCGGTTATGGTCACGGATTTTCGGTTCTTGAGGTGGTCAATGCCATCAAACGGGTCTCCGGCGTTGATTTTCGTGTTGATCTGGCCGAACGCCGACCGGGCGACCCGCCGGCATTGGTTGCAGACAGTGCCCGCGTTCGCGAGATCCTCGGCTGGCAACCGCAATATGATGACCTTGACACCATCGTGAAGCACGCTCTGGACTGGGAAGACCAGCTCGTGAAAGGTCGCGTGAAGCTTTAGTCGGCGGGCGGCCTTTTACCGCCCTTTCAAAAAGCCTGCTCGCCGGTTGGGCGGTCAGGCCTCGACATCCCAGAAAAGCGCAAACTTCGGATCAAACAACGTGACCATGCCCGCTCCGGTATAAAGTTTCGGCGGGTAGGCAACCGGTGTATCGCGCTTCACAAGCGTGATCGTATCTGTATTCGGCTCAAGCCCGTACCAGGCTGGGCCGTTCAGCGACGTAAACCTCTCAAGCTTATCCAGCGCGCCCGCATTTTCAAACACATGGGCAAGGCAGCTCATCGTGTTAGGTGCCGTATAAATGCCAGCGCAGCCGCAGCCGCATTCTTTCGAGGGATCGACATGCGGTGCGGAATCCGTTCCCAGGAAGAAACGGCTGTCGCCAGAGGTCGCGGCTTCTACCAGCGCCTGACGGTGGTTTTCACGCTTGGCAACCGGCAAACAGTAGTAGTGTGGATGAATTCCACCGACGAGAATGTCATTCCGATTGATAATCAGGTGATGCGTGGTCAGCGAACCGGCTATATTACAGTCTGAGCCTTTGATATAATCGACGCCGTCCTTGGTGGTCACGTGTTCCATCGTGATCTTCAGTTCTGGAAGACGCGCGCGCAGCGGCTCCAGAACAGTCTCGATGAAAACCGCTTCGCGATCGAAGATATCGACATCATGCGCGGTGACTTCGCCGTGAACACAAAGATTGAGACCGGTTTCGGCCATCTTTTCCAGAACCGGCATCGCGTTTTCAAAATTACGGACGCCGCTTGCCGAATTGGTGGTTGCGCCAGCCGGATAAAGCTTCACTGCCTGTATGAGACCGGCTTTAAAAGCCTTTTCCACATCTGCCGGATCTGTGGTTTCCGTCAGATAAAGGGTCATCAGCGGCTGAAAGGCCGAGCCTTCAGGCAATGCTTTCAGGATTCTGTCGCGATAGGCTGCAGCGTCATCTCCGGTCACAACCGGCGGCACAAGGTTTGGCATGATGATCGCCCGACCGAAATGCCTTGCAGTGTCACCAACAACGCCCTCCATCATTGCGCCGTCACGCAAATGCAGATGCCAGTCATCCGGGCGGCGGATCGTCAGTCGGTTCATGCCATATCTCCTGTAACGCTTCATCAGGCGATAGCATCGCTTTCGAACATATGGCAACTCTGAGCCAACGATCAGGACACTTTAAAACGACAGGAACCATGCATCAAGCACATCCCAGAAATGCTAATATTGCATAACTGATCTCCAGAAAACCATTGTGACGCTTTCCCCGGAACCACTACACTGAATGAAAAGATATAATCGTGTGAAACGGGAGGCCTGCGGCATGACGCGTCGGCGAATCGATATCAACAGCGATATGGGCGAAAGCTTCGGTGCATGGCAAATGGGTGATGATGCAGCGATGTTGCGAATTGTCTCATCGGCCAATGTTGCCTGCGGTTTTCATGCAGGCGATCCGGATATCATGGCCCAGACCTTTGCCATGGCACGTGATCGCAACGTCGCCGTCGGTGCGCATCCGGGGTTTCAGGATCTTATGGGCTTCGGTCGCCGTCATATCCCATATTCTGTCGGCGAGATTGAACGGATGGTGGCCTACCAGATCGGCGCTGCACAAGCCGTCTCTCAATATGTCGGACATCCGATCACGCATGTGAAAGCTCACGGCGCGCTCGGGCGCCTTGCCCAGCAGGATAAAAGCGTAGCGCGCGCCATCACCAATGCAATCAAGGCTGTGGACCCATCGTTGATCTGTCTGGCTGCTGCACTGGGACACGAGCAGAGAATTGCCGAGGAAACCGGGCTGACCGTCATACCGGAAATTGCGGCTGATCGTTCTTACCTGGATTCTGGCGAAATGGTGCCGCGCGGACAGAAAGATGCCGTCATCCGTGATCCCGATGTTGCTGCATGGCGCGCTGTCGAGATGGTCAGCGAGGGCGCAGTCGTCACTGTCACAGGCAAACGAATTCCTACCCATATCGGCTCGATCTGTGTCCACGGCGATATGCCGGAAGCGACCGCCATTGCTCAGGCAGTGCGAAACGGACTGGAAAAGCAGGGCTACGCGATCGCCAACTTCATCCACTAGAGCCGCCGTGATTGTCCAAAAAAACGGATCCCACTTTTTCGCCCGACGCTCTCATCGCCTTTTCGACACCCGCATTCGTAGGCCGTTCGCAACAGATATGCATAAGCTTTGCTGGCAGGCCGTTATTTGCGCTTTGTCAGGTGATACGATAGACCAACCAGACCTTCACCTTGACATTATATACAAAGAAACGTAAATACGAAAATATGAACGTTAACTCTGAAGATATGATGGAAACAGCAAACGAAGCCTGCGAGCTGCTCAAAGCGCTGAGCAACCGGCATCGTCTGCTCATTTTATGCCAGCTGATTGACGGCGAACGCTCGGTCGGTCAACTGGCGGAATTCCTCGGCATTCGCGATTCAACGGTGTCACAGCATCTGGCTCTTCTGCGCCGTGAAAAGCTGATTGCTGGCCGCCGGGATGGTCAGACGATCTGGTATCACATCGAAAGCCACCCTGCCCGTGAAATTGTAACAGCACTTTATCAAACATATTGCGCGCCGAACGATGCAGACACTGGCGCGACTGCCGAAACCCAATGTGGCTGACGCCTTCGCGTTTGTCTGATCTCCAGAAGTAGACTAAAATGAAAAATCCAGCCGCAGCCGACGGTCAACGTAACATCCGGATTCTGACCGTCGCTCAGGCACTGGGTGGCGCAGGCCCGCCGATCATTATTTCGCTTGGCGGTATTGTCGGCCAGACGCTCTCACCCGATCCCGCACTCGCTACCATTCCTGTCAGCATCTATAATCTCGGTGTTGCAGTCGGTACACTGCCAGCCGCCTGGCTGATGCGAAAAGTGGGCCGGCGTCATGGCTATGTCTTTGGTGCCATGATCGGCATTCTGGGCGGGCTCGTTGCAGCCGGAGCAATCGCGGCAGAGACCTTCGTTTTGTTTTGCATCGGCACTGCGCTTGCAGGTCTTTACGGCGCTTATATTCAAAGCTTTCGTTTCGCCGCGACAGATTCCGTTTCCGGCGATATGAAAGCGCGCGCGATTTCGCGTGTGATGATCGGCGGCCTGTTTGCCGCAATCATCGGGCCGCAGGTTGTGATATGGACCAGCGACGCAATCCCCGGAATTCCATATGCCGCGAGTTTCGTTGGCCAGTCTGTGCTGGCTATGGCGACGCTCTTGCTGGTCAGTCGCCTGCATTTCCCCAGAAGTCACCCCGATCAGAAAACCAACCTCACGGGCGGTCGCACGATCGGTGAGATCGCGCGCTCACCGCGTTTCATCCTGGCCGCAGGCACCGGCGTTGTCTCCTACGGACTGATGTCCTTCATCATGACGGCAACACCGCTGGCAATGGTGGCCTGCGGTCACAGCGTCGGGCAGGCTACACTTGGCATTCAGTGGCATGTGCTGGCCATGTTCGGGCCAAGTTTTGTCACAGGCCGGCTGATCGCACGTTTCGGCAAGGAAAAGATCGCGGCAACCGGCCTCATTCTGATCGCCCTTTGCTCGGTGACTGCGCTCTCCGGCCTCGGCCTCACGCATTTCTGGCTCGCGCTGATCCTGCTCGGAGTCGGCTGGAACTTCGGATTTATCGGAGCGACAGCGATGATCACCGACTGCCATACACCGGAAGAACGCGGCAAAGTGCAAGGCCTGAACGATTTTCTGGTCTTCGGCTCTGTGGCCCTTGCCTCATTTCTGGCCGGCGCATTGGTCAATACGGATAATGGCTGGGCCCTGATGAACTGGCTGGTTTTCCCGGCCGTGCTGATCCCGCTCACCTTCCTCGTATTTTCTTTCAAAAGGCAAGCCGCCTGACGGGCGGCTTTTGGAGCGAAGTGCTTTCCGAAAATCGATTCCGATTTTCGGGCCGATGCTGAAGGAACGTCATTCAGCGGCAGCACGCGCTTCCGGCATCATCGAACCATACTGCTTCAGGTTTGTATGCCAGCTGAAGGCTTCTTCCATCACATGCGGCGTATGTCCGCCACGATGACAGGCGCGTTCGAAATAGTCATTCAGCTTCTCGCGGTAGATCGGGTGGACACAGTGATCGATAATTTGGCGAGCGCGCTCTCTGGGTGCCAGACCGCGCAGATCCGCCAGTCCGACATCGGTAACAACGACACTCACATCATGTTCGGTATGATCCACATGGCTGACCATCGGTACGACCGACGAAATCGCCCCACCCTTTGCCAGTGACTTGGTGACAAATACGGAAAGAAACCCGTTTCGGGCAAAGTCACCGGAACCGCCGATGCCATTCATCATATGCGTACCACCGACATGGGTGGAGTTGATATTCCCGTAAATATCAAACTCAAGCGCAGTGTTGATCCCGATCGTGCCGAGACGCCGCACCACCTCCGGGTGGTTCGAAACCTCTTGCGGGCGCAGGATCAGCCGGGATTTGTACCGGTCAAGATCAGCAAAGACCTTCTTGTACATCGCATTCGAAAGCGTGATTGAGGAGCCGGACGCAAAAGCCAGCTTACCTGCATCGAAAAGCTCGAATGTCGAATCCTGCAGAACCTCAGAATACATTTTCAGGTTTTCGAACGGTGAGTCGAGAAAGCCGTTCATCACGGCATTGGCGATGGCGCCAATCCCGGCCTGCAGAGGTAAAAGTGAATTGGTCAGCCGCCCCTGCTTCACTTCATGCTTGAGAAACTCCATCAGGTGTCCGGCAATGGCGCGGGTTTCAGCATCCGGTGGCTGCACCTTTGCTTCGCTGTCCTGCTTGTCGGTGATGACAATTGCCGCAATCTTTTCAGGTGGGATGGGAATATAGGGCAGCCCCACACGGCTTTCGGGCGCAACCACCGGGATCGGTGTTCGCGAAGGACGCTGGGCAGGAATAAAAACATCATGCAAGCCGATCAGCGTTTCAGGATGATGCAGATTAACCTCGACAATCACCTTGTCGGCCAGAATTGCAAAACTGGCGGAATTACCGACAGAGGTGGTCGGCACAATGCCACCATGTTCCAAAACGGCAACCGCTTCGATAACAGCAACCTGAACCGGCGGTATCTGCCTGGTGCGAAGCAGTTCGACAGTTTGTGAAAGGTGCTGATCAGTAAACATCACCTCGCCCGCATTGATTTCACTGCGCAAAACCGGATCCACCTGAAATGGCATTCGCCGCGACAGAACGTGAGCTTCCGCCAGTGTCTTGTCGAGATCATTGCCCAGAGATGCGCCCGTCATCAGCGTGATGCGAAAAGGCTCTTTCTTCGCGCGCTCGGCAAGCGCCAGCGGCACCGCCATGGCTTCTCCGGCACGGGTAAAACCACTCATGCCGACGACCATGCCATCGTGAATTAAATTCGCTGCCTCCTCTGCACTGACGATTTTGTCGCGCAGCTTCCGATCACGAACCCGGTTATCCAAAACCTGCCTCCCTTTTCTGGATAAGGCGTCGCAGGGGATAACAGGCAAGAGTGCTTCAGCATGACCTGCAACGCAAAAAGACATGATCCGGAACTTTCTGGACACAGACTGTCCACAGCCCCGAACTTAACTGTTTTGCAGTGCAAGAATGGAATGAACAACCACGACCTTAGTCGGGGAGCGACTTTTTACCGCAAGATGACATAAATCAAACGGCCACCTCCCCCCCTCTGCTAAACCCATTGCCATTAAAGGGGATGGGATTGCGTATTTTGATGGAGAGCAGGCTCGCGCTTGCACGATATCAGATTTCGCGGTACATAATTTTCAGAAATTACTGAAAATTCTGACGCATCAGGAATACTAATGACTTTGTCACCGCTAATGCAGGATTTCGTGCTTCATTTTGGAGAAATGGGCAGTCGCTGGGGGATTAACCGCACGGTCGGTCAGATCTATGCCCTGCTCTATGCCTCACGGGAACCGTTGTGCGCTGACGACATGGTTTCGCTGCTCAAGATGTCGCGCTCCAATGTCGCAACCGGCCTGAAAGAGCTGCAAAGCTGGAACCTAGTGCTGCTGCGGCATATTCCCGGAGACCGCCGCGATTTTTACACCACCCCGGATGATGTCTGGGCGATCCTGCGCACGCTGGCCGAAGAAAGAAAGAAGCGCGAGGTCGACCCCACGCTCAGCCTTTTGCGGGAGGTCACTCTGCGCGAGCCGCAGGATGAAAATGAGGCCTATGCTCAAGGCAAGATGAGCGAGATGCAGGCCATGATTGAGCAGCTCTCCAACTGGTATGACGACGTGAAGGACCTTGAGACAGAGCGGCTGGTGATGTTGCTTGGGCTTGGCTCGAAAGTCACAAAACTGTTGGACACAGCAGACAAGGTGGTCTCGCTCGGCAAAACGTCAGCATCCAAGCGCAACAAGGCAGGCGCATAGGCCATGGACCAGATTGTTCGTGACAAAAGCAGGCTAAAGAACGTGGGTTCAACACCGCGAACGGGCATGCATGCATCTGAGACCCGGCCTCAGTCGAAAAAGCCGCTTCAAACACGCGCAACACGCAAAAGCCAACGTGCGCCAGTGCCAAAAAGCCGGGACCTGAAGACAGCAGCCTGGCTTCAGACGCTCGCCGAACTGATGTGGCTGCCGCAGGCCGCCTGTCTGGCGCACGGGATCGGGCTGATCGCGCAAGGACAGGGTGTGTCTGCCGTCTGGCCGCTTGCTCTTGGCGTGCTTGCCCTTGGCTTTCTCAAGGCTGTGCTGGAAAAGGCCGGCAGCCGGCGTGCATACCGGGCGGCCCGAAATATCCTGAGCGAAAAGCGGGAAGCCGCACTTTCGGCCATGGCGATGCGTTCTCCGCTGGATAGCAGCCGTGCTGCATCCGGCGAAGCAGCCAGCATTCTTGCCGAGCAGGCCGAATACATCGTCCCGTATCTCTCGCGCTTTCAGACGGCACGTTTCAAGGCATCGGTTGTACCGCTTGCCATTCTGGCTGTTGTCTTTCCGATTTCATGGATTGCAGGCCTGGTACTCCTGATTGCAGCACCACTGAT
Organism: Martelella mediterranea; assembly: GCF_004342225.1. GTDB lineage: Bacteria > Pseudomonadota > Alphaproteobacteria > Rhizobiales > Rhizobiaceae > Martelella > Martelella mediterranea_B. The sequence goes on along the minus strand of NZ_SMAR01000001.1, from coordinate 249,222 downwards.
CCCGGTTTTCATGGCCCTGATCGGATGGAGTGCGCAGTCGGCCAGCGAAAAACACATGGCCGACATGGGCACGCTCAATGCGTTCCTGCTGGACCGGCTGCGGGGCCTTTCAACTATTCGCTCCTTTGATGCCGTCGAACAGGTTTCACGGCGCCTTCGCCTCAGAGCCGAAAACCTGCGCAAGCGGACAATGGCAGTTTTGCGGGTGGCGTTTCTCACCTCTGCCGTGCTTGAACTTTTTTCTGCGCTTGGTGTGGCGATGGCCGCTGCCTATATCGGCTTTCACCTTCTCGGCCAGATCAACTTCGGCGCCTGGGGCACCAAAATGTCGCTCTCCGAAGGTCTTTTCATTCTTCTGCTGGCGCCCGCATTCTTCGATCCGCTGCGGATGCTGTCATCCGTCTGGCATGATCGCGCGTCGGGCGATGCAGCCCTTCTGGCGCTTGACGGCCTCGCCGAAGACGGTCTCGTCATGGTGGACCAGAAGCCGTCTGGCTCGATAAGCACGGATGCAATTTCGCATGGCCCTGTTGCTGTGGAAATCAGAGACCTCTCGTTCACCCATCAGGGGAGCGCTGAAGCCGTATTCGACAGCTTCGGTCTTTCAGTCAAACCCGGCGAGCATGTGGCACTGCTGGGACCATCAGGCAGCGGGAAATCAACACTTCTGGCGCTGATCGCAGGACTCGCTGAAATCCGCCATGGTCGCATTATCATTGATGGCGAAACGCTCTCACCCGAAACAGCGTCGGCCTTGCGCGCACGCATCGCCTGGATCGGGCAGGATCCGCACCTCTTTGCCGGTTCCATTGCCGGAAACATCCGCCTCCATCGCAGGAATATCCGCCCTGACGATATCAAAGCGGCGCTGTCACTGGCCTCGCTTGAGCACGCCGCCAATGCGCATGGCAACGCGATGATCGGTGAAAATGGCGCGGGGCTTTCCGGCGGCGAAGGATTGCGCCTGACACTTGCACGCGCTGCGGCCAATCATCACGCCGGCCTCATTCTCGCCGATGAGCCAACGGCGCATTTGGACAACCATACCGCGAATGATATAACAGAATCGCTGCTCACACTTGCAACGGACCGCACGCTGATCGTGGCAACCCATGATCCGGTTCTGGCGGAGCGCATGGACAGGGTTATCGACCTCAATGATCGCTTCCGGAGGGATGCACAATGAGACGGCATGGCCTTTCATATCTGAAACCGGTGATCCGACTGTTCTGGTCGGAGCAGCGCAGAGGTCTGCTGGCCGGCGCAGCACTTGCTGCAGCGACTGTGCTGGCAGGCGTTGCCCTTCTTGGTGTCTCCGGCTGGTTTGTCACAGCAACGGCAATTGCCGGTCTGACGAGTGCGACCGCGCTGGCCTTTGACGTGTTCGCCCCTTCGGCGGCCATCCGCTTTCTTGCCATGTCACGAACTGCAGCGCGCTATGGTGAACGCCTGCAGACCCATGATGCCACGCTGAAAGTGCTGGCGGATTTGCGCGTCCGCCTGTTCAAGGGGTTTGCAGCGCCAGGAGCCGCCAAGGCGCTGAGTTTCCGCCCGGCACGCCTGCTTTTCCGACTGACAGCTGATGTAGACGCACTGGATACGCTTTACCTGCGCGTTCTCGTTCCAGGCGCAGTGGCTGTGATCGCAGGTCTGACGACCATGATCGTGCTTGGCTTTCTCTCGTGGCCACTGGCACTGGCTGTTGCCGCTGCCATTATGATCCCGGGCATTATGATGCCGGTTCTCGCCGCTCGTCGCGCTGAGGTTCCGGCGCGTCGCCGGGCACACGCACAGGAAGCGCTTCGCGCCCGCGCTGTAGATATGGTTGCCGGTCAGAGTGAGCTGGCACTCGCAGGCGAACTTCACGCTCAGCGTGGACGTGTCCTTGACGCCGATACGCGCGAAAGGGAAGCCGATGTTGCGCTGAACCGTATCGAGACCAATACCGGCTTTGGTTTCGACCTTGTTACAGCCTGCATCCTCGCGGGCGTATTGCTGGCGGGTGCGAGCCTCAGTGAAGCCGGGACAATTTCCGCACCGCTCGCCGCTCTTGCTCTGCTGATTGCCTTTGCAGCGCTTGAACCATTTGCAGCATTGAGACGGGGTGCTCTGGAGCTCGGACGCACGCTTCTGGCTGCGCGCAGGCTCGCACCACGCTTTGAAGGCACACCGGATACGACCGAATTTCAGCCAGCCACGCCCGGGCCCGGTTTAGCTCTGAGCCTTGATGCTGTGACGATGCAATATGAGGGTCGCAGTGCACCTGCTGTCAGCGCACTTTCACTTTCAATCGCAAAAGGTGAAAAGGTCGCGCTGATCGGTGCAAGTGGCACTGGAAAATCCTCGATCATGGCACTTTTCGCAGGAGAAGCTGCCCCTGTGTCAGGTTCTGTTTCGGCACTGCCAACGACACTTCTCACCCAGCGCACAGAGCTTTTTCAGGACACGCTGCGCGCCAATCTGAAGCTTGCCCTGCCAGCTGCCGGCGACGAAACCCTGATGAACGCGCTTGATGCCGCCGGACTTGACGAGACGGTGCGCGGATTGCCGGCAGGCCTGGATACAGAGCTTGGCGAAAAAGGTCTTGGACTGTCGGGTGGTCAGGCGCGGCGATTGGCACTGGCGCGGCTTTTGCTGCGTGACACGCCGGTCTGGCTTCTCGATGAACCGACCGAGGGCCTTGATGGCCCGACGGCGCGCGATGTGATGGCGCGGATTGATGAGCGCGCTGTTGATGAACGCACGCTCCTGATCGCGACACACATCCGCCGCGAGGCAGAAATTGCCGACCGGCTTCTGATCATGAATTCCGGGCGGATTATTGCCGCCCCGAAACGCGGCGAACCTGCCTTTCAGGCAGCACTGGCCGCCCTTCGGCCAGACTGAGTGTCTGGTCGTGACAGCGCACTGTTCCGGGTGAAACCCGGTTTCCGGCTTTCCCCCGGAACGGTGCGCGAACCGAAGTCAGCAGTGAACGGCCCCATCAGGCCACGCGGCTGAAAATAAAAAGAATGCGGCTTCGCTGCCGGAGAGGGTGGCGCAGCCGGTCAATTAAGACCCGGTTTGAACGCGGGAGAGACGCAATGGAACTGGATATCGTGGCGCTATCGCGCCTTCAATTTGCTATGACGGCACTTTACCACTTTTTGTTTGTGCCGTTGACGCTGGGCCTTTCCGTGATCGTAGCGATCATGGAAACGGTCTACGTCATGACGGGTCGCCGCATATGGCGGCAGATGACCAAATTCTGGGGAACCCTGTTCGGCATCAACTTTGTGCTGGGCGTTTCCACAGGCATCGTGATGGAGTTTCAGTTCGGTATGAACTGGAGCTATTACAGCCACTATGTCGGTGATATCTTCGGTGCACCGCTGGCGATCGAAGGGTTGATGGCCTTCTTCCTGGAAGCCACCTTCGTCGGCCTGTTCTTCTTTGGCTGGGATCGCATGTCGAAGGTTGCCCACCTGATCACCGCCTGGTGTGTGGCAATCGGCTCAAACTTTTCGGCTCTGTGGATCCTGATCGCCAATGGCTGGATGCAGAACCCGGTGGGCTCGCAGCTGAACCCGGCAACCATGCGTATGGAAGTCACGAACTTCTTTGAAGTGCTGACCAATCCGGTTGCGCAGGCGAAGTTTGTCCACACAGTTTCAGCAGGTTATGTGACGGCTGCTGTGTTCGTTCTGGGCGTTTCTGCCTGGTATGTTCTCAAGGGCCGCCATTCGGAACTGGCCAAACGGTCGATGACTGTAGCCTGTTCCTTCGGCCTTGCGGCCGCTCTTTCAGTGGTCGTTCTCGGTGACGAAAGCGGCTACCTGACCACCGAACATCAGAAGATGAAGCTCGCCGCAATCGAATCCATGTGGGATACCGAACCGGCACCGGCGTCGTTTACCCTCTTCGGCATTCCGGATATGCAGGACCGTGAAACCCATTTCGCCGTTCACATTCCATGGGTTATGGGCCTGATCGGGACCCGCTCTCTGGACACGCCGATCGAGGGGATCAATCAGCTTGTCGAACAGGGCAAGACCCGGATTGAAAACGGCATCATTGCCTATGACGCTCTCGTCAAAGTGCGTGAAAACATGGGAACGGGCGTCGCAGACACTGCTGATCAGCAGCGCCTTGAACAGTATGGCAATGACCTCGGCTATGCCTACCTGCTGAAGCGCTGGGTTGATGACCCGCGCGATGCAACCCCGGCACAGATCGACATGGCCGCCAACAGTCTCGTTCCGGATGTCCCGATCCTGTTCTGGACCTTCCGCATCATGGTTGCCTGCGGCTTCCTGTTTATCGCGGTCATGGGGGCATTCTTCTACCTTTCGGCACGGCGCCGTCTCGACCACTATCCGTGGCTTCTCAAGCTCGCAGTCTGGATCATCCCACTGCCCTGGATTGCTGCCGAATGCGGCTGGATTGTTGCCGAGTTTGGCCGTCAGCCTTGGATTATCGAAGGTATTCTGCCCACGGCAGCTGCCGTATCAAGCCTCGGTGCATCCACTGTTCTGCTGACGATTGTCGCGTTTGTCGCAATCTACACGGTGCTGTTCATTGTCGAAATGGGCCTGATGCTCGCCGCGATCCGCAAAGGACCGCAACCCGACAACGGGCCTGAAATGCCAACGCTCGGCTTCCGCCGCCAGCACGGCACGATGGCTGCACCTGCGGAGTAAATCATCATGGTACTACACGATCTTATATCCTACGAAGTCCTCCGAGTTATCTGGTGGCTGTTGCTCGGCGTGCTGTTAATCGCCTATGCCGTCATGGATGGCTTCGATCTGGGCACGGCGACGCTTTTGCCCTTCGTCGGCAAGAACGATGTTGAACGTCGCATTGTCGTCAATACAGTCGGTCCCGTCTGGGAAGGCAACCAGGTGTGGCTGATCCTTGGTGGCGGCGCCATCTTTGCCGCCTGGCCGTTCGTCTACGCGGTATCCTTTTCCGGCTTCTATCTGGCGATGTTTGCGATCCTGTTCGCGCTCATCCTGCGTCCGGTGGGCTTCAAATACCGCTCCAAGCGGGAAAGCCAGACCTGGCGCACGACCTGGGACTGGATGCTGTTCATTGGCGGCTTTGTGCCGACGCTGATCATCGGCGTCGCATTGGGCAACACGCTTCAGGGTGTGCCTTTCCGCTTCGATGATGATCTTCGGATGTTCTATGACGGCTCGTTCTTCGCACTCCTGAACCCCTTCGCACTTCTGACCGGCCTCGTCTGCGTTGCCATGCTGACAATGCATGGCGCATCGTGGCTGGCACTGAAGACCGAAGGGCCGGTTGCAGCACGCTCACGTGCATTCGGCAGCATCTCGGCCGTTGCTCTGATCGTCCTGTTCGCACTCGCCGGCGTCTGGCTCTACTACGGCATTCAGGGCTATGCCTTCACCGGTGCTGTCGATGCGAGTGGCCCGTCCAATCCCCTGATGAGCGACGTGGCGCGCGAACCCGGAGCCTGGTTCACAAACTACGGCAAATATCCGTGGATGATGCTGGCACCTGCTCTCGGCTTTCTTGGTGCTATCGGTGCGCTGATCGGCTTTAAGACGAAGAAGGAAATCCTCGGCATGCTATCCAGCTCAGCCTCGGTTTTCGGCGTTGTGGCCACGCCCGGCGTAGCCATGTTCCCGTTCATTCTGCCGTCTTCGCAGGATCCGTCGAGCAGCCTGACAGTGTGGGATTCGTCTTCAAGCCAACTCACCTTGTTCATCATGCTGGTATGTGCAGTGATCTTCGTTCCGCTGATCATCGCTTATACGAGTTGGGTCTACCACATCATGTGGGGCAAGGTTACGGATAAGGATGTTACCGGCGACGGACACGCCTACTGATCACAGGACGGGGCCGCATGCGGCCCCTCCACTGAAAGGGTCAAGAAATCCATAAAGGAGATTTCAATGTGGTATTTTGCATGGATCCTGGGCTTGCCGCTGGCCGCACTTTTCGCAGTGCTGAACGCCATGTGGTATGAACTGATGGACGACAAGGCAAAGCAGGAACAGGCGCAGTCCGGCGACCTTTAACAAGGCCGACCGATCACGCTCTGACCTGACAAACAAAAGCCCGGATGCTGACAACAGCATCCGGGCTTTTGGTTTTTTTTGACAGTTTTCCGGCAATACCCAAAACGCACACCTCGTGCGGTTTCGACCTCACGGCAATAATACGCTTCGTCAGCGCATATCTATTATGACTTCTGCCGGACGAGTGCTTCCTGCGTCAGATAATTGCGGACACTGTTCTTCTGTGCGTCAATCATTCCGGGGATCAGGAACAGGTCGACAAGCCACCAGATGCCCCAGATCACGACAAGCGGTATACCGATCAGAAAAGCGAACGTCATCCAGCCAACGATGTTCAGCAAAAGCATGGCGATCGCCGAGCCGTTACGCCCCAGATAAAACCGATGTGCGCCGGCCCAGCCGACAAAGAACCAAAGAAGATAGGTCGCAGCCGTCGATTTGGCCTCATTTGTCACCCGCTGTTCGATCAGGATCTGCTCTTCAGTCGTAAGTCCCATATTCTGCCTCTCCGCTGGCACGCTTTCCATACATGAAGCCGACAGCTGCCCGTTGGCCCGTTCCACCATGTCAAAAATTCAACATCCTGCCGTTCAGTCGCCGACAGGCTGCGGTTTTCGTCGGATTAAGGCCGATGGAGAAGCTTGTCCATCCCATTCAGACTTGTTCCTATTTTGTTCTTGATTGTTTAATCCAAGTGTGCAACCTTTACAACCATAAGATACATTTCATCATATTTCATCTTGGTTTGGGGCAGACGGACGATGGTTTCGAGGGTTTCAACGGTTGCATTTCATGGCGTCGAAGGGGTGCCGGTCGATGTCCAGATCATGATCGCGCCCGGCAAGATCGGCATGCAGATCGTTGGACTGCCCGACAAGGCCGTTGCAGAGAGCCGTGAAAGGGTTCAGGCAGCACTTCATGCCACGGGTCTTGCGCTTCCTGCAAAACGCGTCACCGTGAACCTTGCACCTGCCGATCTTCCCAAAGAAGGGTCCCATTTTGATCTGGCGATTGCGCTCGGGCTGATGGCGGCCATGGGTGCGATACCGGCGGACGCCATTTCCGGCTATGTGGTGATCGGTGAGCTCAATCTTGATGGAACCATTGCCAATGTGGCAGGCGCTCTGCCTGCCGCGATGGCCGCCAACGCAGACGATAAGGGGCTTATATGCCCTGCAGGCTGCGGCCCCGAAGCGGCATGGGCCAGTGCCGACCTCGATATTCTGGCGCCCCGCAGCCTGATTGCCATTGCAAACCATTTCAAGGGCACGCAGGTTCTGTCGCGACCACAGGCAGCCATTCGGACTGGCTCCGGTGAACTGCCAGACCTTGCCGACATCAAAGGACAGGAAAGCGCAAAAAGAGCATTGGAGGTCGCCGCGGCCGGAGGACATAATCTTCTTATGGTGGGGCCGCCCGGTGCTGGAAAATCGATGCTGGCGGCGCGCCTGCCTTCCATTTTGCCACCGCTGCTGCCGCATGAATTGCTGGACATGTCGATGGTGCATTCAATCGCAGGCAAGCTGGCCGGTGGCAAACTTTCTGACCGCCGGCCTTTTCGCGCACCGCATCATTCTGCGAGTATGGCCTCGCTGGTAGGTGGTGGCTTAAAGGCGATGCCGGGCGAGGCATCGCTTGCACATCATGGTGTGTTGTTTCTCGACGAATTTCCGGAATTTCCGCCCCAGGTTCTCGATGCACTCCGGCAACCGCTTGAAACCGGGGAATGTGTCATCGCCCGCGCCAATCACAGGGTCAGCTATCCCGCCAGATTTCAACTTGTCGCCGCGATGAACCCATGCCGGTGCGGGATGGCGGGCGAACCCGGCCACAGCTGTGCACGCGGCCACCGCTGTGTCTCCGACTATCAGGCTCGTATTTCAGGCCCGCTGATGGATCGTATCGATATCCGCATCGATGTACCTGCTGTCAGTGCCCTTGACCTGATTGGAGCGCAGGAGCAGCGGGAAAGCAGTGCCAGTGTCGCGAAGCGCGTCGCGCGCGCCCGGGATGCACAAAGAGAGCGTTTTGCCGGTCTTTCATATGCGGCAACCGTGAATGCGCATTGTTCGGCAAACCTGATCGAAAAACTGGCCGAGCCGGATGCCGCTGGGCTGGCGCTGCTGCGCGAGGCGGCCGAAAAGATGAAGTTTTCAGCCCGCGGCTATCATCGCATCTTGAAAGTTGCGCGCACGATCGCAGACCTTGATGGAAAAGCACAGGTTGGGCGAATGCATATCGGTGAAGCGATTGCTTACCGAGCCACGCCGGGCCACCAGAACGACACCACCGGAGCAACGCATGCGATGTGATATTTTCCCGCAACAGACGATCATCAGTCAGAAAATATTGAAATCAGCACTTCGTACTGCGCTACAATCTGACCCACCATTTTCCTCGTGGCAGCAAGGCAGATGTATTCTTCGTTTGAGACGCGGCACCCGATCCGCCACTACGAAGGGTTTACAAATGACCGATACGACACAAAAGCTTGGCCTGCCTTTCATTCTGCCAGCACAGGCACAGAAACACGTCACCCATAACGAGGCTCTGCAACGCCTCGATGCTCTTGTTCACATCGCGATCGCTGATGAGCTGATATCTCCGCCAGACGAACCAGACGAAGGGGTTTGTTATCTTGTCGGCCTAGGCGCGTCAGCAAGCTGGTCCGGCCATGATGGTCAGATCGCCTTGTTTCAGGACGGGCTCTGGCAGTTTATCCAGCCTGCTGCCGGGTGGTCGGCATGGTTTTCAGCCGTGCAGCAGAACCGTTTTTTTGATGGCGCCGCCTGGACAGTCCCCGCTTTCCCGCAAGATTCAAGCGTTGCAACACTGGGCATTAATGCCACTGCCGATTTGAATAACCGTCTTGCTGTGGCCGCACCGTCCACGCTTTTCAACAATGATGGTGGAGGCCACCAGCTCAAGGTCAACAAGCAATCGCCTGATGACACGGCATCTCTTCTGTTCCAGACAGGCTGGTCCGGCCGTGCAGAAATGGGGCTGGCTGGCTCGGATTCCTTTGCAATCAAAACCAGCCCTGACGGTTCAAACTGGTTCGAGGCCCTGCGGCTTGATCCATCAGGTGCAGTGCATCAACCACAAAAGCCCATCGTGCGGGCTGCACCAACGGGAGGTGCCGTTACCGTGGGTGACGGCGAGACCTTCGGCTTTGACACTATTTTTAGTAATCAAGGCGACTTTGCTTTGGGTGATCCGGCGACAGCAGGCGGACAATCGCTCGTTTTTCCGACCAGCGGCTACTATGCGATCCATATGGTTTCGACGGCGGCGGCCTCCGCATTTTACGCTCTGGAATTGAGAAAGAACGGTACAGAGACCGTTTTGCGCATCGCAGCGGGCCAAAATGGCGACACGAATACGACAATCGGAGCCTCAGCCATCATGTACATGTCAATCGGCGACAAACTCACCTTTTTGAGTTCGGGCACTCCGACTCACCTCTTCGGCTATGGCGCAACCGAGGTTTCTGCCTTCATGATTTAGAGGCTGACGGCCCGATTAAGCCAAGCCACGCCAACACTGTCCTGGTGTTTGACCTGCACAACTTAAAAGAGTCGGGAGTCGCAAGGGTAGACAGCACGCCGGTCGCACCGGAAAATCGCTGAAAACCCCGGTATTTTTGGTTACCAGAGCGTTACCTGTGCCTTAGTCAAATTTTAAAAGTGTGGCGCTAGGTTAGCAAAGTAGGTTGTGAGTTTAAGTAGAGAGTACGATGACCGAGCTAGCCCGCGCACGCGCGAAATATGTCATAGGTCCAGACGGCAGTCCGCTGACGGTTGCAGACCTTCCCCCCACCAACACCAGGCGATGGGTTATTCGCCGAAAGGCCGAGGTGGTCGCAGCTGTGCGTGGTGGGCTCTTAAGCCTTGAAGAAGCCTGTGAACGCTACTGCCTCACAGTTGAAGAGTTTCTTTCATGGCAGGCATCGATTGATGATCATGGACTTGCTGGTTTGCGAACGACGCGCATTCAGCAGTACCGAAACTAGTGGTTCGATTCCGGCATTTGGTTCCCTTTTCCGCACGCGCTTATCCAAATGCCGGAATCAAAAGAACCACTAGCCAAGTCTATATTTCTAGTGGAATTTTCGAATTTGACATTTGAAACTATCACTGGCGGCAGGCGGGATTCAAATGTCAAGTTTATTCCACTAACTTTCCAGGAAGTTGCCTGCCGGATATTTCACGTCATCGCATCTGCTGATGCGCTGGCGTGGCAATGATTGAGCGCCCCGAAAGTGGCTGGTTATGAGCGTCACAACGACGGCAGGAAGCAGTAAGCATTATTCCGGCAACACATTCCCCTGTGCACACAAGATCCAAAACGGCCGCAGCGTTATCACACGTTGCGGCCGTTTTAGTTTGAAAAACCGTGTTGTTAAGAGCCCCCTGCGGCTTCCTTAAAAGCCGCAGCTTATACCCCTCGGGCTCACATCAGGCGCGCTTACGGCCCGCGCTGTCGCGCTCTTCCATCGCTTCAACGCGCTGATAGTCAAGCTCAATTTCCGCCAATTCAGCTTCAGCCACGTTACGTTGCTCCAGCAAATCCTGAACAGACACGCTGAGATTTTCAGCCCGCTGACGCGCGGATTTGGCAAAGGTTGAATAGGCAAAATGTTCGGGATCGGTGATTCCCGTTTTCTGCTCTTCTGCTTCAATCTGACGCTTGAGTTCATCCGACATGCGGCTGAATTCATCCATCATAAGTTGAAGCTGCTGAAGCTGACGCTTCTTTTCTTTCACCTGAAACGCCTTGAGACGCAACAGACTGTTTCGTGCCTTCATACGCAAAACTCCCCGGCTTACAAACGCCTGACCAAAAGGCTCCCCCCGCACATGATTCGTTTTTGCCAGCCAAAAAGGCTTAACAAAAACCAAACGCTGGTAACCTTTCGTTTACAGTCATGACCGATCATAGGCCTCATCACTTAAGGGTCGGTAAATTCCCACAGTGATACGGAGAAAAACTTGCGAGTCGGATGAGTCGCTTAAGCTCTTTTCTTAAACCTTTTTCTAGTTTTTTATCTACTTGAAAAAGCTTAAAAATCAGAATGATGACGAGAACCATTAATAAATTCTGACCATCTTGCCAAAGAGAATCAGAATTTGTTAACCATTCCATGGCAGCTTCCAGATCAGGTCATCACTGAGTCCGTATCGCGTCGGGGGCGACACAAGACCTTTCATTGCGGCGGTTCAAGGGGAAAGACATGCGGGTTCTTTTAATCGAAGACGACAGCGCCACAGCAAGCAGCATCGAGCTGATGCTCAAGAGCGAAAATTTCAACGTCTACACGACGGATCTTGGCGAGGAAGGCGTGGATCTGGGCAAGATCTACGACTATGATATTATCCTCCTTGACCTCAACTTGCCGGATATGTCCGGCTATGAGGTTCTCAAGGCATTGCGGGTTTCAAAAATCGCAACACCTATACTGATTCTCTCCGGCATGTCCGGAACGGACGACAAGGTTCGTGGTTTCGGATCGGGTGCGGATGATTATCTGACCAAGCCCTTCCACAAGGAAGAGCTTGTGGCGCGCATTCATGCGATCGTGCGCCGTTCCAAGGGTCACGCGCAGTCGATCATCAACACCGGAGAGCTCTCCGTAAACGTCGACGCCAAGACGGTTGAAGTCGGCGGTCAGCGCGTTCATCTGACGGGCAAGGAATATCAGATGCTGGAGCTTCTTTCGTTGAGAAAGGGCACAACACTGACGAAGGAAATGTTCCTGAACCACCTTTATGGCGGCATGGATGAGCCTGAACTGAAGATCATCGACGTCTTCATCTGCAAGCTCAGAAAGAAACTGGCGAACGCCGCAGGCGGCACCAATTTCATCGAAACGGTTTGGGGCCGCGGTTACGTGCTGCGTGATCCGTCCAGCCAGGAAATGCAACAACGCGCCTGAACACGTTCAGATGATAATGACAAAAAGCCCGGCTCTGACCGGGTTTTTTATTTTGCATTCGCCGCCAGACCGGCCGTATCGATTGTTTTCTCGCTGAGCGGCGCGCACAAAAGCCTGAGTTTCCCGCGCAATACCTCGATTTTGTATTCAGCGCGCTTCACTGCATGTTGCGCTTTCAGAAGATCGACATTGGCCGTGCAGCGATCCGTCGGCCCGGCGTTCTGCACTGTACTTTCGGCTTTTGCGCGCGCGGTCCGAGCAGCAGCAAGGTCACTTTCGGCAGAAGCCAGGGACACCTGCAGGTCATCGAATGTACTCATGAAGGAGCGTCGGTTGTCGCGCGCCGTCAAGATCGTTTCCAGCAAGGCCAGCCGCGCTGTCTGGGTGATACGCAAGGCATCCCCCTGGTCAACGAGCGGCAAGACATATGACACTAAAAATTGCAGATTGAAGCCGCCTGTTTGCGTCATGAAGCTTGGGATGGAAGTGGTCAGCTTTGTCAGACGCGATTGTTTGGCCCGATCCAGCTGAGCGCCCGCAGCCTCAACCAGCAGATTTTCCAGGCGCTTCTGACCGGACCGATCAAAACAGACATCAGCATCATCCACCCCGACAGAAGAATAAGCAGACAACGCCTCCTGCGGTGAACGACCGGCAGAAACGTCATAGCCACCTTCAGAAAGGCCGACCAGCCCCAAAAGCTCGTTCCGCTTTGAGTTTAAAGCCCTGCTTACGGCCAGCACCTCCCGTTCGGCGGCATCAATCTGCTCGTTCAGTGCATCGAGTTCCGACTCGCTTGCATTGCCAAGCGCGACCTCCACTTCTGTGCCATCCACATCACACTGCAGCGCTTGCTTCTCAAGCGATACGTCGTGGCGCTTGAAATCAAGTGCAGTGTATTCGTCATAGACATCAATAAGCCCGCGCGTCGCATTTCGCTGTGCGATCTGATACTGAACCGGGATCAGCTCTCCGGCGATTTTCACCTCGTTCTGGTCCAGCCTCAAAAGCGCGCGCGAAACATCCCAGTTCACGCCAAGCACGATATTGGAAACGGTCTCCGCACTATCGTCACCATGACCGGTGTAAGTGGAAACACTACGCGCTTCGGCAGAGATGCGCGGATATCGGCCTGACTTGGTTTCATCCAGTTCCAGCACAGCACGCGCGCGGCTGATCCGCGCCTGCAAGAAGTCGCGACCTCGCTTTTCAGCGGTTTCCAGGAGGGCCTCGGGGCCAAGGGTCTTACCCGGCTTCGGTGGCGGCGGCGGTGACGTATTGAGCTCCGCCTCCATCACATCGATACGCCCGACGGTCTCCTCCAGTTGCTGCGATACACACCCAGCAGCCAGCATAGACACGCACACAGCCACACCCGCGGTCATATGTCTGCGCATACTGGCTTTAAAAACCCAGGACTTCGGTTTCGGCAGCATCATTCTGACTATTCAAGCACCCGATCGCCCGGTTTCAGGCCGGAGAGGACGCGTGCATAGTTTTCTGAAACTTCTCCCAGCTCCACCTTGACGCGCTCGCTACCGCCCTCTTTCACCTTCTCAACATAATTGCCGCCATTGCCCATACGAATGGCAGCAACGGGAACCGCCGGGGCAGTCTCGGCTTCCGGACGGGTAAAGCGGCAGGTCGCATCAGCACCGACGGGTACCGCGCCTTCGCGCGCTGCAAACCCAATCTCAATTTCATTTCTGAAGTGACCAAGGCGCCGCTCTGCTTCACTTTCGACCGCCTGAACAGACAGAATGCGCGCATCGTATTGTTCGCCGCTGTTCTCAAGCGTCACCTGAATATCGGCATTTCTCACCAGCTGCATTTCCCGCCGGTCAAAGGTCAATCGCGCCCCCATCATGCCTGGGTCGACAACAAGAGCAAGCCGCTCACCTTCCTCCACATTGAGTGAGCGCCCCGACACGCTCGCCGTTTCAATGTCAATCAGGCGCCCGGCGGTCGGCGCCAGAAATGTCGCTTCGTGCTTTTCTTGCTGCAGACGCCCCAGTTCCGCTTCCTGTCTGGCAAGGTCATTCTGCAAACTGATCACATTCAGGTTTGCCTCCCGCATCTCCATCTGGTGGCGGCGGCGGGCCTGCTCCAGCGCAGCATCAGCCGCATCCAGCCTTCGCTGGGCGTCCTGAAAACGCCCAAGCGCCAAACGACCTTTTCCATAAAGCCGTTTCATATCAGCCACCTGCGCGGCCAGATGATCCCGGGCTGCGGATTTCCCCGCTTCATCAAGCGTGTGAATGGCTGAGAGATTTTCCAGATAAACCCCAGCCCTGTAATCGAGCCGGGCTTTCACATAAGCCACAGAGCGCTTTGCTTCGGCAAGTTTGGGCTCAAGCGTGTCTGTCGAAAATGTACCGATCACATCATCTTTTTTAACCTGCGCGCCCTGCTCGACTGAAAGTCGCAATGCGCCTTTCATCGGCGCCAGAAGAGGCACCGCACCGCCATAGCCGATCTCACAGCGTCTTTCGAGAGCCTTGCGAAAGGGGCGGATTTCAACCGGCACGGCATTTTTGGCGTTGCCCGGTGCCTGATCGACGGTTGCAGATGCCTGCACATCCTCCGCATGGCTGATAGCAGGCGAAGCGGCAGCCAGAAGCAAGGCAAACGGCATCAGTTTGATAGACTGAATACAGGATTTCACGTGACAACTCCCCGGAGAGGTCAGGCGGTCTGAGCGGGACTCTTATCTTTTATGCAACGCGGTAAACCTGAAATGGTTTCGCATCTGCACACAACAGCAACGTTTTCACAACAACAGCTGCAAACACGGCCAAAGCTTCTCTTTCGCTAACGCGAAAGCTTGGCAAGAATAAGAAAAGCAGAACGAGACATAGCATTTAGGCGGAACCGTTCAGCCCTTCATGAAAAACGCCCGGTGGATGCGCCGGGCGGTTCATCATGCTTTGTCCGTCTAAAGTCAACGTCTGGCGTCAAGCAACCGGTTTGGCCTCGAAGACGACCTCACCGTCATTGACAACGAATTCAACATTCATATCCGCCTCCTCGGCCATCAGCGCCGTGTAATAGGCCTGCACATTATGCGACGTGATGGGATCATCCATCACGCCACCATAAATCCGTGAGAAATCCGTAGGAAACTGGATATAGTTCCCGCGGGCGCGGACGATAAATGCAAAGATATCGCCAGCCGCATCCAGACCGACATCAATCGTGCCACCGCGCGGGATCGACGACTGGGCAATAAGCACAAGGTTCAAAAGCAGTTTGACCCGATCCTTGGGGGCGCTGATACGGGGCCCGACCCAGTTCAGCGTAATCCGTTTGCCAAGCCCGATCAGATCACGCACCGCCGTCTCCGCTTCTCCGGTATCCAGCGGGGTATCGAGTGTCCCCGATGCACCGAAGGCCAGTCGCGCGAACTTCAAGTGGGTCGCGGCACTGAGCGTGCTTTGCCGGATCAGGTTCAGAGCATCCTCATCCATCCCGCCTTCATCGAGCAACTCCAGACCATTTGAAGATGCGCCGATCGGATTGACCACATCGTGGCATATGCGGCTTGCAAGAAGCGCGGACAGATCGGCTGCACTCAGCGTCAGATTAGGATTTTTTTCCATGATCGGATTTCCTCGTTGTTTCAGGCTCACCGGACGCCGTGACTTGATGGCCATGTTTTGCGTAAAAGCGTTTTCACCAAAAACACCATATTTGGTAAATCCATTGTTAAGAGGTCGCGGTCACAATGGGACAGATTTTTATGCATGCCGGATTTTGTTCATATCCGGCAAGGCCCGAGAACAAAAGGAATGAAAACGCCATGCGTGCCAGATCATTTTACCGGAGCGGTCCAGCGGTCCTTTTCGCCTTTTTTCTGCTTGCGCTTATCGCGCCTCAGGCGTCAGCGCAAACACAAATGCAACAACAGCCCCCGCAACAACAGCAGGACGGAAGCTACAGCGCACAGGAAATCATTGACGCGGGCAACACCTTCTTCGGCTCGGCCAGTTCCGGCCTTGCCAAAGCGCTGCAAAACGCATTTTCCAAATACGGCCTTCCCAACGGCTATATCCTCGGCTCGGAAGGCTCCGGCGCATTTATCGCAGGACTGACCTATGGCGAAGGCTGGCTGAATACCAAAAATGCCGGGCGCCATCAGGTTTTCTGGCAAGGCCCGTCACTGGGCATTGATTACGGCGGCGATGGTTCGCGTTCGATGATGCTGGTTTATAACCTGCCGTCTGTTCCTGCACTTTATGCCCGTTATGGCGGTGTTTCCGGTTCTGCATATGTCGTCGCAGGTTTCTCCATGCAGGTTTACAAGAACCAGAATGTCATACTGGTTCCGGTCAGAACCGGTGTCGGTGCTAGGCTCGGTGTGAATATCGGCTACCTGAAACTCACCCAGAAGCCCACCTGGAATCCCTTCTGAGAGCCAACTGCATGACGAATGGCAGCGACACCACTGACGAGCTGAAGCGCGCGATTGAAAGACGCTATCAGGCCATATGCGCGGCAATTGAAGCTGATGCAGAAACGGGCGAAAAAGACAGCCAGCTTCGTGATGAAATCGCGGAGCTCTCGGCATTGATGATCGCCTATACCGACCTGACAGGTGGACGCGAGGCCATTTCAGATGCTCTTGGTAAACAGGGTGAAACAGAGGGTCGCGATAGGTCGCGGCTCAGCCTTGCAGACCGTGCACTGAAAATCATGGATCAGTTGCATCGCAACTGAGAACGCTCAGACGATACGGCCGCTGGCGGTGGCAATCTGAAACAGCGCTATACCGGCTGCCGTTGCAACATTCAGACTGTCGAGTTTGCCGGATTGCGGAATACGCACCGGCTGAAATGCGGATAAAATATCCTCCGGCAGCCCTTCACCTTCCGTTCCCAGAACGAGTGCTGTGCGTCGCTGAGCGGGCTTCAGGGCATTGAGCGGTGTCTTACCCGAGGGCGACAACGTAATCACATCAAAGCCAGCATCCCTGAGCGTGAACAGCAACTCAGATGCTTCGCCGCCTCTGTGCCACGGCATTTTAAGCACAGACCCAACAGAAACCCTGATCGCCTTGCGATAAAGCGGATCGCATGATGTCCGATCAAGAAGCACGGCATCAGCGCCGAATATCGTCGCGTTTCGGAAAACACTGCCTGCATTATCGTGATTGGAGAGGCCCACGCATACGACGACCAGAGCGTTCCCGGGCAGGTCAGCGATCAGCGCCGAAAAATCCGGTGCGTGTGCAATACGGCCAAGCGCGAGAACACCACGATGCATGTCGAAACCGGCAATGGCGTTGAGAACCGCTGAGGTGCAGCTATAAACCGGCACGTCCTGCGGGAACCGATCCAGAATATCGGCAACACCCTTCAGCCGGTTTTCCAGAACGAGTATCCTGTCGGCGACAAACCGTTCTTCTTCTGCGTGCGCCTCTGCCAGAACTCGTAGAACCACCGTTCCTTCGGCAATGAACCGCCCGCTGCGCCCAACAAGGTCCCTCTCCCGGATTGCCTTGAACGGCGCAATCCGGTCGTCATCGGGATCACTGATTGCAGTAACGGGCCGCGTCATCTGCTCAAGATCAGTCGAAGCGGATTTCAACGTCAGCGGCCATGCGGCCGGTGTTCAGGTCGTAGAGGTAAAGCGTCTGCTCGCCGTTTTCTTTCGTGCCATATATCAGGGCCTGACCATTGCCATAGCTGATATCGGCGATAACGAAGCCACGCGGCAACGTCGCGGTCAAAGCCCGGGGCGCATCCGAAGGCACGATGGCGCCCGAAGAAACAACCTCTTCAGCATCCGGTTTGTTGAAAACCTTGTAGAGAATGGCACCAAAGACGGCCATCAGCGACACGATCATGATCAACGCGGAAACGATCTGCAAGCGCAGCATCCGCCGCCGAACCATCTCGACCGCCGGATCAAGCGGCTCTTCTTCATTCTCGTCAAAGCTGTTCTGCGACATATTCATTGCCCCACGGCGTTGTTTCGCTTAAAAGCGCGGTCTTGCGTACCGGGTTTCTGCGGCATGTCCAGCAAAAGCGGAAACCGGCTTTCCGTCCGGACATGCGAAGATTAACTCACTCGGAAAAGCCCTCTGGCGGACCTTTTATGACAGAAGACCCCTTTAAACAAACAGAGCCGAATAAGAAAGTCCTTCCCGTACCGGAAGGCACAAAAGGCCGGCTGGATGCATTCGTTGCCGCCGGTGCCGATGAGGGGTTGTCCCGAACGCGCATCAAGGCGCTCATCCTTGCAGGCGCCGTTTCGATAGATGGCGTGCCGGTAAAAGATCCAAGCCGCAAGATCCAGTCCGGTGAGACTGTCACATTTGCAGTGCCTGAAGCAGAAGACCCAGAACCCAAGGGTGAGGCAATTCCGCTTGAAATTCTGTATGAAGATGACGACCTGATTGTCATCAACAAGCAGCCCGGCCTTGTCGTTCATCCCGGCCCTGGCAACTGGACCGGCACGCTGGTCAATGCCCTGATCCACCATTGCGGCACAACCCTTTCAGGCATTGGCGGGGTTAAACGCCCCGGTATTGTTCACCGGCTGGACAAAGATACAAGCGGTGTGATGGTCGTTGCAAAAAACGACATTGCACATCAGGCGCTGGCGGCGCAATTTGCCGATCACGGGCGCACAGGCCCTCTGGAACGGGCTTACAAAGCGCTTGTCTGGGGACGCCCCAGAGCGCTGACCGGCACGATTGACGCGCCACTTGGCCGCTCGGCTGACCGCGTGCGGCGCGCTGTCAAATCAAGAGACTCGTCTGACGCGGATTTTGCGATCACCCATTATACGGTCGACGAGCGGTTCGGCGAGAAGGCAGATGGCACCGCCCTTGCCTCTCTCGTTGAGTGCAGGCTGGAAACCGGGAGAACCCACCAGATCAGGGTACATATGGCGCATATCGGCCACCCGTTGATTGGAGACGACGTCTACGGCTCCGGCTTCAAAACGAAGACAAACCTGCTGGAAGAACCGGCCCGTTCAGCCGTTAAAGACTTTCCCCGGCAGGCCCTCCATGCTGCTCTGCTGGCCATCGAGCACCCTTCAAGCGGAGCTGCAATGCGTTTTGAGGCGCCACTTCCCGCTGACATGCAGTCTTTATGCGCCGTCTTCAAAACAGTGTGACCGACTGAGGGTGACTGCGCGTTTACAAGCTCAGCCATCTTGAAACAGCCACTTTGCAAACCCATATGAACTTTTCTCCCTCGGAAAAGCGTTAAGGATCGGCCGCTTCAGGAACAGAAGCTAAATCCGAGCGTTTGACCGAAAAGGGTTACATTCATTCAGGGGATTAAAGCCTTGGCCAATACTCTACCCAGCATCCGCGCCGGCGAAAACGGCCTCAACCGCTATCTTGAGGAAATCCGCAAATTTCCAATGCTGGAGCCGCAGGAAGAATATATGCTCGCCAAGCGGTTTCACGAGCATGACGACCGTGGCGCGGCTCACAAACTCGTAACCAGCCATCTCCGCCTCGTTGCAAAAATCGCAATGGGATATCGCGGCTATGGCCTGCCCATCGGTGAGGTTGTCTCCGAAGGCAATGTCGGACTGATGCAGGCCGTCAAAAAGTTCGATCCCGAGCGTGGTTTCCGTCTGGCGACCTACGCGATGTGGTGGATCAAAGCTTCCATTCAGGAATATATTCTCCGCTCATGGTCGCTCGTCAAAATGGGCACAACCGCCAACCAGAAGCGCCTGTTCTTCAATCTGCGCCGCCTCAAAGGCCGTATTCAGGCCATTGATGACGGTGACCTGAAGCCTGAGCAGGTGAGCGAGATCGCAACCAAGCTGAAAGTCAGCGAGGAAGAGGTGGTCTCCATGAACCGCCGGCTCTCCGGCGATGCATCTTTGAATGCTCCGATCCGTGCGACGGAAGGCGAATCCGGTCAATGGCAGGACTGGCTTGTCGATGAAAATGACAGCCAGGAGGAAATGCTGGTAAATCAGGACGAGCTGGAAAGCCGCCGGGAAATGCTGGCGACAGCCATGGACGTTCTGAATGATCGTGAAAAGCGCATTTTCAAGGCGCGCAGACTGAGCGAGAACCCGGAAACGCTGGAAGCACTTTCAGGCGAATTCAACATCTCCCGCGAACGCGTCCGTCAGATTGAAGTGCGCGCCTTCGAAAAAGTTCAGGAGGCCGTCCAGAAGCAGGCTCTCGAAAGTGCACGTGCAGTGCGTGCAATCCGCGATGGCAGGAACGCTTCAGAATAGAGGTCTTTTCCCTCCCACTTATCCAGGTTTTGTGTGATCGGAACACGCCTCAATGCCTCTTCAATTTATTGCGGGGGCATTTTTTAATCCGGTGACTTTTTGGAAACCGGGTCCCCGACACACAATAAGATGAGCGGTGTTAGCGCCCCCTGCAGATCAAGAACCTCTGCAACGGCATCGTCATTGAAACCACCGACCCAGACACTTCCAAGCCCTTCCTCGACAGCCTGAAGCTGAATATTCTGGGCCGCGGCCCCTGCCTCCATATAGGCATATCGCACCCCGCGAACACCGTCGCGACTTTGGTCGGCAAACGCGCGCAGCGGGCTTGCCAGATCGGCACAAATCACAACAATACAGGCAGCCTTCGCGACCCATTCCGGCTCACCAATCGCTGCGCTACGTAGCGAGAACCGCAAATCACCGGAATGAACGGCTTCCAGACCAAGTGTCTCGGATTTCACAGAATAAAGGCCGACATTCAGTTCATCGATCCGGCCTGATACGACAAACAGGCGCAGCGGATAGAGAGACTGGGCGGAGGGCACGGTTTTCCTGCCATTGTCACCGGAAACGCCCTGCGCTGCCCACAGCAACTTCCGCAGAGACAGCGCATCAATCGCTTTCTCAGAAAAGTCCCGAACGGACCGCCGACGGGTCAGCGCCTCATTCAGTGAAATTCCCATCGCCTGTTCTCCCGTAAAAGCATCGCAATCGAGACAACCAGATCATCGGACGGTTATTCTGAACCGCCCGATGATCTGGCTCCTCAGCCGGGATCAGTTCCCGTCATTGATATCGCCGAGCGCCTGCCATTCCTGAATAGCGCGATCAAAAATCGCCATTCCGGTTGTCCCTTTCTCAAGGGTCAGCAAGGCGCGCCGCCCGTTGCGATAGGTTACAGGAATATCGATCCAGTTCCGGTCACGCAGCAATGTCATGTTCTGCTTGCGCGCCTGCTGATAATCATTCAGGGCCAGCATGTAGAGATCGTCTGTGATTTTCGCAGAAACGGCAACCAGTGGGTCGCCGCGTGAGGCCTCGGTATTCTTCAAAGACATACGCTGGACATTATCAATCGCACCGCCTTCAAAATTGTCGGAGAGCTCGAACGAAACGTCCACGAGATGGCTTGCGGGCAGCGACGGGTCATCATTCCGGCGGAAGGTGATGGTTCCCTTCAGGCCAACGTCCGGCACGTTCATGGTCCCTTCGATCACAGGCTCAGAAACCGCGGTCCCATTGTTTTCCTGCTTGAGCTCCCATTCAACGGATCCTTCAAAGGACGATGGAACAGACTGACCGAGCTGCTCTTCGTAAAGATACATCAGCTGTCCGGCACCAACCGGTGGCGCAGGATCGGCAGCCTCCTGAGACGACGTTGACGGCGTGGCGGAATCTGACGCGGCAGCTGTCCGGCTGGCAACTGTGCGGGCCGGGCCTGTGGCGCTGCCAGCAGCTGGAAGTCCCTCAACAACCTCTGTCCCATCGGGCAGAAGGCGCTGTGTAAAGGGCTTGTCAACAGAACCTGCCTCTTCGGCAGCGTCCCCGCCAGGGGCAGGTGTGTCTGTCTCTGCAACCTCGGTATCTGCCGGTTGCGATGATCCAGCGACCAGATCACGCATAGAACCCATATTCGTCCAGGCGAAATACCCGCCAACAGCGATGACGAGAATGACGACAAGGCCGATCAGGGCAGGCACCAGCCTGCGCCTGGATGCTCCGTCACCCTTGTTGTCGGCGACATCGTCATCCTCCTCATCGTAATCCTCATAGGATCCGAGCTGATCTTCGGGCTCGAGCCCCAGAAGGCTATCGACGTGTGCCCAGTCTTTTTCCGGGACGGGGCGACGCGGCGGCGGCGGCGCTGGCTCAAAACGCGGCGCCCGGTCATCTTCGTCTTCTTGGTTGAAATGTTCTTCGCCATCACCGAAAGACACACGCTGACCGGTCGTATCGACATCGTCCGGTGTCTCGAAATGGTAGCCGGCATCGTCTTCCGGTTCGTCACTGACATCTGCTTCGATCGCCGGATCTTCATCACGCAGACCATCGCGACCGACGATTTCAAATGTGGACTGGCGCAGCGCACCATAAGAGGACCCGGATGGCTGACGCGGCAGGTCGTCATCACTCAGCTCGGCGTCATCGCCTGCTTCATCTGTGGCATCATCGTGGCGCGTAAAATCATCCCGATCATCAACGCCTGCATCGCGATAATCGTAGCGATCATGCTCATATTCATCCGCCTCGTCATCAACAGAGGGGTTGTTCGCAGCATCGGCAAGCGGTTCGGGCTGTTGTTCGACTTCACGATCGTGCGGCTCGAAAAACCGGTGATTTTGCGGCTCCGGTGCATCGACCGGTTCCTCGTCGCGGATCTGCTGGTCCGGTTCGTCCTGTTCCCGATCATCATATTCCGTCCGGACAGTGTCCTCATGCACGTCCGGGCGGTCTTCAACATCAGCGATATTGTCGCTGGCAGGCTCCGCTGCGTCATCCGGCTCTTCCGGCGGCAAGGCTTCGGCAAATTCTGCCTCAACCTCAGCAATAGCCGTATCGATCTTGTCGATCTGCCGCTTGACCAGCGCTTCCGGCGGCTTTGGATTCATATTCTCCATTTGCCGGATAACGGCCGCACGCGCTTTTTCATAAACGCGTGCGCGCATTTCCGGCGTACTCTCCGGAAGTCCTTCAACCGCGCGTCGAATGACTGATGTAAAATCCGCCATATATTTCCCCTATGGTGCGGAGCCTTGGTGCGACACTATCAGCAATTCTCGTTAATCTTCAAATGGATCGGTCACGAGAATGGTGTCGTCACGCTCCGGACTTGTGGATAACAGGGCGACGGGTGCACCGATCAGCTCTTCAACCTGGCGTACATATTTGATCGCCTGCGCCGGAAGGTCTGCCCACCTGCGGGCGCCGACGGTTGATTCTTTCCAGCCTTCAAGCGTCACGTAGACCGGTTTGACACGCGCCTGCGCGCCCTGGCTTGCAGGAAGCGCCTCAATGCGCTCGCCATCCAGCTCATAAGCCACGCAGATTTTAAGCTCATCAAGACCGTCGAGAACATCAAGCTTGGTCAGCGCAATGCCGGTGATGCCGTTGGTTGCAACAGCCTGACGCACCAGAACAGCATCGAACCAGCCACAACGGCGCTGACGTCCGGTCACCGTGCCAAATTCATGACCACGCTCGCCAAGGAACTGACCAACCTCGTCATGAAGCTCTGTCGGGAACGGGCCCTCGCCCACACGCGTCGTGTAAGCCTTGGTGATGCCCAGCACATATTCCAGTGAGCCCGGCCCCATGCCGGAACCGGCCGCAGCCTGCCCCGCAACGGTATTCGAAGAGGTCACAAACGGATAAGTGCCGTGGTCGATATCGAGAAGGCTGCCCTGCGCGCCTTCAAACAGAATGCGGGCACCTGAACGACGCTTCTGGTCAAGAAGAAGCCAGACGGTATCGCGGAACGGCAGAACCTTGTCCGCCACCGATGTCAGCTCTTCCATGATCGTTTCATGGGCAATTTCCGGCTCACCAAAGCCACGGCGAAGGGCATTGTGATGCGTCAGCAGGCG
Source organism: Martelella mediterranea (assembly GCF_004342225.1). GTDB lineage: Bacteria > Pseudomonadota > Alphaproteobacteria > Rhizobiales > Rhizobiaceae > Martelella > Martelella mediterranea_B. The sequence continues at coordinate 225,454 of NZ_SMAR01000001.1, read as the reverse complement.
GTCGACTTTCGCGGGCAGTGTTTCCAGATTGGCCAGATCCATAAGACGGATCGCACGGCGCCCGACCTTGTCTTCATAAGCAGGGCCAATGCCGCGGCGGGTGGTACCAATCTTGGTGCCGGAGTCGGATGCAGCATCTTCACGCATGCCATCAAGCTCGCGATGCAGCGAGAGGATCAGCGTTGCGTTGTCAGCGATGCGCAGATTCTCAGGCGAGATGGCCACACCCTTTTCAGCAAGACGGCCGATTTCAGCAATCAGGGCATGCGGATCAACCACAACACCATTGCCAATCACCGAAAGCTTTCCAGAGCGCACGACACCGGACGGCAGAAGCGAAAGTTTGTAGCTGGTACCGTCGATCACCAGTGTATGACCGGCATTGTGCCCGCCTTGATATCGCACAACGATATCGGCGCGCTCGGAGAGCCAGTCCACAATTTTACCTTTGCCTTCATCGCCCCACTGCGAGCCGACCACTACAACGTTCGTCATCTTCCCTACCTGTTCGGGGCCATGCCCCAGTAATATAACTTTACTCAAACCGCGCCATTCTATAACGGCTCATCCCGGCGATTGCCATGACATGAGCGCAAGAGCGCATCAAGTTTTCGCGTGACACTCGCATATATCACGGTCTATTCGAAGGCGCGCTGGCAACAAAAACAATTCATCCCGGCTTTTAAAGCCAGGCTCCGGCAATTGAACCAGAACTGGGACGAATCACCTGTGCAGGTACAAGCTTACTTCCTCCTTATAATCACCACACTTCTTTGGGGCGGAAATCTGACGGTCGGAAAATTAGCTGTGGGCCACATCTCTCCGATGATGCTGAACATGTGTCGCTGGGGGCTGGCTGCCGTCGCCGTGACCATCGTTTCGATGCCGCAGATCCGCAAGGACTGGCCTGTCATCAAAAAGCACTGGCCGCTTTTTCTGGGTTATGGCGCGATTGGCTTTGCCAGCTTCAATGCCTTTCTTTATGCCGGACTGCAATTCACAACCGGCATCAATGCAGCCATTGATCAGACGGGAATCCCGCTACTGATTTTCATCCTGAACTTTGTTCTCTTCCGGGTCCATGCATCACTGGCACAGGTCATCGGTTTTGCAATTACGCTGGTCGGCGTCGTCATTGCCGTGTCACACGGCGCACCGCTGCGCATTCTTCAGCTCGATATCAATTTCGGTGATTTCCTCGTCATGATGGCAGTGCTGTGTTATTCCGCCTACACGGTGAGCCTGCGCTGGAAGCCCAAGCTTGACTGGCGCCCGATGATGATGGCCTGCTGTTTCGGGGCGTTTCTGGCCGCCATACCGATGGCAGCCGGCGAAGCCTTATCGGGGCATATGATCCTGCCGACTGATTTCACCGGTTTTGGTGCTATTCTCTATACGGCCCTTTTCCCGTCACTGATCTCGCAGGCATTGTTCATGCGCGGCGTCGAGCTGATCGGGCCAAACCGTGCGGGCCTTTTCATCAACCTGATCCCGGTTTTCGGAACCATTCTGGCGGTCCTGTTCCTGAATGAACGACTGGAAGCCTTTCACGGCATCGCACTGGGGCTTGCGATTGTCGGCATTGCCATTGCCGAGCGCGGCAAACCACGCCAACCCGCATAGAGCGACCACAAAAAGGCATCAGCAGAGACACAAATCGATGCTTTTGCCCGTTTATTCCTTCTTCTACACCTGACTGAGAGCCGATGGCAGAGCGCTTGAAATCCTCCAAGCCCCTGCCTGAACGGCGGGGAACAGCAGACAGGCAGAAGAAAAATGGCGAAACGCTTTTACTGGAACGAACTGACAAGCCCGGAATTCAAGGAACTCGATCCCGAAACAACGATTGCTGTCCTGCCGATTGCTTCGACGGAACAGCATGGTCCGCACCTTCCGGTGGCAACGGATGTTGCCATAGCCCGGGGAATGCTGGACGCGGTACAGGAAAATTTGCCGGATGACCTGAATGTTCTGGTTCTGCCTGTTCAGGAAATCGGCAAGGCCAATGAACATGTTTACGGTCCCGGCACCCTGTCTTTCGGTGCAGATATTCTGATCCCGGCATGGACCGCAATTGGCGAAAAAGTTTCCGAGGCCGGATTGCGCAAGCTCGTGATTGTCAACAGCCACGGCGGCAACCTCGACATCATGAACATCGTCGCCCGTGAAATGCGCGTGCGTTTCTCGCTGGCTGTGGTTGCCACCCAGTGGGGCCGTTTCGGCCATCCGGAAGGCATGATCAGCGAAAAAGAACGGACATTCGGCATTCACGGCGGCGAGGTCGAAACCTCGCTGATGCTCCACTTCCGCCCTGAACTGGTGAAAATGGAATATGCCGAGGATTTCACATCGCTGGCCGAATGGCAGAAAGCAACCACAAAGCACATTCAGCCCACTCCACCTCACGCTCTGGCATGGATTGCCCACGACCTGAACCCCAAGGGCGCACTCGGCAATGCCGCCGCGGGCACAGCTGAAAAAGGCGCGGCAATCTCAAAACATGAAGCCCTTGGTTTCATTGAACTGCTGCAGGATCTGAAAAACTATCCGCTGGAAAAGCTATACCAGCCAGTCTGACGCAATTGCTTCATGGCGAGGGCAGCGGCACATGCCGCTGCTCGCGCAGATCCTCAATCATCGCGACAATTTCCTGCATCAGGTAATCGACGAACAGGCTCGTCGCCGCATCGAGCGGCGCGCGCGCGCGTGAGAACACTTTCATCGGCTGATGACGGATATGCGGATCAGCCAGCGGCCGGAAAACCAGCGTGCCGCGCTGACACTCGACATAAACATCCAGCGGGTTCAGAAAGGTCAGTCCGGTTCCGCGCTTGACCAGCTCTTTCAGCATTTCAGACGCGTTGGTTTCCACGACCGGTTCAATGGGTAACGAGAGCGGTGACAGCGCAAGATTAATGACATCGCGAAGACTTGTACCGGGCTGCGCCAGAACCAGCGGCTCCTGAACGATATCCGAAACATTCACCTGCTCCTGCTCCGCCAGCTTGTGATCCGGCGGCAAAACGGCGCCGATGGGCACATCAAAGGTCGCCAGCGTGCGCAACCCCGGTGTCGGCGGGATGTTAAAGCCGAGGCCAATATCCACTTCACCAGTCAACACCGATGCAATTGTGGTCGTTCCGCCATCGGAACGCAGGTGAATCTTGATCCGCGGGTTTTTCTCGACAAAACGGGCGATAATATCCGGCAGCGGACCGGCGGCGAGACCGACTGTGGTCACGAGTGTAACCTTGCCCGCCTGCGGCATTTTCAACGCACGAATACGCGATTCCATGCGCTCATAGCCTTTCAGCACCTCGCGGATATGCTCGACGCACATCTCACCGGCGGCAGTCAGGCGAAGACCACGCGGCAGCCGCTCAAACAAAGGCGCACCAAACTCCTCCTCAAGCGCCAGAATCTGGCGGTTTACGGCGGAGGATGCAACATTGAGACGGGCCGCCGCTTTGCGGATCGATCCGCAGCGCGCAATCTCGTCGATATACTGAAGTTTTCTGGAATGAAGCATGTCTGAAACAAGGTGTAGTGATCATTTTTTGCGCAGTTCGATGACAATTACACCAATTAGGCGTGCGATGCAAAAAAAGCATCAATGCGGACGAAATTTGATGCTTCCCAAAGCGCAGTCAAGCCGCTCAAATGCAATCTTAAAACAATGCTTATAAGGCGAAGGGGAATAGTGAAATGTCAACATTGCTGAAAACGGCAGCTTTTGCCGGTGCTGCTTTTACAATGGCAGCAACGACGCAGGCTTTTGCGCTGGATGAGGTCAGCTACGGCACCAACTGGCTCGCTCAGGCAGAACATGGCGGCTTTTATCAAGCCGTTGCCGACGGAACCTACGAGAAATACGGCCTTGACGTCACCGTCGTTCAGGGCGGTCCGCAGGCTGCCAACAGCGCGCTTCTGATTGCTGGCAAGATCGACTTTTACATGGGCTCCCCGCAGGGTGAGCTGGATGCCGTCAAGCAGGACATCCCCACACTTGATGTCGCAGCCATCTTCCAGAAAGATCCGCAAATCCTGATGGCTCACCCCGACCAGGGCATTGAAGATTTTGAGGATCTGGCCGAGCTTCCGACCATTTTTATGGGCAAGGATGGCTTCCTGAGCTACTTCGAGTGGATGAAGACCAACTTCGAAGGCTTCTCCGATGCTCAGTACAAACCATACACCTTCAACCCGGCCCCATTCATCGCTGACCCTAAGTCTGCACAGCAGGGCTACCTGACGTCAGAGCCTTATTCGGTTGAAAAGGAAGCTGGCTGGGCACCGAAGGTCTTCCTTCTCGCGGACGAAGGCTATGCGCCCTACTCAACCATGATCACCACACGTCAGGAGCTTGTCGACGAAAACCCCGATCTCGTGCAGCGCTTTGTCGATGCTTCCATCGAGGGGTGGTACAACTATCTCTACGGTGACAACACCGCGGCCAACGATCTGATCAAGAAAGACAATCCGGAAATGACGGATGAGCAGATCGCCTACTCCATCGAAAAGATGAAGGAATATGGCATCGTGGAATCAGGTGATGCGATGGAAGGCGGCATTGGCTGCATAACCGACGCACATTACAAAAAATTCTTTGATCAGATGGTCGAGATCGGGCTGTTTGAAAGCGACCTGGATTACACCAAGGCCTTTACCACCGAATTCGTCTGCAAGAATGTCGGCGCCGATCTGAAGAAGTAATCCCGGTTTTCAATCGAGATGACAGTATCCCGACCGGATACCTTTTTCCGGTAATCCGGTCGGCCCAAACATTTTTCGGAATTGAAGCGAATGTCTCAATCGGGTGCCAAACCGGCGTCAGCCACACCGCCGTCACTGGCCAAACCTCTGGTCACGATGAAGAATGTGAGCAAGGTTTTCTCAAATGGAACGGTCGCACTTTCCAACATGTCGCTGACAGTGGAACGTGGTCAATTCGTGAGCCTGCTGGGTCCATCGGGCTGTGGCAAATCCACCGCCCTGAGGATCATGTCCGCGCTTGGTGATATCACCAAAGGCGAGATCGACTGGCCAAGTTCACGCATTTCCGCCAATGGCAGACCGGAAGGCGATATCAGCTTTGTCTTTCAGGAGCCGACGCTGATGCCGTGGGCGACCGTCTTCGGCAATGTCTACCTGCCGCTGAAGCTGCGTGGTATTTCTAAAGCCGCTGCCCGCGCGGACATTATGGACGTACTGAAAACGGTCGGACTCGACCAGTTCGCCGATGCCTATCCGCGTGAACTGTCCGGCGGCATGAAGATGCGCGTTTCCATTGCCCGCGCACTGGTGACAAAGCCAAAGCTTCTGCTGATGGATGAGCCGTTCGCCGCCCTTGATGAAATCACCCGTCAACGTCTGAATGACGATGTTCTCAAGCTCTGGCGCGAAACCGGGATTACCGTGATCTTCGTCACCCACTCTGTTTTTGAATCGGCGTACCTTTCCAGCCGGATCGTGGTGATGCGAGCCCGGCCCGGCCAGGTTTTTGACGACTTCCCGCTTGTAACCAGTGCCGAACGTGACGAGGACTACCGCTCGTCGGAAGAATATCATCAGGCTTGCGCAAAGGTTTCCCATGCCCTTCAGGGCGCAATCCATGCCGCCGGGGGTGAACACTGATGGCAGACAGCACTGAACCACTCACCGTCGAACGCAGCTTCTGGAACCGGCACGGTGACACAATCCTGAAGATCGCAATACCGATCGGCGTTCTGGCGCTTCTGGTCGGCATCTGGCAGACGATTGTCGTCATCTATGATACGCCGCATTACATCCTGCCCGGCCCTGCCCTCGTGGTGAAAGCCTTCTTCGAAGACTGGGGAACGCTGGCGCCTGCATTGTGGGTCACCACAAAGATCACCTTTATCTCGCTCGGCCTCGCCCTTGTCGGTGGTGTTGGCCTTGCCGTGATCATGATCCAGTCGCGCTGGATTGAAACCGCACTTTATCCTATTACCGTGATCCTGCAGGTTACCCCGATCGTAGCGATTGCGCCGCTGATTTTGATTTACACACCGACGACACAGGTCGCACTTCTGATCTGTGCGTTTCTGGTTGCTTTCTTTCCGATCCTGTCCAACATGGCGCAAGGCCTGAAAAGCGTTGATCATAATCTTCTGAACCTGTTTGAGCTCTATGGTGCGTCCCGCTGGCAGACACTCATTCATTTGAAAATGCCCGCCGCACTGCCATACTTCATGACCGGTCTGAGAATCGGCGGAGGGTTGGCACTGATTGCCGCTGTCGTGGCTGAATTTGCAGCAGGCTCTGCCGGCGCAGGCTCGGGCCTCGCCTTCCGCCTTCTGGAATCGCAGTACCGGCTGAATATTCCGCGCCTGTTTGCAGCGCTCTTTATGCTGGCCTGTCTCGGTGTCGCAATCTTTGCACTGACGTCCTTCATTGCCTGGCTCTTCCTGCACCGCTGGCATGAAAGCAGCCTCAAGAGGGAAAACTGATGATACCGTTTGTGAAGTTGCCTGAAGCGCCACATTTTGCGCTGACTAAAGCAACTGTTCCTGCAGTCTGCATTGCAGAAATCCCAAACCTTGATGTTCGCGAGGGGCTTGTTTCCGTCGACATCACAGTCAGGGATGGTCGCATCAGCGACATTCTTCCTGCCGGGCATGCGCCAAAGGATATGCCGCACGCTGACATGCGCGATGGCATGATCTGGCCGACCTTTTGTGATATGCACACGCATATCGACAAGGGGCACATCTGGGAGCGACGCCGCAACCCGGATGGAACCTTCATGGGCGCACTGGAGAATGTCATGGCGGACCGTCAGGCCAACTGGTCTGCCGATGATGTGGCCGCACGCATGGAGTTTTCCCTGAAGACTGCCTATGCCCATGGCACGGCACTTTTACGCACGCATCTCGACAGCCTGCCGCCTCAGCATGAAATTTCCTTCGAAGTCTTTGACGACATCAGAGAAAAATGGGCGAACAAGATCGAACTTCAGGCCGTGGCACTGTTCGCAACAGATCAGATTTTTGAACCGTTCTTCGATGATCTTCTGGCCATCCTCAGAAAGCACAACGGACTTCTTGGAGGCGTGACTCAACCCGGACCAGACCTGGTCCCACAACTTGACCGGCTGTTTTCCGCTGCCACTGAAAACGACCTCAACATCGATCTGCATGTCGATGAAACCGGCGATCCATCTGTGCTGACGCTGAAGGATATAGCAGAGGCAAAACTGCGCCTCGGCTTTGAAGGTGCAGTCACCGTCGGCCATTGCTGTTCGCTGGCGGTTCAGGATGAAGAAACAGCCAAACGCACGATCGATCTGGTTGCAAGGGCGGAGATTTCTGTTGTCTCCCTGCCAATGTGCAACATGTATCTTCAGGGCCGTGAAGCAGGCAGAACCCCGCGCTGGCGAGGGGTTACGCTTTTGAAGGAGCTTGCTGCGGCCGGTGTAAAAACCGCTGTTGCCTCTGATAACACCCGCGATCCGTTTTACGCGTACGGCGACCTTGACCCTGTAGAGGTGATCCGCGAAGCCGTGCGTATTCTCCAGCTCGATCATCCGCTGGATGATGCGGCGCGGGTCATGACCCGCTCACCCGCCGATATTCTTGGCCGCCCGGAGCGAGGCTTGATCAAAAAGGGAGGCCCAGGCGACCTCGTCCTGTTCAGCGCCCGCCGCTGGAGCGAATTCCTATCCCGTCCGCAGGCTGACCGCATCGTGATGCGGAATGGCATGGGCATCGACCGTAGCCTGCCGGATTATCGTGAACTTGACCCGCTCATGGAAAAGTAGACATGCCTGACTATCAGCAGATCAAGGCCGAACTTGACGGCATCGCTATTGAAGACAATCCGAACATGGTTCTGCGCAAGAGCCGGGATTTCTACTGGTATTCCCCGATCCTCAAAGAACAGCTTGAAAACGTCACCGGAGATCTGGTGGTATCACCGGCCAGTGAAGAAGAGCTGATCAAAGTTCTCAAAGTCGCGTTCAAGCATGATGTTCCCGTCACCGCCCGGGGCGGCGGAACAGGCAATTATGGTCAGTGCATGCCGCTTTCCGGCGGCATCGTTCTCGATATGACCAGGATGAACCGGATCAAGGAAATCCATCCGGGCCGCGTCATCACGGAAGCTGGCATTATCTGCGCCCAGCTGGACAAACAACTGAAAGAGCACTCCGGGCAGGAGCTGCGCTTCCACCCCTCTACAACCGGTCAGGCGACACTGGGCGGTTTCGTCGCCGGTGGTTCGGGCGGCGTTGGCTCTGTCACATGGGGTGGCCTGCGCGACCTCGGCAATGTTCTGCGACTGCGCATTGTCACGCTGGAGGCTGAACCAAGGGTCATGGAACTGACCGCCCGCGATCTTCTCAAGGTCAGCCATGCCTATGGCACCAATGGCATCATCACCGAAGTGGAAATGCCGCTGGCCCCTGCCTATGACTGGGTCGACATCATTGTCGGCCATGACACCTTCATGGATGCGGTCAAATTCTCCGATGCGCTGGCGTCTTCCAGCGGTATTCTGACCAAGGAAATCGCCCCCATTGCAGCACCTGTGCCCTATGACTATTTCAACCGCCACAAACCTTATCTGAAAGAAGGCGAGTCGGTTTCCGTCGTCATGGTCGCCCCGCATTCGCTGGCACCGTTTGAAGCGCTCGTGAAAATGCACAAGGGCGAAATCCGCTTCCGTGCCGATGAAGCTGAAAGTTTGCGCGGTCTGCCGCGTGCCTATGAGCTGGGCTGGAACCACACGACGCTGCGCGCGCTCAAAATGGAGCCGGAATCCTTCACCTATCTTCAGGTCCAATATCCCGGACCTGATCATGTCGCCAAGGTTCAGCAGATGACCGAGCTCTTCGGTGACGAGGTGATCGGCCACCTTGAGTTCCTGCGTTTCGACGGCGGGATTCAATGCTCCGGCCTGCCGCTGGTGCGTTACACAACACCCGAACGGCTGGAAGAAATCATCCGCATCCATGAAGAAAACGGCTGCCCAATTTTCAATCCACATCGCTACACTCTGGAAGAAGGCGGGATGAAGCAGACCGATGAACTGCAGCTCGCTTTCAAAAAGCAAACCGATCCCAAGGGCCTTTTGAACCCCGGCAAGATGATTGCCTGGGAAAACCCGGACTTCGATTTCAAAGCCGGGCGCAACTTCCTCTTCAAAGGCCTCGCCGAGGTAGCAGAATAGTCATGCGGGTTCTTGTTCTTTTTTCACATCCGGTAGAAACCAGCTATGGTGCGGCCCTTCACAAGCAGGTTGTCGAGAGCCTCACCAAAGCGGGACATGAGGTCGATGACTGCGACCTTTATGCTGAAAACTTTCAGCCGGTTCTGACCCGTGAAGAGCGTATTCGCTATCACGATTACCCGGAAAATACCGGGCCGGTGGCTGGATACGTTGAGCGCTTGCAGAAAGCCGAGGCTCTGGTGATTGTTTCCCCGGTGTGGAATTTTGGCTTTCCGGCCATGCTGAAAGGCTATTTTGACCGTGTCTGGCTGCCGGGCGTGACCTTTGCTCTTCAGGATGGAAAACTGACCCCAACGCTGCGCCACATCACCAAGCTGGCATCGGTCTTAACCTATGGCGCAACTCCGATGCGGGCATTTCTGGCAGGCAATCCGCCGAAAAAGATCATCACCCGGACCATGCGCGCGCAGATCAAGATCGGTGCGCCGATTAAGTTCATGGCGCATTACGACATGAACAACTGCACCCCGGAAACACGCGCGAATTTTCTGAGAAAAGTGAAAGGTGAAATGGAAGCTTTCTGAATCAGTTTCCGGTTTCGCCCTTTACATCATCGTTCAGAACCTTAGGTCTAGTCTTGTCCCGCAAGCATCGCCGAATGGTGTTTGCGGGAAATTGTTGACCGGAAGACCGTGCGGAGAAAGCGATGACACTGCCAGAGCCGAGAACCACCGACGACACTCATCTTCGCAAACTGCGTGGAACGGTGCCTGTCAATGCGGTCCTCCATGTCTGGCTGAAGGCCATTCATCCGCATGCGCCCGGAGAGATGCAGCTGTCGTTGAACGACCAGCGTTTCGGCAATATTTTTGTTCAGAATTCCGAAGAATACGAATTCCGCATGTTCTTCATGCCGCATGGCGGCGAGCTTGAATGTGCCTATGATCCCGAAACGACGACGATATCGGTTGCCTACTGGTTCACGGATGCCAGTGTTCTGGAAGAAGGCATCACGGTTCTAAGGACACATGCTGCCAATGCGCCCGCCCCTGCGCCGGGCAGTTATCACTTCCGTCCACCCTTCGGCTGGATGAATGATCCGAATGGTTTTGGCCGCTTCAATGGCTCAGCGCATCTGTTTTATCAGCATTATTCGCACGGCCTGACCTGGAACACGATGCACTGGGGCCATGCGATCTCTGAAGATTTTCTGCATTGGCGCCATTTGCCAATCTTCCTCTTTCCTTCAGAAGACCTGACCCACCGGCCGGACAAACGCGGTGGCGCATTCTCAGGCTCCGCCATACCGCTTGATAATTCCAACGGCATTCGTGTTTTCTTCACAGAACATGTGATCGAGCGGGCACCTGAACGCGAAATTCAGATGATGGCGACGTCTCAGTCACTGATTTTTGCAGGTGCAGCCAAACCGCTGATTGACAAGCGCCCGGAGCTTGAAGGCCTGACGCTCGATTTCCGCGACCCTTATGTTTTCCGCGGTCCCGATGGCTACTGGAAAATGCTTCTGGGCAGCCGCCTCGGTGAGGATGGCGTGGTTCTTCTCTACCAAACCTCAGATGTGACAGCGTCCGGAGACTGGGAGTTTGTGGACGTTCTGCATTCGGAAAACCGGTTCAACACCCAGGTTATTGAATGTCCCTGCCTCTTGCCGCTTGATGGCCCGGCCGGTGACCCGACAACCCGCTGGGTGCTGATTTGCGGCCTGATGCACAGCCACCATGAAGAAACCGGCCGGAAAAATCTGTCGCTGGCGACAGTCGGCCACTTCGATGGCAAAAGCTTTACGCCGGAATTCGAACAGGAACTCGACTTCATCGTCGACAACTATGCTTTTCAGGCCTTCCTTGACTCAGGCACCCCCGTTGGCATTGGCTGGCTTGCAAACTGGGCGGACGCCGCGCCTGAAATCGATTTCCCGACCGCGATGACCCTTCCGCGCAATCTGGTTTACGATCAGGAAGACGAAACACTGCTGACCCCACCAATTGAGGGCGTTGAGACGCTGCGCGATCACCTGATCGACGAGGAGACACTGGCAAGCGGTGAAGCCGTAATGCTGGAAACCGGCCAGGTTGAAATCGTCATTGAACTGGATGACCCAGGCGCACCTTTCGAACTCGATTTTTATCACAACAACATTGAAATGATGGTGCAGGTCGATCAGGAAGGGCTGCGCTTTGTCTATCATGATGACACGCAGGGCCCGTCACCGGATTATGTTGCGCCGGGTGCAAAACCAAGCCACATCCGCGTCTTTCTGGATATCGGCTCTGTCGAAGTTTTTGCCGACAATGGCCGCTGGGCTGGCACAAAACGGATTGCAGGTTTTGACCCGGTTCACTCCATCCGCATTCGCGAAGGCCGTGTGAAATCCGCGAAGGTCTGGGGGCTGGCGCTTTAAGGCAGGCGTCCGCCTTTGTTTCCAAGCTTGAAAAAAGGCCCGTCTGGCTGCGGGCCTTTTCACATTTTAATGGTTATCCACGGATCACGCCGCCGGTTGATTTCTCAACATTGGCGATGACTTTTTTCATCAGCGCTTCGAAATCATCATCGGTTAACGTCCGTTCGGTTGGCTGAATTGCGACCTCAATGGCAACGGACTTCTTGTCCTCACCCACCGATGCGCCCTCAAAAACGTCAAACACAGTCACACCGGTGATCAGCTTGCGGTCAGCCCCCGCCGCCGCACGCTCGATTGCGGATGCTTCAACATCGCGATCAACAACAAAAGCAAAGTCGCGGGAAACGGCCTGGAATGGCGAAAGAGTAAGCGCCGCCTTGGTGCGGGTCGCCTTTTTCTTCGGCTCCGGCATGGCATCGATAAACACTTCGAAGCCGGCGAATTTGCCCGAAACGTCCAGCGCCTCGAGCACTTTCGGATGAAATTCTCCGAAATATCCCAGTACGATCTTCGGTCCCATCTTGATGGTTCCCGAACGGCCCGGATGATACCAGTCCGGCCCACCCGCGACGATCTGGACATTGCCCATCGGCAGTCCACACGCTTCAAGAACGGCCAGTGCATCCGCCTTGGCATCGAAAACGCCAACTGCACGTCCCGCACCCGTCTCGGCGTTGGACCACATGCGGCCAGATCCGGAAAGCGTTGCCGAGCCACGGCGCAGACCGCCGGCAACGCGGCGCTGTCCCTTCGGTGTGTCATTTTCATAGGTGGCGGCCACCTCAAACAGAGCAACGTCGCCATGACCAATGGCAGCATTACGCTTGGCTGCTGCGAGCAGGCCCGGCAGCAGCGACGGACGCATATCCGACATATCCGCTGCAATCGGATTGGACAGCTTCAAAGAATGTGCGCCGCCGCCAAATAGCTTTGCTTCTGCTTCCGGAATGAAGGACCATGTGACGGCTTCCATCATGCCACGGGCTGCAAGCTCCCGGCGTGCTGAACGCGAACGGATCTGCAGCGTGGTCAGAATTTTCGCGTTCACGGCACCAGCCGCAGGCAGAGCAACCGGTTTGATGGCATCAACGCCATGAATGCGCATCACTTCTTCCACGAGGTCAGCCTTGCCTTCGACATCCGGCCGCCATGATGGCACGGAAACCGAAACAATCTCGCCAGTGCCCTCAACGGAAAAACCAAGACGTGTCAGAATATCACGGCTTTCTTCCGCCAAAACGTCGAGACCGGTCAGACGCTGAACCTCGGAGAACGGGTATTCGATCACCTTCGGTTCATAGCCCTTATAGCCGACGACCTTCTTTTCACGCGCTTCACCACCGCACATGTCCAGAACAAGCTCAGTCGTGCGTTCAAGACCGGGCACCATGTATTCAGGATCAACGCCGCGCTCGAAACGATAACGGGCATCCGTGATGATGCCGAGATCACGGCCTGTGCGGGCAATGTTCATCGGATCCCAAAGCGCAGACTCGATCAGAACCTCGGTTGTGTTTTCATCACAGCCGGAATGTTCGCCGCCCATGATGCCGCCAATCGACTCAACACCATTTTCATCAGCGATGACGACATTGTTTTCCGTCAGCTCATATTCACGCTCATCAAGCGCCAGGATCTTCTCGCCAGCCTTTGCGCGACGCACCGACAAGGCCCCTTTGACCTTGGCGGCGTCGAAGACATGCATCGGCCGGCCCTGATCAAAGGTCATGTAATTGGTGACATCGACAAGCGCATTGATCGGGCGAAGCCCGATGGCCAGCAGACGCTGCTGCATCCATTTCGGGCTCGGTCCGTTCTTCACACCTTTGACAAGCCGGTAGGCAAAACCGGGGCAAAGGTGCTTGTCTTCGGGCGCGAAGTCCAGGGACAGCGTCACGGGTGTTTCGCCGGCCTCTTTAAAGGAAGGCGCTTCCTGCGTTTTGAGCGTGCCAAGTCCGGAGGCTGCCAGATCGCGGGCAATGCCGAAAATGCTGGTGCAATCAGGGCGGTTCGGCGTCAGGTTGATTTCGATGACCGGATCGTCCAGACCGGCATATTCCGCATAGCTCGTACCGACCGGCGCATCCTCCGGCAGATCAATAATGCCATCATGATCATCGGAAATGTTCAGTTCTTTTTCCGAGCACATCATGCCGTGGCTTTCCACGCCGCGGATCTTGCCAACGGACAGCGTCACATCGATGCCAGGCACATAAGTGCCCGGACGCGCAAGCGCACCAACGAGACCTTTTCGCGCATTCGGCGCGCCACAGACGATCTGAAGCGGCTTGCCGCCATTGACCGCCGGCCCGGCATCCACCGTCAGCACCTTCAACCGGTCTGCATCGGGATGCTGCTTGGCGTCGATCACTTTGGCGATGGTGAAAGGCTTGTAGGTCGCCTTGTCGTCAACCTCTTCAACCTCAAGGCCGATGGTTGTCAGACGCGCGCAGATTTCCTCAAGCGTCGCCTCAGTTTCCAGATGATCCTTCAACCAGGACAGTGTGAATTTCATGTCTCTCGTCCCACCGTTTCGGTCAACCGTCGCGCGGATTGTTGCCAGCAGCAACGGTCAAATTCTGTTTTCTCAATCTGTCTCGTCAGATTTCAGGAGCTCAACGAGCCGGAAACGCTCACAGATCAGCTCCATGTCGGGCGAAAAGCCGCCATTGCGAGTAAAGTAGGCCTCGTGGCCCTCGCGCCAGTATTCCAGCGAAAGATCGCCCTCGCCTTCGTCGCGGGCGAACTCTTCGCCAACCTCGTCGAACCGGCGGATCGTCACCTCGGTCGTCTCAATGACGGCGGCGGGCTTGCCGGCGCCGTCGAGCACCACATCGCGACGGCCGACTTGCGGCATCGGTTCTCCGGCCTCGGTCACGTCGCGGAGTGCGCCGCAGGTTGCCGTCTTCCTGCCGGCAATAACCAGCGCCAGAAGCTCATCCATAAGCGCAGGCGTATCGCCAAAGGCAAACTGGACAGCATCCTTGTAGCGTTCAGGGAGTTCACTCATGACGACAGCCCTCCAAAGAGTGTGGGAATATCAAGCGGGCGGAAGCCATAATGGCTCGTCCAGCGCTCATCGGCGGCGAAGAAATCACGCAGATCCGGCATGCCGTATTTCAGCATGGCGATGCGATCGAGCCCCATACCCCAGGCAAACCCCTGATAGACGTCCGGGTCCAGCCCGCAGTGGCGCAGCACGTTCGGGTGCACCATGCCGCAGCCCAGAATCTCCATCCAGTCCGAGCCCGTGCCGAACTTCACCTGATCACCCGAGCGGTCGCACTGGATGTCGACTTCGAAGGACGGCTCTGTAAACGGGAAGAACGAAGGACGGAAACGCATCGTCACGCTGTCAACCTCAAAGAAGGTCTTGCAGAACTCTTCCAAAGTCCAGCGCAGATGCCCGACATGCGTGGTCTTGTCGATGACCAGTCCTTCAAGCTGATGAAACATCGGCGAATGCGTCGCGTCGCTGTCCTGCCGATAGGTCTTGCCGGGGATAACCACGCGGATCGGCGGCTCCTGGCTTTCCATCGTGCGGATCTGCACCGGCGAGGTGTGGGTGCGCAGAACCTTGCGCTCGCCGTTTTCATCCGGGTTAAAGAAAAATGTGTCATGCATCTCACGCGCAGGATGTCCTTCGGGAAAGTTCAGCGCCGTGAAATTGTAGTAATCACTTTCGATCTCAGGCCCCTCAGCGATCGAAAAGCCCATATCACCGAAAATCGCGGTGATTTCGTCGATCACCTGGCTGACCGGATGGATGCGACCGGAAAGCGATGGTGAAGGCCGCACCGGCAGGGTCACATCAACAGTCTCGGCTTTCAAACGCGCTTCGATCGCTGCATCCTTCAGCGCCGCCTTGCGCGACGCAATCGCTTCAGCCACCTCGGTTTTCAGCTGGTTGATCGCCGCCCCACGCGTTTTGCGCTCTTCCGGATCCATCTTGCCCAGCGTTTTCAGAAGCTCGGAGACCGAACCCTTCTTACCAATGGCATTCAGGCGGACCTGTTCGATTGCCGCTTCATCCTCAGCTGCGGCGACATCGGCCATCAGCTTCTGTTTCAAATCCTCAAGATCGGACATGTCCTCAAATCTCTTACTTTTATCCGGCGCGCGGCTGCCCGCCGTTTCATATGGAACCGTTAAGCGATTTTTCTGACTTCAAAATGAAAAACCCGCACTGGTCCGGCCAGCGCGGGTTTCCCAAAATGTAAAAAATAAAAGCTTGGGAAGCGCTGGCTTTAAGCAACCGCGCTTTCAAACTCGTTGGCTGTGCCCTCTTTCTTGAGGTACTCCAGGCCCTTCTTCGCAGCAGCAACCAGGCTTGCGAATGCTTCCGGCTCATGGATCGCCATATCGGACATAACCTTACGGTCAACTTCGATGCCAGCCTTGTTCAGGCCGTCGATGAAGCGGCCATAGGTCAGGCCATGTTCACGCACTGCTGCGTTGATACGCTGAACCCAAAGCGCACGGAAATTGCGCTTGTTAACCTTGCGGTCGCGGTAAGCGTACTGCTTGGACTTGTCGACAGCGGCCTTGGCTGTGCGGATCGTATTCTTGCGGCGGCCGTAGTAACCACTGGCCTGCTTCAGAACTTTTTTATGCTTTGCGTGGGCGGTAACGCCACGTTTTACGCGTGCCATATCTTATGTCTCCTTGAAATCTATCTGCTTGCGTTGTTTTCGCGTGCGTTACTTGCTGTAAGGCATGAACTGCTTGACGATCTTTGCGTCCGCTTCGGACAGAACCATCGTGCCGCGTGCATTGCGGATAAACTTGTTGGAGCGCTTGATCATGCCGTGCTGCTTGCCAGCTGCACCGACCTTGACCTTACCGCTGGCGGTCGTTTTGAAACGCTTTTTGACCGACGACTTCGTCTTCATCTTGGGCATTTTGCTTGTCTCCATTGTTTTTGATTTCAGCCTTGAGGTGACGAACGCCTCAAAGCACTGGCATTTGGAACAGACACGGCATGCCCTGCCGGCCTGTTCAGGCACTTATTTTTCATAAAAATCACAGGATTTCCGATGAAAGATCAGCACCATGTCTGCTGTCCTTACACATTGCCACAAAAGCAACAGGCAAGAACGGCGCGCTTATACGCGCTTTATTATCAAAGCGCAACCGATTCCCGGCGCGAATAAAAGAGTTGCCGCCACAACGATTTCTCGCGGGCGGCACATCATCATCCGGCACACCGGGAAAGGGATTATCTCGGCGCAAGAACCATCAGCATCTGACGGCCTTCAAGCTTCGGTTCGGCTTCGACCTTTGCGATTTCAGCCGTGTCTTCCTTAACCTGCGCGAGAAGCTTCATGCCCAACTCCTGGTGCGCCATTTCGCGGCCACGGAAGCGAAGCGTGACTTTCACCTTGTCGCCGCCTTCAAAGAACTTGTTCATCGCCTTCATCTTCACCTGATAGTCGTGACTATCGATGTTCGGGCGCATCTTGATTTCTTTGACGTCGACAACTTTCTGCTTCTTGCGCGCTTCGGCAGCGCGCTTCTGGTTTGCATATTTCAGCTTACCAAGATCGAGAATTTTGCAGACGGGCGGGGCCGAGTTCGGGGCGATCTCGACGAGATCAAGCCCAGCCTGTTCGGCCAGTGCCAAAGCTTCTTCCGTTGGCACGACACCCTTATTATCCCCCTCCTCGGTGATCAACTGAACCTCGCGCACGCGGATATCGCGGTTGGCGCGGGGACCTTCTTTGGTCGGGGGAGCGGCTCTGTGAGGTCTGCGAATGGTCGTTAACTCCTGAATTGTTGAAATCTCTATTTCGGATCTCCACGTGCGACAATGATCACACGTTAGAAACACAAATGGTTGTTTAACCCGTGCCGTGTCAATAACACAGTTCAAAAAGAAAATCACCTCTGTATAAACGCTAAAGTCCGCGAAGACAGGGTGAACCGCAGGAAAACCGGAGGCTGCCATGCACACTGAAGCCGAACTCACACATATTGAGATTGACCACGGCGAAGGTCCTTTGAGGCTTGCTTTGCGTATTCGCCCCGCCGAGAAGCAGAGGTCCCCGGCGCTTGTGTGGTTTTCCGGCTATGGCTCGGACATGCTGGGAACAAAGGCCGAAGCGCTCGATGCCTATGCCGCCGAGCACGGCCTGGAAATGATCCGGTTCGACTATTCTGGACATGGTGAATCAGAAGGCGAATTCAAGGACGGCACCATCTCGCGCTGGCTGGAAGATGCATTGGCCGCGATTGAACATGCCGCACCGGAACGGATTATCATCATCGGCTCATCGATGGGCGGCTGGCTCGCTCTGAGAGCCGTGCAGGAGATGAAGAAGCGCGCTAACGCACCTTCAGTGGAAGGCCTGCTGCTGCTCGCCCCGGCCCCGGATTTCACCAGCGAACTGATCGAACCGGACCTGAAAGAGGCCGAATGCAAAGCACTGGCGGAAAAGGGCTATTTTGAGGAAGAATCACCGTACGGCCCCGAGCCGACAATCTTCACCTCGAAACTTCTGGATGACGGACGCCGCAACCGCGTACTGGTCGGCATCATTGAAACCGGATGTCCGGTCCATATCATTCAAGGCAAACTCGATGACGATGTGCCTTATGAACACGCTCTGAGACTGATGACCCACCTGCCCGCCGACGACGTGGTGCTGACGCTGGTGCAGGATGGCGATCATCGCCTTTCAAAACCAGCAGATATTGAACGTATGCTGAATGCAGTGGCAAATCTCGTGGCTGGGACAGGGGCCTGATGCGTTTGGGATATTAACCATCGCATCGGATAGGTGATGAGCAACCACGCCATTTGATTGACTCGTCCGGCCAATTCTTCTTAACTCTTTGTTAAGGATTGAATTGGCGGATGGGTGCAACGTGTTTCGCGTAAAAAACATCGCATTGTTGATTTTCAGCGTTATGGCAGGGGCTTTTGCATGCCTGCCGGCGACAGCTGCTGAACCACGCGCCATGCCCGTCGGTGGTGTTACCTCGCAACCGATCGGCCATTATGAGTTTTGTCAGAGCCATCGCTCTGAATGCATGCAACGCTCAACCAACACCCAGGCCGCCAAGTTGACAAAATTTGGCTGGTCCAAGGTGATTACTGTCAACAACGATGTAAATCAGTCTGTAAGACCCGTCACAGATCAGGATCTTTTCGGTCGTGACGAGGTCTGGGCCTACCCGCAAGGTGCGGGGGACTGCGAAGATTTCGTCCTTGAAAAACGGCGCCTCCTGATGAAGGCAGGCTTCCCTGCGTCTGACCTTCTCATCACCGTTGTTCGCAAACCCAATGGTGAAGGCCACGCCGTTTTGACCTTGCGGAGCACGCAAGGCGATTACGTTCTCGACAATCTGAGTGACGAAATTCTGCCCTGGTACGAAACGCCCTATACCTACCTCAAACGTCAGGCTTCCTTTGACAGTGGTCGCTGGGTCAAGATTGAAACGGGTACAGACCTTCCGGTTGCCTCGGTTCGCTGACCGCGTTCAGGTGCGCAGATTGAAATATCTGTCATGCGTTTCATGTCATAATATGCACATGCAATCGCAGTGATCAGCGAACAGGTTTTATCCATGTCCATTTCGCCCAAGGCATCAATCGTTATTCTGACGGGCGCGGGTATCTCTGCCGAATCAGGCCTCGCAACATTTCGCGATCAGGGCGGCCTGTGGGCCGATCATGACATTCGCGATGTGGCAACACCGGAGGGCTTTGCCCGCAATCCCGATCTGGTCTTCGATTTTTACAATATGCGCCGCCGCGAAGCCCGAAAGGCACAGCCGAATGCGGCCCATTATGCGCTTGCCAGGCTGGAGAATGACTGGCCCGGAAATGTGTTGCTGGTGACCCAGAATGTCGATGATCTGCATGAACGCGCCGGATCAAAAAACATCATTCACATGCATGGTGCTCTGAATTCCGCGCTCTGTTTTGAATGTGGCAGCCGCCAGAGCTGGAGCGGAGACCTTGATCAAGGCACCATCTGCTCCAACTGCTCGCGTCCGGGCCTTCGTCCCGACATCGTCTGGTTTGGCGAAATTCCTTACCACATGGAAGATATCGGTGAAGCGCTGGCGCAGTCTGGCCTTTTTATCTCAATCGGAACATCGGGAACCGTCTACCCGGCGGCCGGCTTTGTTATGGAAGCCGGCATGCATGAAGCCCACACGATCGAAATAAATCTGGAGGCCACAGGCAACACACTTTTTCAGGAGTGTTATGAAGGAAAAGCTGCAACAGCCGTTCCTGAATATGTCGAATCCCTGCTTACCGGCCTGAACCGATAGCGAACGGTACAACTGTCGGGGGCGATTGACGACTGCACCACAAAACGTGATAACAATGGTCATATTTTAGGAAGCTCTTTGTTGCCAGATACCCCCTTATGGCAATGACCTGACAGGATGTTTCATGACCGTTCAACAATCAGACATTACCCCACCCAATATCGAACGCGTGCGTCACGAACTGAAAAGGCGGACGCTGACTGTCACCAGATGCGAACCCCTCACGCCGGTGATGCGCCGCATTCATCTGACAAGCGATGATCTCGGTGATTTCATCAGTGCAGCACCTGACGACCACATCAAATTGTTTTTCGATACCGGCGGCGAAAAACAGGAAATGCGGGACTACACGCCGCGTCATTTCGACATTGAGCAAAAAACGCTGGTGATCGATTTCGCCTTGCATGATGCAGGTCCGGCAACCGCATGGGCCATTACAGCGCAACCCGGTGATACGCTGGATATCGGCGGCCCGAGGGGTTCTGCCGTCATCAGGGAACCGGTGAACCACTGGGTTCTGATCGGCGATGAAACAGCGCTGCCTGCTATTGGAAGACGGATTGAGGAAGCGCCCGCGGCCAAAAAGATCACAGCCATTATTGCAGTTCCGGGCCCGCAAGATCATCAGACTTTTGATACCAAGGCAAACGTCACGCTGTGCTGGATCGACCGCCCCGCAGAGCAGGCGACCGACGCCGCCCCTTTTCTCAGCATTCTCAAAGACATTTCATTCGAACCGGAAACACTGGTTTGGGCTGGTGCAGAGGCAAATGTCGTTCGCGCGTTGCGCGCATATCTTCTGGAGGAGCGTGATTTTCCGAAAAGCTGGATGAAACTTTCAGGCTACTGGGTCAAAAACAAACCCGGCGAGAGCGAAAAAAACCTCTGACGGGAACCGCCTTTGCAAGCGGGACGGCCGTCTCCGGGGTCAGATATTGCCGACAACCCGGTTGCGACCCTGTTTTTTCGCCGCGTAGAGGTGCTGGTCTGCCAGATCGGTGAAATGATCAAGTGTGTCCCCCTCGCCCGGCACAGCAGAATAAAAACCAACGCTGATCGTCAGGCTGACATAGCCTCGCTCTGAGGCTACCGGACTTGCTTCAACCTCTTGCCGCAACCGCTCCAGATGCCGGGCGATTTCCCCGGCGTCACCGGAAAGGGTCAGCGCAATAAATTCCTCGCCCCCATAGCGGGCCACCAGATCACCACCACGCCTGAAGTGCGCTTTTAAGATCTCACCGAGATGCCCAAGGCATCTGTCGCCGAATATATGCCCTTCACGATCATTAATCGGCTTGAAGTGATCGACATCGATCATTGCAAGCGTGAAACGCCAGCTGTTGCGCCGGCTAAGTTCAAAATCACGTGCAGCACGTTCCATGAAATGACCACGATTAAACAAGCCGGTCAGGCCATCTGTAATACTGATTTCATGGAGGCTCTGATTGGCATTATTCAGCGCTTTGTTCAGGCGCGCCAGTTTCCTGTTCCAGTAAACAACCAGCGCCACGACAAGGATGATAACAAGCGTGATCCCCGCCAGAACCCGGTAATCAACGGCTCGCTGGAAGGGCTGCAATTTCTGTCGTGCGAGTATTGTTTCAACGGTCTGACGATCGATACCGGCAACGAGTTTGTCGAAAATCCTTCCTAGAAACGGCTGCTCACCACTGGTTGCGACAACAACCTCCAGCGTCTCCGATATTCTTCCGGAAATCTTCACCGCGTTGGTATCCATCGTGGCGATCAGAAAAGCCAGACCATCAAGCGGACCGACGACGGCATCCAGCCGTCCATCCAGCACTGCATTCAGCCCCGCGCTCTCACTTTGGATGGCTTCAAGTTCAACGTAAGGATAGCGAACCTGCAACATATCCAGAGGGGCGTGTGCCGGAACAATACCAACTTTCTGCCCATTCAGATCGCGCAAAGACTCGACAAATGGCGCTTCGAGAGCACTCGCCACAGCAAGCGGTACATCGAGATATGACAACGAAATATCGAAGGCCGCGCCCGCCATATTGGCCCGTGCTGCAAATGGCAGAACATCACAGCCGGTCGCGTCAATCGCGGCGTTGTTTTTCCCGAGATACGAAACCGGCTCTGCCTGCCATTCAAACCCACCCCGTTCAGCCATCAGGTTCATGATATCGACGACTGCCCCCTCAAGTTCGCCATTCTCAGACCGGCGCACATAGGGTGGGATGACCGGATCAACACAAACCCTGATCACGCCCTTCTCCCGCAAGTACGCTCGTTCTTCCGGGGTCAGAACGGAATGACGGCGGGTCACACCCGCAACTGGCGGGCCGAGCCAGCGCGCTTCCATTTGTTGCCAGCGGGACAAGGGCACGGATTCGAGTGACTTATCGATGATACTCGCCAAGTATGGATAATCGGGCGTAACGCCGAAGCGAAGATCCTCGCGCTCGACGTCATCCATCGTAAACTCACCACCGATTTCGATATTGATCAAACCCAGACGCCGCACGATCGCATTGCCGTTCGATAAGGACGTGACCGCAGCATCGATCAGTCCATCGGAAAGGGCCTGCATGAGATCATCCTGTGTCCCGAACTCGACAACATGTTTAAACCGGGCCGCCACCGCGTCCGCATAATAAACATCGCGCGTAATACCGATCGTCTGGCCTTCGAGGTCCTCCAGCCCGCTATAGACCCCAAAACCCGAGCGAACAAAAACAGCGTTCGGAATGCGATGATAGAGATCTGAAAACAGCGTAAACTCTGCGCGGTCCGGCGTGTAGGAAATGTTCGTGATCACATCGATCTCGCCACTCCTGAACTGCTCCAGTAGCCTGGACCAGTTATCGAACACCGGTTCAAAAACAAGACCAGTGCGCGAGGAGATATACTGCGCCAGATCAACGGCCAATCCCTGTCCGCGTCCGTTCTCCAGAAAGCTGAAGGGCTCATAGTCCGCCATAAAACCGATCCTGATCGGCGACGCATCTTCCAGAAAGGCCTGTTCTTCCGGCAAAAGCCGAAGCGATCCATTGCCCATCGGTCGATCACTTCTGTATATCAGCCAGCGTTCAGTAATTGACTCCAGTTCCTCATTGGGCAAAGCATCGATGGCTTTTGACAAGATGTTATGCAACAGCGCCTGATCGGGATTGCCGTTGTCCCGGATAACGCCAATTCGAAAGTCCTCCAGCGATACAGCTGCCAGCGGCAAACTTCCAGCTTTGGCGACATTCGAA
Source organism: Martelella mediterranea (assembly GCF_004342225.1). Classification (GTDB taxonomy): domain Bacteria; phylum Pseudomonadota; class Alphaproteobacteria; order Rhizobiales; family Rhizobiaceae; genus Martelella; species Martelella mediterranea_B. Next base: position 202,336 of record NZ_SMAR01000001.1, on the reverse strand, counting down.
AAGCCGTTATCATGAATGAAGAACTGGCCAGTCATCTCCGGTGCCAGAGCAGCATCAACCCAGCCAAAGGCAACAGCGGCCACAAGATCACGGTAAGTGGCATATTCCACAAGATCGAAGTCGGCAGAACGCAGAGCTTTCTCGTAGAAAATATTCTGGATAATGCCTATTCTCTGTTTTTTTAAAGCATCCAGATTGTCGGAGGTTTCCAGCGGTCGATCAATATTGTGAAACAGAACAGTATTGCGAAGATGATAGGCTGGGGTGAAATCGATAAACCGCGACCTGTCATCTGTCTTCGAGATATCGGCAACCGCATCGAGCGAACCTTGCCTGAACTGGCCATAAATCTGCGCCCAGGACCCCATCCGGGGCTGAAAGTTGAGCCCTGTCATCAACGTGATGCGATCCAGCACATCAATGGTCCAGCCCATGATCTGGCCGTTTACATAAAATGAGTAAGGCTCGTTATCCGCCACAACACCGATACTGACATCGGGGTTTTCAGCAATCCACTGGCGTTCCTCGTCACTGAGTCGAAGATGGGACGCCTCTACCTCGGAAGCAAAAGGCGGAAATACAAAGGAAAACAAGATGATAAATGAAAGCGCTATCACAATCAGGGCGCGCATAATTGCAACGCACATCCGTGAACACGCTGCCATCGCGTTCAAATAATCATAACCCATTGCCTGCATTTGATATTGTCTTTTCCGTAGTTTTTCCGGCCCCTCCCCAAAACATAACAAACAACGGGAACAATATCTGGCGGCCGCATTCCTGATGGCAAATTATTAGGCTTACAACAGAAAGTAAACCAAGACGGCATTAGTGGGTCTATTTTTTCAGATCGCCTTTCCAGCGAATATCCCGGTCACCATGTCTGACCAATACGACGCATTCAAAATGACGCCTTTCCGTGCTTCCATGAAAAGGTCGTGTTGATTTGCGATTCGACAGAAAAGCGAAACAGTGGAGTTGATCTGATGCATTGCACCTTGCTGGGTATCCCGGTCCAGTCCGGTACCGGTCGCAGAGGCTGTGACATGGGGCCGGACGGTCTGCGTGCCGCCGGCCTGACAGAAGCCATTGAAAGCCTCGGACATACAGTCAGCGATGCCGGAAACCTTGAGCCAGCGCCTTTACGTCCGGTTTCGCATCCAAATTCTGTACTGAAAGCCTTGCCCGAAACTGTCGCATGGCTTGATGCGCTCAGTGAGAAAGCCTACGCCCTGGCATCAGAAGGAATGCCCGTTTTTCTTGGCGGCGATCACATTATGGCTGCCGGGACGGTTTCGGGTGTCGCGCGCCACGCGAACGATGTCGGCCGCCCGCAATTCGTGCTGTGGCTGGATGCCCATCCGGATTTTCATACGCTCAACAGCACCACAAGCGGCAACCTGCATGGCACGCCGGCAGCCTATTTTACCGGTCAGGACAGCTTTGAAGATATTTATCCGAAGCTTCATGCCGCAGTATCTCCGGAAAATGTATGCATGATCGGTATCCGCAGTGTCGATCCACCAGAACGCATTTTGCTGCGCGAAGCGGGCGTGACCGTGCACGATATGCGGGCCATTGATGAGAATGGTATCGCAGTCCTGCTCTCTGCCTTTCTTGAGAAGGTCGCCGCCGCCAACGGTATGCTGCATGTCAGTCTTGACGTGGATTTTCTTGATCCGTCGATCGCACCCGGCGTCGGCACCACTGTTCCCGGCGGAGCCACTTTCAGGGAAGCGCATCTCGCTATGGAAATGCTCCACGACAGTGGCCTTGTTACCAGCCTTGATCTGGTCGAGCTCAACCCGTTTCTCGATGAGCGTGGCAAAACCGCCCTGCTTCTGACTGACCTGACAGCCAGCCTTTTAGGGCGTCAGGTTATGGACCGTCCCACACGGAGTTTCGGCTGATGTCCCGCGAAAACCTGAATATCGTCCCGTTTGTCAGCGTTGATGACATGATGCGTATCGTGCTCGCGATTGGCGTTGAAGACTTTCTGAAAGGGCTCGCGGAGAAAGTTGAAACCGACTTTTGCCGCTGGGAAAGCTTTGACAAGACCGCCCGCATCGCTTCGCACTCGAAAGATGGCGTGATTGAGCTGATGCCTGTCAGCGATGGCGAGCGTTATGCGTTCAAATACGTCAACGGCCATCCCAAGAACATGCGCGAAGGCCTGCAAACCGTTACAGCCTTTGGCGTTTTGTCTGATGTGGGCAATGGGTATCCGATCCTGATTTCGGAGATGACCATTCTGACTGCGCTAAGAACCGCAGCAACCTCTGCTGTCGTTGCGAAATATCTGGCGCCAAAGAACGCGAAAACAATGGCAATCATCGGCAATGGTGCACAGTCTGAATTTCAGGCCATGGCATTTCGCGGACTTCTCGGTATCGAGAAACTCAAGCTTTTCGACATCGACAGGACGGCAAGCGAAAAATGCCGGACCAATCTGGGCCGTTTCGGCTTTGATATTGAAGTCTGTTCAAGCGGTGAAGACGCGGTCGAAGGCGCTGATATCATCACCACCGTAACTGCAGATAAGCAATATGCGACGATTTTAACAGACAACATGGTCGGTCCGGGCGTGCATATCAACGCTGTGGGTGGCGACTGCCCCGGCAAGACAGAGTTGCATGCCGATATTCTGATGCGTTCCGATATCTTTGTTGAGTTTCCGCCTCAAACCCGGATCGAGGGAGAAATTCAGCAACTGCCGAACGATCACCCTGTCACTGAATTATGGCAGGTGATGACCGGTGCGGCTGAAGGGCGACGCAATGAAAGCCAGATCACATTGTTTGATTCCGTCGGGTTTGCCACCGAGGATTTCTCAGCGCTGAGCTATCTGCACGATGTTCTGCCTGATGCACCGTTCTATCAGGAACTCGACATGCTGGCCGATCCCGATGAGCCGCGCGATCTGTTTGGCATGCTTTTGCGAAAGGAAGCGGCCAGCAGCTGAAACAATCAGCCACTGCCGATCAGCATCCCGGCTGCAAGCACAAGACCACCGCCAAGCACGACCTGAAAAGTGGCGCGCATAAACGGTGTTTCCATATATTTGTTCTGGATCCAGGCAATCGCCCACAGTTCGAAGAAAACGACAATGATGGCGACAATCGTCGCCGTCCAAAATTCTGGGATCAGATATGGCAAGGCATGACCAAGGCCACCGACCGTGGTCATAATGCCCGAGGCGAGACCGCGCTTCAGTGGCGAACCGCGGCCGGAAAGCTTGCCATCATCATGGGCCGCTTCGGTGAATCCCATCGAAATACCGGCACCAACGGCGGCAGACAGGCCGATCAGAAATGTCTGCTTGGTATCCTGGGTGGCAAAGGCGGCCGCAAAGATTGGCGCCAGCGTCGAAACGGAGCCGTCCATCAGACCGGCAAGACCAGGTTGAACCCAGGTCAGCAAAAACTGACGCCGCTCATTGGCCTGCTCTTCCTGCTGAACCGATTCCGGGGCGTGTTTCTCTGTCAGTTCCCGGGCTATTTCTTCATGCCCTTCCTCTGCCATCGCCAGATCACCCAGCAACTTGCGGGTATCAGCATCACCGACCTGACTTGCCGCAGCCCGATAGAACCGGCAGGCCTGGTCTTCCATTTCAATCGTTTGAGCCCGGATCTTCTCCAACGACAGCGACTTCATCAGCCAGTCAGGCTTTCGTTCATAAAAACCACGAACATGCTCGCGGCGGATCAGCGGAATCACATCTCCGAACCGGCGCTTATGCATATCGATCAGCAGCTGCCGATGCCGGTCTTCGACCATTGCCATGTCATCAAAGATCTTTGCGGTTCCGGCATAGTCGCCTCTCAGGCGTTCGGCATATGCTTTGTAGATGCGCGCATCATCCTCTTCCGACGAAATTGCAAGTGCCAGAACTTCCTGTTCCGAAAGAGATGAAAAATCCCGCCGTGCCCGCGTAAAGAAATTAAAAGCCATCACACCACCCGTACACTTTTTAGAATTTTTCTAAACTAATAATGCGGGAAGGTCAAATGACATAACGCTGACACAACAATTTTGGGGCCACCACATCGAAGACGTGAAGGCCGCATGCGGTGCGCGTATCTTTGGGTTTGCGTTCTGCCGCTCGCGATCACAGAGAGTGAAAGGCTTACGCTTCGACTTCGACATCGCTCAGCGGGCGTGAGCAGCAGGCGAGGATATAGCCATCATCCATTTCATCATCAAGGATGCCGCCATTGTGCTGCATATCAACCTTACCGGAACGGCATTTAACACGGCAGGTGCCGCAGATCCCGGACTCACAGGCCGCCGGGATCCGCACGCCGGCAGAGCGCGCCATCTGAAGGATCGTAAAGCCCGGTTCGGCTTCCACACGCACACCGGCCTCGGCAAAGGCAATCGTGAACAGCTTTTCAGCCTCCCCACTGTCGCCAACGCCAACGGTCGGCGGAGGCAATTCCGGCGTGAAGGTTTCTTCGAAATACTGATTTTCCATATCGAAGCTGGAGCTGATCAACGATTCCCGCACGGTCGCCATAAATGGTTCAGGCCCGCAGCAAAAGACCTGACGCTCCAGAAAATCCGGAACGAGGAGGCCGATCTTGGCACGGTCGATAAAGCCTTTAAGACCAGACCAAAGCTGGGTTCGTTCAAGCTCGGACACGATAAAGCCGAGATTGAAGAACGGCATGTAGCGGGCTTTGTATTCCAGCTCCCAGCGAAAAATAATATCATTGGGCGAGCGGGCGCAGTGGATAAAGGCGATATCCGTATCAGGGTCACGATCACCGAGATCGCGTGTCATCGCCATCATCGGGGTTATGCCGGAACCGGCAGAAATAAACAGATACTTATCCGCTGGATGCTTCACATAAGAAAAATCGCCCAGCGGCCCGATCGCCCTGATCTTCATGCCGGGATGCAGATTCTCAAACATCCACCGCGTGCCGATACTGTCTTTCTGGGCCTTCACCGTAACGGCAATTGTGAACGGTCGCGACGGACTCGATGAGATCGTATAGGTTCTCAAGAGCGGCTCCGGTCCCACAGGCAGTTCCAGAGTGATGTATTGCCCCGGCAGGTAACGAAACCAGATGTGCTCATGCTCGGCGCGGAAGGTGAAGGTCATCACATCCGGTGCTTCCGGTGTCCACGCCACGCATTCCAGCATGTGCTCGCGGGCATTCCACGGCACCATCTCATCGATATGTTTGAAGAGCGGATTTCTGACCATATCAGGCAACAACCGATAAAGATGTTTCACATTCCGGCAGACGGCTTTCCATTGTAGCCGCATACCATTCGACGAACTGCATCACACCGCCTTCATCTTCAGCAGAGTATGGGCCAGGTTCATAAGCAGGCGAACGAATGCCACGGGCATTTTCTTCCACGATCTGCCGGTCCTGATCATTGGTGAACTTCCAGACATGGGTGAGTTCGTCCAGATCATAGTCAATGCCCTCAACCGCGTCCTTCGGCACCAGCCAGGTTGTGGTCACTTCCGTTTCCTCCGGTCCAATGGGGGTGACGCGGAAGGAAATGGCGTGATCGCCAAGAAAGTGGTTCCAGTTCGTCGGATAGTGAAACAGCACCAGGGCACCAATACCCGGCATCTTGGTATTCGGCCCCATCGGCTTTTTTACAGCGCGCTTACCGGACATTGTGTAGCTTTCCGCCCCGGCAATCAGCGGCATGCGGGCAATCCGGAACTGACCGCCCGGATCGATCACAAACTTCGAGGCCAGCCCCGCAGCCTCACAATGTGCCCAGTGCGCCAGTATTTCCGGATCATCCATCACTCCCTGAACGCCTGTAACCGATGCGGCCTCCGGATAGGTCTTGCAAAGCTCCGGATGGTTGGCCGCGCAATGATAGCATTCACGGTTATTTTCCCAGACGAGCTTCCAGTTCCCTTTTTCGATAATCGACATCTTGTACGCCACCTTGGCATCACGGATCTGATGCGCGGCGATATAGGGGGTAATGGTCTCTCTCAGCGGCCCTATTTCAGGCGGGTTGTCGGAAAGACAGATAAAGATATAGCCCTCGATGCTCTCGCAATGGATCGGCTTGAGACCAAACTTCGACTTGTCGAAATCATCGCCCATGTGCCGCACATACTGGAGCGTGCCGTCCAGATCATAGGTCCATTGATGATAGGGGCAGACAAGCTTGGCAGTCGTACCCTTTTCCGCCGAGCAGACACGCGATCCACGGTGACGGCAGGAATTATGCAGCGCGCGGATTTCCCGGTCACGCCCCCTTGTGAGGATCACGGAAAAGTCGCCAATCTGAAGTGTCAGATAATTGCCGGGCTTCGCGATTTCACAATCATGCCCGACGAACAGCCAATCGCGATAAAAGACCGTTTCCATATCGACACGGAAATAATCAGGGTCCGTATAGAACGGTCTGGCCAGAGTATATCCCTGCCGTCGGGCCTGCAGTTGTTCGAGTATCATCTGGCGTATCGTCATCGGCGGCCTCGCAGAATCGGTTAAAAAGCGGGCAATAAGCATCATTAAAGCACCGACCGATAACAGCCTGCATTCCATCTACGACATCACGTTCAAGAATGACGACACTGAGAACTGACATGGCATCAGACCTGCGAAAGACGTCCTCTGTTCAGTGGGTCAGAAAACGCAACAGAGCAGCAAAGCCCAATCGCACGCGGCAACCTCGATGCGGAACATAAAGTCCTTTGTTCACTGCACGCTTTGTTTTAAACGGGATTGAAACAGGGCGCAGACAGCAGATCATGGCACGCATTATTCATATCAGAACAGAAGAACAGACAGCACTGACCGAGGCCGGTCGAGTGCTTAAAGGCGGGGAGCTGACAGCCATTCCGACCGAAACGGTCTATGGACTTGCTGCTGATGCAACCAACCCGGATGCTATCGCGAAAATTTACGCCGCAAAGGGCCGTCCGTCCTTCAATCCGCTGATTTGCCATATGTCCGATCTTGCCATGGCAGAACGCTACGCCATTTTCTCCCCTCTTGCGCGCAAGCTCGCACACGCCTTCTGGCCCGGACCTTTGACACTTGTGCTGCCTTTAAAGGCGGATTGCTGCATAGCATCTGCAGCGACAGCCGGCCTGCCAACGGTTGGCATTCGCGTGCCGCAGGGTTTTGCCGGACGGCTGATAGACCATATCGACCGCCCTCTTGCGGCACCTAGTGCGAACACATCCGGACAAATCAGCCCAACGACAGCGGCCCATGTGGACGCGGATCTGGGTGCCAAAATACCGCTTATTCTTGATGGTGGCCCGGCAGGCGTCGGTGTGGAGTCCACGATCGTGAAGGTTGAAGATGACACAATCACACTTTTAAGGCCCGGCGGCATCTCCGCTGCAGAAATCGAAGGCCTGACCGGCCAGCATGTGAAACGGCATAAAGCCCTGACCGCAATTGTCGCGCCGGGGATGATGGTCTCGCACTATGCACCGCATGCTGCTGTGCGGCTGAATGCCAAAAGCGTATCCTCGGGTGAAGCGCTGGTTCTGTTCGGCCGGCCCGATATCACCGGCATTGAAAGCGCAGCCGCGGTTTATCAATTGAGCGAAACAGAAAGCCTGGCTGAAGCGGCCAGTCGCCTCTACGATACAATGAAAAGCGCCGACAAGGCTGGCGCTGCGACCATCGCCTTCACGCCGATCCCGACAGATGGCATTGGTGAAGCGATCAATGACCGGCTTGCACGGGCCGCCGCACCGCGCCCGGCTGCCGGGGAGAGTGAATAGATGAGTATTTCAATGCCTGATAAAGCCCTGATTGAGCAGTTCAAAGCGATCATCGGGCCGGCCCACGCCCTGACAGATCCAGCCGATATCGAACCCTATCTGACCGAAAACCGGGGGCTTTACAGGGGTAATACGTCACTGGTTCTCAAGCCTGCTTCGACAGAAGAAGTTGCTGCCATCATGAAGCTTGCCAGCCAGACAAAGACGCCCGTCGTTCCCGCTGCAGGACGAACCGGGCATGTTGGCGGACATGTTCCGCGTGAATCCGGCACAGATATCGTCGTCTCGCTGGAACGCATGGATAAGATCAGAAGGATCGATGCAACAGCGAATTACATTATCGCCGATGGCGGCGCCATTCTGGCGGATGTGCAGAAGGCAGCAGACGGCATCGACCGGCTCTTCCCACTTTCGCTTGGCTCGGAAGGCTCCTGCCGGATCGGGGGCAACCTTGCCACAAATGCTGGCGGCACGGCGGTTCTGGCCTACGGAAACATGCGTAACCTCTGCCTTGGTCTTGAGGTCGTTCTGCCAACCGGTGAAATCTGGAACGGGCTCAGGAGCCTGAAAAAGGATAATACAGGCTATGATCTGCGCGATCTGTTCATCGGCGCTGAAGGCACGCTTGGTATCATTACCGGCGCGGTCTTGAAGCTTTTCCCCAAACCGCGCGGACATCAGGTGGCCTTTGCCGCAACATCTTCGCCGGAGCAGGCACTTGCCTTTTTCAACCTCGCTTCGAACCGCTGTGCATCCGCTCTGACCGGTTTCGAAATCATGGCCCGGATGGCGTTTGACTTCACCATCAAGCACACTGATGGCGCGCGCGATCCGCTGACGGCAAAATACCCGTGGTACACACTTGTCGACGTTTCGACGTCTGACAGTCAGGACGCGGCAGACGCTATGATGCAGTCCCTTCTGGAAGACGCTTTTGAACAGGGCGTCGTGGAAGATGCTGTGATCGCCAAGTCGCAAAGCGAGATCGACGAACTCTGGCATATGCGCAACACCATGTCAGAAGCGCAGAAGCCGGAAGGCGGCTCAATCAAGCATGATGTGTCCGTGCCGGTTTCGTCCGTACCAGCCTTCCTGCATGAAGCAGATGCCGCCGTCATGAAAGCTGTTCCGGATGCGCGGATCTGCGCTTTCGGCCATATCGGTGACGGCAATATTCACTACAATATTTCCCAGCCGAAAGGCGCTGACAAGGCCGCGTTTCTGGCGCGCTGGGGCGAGGTCAACAAAATCGTCCATGCCATTGTCTTGTCCCATGGCGGTTCGATTTCCGCAGAGCATGGAATTGGCCGCCTGAAGCGGGACGAACTGGCCGATATTCGTGAGCCCATCGAGATCGACCTCATGCAGCGCATCAAACAGGCGTTTGATCCCGAAGGCATCATGAACCCGGATAAAGTTCTGAAAAGTCGCACAACTTTGAAGGATGACCGGTCATGACAATAAGTCAGTTGATGGGCGGGCTGGGAAACCAGATGTTTGAGTATGCCACAGGCCGGGCACTGTCACTGCGACTTAGGCAGCCACTTATGCTCGACATCACGGGATTCTCGCGTGACCCTTTGCGCGACTATGCCCTCGGCGACTTCAATATTGAAGCCGGCCTGATCACCGATCGCAAAAAGCGACCGCCGAAATTCAGTGCAGGGCTGCAGCAGTCCATTGCCAACGCCGTTCTTGGCGCATTTGGCATGCCACGCCGTATTCTTGAACAATCCATGGCTTTTGATCCGGCCATCCCGCAACTGCGCGGTAACGTCTATCTGAGCGGGTTCTGGCAATGCGAGCGTTATTTCTCCGGTTACGCCGATACCATTCGAAACGACCTCTCCCTTAAAGCCCCGTTTACCGCCGAACGCGCCGCGATCGCCCGGCAAATGAACGCTGTGAACGCCGTATCTGTTCATATTCGTTGCGGCGATGATCCGAACGATCCGGCTTCGCGTGCGCTTTTCGGTGTCTGCGATGCTGACTGGTTTCGCGAGGCCATGCGCCGGATGGCAGAGCGGATCGAAAACCCGACGTTCTTTGTGTTTTCGGATCACCCGCCCTTTGCCCGCGAAATTATCGGCGAGGACTATCCGATCATCTTTATCGACCCGAATGCGGATGGCCGCGACTGCGAAGATATGATGCTGATGAGCAGGTGCGGTTCGCATATCCTGCCCAACAGCACGTTCAGCTGGTGGGGAGCCTGGCTGAACCCCAGTCCTGAAAAACATGTCATAGCGCCCGCGCGCTGGTTCCCCGAAGCGCAAAAACTGAACGGAGAACATGTCGTGCCTGAAAGCTGGGAGCGGCTCTGACCAATCAGGCCCTGATACCGGCCGTGTAAAACACACCGAAGCGGGCGAATGTGCGCCGTGTGTTGACGAACAATACAGCCAGAGCCAGCATAAGCATACCAACATCGCTGAACGGCGAGGCCAGCCAGATACCGGTCTCTTCCAAAAAGCGCGGCAGCACAAACACAAGGGGTATCGTGAAAAGATAGGTTCGGCCGAGGCTGATGGCTGCGGCACTGGCAGCCTGCCCCAGCGCCTGAAAATATCCGGACAAAACCATCAGCGGTGCAACGAGAACATAAGCTGCGCTGACGATGCGAACGATACGAACCGCGGCATCAACAGTCGCAGGATCGCTCACAAACAGCGCGCTGATCGGTGCAGCACCGAGTTGAAACGTCAATTCCACAGTCAGGCCGTAACAAAGACCGACAGCAAGACCGATCATCAGTGTACGGTCAGAACGAGCAAAGGCCCTTGCGCCGAAATTATTTCCGACAATGGACTGACAGGCAAAGTTCAATCCCATCAATGGCAGGAAGGCGAAGGTCAACAAACGGGACGCGATGCCGTAAGCCGCAATCGTCACATCGTAGTTATCACCACCCCAGTATTTCACTGCAATCAGATAGCTCGCCGTTGTCAGGCTCGTTCCGATGAGAGCCAGCGATTGCGGCAGCCCCAGAGCCAGTGTGCGGCGCCAGGCCTCATGCCATGGTTTTCCGGTTCTCGCCCAAAGCCGGATTGGCGTTTTACCGGAAAGCCGAAGTATCAGAACGGCCATAAGCGCCACACATTGCGCGGCAAGTGTTCCGAAAGCGGATCCTGACACACCCCAGCCAAAACGGGCGATAAAGACATAGTTGAAGCCAATATTGGCAAGCGTAACGAAAACCCCGATCAGTGCCATCACGCCGGGCTTTCCCTCCGATCGAAGCGTATCCCCCTGAATGCCGATCAGAAAGGCAAGCGGACTGCCAAAGATCACGATGGCGATATAGGTTTTCGCCATTGCAGAAAGTGCTTCGTCGCCTTGGGCCAGCCAGGCAATGAATGACGGGCCAGCGAGTAGATAGACTCCCATCAGAATAATGGAAACAAGCATTGCCAGCAGTGTCGCCGATTGCATGGCCGACTGGGCCCCGGCATGGTCAGAAGCACCAAGCCGCCGCGCCAGAATGGAGGCCATACCGGACGACACCAGTGTCGTGCACGCATTAAGTGCCATGAAAACCGGAAAGACCAGCGTCACTGCGGCCAACGCAAGCGGGCCAACATACCAGCCAAGAAACAGCGCATCGACGACGGTAAAAAGTCCGCTGACAAGCATCAGCAGCACAATCGGCGCTGCGGTTTTGAAGAAGAGTGGGCCCAATGCGCCGGCTAGATAAGGATTGGCGCGGGCTTCGTCGGAAGTGTTCATAACTGTCCCTGAAGAACACTCATAAAGAAACGGCGGCCCGCATTACCGGAGTTCTGAGTGTCGCAGACAAAATGAACACGAACAATCATCTGGCTTCACCATCGCCTTCAAGGAAAGCGCACGGGCGGCTGGTGCCAGCAACCGCGCGCAATCAATGTCAGAAACGCAAGAAAGTCAAGCGGCGCACCCAACACCTTTTAGATTACCCTTCTTCGCGGGCAACGGCGCGCCAGCCGATATCACGGCGGCAAAAGCCTTCCGGCCAGTCGACATGCTCAATCATCTCATAGGCATGTGTCTGCGCCTCAGTCACATTATGTCCGAGAGCCGTGACATTGAGAACGCGTCCGCCGCTGGCGACCAGTTTGCCATCGCGCATGGCAGTTCCGGCATGAAAGGTGCGCGCCGTTTCGCTGTCAGCGGGCAAACTTTTGATCTCACTGCCTTTCTTGTATGTGCCCGGGTACCCCTTCGTCGCCACAACCACCGTCAAAGCCGTATCACGGCTCCAGACCGCGGAAGCCTGATCCAGCGCTCCATTGGCACAGGCTTCCAGAATATCGAGAAGATCGCTTTGCAGGCGCATCATCATCACCTGACACTCAGGATCACCGAAACGGGCATTATACTCGATCAGTTTCGGGCCTTCAGCCGTGATCATCAGCCCGGCATATAAAACGCCGGAGAATGGATGCCCCATCTCGGCCATGCCGCGGATGGTCGGCTCGATGATTTCACTCATGGTGCGGGCAATCATCGCCTCATCCATCACCGGAGCCGGTGAGTAAGCCCCCATTCCTCCGGTATTCGGCCCGGTATCGCCATCACCAACGGCCTTATGGTCCTGGGCCGTCACCAGCTTCAGAGCGTTTTTGCCGTCAGAAAGGCAAAAGAAGCTGGCCTCCTCGCCGACCAGAAATTCCTCGACGACCACTTCAGCACCGGCTGCACCGAAGATGCCTGAGAAGCAGTCATCGACAGCGGCAAACGCCTCATCATTGGTCCTGGCGACTGTGACGCCCTTGCCCGCAGCCAGCCCGTCAGCCTTGATAACGATCGGCGCGCCGATTTCCGCAACATAGGCTTTAGCGTCTTCTGCATTGGTGAAACGGCGATATGCCCCTGTTGGAATATCGTAGCGCGCGCACAGATCCTTGGTAAAACCTTTCGATCCTTCAAGCTGCGCAGCGGCTTTTGTCGGCCCGAAAACCTTTATACCCGCTGCAAGAAGATCATCAGCAAGCCCTGCCACAAGTGGCGCTTCCGGTCCCACAACGACCAGTCCGATTTCATGGTCCCTGCAAAAAGCGATGACGCCGGCATGTTCTGCGACATCAAGACCGACGCATTCGGCAAGGCCGGCCATGCCGGGATTACCGGGGGCAGCGTAAAGCGTGCCAATTCTTGAAGACTGTGCCAGTTTCCACGCCAGTGCGTGTTCGCGCCCGCCGGACCCGATCAGAAGGACGTTCATTGTGGATTTCCTCCGATTATAACCTGCTGGCGGTTGGGTAAGCAGGCTTGCGGCAAAGGTCAAGGCAGAACGCCTTTAACCTTTGGGGTAATATTGTGGATCGACAGGATCAGTGGCCATCCGGCCATTGTTTCGGCGAGGCCCGGAGCTAAATTCATCCACCTTGAGAGATTTGAAATGGATAAAGACATGGCCTCAGAACAGGTTCACATAGCCCGTATCGTCGCAGATGAAATCAAGGCCCGGCCAGATCAGGTGCAGTCGGCCATGTCGCTCTTGGACGACGGCGCGACCGTACCCTTCGTCGCGCGATACCGCAAGGAAGCCACCGGCGGTCTGGATGACAGTCAGCTTCGCCTTCTTTCCGAACGCGTCTCGTATCTGCGTGAACTGGAAGCGCGCCGCAAAACCATCATCGAATCGATCACCGCCCAGGACAAGATGACAGACGCGCTTTCAGACAGGATCGCAGCCGTCACCACAAAATCAGAACTTGAAGATCTTTATCTTCCTTACAAACCGAAGCGGCGCACACGTGCAATGATCGCCCGCGAAAATGGCTTGCAACCGCTGGCCAATGCAATCTTCGAAAATCGCACCGCGGATCCGGAAACGCTCGCCAAGGCTTATATCAGCGACAAGGTGGCAGACATACGGGCCGCCCTTGATGGTGCCCGCGATATTCTGACAGAGACATTCGCGGAAAACGCCGACCTCGTCGGCAGGCTGCGCCAGTATATGCGCGATAATGCAGTGGTTTACGCCAAAGTGGTTGATGGAAAAGAAGAAGCCGGAGCAAAGTTTTCCGACTATTTTGACCATTGTGAAAGCTGGTCCAAAGCACCGAGCCACCGCATTCTGGCAATGCTGCGCGGATTTAATGAGGAAGTGCTGACGGTTTCGATAGAGGCAGATCGCGACCACCCTGCCCCGGTAAAGCCGGCCCAGCAGATGATTGCACGGTTTTACGATATTGGCGGACGCGGACCTGCGGATGAATGGCTGATGCAGGTGGCCGGGTGGTGCTGGCGGGTCAAGCTTTCCACGACACTGTCGCTTGATCTGATGCGTGAAATGCGCGAGCGCGCCGAAGATGAGGCGATCAATGTGTTCGCCCGCAATCTGAAGGATCTGCTTCTGGCCGCCCCGGCGGGTTCACGTGTCACACTTGGCCTGGATCCGGGCATTCGCACCGGCGTCAAAGTGGCCTGTGTCGATGGCACCGGCAAGCTGCTCGATACGACCACAATCTACCCGTTCCAGCCAAGAAATGATGTGCGCGGTGCAGAAGCGGCGATTAAAGCCCTTATTGCTCGCCACAAGGTATCGCTGATCGCGATCGGCAACGGCACCGCCAGCCGCGAGACCGAAAAGCTTGTTGCTGACGTTTTGAAGGATGTGCCTGAACCCAAACCGATCAAGGTGATTGTTTCGGAAGCCGGCGCTTCGGTTTACTCAGCCTCCGAAACGGCTGCAAAAGAATTCCCCGATCTCGACGTCTCACTCAGAGGTGCGGTTTCAATTGCACGACGCTTGCAGGACCCATTGGCCGAACTGGTGAAGATTGAGCCAAAATCCATTGGCGTTGGCCAGTATCAGCACGATGTCGATCAGTTCAAATTGTCCCGTTCTCTGGATGCTGTCGTCGAAGATGCAGTCAACGGCGTCGGTGTAGACCTGAACACGGCTTCTGCGCCGCTTCTGGCGCGTGTCTCCGGTCTTGGCCCATCGCTTGCTGAATCAATCGTGCTGCATCGCGATACCAATGGTGCTTTTGAAAGTCGCAAAGCACTCCTCAAAGTCGCGCGGCTGGGGCCGCGCGCGTTTGAACAATGTGCAGGCTTTCTGCGCATCCGGGACGGTAAGGAACCGCTGGACGCCTCTGCTGTGCATCCCGAAGCTTATGATGTTGCCAAGAAAATCGTTGCCGCATGCGGACGGGATTTGCGCGAGCTTATGGGCGATAGTGCTACCCTGAAAGCCGTGGATGCGCGGAACTTCGTCGATGAGCAATTCGGCCTGCCAACGGTGCGCGATATTCTGGCAGAGCTGGAAAAGCCCGGACGCGATCCACGCCCGGAGTTTAAAACCGCCAGCTTTGCCGAGGGTATTGACGAAATTTCTGACCTGAAGCCGGGCATGACTCTGGAGGGAACAGTCACAAATGTTGCCGCTTTCGGGGCCTTTGTGGATATCGGCGTGCATCAGGACGGGCTTGTCCACGTCTCCCAACTGGCCGACCGTTTCGTGAAAGACCCTCATGAGATCGTCAAGGCAGGTGATGTCGTGAAAGTCCGTGTCGTTGATGTGGATGTGAAACGCAAACGCATTGGCCTTTCCATGCGCCGTGATGATGGTGCGCCTGCCGAACGAGGCAACAGCCGGACCAGCTCACCGAAGAAGAAAAGCAGCACCTCCGGCAAGCAACAGGATCAGGGCGCGTTTGGCGCAGCACTGGCCAACGCAATGCGTAAGAAGTAGCAACCAGAGATACTTGACACATCGTCTTCCAAAGTGCCTGATAGAAGAAAATTCATAAAGAGCAACAGCTTGCCTTGGGCCTGCGTGTTGCTCAACTTTTTCTCGGGGCGCTTGTTTCTGCGCTGAAATTGAATAATGTACGATAAATTATGTGACATTAGCAGATATTTGGGGGATCGTGATGGCTTCAGCGCTACCCAACCTTGTTGAAAGAATTGTCAAAGAAGGCGATTTGAAAATTACGTGGGCCGCCGGTGGCGACACGATCTTCGGTGACGGTACCGGAAAACGTGTCAGCGTCCGCATTACTGACGAAGAAGCGGAAAAGCTGATTGCTTCAGACCCGGCCCTCACTCTGGGTGAAATGTACATGCAGGGTCGCTTTCTTATGGAAGAAGGTGACATTTATGACTTTCTCTCCATCGTCCGTAAAAACACCAAGCACTCGAATTTTTCACCGCTGATGGCGATGCGACTGTTCTGGCGCATCGGTCTTGCGCAACTGCAAACGCGGCTGCCGATCAACAAGAACCGCAAGAACGTCTCGCACCATTATGATCTAACGCCGTCGCTGTTTAATCTGTTTCTGGATGATGACTGGCAGTATTCCTGCGCCTATTTTGATCCGCCGGATATTTCTCTGGATGAGGCGCAGCTGGCCAAGAAGCGGCATATCGCTGCCAAGCTTCGTCTCAATGAGGGTCAGCGCGTGCTGGAAATCGGCTCCGGCTGGGGCGGCCTCAGCATGTATCTGGCGGAAATGGCAGGCGTGGACTGCACCGGCATCACGCTTTCCCATGAGCAGCTGAATATTTCAAACCGGCGTGCGGAAAAGCGCAGTATTTCCGATCGTGTCCGCTTCGAGCTTCAGGACTACCGGACAATGAAAGCCAAACCGTTCGACCGCATTGTTTCGGTCGGCATGTTTGAGCATGTGGGAACCGGACGCTACCAGAACTTCTTCGACAAATGTTTCGAACTGCTGGACGATGATGGTGTCATGGTGCTGCATTCGATTGGCCGCGACACGGCCGGTCACAACATGACCAATCCGTTCATCGAGAAGTACATTTTCCCTGGCGGCTATATCCCTTCTCTTTCAGAGGTGCTTCCGGCTGTTGAAAAAGCGGGCTTGCTGGTACGCGATATCGAAATTCTTCAAATGCATTATGCGCATACGCTGCGGGCATGGCGTGAACGTTTTGTGGCGAGAAAGGACGAAGCCATCGCGCTCTATGATGAACAGTTCTTCCGCATGTGGGAATTCTATCTGGCCGGATCGGAAATGGCATTCGAATGGGACCAGATGTTTGTCTTCCAGATGCAGCTTTCCAAAAGCCAGTTTGCAACGCCCAATAACCGCCGTTATATGTTCGAGGCTGAAGACAAGCTGAAGGCCGCAGAAGCTGATCGCGCTCCGCTGGAACCGATTGAATTCTGACGGCCCGCATTGAAGAGCGAGCCCGGCGGAAACCCGATGACCGATATTCATGATGATGACGGGCGCGTAATCGACGCGCCGTCAGATAATTTCGTCTACAGACTTTTGCCACGCAGTCTCTGGCCCTATGCGCAGCTTGCGCGCTGGGACAGGCCGATCGGCTGGCAGTTGCTTTTATGGCCTTGCCTCTGGTCGGCAGCCATGGCTGCGTCGGTCACTGCGGCACATGGTGCGTTTCGTCCGGGTCAGTTCATCGCACATCTGCTTTTGTTTTTCGTCGGTGCGGTTGCCATGCGTGGCGCCGGATGCACCTACAATGATCTCGTCGACCACAACATCGATGACAAGGTTGCCCGCACGCGGTCGCGTCCGCTGCCATCGGGACGGGTCACACGGCTTCAGGCGAAAATCTTTATGGGATTGCAAGCCCTCACCGGTCTCATCGTGCTGCTTTGCTTTAACGGATTTACAATTCTGCTGGGCTTCGCCTCGCTGGTGATTGTTGCAATCTACCCTTTTGCGAAGCGTTTTACCGACTGGCCTCAGCTGTTTCTGGGCCTTGCTTTTTCATGGGGCGCACTGGTTGCCTGGGCGGCGGTGTTCGGCTCACTGGCACTCGCGCCGGTCATGCTCTATTTTGCCGCGATTTTGTGGACCATCGGCTACGACACGATTTACGCACATCAGGACAAGGAAGATGATGCACTGATCGGCGTGCGTTCTACAGCAAGGCTTTTTGGCGGGAACACCAAATTCTGGCTGATCGGCCTTTATGGCGGAGCGCTGCTGCTGATTGCGATCGGCTTCACCCTGACGCTGATGCCATGGATCGCCTTTTTCGGACTGGCCCTCGCGGGTATTCTTCTTTTTTATCAAATTGCCGTTCTGGATATCGATAACGGCGACCTCTGCCTCAGACTGTTCAAACTGAATTTCTATGTCGGCCTGTCATTGTTTGCAGGCCTCGTTCTTTCCATATTTTTTCACTGACCAAACGATTGGGGCGTGCGTTCTGTCAGGCGGCGATTTTCCGTCCCTTAACCGTCAGTGCGACACCCAGCGCCTGATCGCGGCAGCGCAATGTAAGGCGAGGATTTTGTCTGGCTCTCGCCGTATGCGGATGAATATCGTCATTGGCGGCGTTAGTTCTGTGCGCAATTCCATCGATCGGGCGGGCAACACCGTCAGCCTCCACCATCAGCATCGGAATGCCATACATTTCGGCCCAGTCCTGCCAGTCTGCCACAATGTCGCTCAAATCGTGCGCCACAAGTAACGGAATGCACAGTTCCGGATCTGCGTGATGCAGTTCCAGCGTTACGGTGATCTCACCATCGCCATGGGCAGTCGCACGGGCAGCAACGCCTTTGAAAGCGCGTCCGGGCAGTGCAATTGAAAACGGAAGATTGCTGGACGGCAGGTTGCGCCGGACAACAGCACCGCGGCTGTCAAGTTTAACGCCAATTCGGTTTTCCGAGCCTTTGGCGACATAGGAGAATTTTTGCGGGAACCGGGCAGGCTCGATTCTCAGAACTGTATCCCCGGCCCCCAATTTCAGCTGCGAATTCGTCATCTCATCACCCTTGTCATCTTTTGCCGTCTGTCTTCGGCTTTTGAGTTGTGAACTTTTGTGTCCACTTGTCTCGTTGTCTTGAGGGCATAATAGGCGAGGTTATTACCAACCGCCTTAACAGGCAGGGTTAAGAAATTCCAACGCGTATGAATGGTTATCAAAATCCGATCTTGCAGGGTTGAGAGAAACTAAACGCGTGCGTGACGAACCATTAACCCATTCCTTCCGCAATCAAGCAAAAACCCCGGATGACAGCGCATCCGGGGTTCTGATAGTCACCCAATGTTTCCAGATATCAGCTCAAGGGCTGAATTTTACCGGCATTTTGCAGCGCCATCATGAACTGGTCGTAGCGGAACTCAGCCGTTTTCAGCCAGCCATAGGCACCATTTTTGTATTCCGTCTGATCGTTATAGATCTTCTTGAAGGTCGGGTTTTCGGCTCCGAGCTCCTGATACACTTCCATCGCCGCGTTAAAGCAGGCCTGCATGATCTCGGTGCTGTAACCTTTAAGAACGGCACCATCGGCAATCAGCTCTCGGATCGCGACCGGATTCTTAACGTCATACTTCGCCATCATATTGGTGTTGGCAAAGGCGCAGGCATCATCCAGAGCAGCCTGATAATGCTTTGGCAGTGACTGATATTTGTCTTTGTTGAAGAAGGCGTGGATAACCGGTCCACCTTCCCACCAGCCAGGATAATAATAATATTTGGCAACCTTGTAGAAGCCGAGCTTCTGATCGTCATAAGGTCCGACGAACTCGGCAGCATCAATCGTACCTTTTTCCAGCGCCGGATAGATATCGCCACCGGCAATCTGCTGCGGAACGACGCCAACTTTTTCCATAACGCGCCCCGCCAGACCGGCAATGCGCATTTTAAGGCCCTTCATATCGTCAACGGTGTTCACTTCCTTGCGGAACCAGCCCCCCATCTGCACACCGGTATTGCCGGCTGGAAGGCCGTAGACGCCATAGCCATCGTAGAATTCGTTCATCAGGGTATTGCCGTTGCCCTGATAGAACCAGGCATTCGTCAGACGCTGGTTCAGCCCGAACGGAATAGCTGTACCGATCGCAAATGTCGGATCCTTCCCCCAGAAATAGTATGAGCAGGTATGGCAGGCCTCCACAGTACCGCTCTGCACTGCATCCAGCGCCTGCAGGCCGGGCACGATTTCACCGGCAGCGTAAACCTGGATGTCAAAATTGCCGCCAGTGGCAGCCCTAACATGATCGGCCACATCTTCCGCACCACCGAAAATCGTATCGAGCGATTTCGGAAAGGATGACGTCATACGCCATGTGATTTTCGGGTTTTCCTGAGCAACAGCTGGTGCAGCCAAAGCAGTCGCGGCGGCAGCGCCAACGCCACCGGTCCCGACCTTCTTGATAAAGGAACGACGGTCCATATTTTCCTCCCAACATTGTGCGCCTGCGCAAAAGCTCCTCCTCGGCAAGCGCGTGATTTGACAAAAGCATGTTGCCGCAAGGGTTGCAACTATCATCCGTCATTTACGGGGGGCTTTTGCGCTCATGAACCATCAGCTTTCTACGAAGGTATAATATTCGTGTCTGTCATTCTCTCTGTTTTGCCGTGTCGTAAACGCTCTGGCCCAACAGATTCGATTGACAGGCTTAAAGGCGCGGGGCATTGCTCTCACTTGTTTTACCGTCCGGGAAGTTGAGAAAATGTCGAAGCCCATCATCGCCGTTCCAGCTGATACGTCTTTTTTTCAGGACGCCGTCTGGCATGCCGCACAGCAACAATATGTCGGTGCTGCACTGAACGTTGCCGGTGCCATGAGCTTCATCATTCCCGCTTTTGAAGAGGGCAATGACATCGACGCTCTTCTTGACCGGGTTGATGGCGTTTTGATCACCGGTGCGCGTTCCAATGTTCACCCGTCGCTTTATGGCAAAGAGGCTACTGAAAAGGACGGGCCGTTTGATCCCGGCCGCGATGCGAATACACTGCCGCTGATACGCCGTGCCATCGAGCGCGCTATGCCCCTTCTTTGCATCTGCCGCGGCATTCAGGAACTGAATGTGGCACTTGGTGGAACACTGGTCAGCGAAGTTCAGGAGCTTGAAGGCCGGATAGATCATCGCCAACCGGCAGAAGGCAACCGGGATGATGCCTTCGTTATCCGTCAGCCGGTTACGATTGCCGAAGGCTCATGTTTGGCCGGTGTCGTGGATGCTGGCGAAATCCAGGTCAATTCACTGCACAGGCAGGCTATCAGCGATGTTGCACCAAACCTCTCGGTTGAGGCAACTGCGCCTGACGGCACAGTGGAAGCGGTTTCCGTTATCGGTGCAAAAAACTTTGCAGTTGGCGTTCAGTGGCACCCGGAATACTGGGCCAGCACGGACGCGCCTTCGCGCAAGATATTCGAAGCATTCGGCGATGCGGTTCGAGCCTACCGGGCGGCGGCGAAGAGCTGACGCCCGGGCCACCAGCCACTGCGGTTCAGGAACACCGCCCCTTCATACGCAAACCGTCACGCATGTTCATCGCCAGGAGCGTAATGTTGACTGCGCCGAAGATGAGTTCGACCGCCTGCACGGCATAAAACGACACATCGAATGCGCCAGCCTCCGCCTTTGCTGCAAGAAACAGTGCCGACGGCATTAAAACGACAAGCCCGTTTAGGGCGATGATCGGCATGCGTTTGCGCTTTGCCGCCACCAGTCGTCCGCGCATAGGCCGCGCGAGACGCAAGCCCGAAGCACCCGCCAGCGCCAGAAACGGCACCAACAGCAAGAAGCCCCATGGGATCCACATCTTGACGCGCGTGACAAGCGCAGGGCCGGCAAAGACCTCCGTCAGCACGGTGGATAACCAGAAAACGGTGATGATCGCCAGCGCAAAAGCGCCCGCAACAGGGTGAATTAACTTCATCATGATCGTGCTCCGTTATTTATATAGCATGCTATATATCATTGCATAGCAAGCTATGCAAATGCTAATGAAGCGCATGACCTTTTCCAAAGACCACTCGGCGGGCTATCTCGCCAATCATCTGGCACGTCTTTTCGAACGCGGGCTTGCCGGTCGCATCAAACCGCTTGGCCTGACGACGGGCACTTTTCCGGCGCTTCTGGAATTGTGGGAAAATGACGGACTGACGCAGAAAGAACTCGTCGAACGCCTCGACATCGAACAGGCGACAATGGCCAATACCCTTTCGCGCATGGAGCGCGACGGCCTGATAAAGCGGCAAAAGGACCCCGATGACGGCCGTGTTCAACGCGTTGTGCTGACGGAACACGCCCGCACCTTGCGCGATCCCGCCATTGCCGCGGCGACAACGGAAAACGAAGACGCGCTCGCCGCCCTATCGGGCGAAGAGCGCGCGCTGTTTATCGAGCTGATGCAAAAGGTGATCGCAACCAGGCGGGAGCGATGACCCCCGCCTTTACGCCTTCGGCGGAACCGGCGTTTCCGGAACCGGCGTGACCGGACGCCCTTCCGCAAACCAGCCGCTGATATTGTCTGCGACCAACTGTGCCATCGCCGTGCGGGTCGGCACGGATGCAGAAGCAACATGCGGCAGAAGGCTGACATTTTCAAACACCATCAGCTTCTCCGGCACATGCGGCTCATCATAGAAAACGTCCAGCCCGGCGCCTCCAAGCGTTCCGGCCTCAAGTGCTGCGATCAGATCATCCTCATTAACCGTCCAGCCGCGTCCGACATTAATCAGAATACCTTCCGGGCCAAGTGCTTTCATCACAGTCTGATCGATAGTCTTATGCGTCTGCGGTGTTTTCGGCACAATGCAGATCAGCGTATCCACGGCCTCGGCCAGCTCGGCCAATGACGGATAATAGGCATAGTCGACGCCATCCTTCTTTGATCGGGTATGATACGCAATCTCCACCTTGAAAGGCTCAAGCCGCTGGGCAATTTCCATTCCGATACGGCCAAGGCCATACAGCCCGACCTTGCGTCCGGTGAGTGCAAACGGTGAAAGCGCATAGCCACCTTCTTTTGCCCAGCGCCCCTCGCGAACCCATTTTTCTGCCGCGTAAAACTGACGCACCGTGTTCAGAAGAAGTCCGATTGTCGTGTCGGCGACCTCATCGTTGAGAACATTCGGCGTGTGGGTCACGACAATGCCGCGCTCTGCCGCGTGTGCGGTATCGATTCCGTCATACCCCACGCCGGGACATGCAATAATTTCAAGATTGGGCAGGCAGTCCATTTCGACCCCTGAAAAACCGCCAAACGCAACAACGCCACGGATACGGTCAATCGTATCGGTATCAAGTGCGGAAAAACCCGCTTCGGGCAAGACAAGCTGTTCAACATCATCGCCGAGTAAAGTCTGAACGAACTTGTTGAGGTTCTGCGACAGCAGGACAATTGGCTTTGACAATACAGCCTCCAGATTTTTGTCAGTATGGGAATTGATGCGGCAGAGATGCCGCCTCAGACAAGGTGGTGATTTTCCGCCATTTCGCGATGCGGACCGGTGGACTGGCGAATACGCATCTCCGGCTTTATAAGATGCATACCATCTGGCGCACTGGAGCCTGCAAGCTTATCCAGAAGCGCCCGTGCGGCCAGACGCCCAACTTCCGCCTGACCATTCCAGACCGTCGTAAGCGACGGTGTGGCAATCGACGCCTCCTCAAGATCGTCATAGCCGGTGACGGAAATATCAACACCCGGGGTAAGCCCTGCACGGGAAATGCCATTCATCAGGCCGATGGCAACCAGATCATTCCAGCAAACGGCCGCTGTGGGCTTTTGCGGCAATGACAGGAAATGAACGGCAGCCTCGAACCCGCCCTGCTTGGTTCTGGGGCCGGGAATACGCAGCGCCGGATCAACTTCAATACCGGCCTTTCTCAATGCATTCACGTAGCCAGAGTAGCGGTCGCGTCCGGTCGAGGTCTGATCCGTTCCACCAATCATCGCAATGCAACGGTGACCAAGACCAATCAGATGATTGGTCGCCAGCGCGATACCATAGCTGTCATCGCCACGATAGGTCGGCAGATCCAGCTCTTCCATCCGGCGGGCAACGAAGATTGCAGGCATGCCGTTGTCTTCGGCAAGCTGCACATCCGCAGGCGGCGTACCGATGGCCGGTGACATGATCACGCCGTCACCGCCCAGCTGCAGCAGTGTTTCGATAAAATTGCGCTGCTTTTCAACAGAGTCGTAGTGGTTGGACAAAATGAACGTGTGCTGATTGCGATCAAGCTCACTTTCGATAGCCTTCAGGATCTCTCCGTAAAACGGGTTCATGATGTCATGCACCACAACCCCGATAATGCCCGAACGCGATGTTCTGAGGCTGGCAGCCCGACGGTTATAGATATAACCGAGCGCACGCGCCTGCTCCTTAATGCGTTCGCGCGTAGAAGCCGCGACGAGCGGGCTGTCTCTGAGCGCCAGAGAAACTGTAGCAGTGGATATGCCCAGCGATTCCGCGATGGTGGATAGCTTGACTTTTTGTGCCACGCTTCGCTCCCGTTTGAATGGGGTTTGGCACATCATTGCACCAAGGCTCATTTAAAATTTTTAAATCAAAACATCTATGTTTTTCAACATAAAAGTTTAAATCGAATAGATTTTCCGTGTAACGCATTTAACTTTTGACAGGAAGGGCCAGACGCTCCAGCACCTTTGCATCACCTGCGCAGCCAGCGCTTGCCCCGAAAGACCATGCTTCTTATATACGGGCTAAATTCCCGAAGCGGGAAAACTCCCAAAGGATTTGCCATGACAGAAACGCAAACGACGAAGCCCATTCCGGTCACCGTCCTGACCGGCTATCTGGGCTCAGGCAAGACGACACTGCTCAACCGCATTCTTTCCGAAAACCACGGAAAGCAATACGCAGTTATCGTCAATGAGTTCGGCGAAATCGGCATTGACAACGATCTGATCGTCGAATCCGATGAAGAAATCTATGAAATGAACAATGGCTGCATCTGCTGCACCGTACGTGGAGATCTCATCCGTGTGGTTGAAAGCCTGATGCGCCGCCCGCGCTTCGACGGAATCATCGTCGAGACGACCGGCCTTGCGGATCCGGTTCCGGTTGCCCAGACCTTCTTCATGGATGACGATGTTCGCGCCAAGACGGCCCTTGATGCGGTCATCACACTGGTCGATGCAAAGCACCTGCCGCTTCGTCTGAAAGACAGCCGCGAGGCAGAAGACCAGATTGCCTTTGCCGATATCGTGCTGCTGAACAAGACCGATCTTGTGAACGCTGAAGAACTTTCCGAGGTTGAAAGCCTCGTTCGCGCGATCAATCCCGCTGCCCGTGTTTATCGCACCGAGCGCTCAGGCATTGAGCTGGAACGCATCCTTGATCAGGGCGCTTTCGACCTTGAACATGTGCTGGAAGACGATCCGCATTTTCTCGATCATGATGAACATGATGACCACATATGCGGACCGGACTGCGATCACGATCATCATCATCACGACAATGATCATGATCACGACCATGGGCATCATCACCATCATCATGGCCCGTCCGACCATCACGATGTGACGGTCCAGTCTGTTTCCCTGCGCGGCGGAGAACTGGACCCGAACCGCTTCTTCCCGTGGATACAGTCGATCACCCAAAACCAGGGACCGAATATTCTGCGGCTCAAAGGCATTCTTGCGTTCAAGAACGATCCGGAACGTTATGTCGTGCAAGGCGTGCATATGATCATCGAAGGTGACCACCAACGCGCATGGAAAGACGACGAACGCCATGAGAGCCGTCTTGTCTTTATCGGGCGGGAACTTGACGCTGAGAAGCTGGAACGCACATTCAAGGCCTGTGAGGCTGCCAGCTGATGCCAAGTGTCGCTCCCTTTGATATCGACGATCATATAGAAACTGCTGCATTTATCGGCGACGTCGCCTTTTTTGCGGGAGCAAGTGGTGTCATTCATCGCCTCGGTGAAGGTGAAAAAACCATCGAAGCGCATGACGGGCTACTGACCTGTGTTCGTGACCCCTTCAGCCAGACACTTCTGACAGGTGGTGAAGACGGGCGTGTGCTGCGCATCGCACGTGATGGCACGTTTGAAGAACTCGTCAACGTGCCCCGCAAGTGGATTTCTGTTGTTGCAGGCGGTCCGCACGGCGCTGTAGCCTATGCTATCGGCAAGGAAACCCGCGTCATCGAGAGCGGAACTTCGCACCTCTTCACCGAAGAACGCAGTGTCGAGGCAGTGGCGTTTGCTCCGAAAGGGCTGCGGGTCGCAGCAGCCCGCTACAATGGAGCATCGCTGCACTGGGTTACAGGCACCGCGCCGCCGGTCGATCTCGAATGGAAGGGCGCGCATATCGGTATCGACTTTTCGCCGGACGGGCGCTTCCTGATTACCTCGATGCAGGAGAATGCTCTTCACGGCTGGAAGATCGACGGCAAGGTGAGCGAGGAAGCCCGCCATATGCGTATGAGCGGCTATCCAGCCAAGGTAAAATCCTGGTCGTGGGCGCCGCGCGGCAAATGGCTTGCGACGTCAGGTGCACCTGCCGCCATCGTCTGGCCGTTTTCCGGTAAGGACGGCCCGATGGGCAAGGCCCCGCTCGAACTTGGAACACGCTCCAACATCATGGTTACGGAGGTCGCGTTTCATCCGACTGAAGAGGTGGTCGCCATCGGCTTCATCGACGGTATGGTCCTTGCCGTCAGAATAGCAGACGGCAAGGAAGCGCTGTTGCGGCGGCCGGGAAAAGGCGCGATCACGTCGCTCGGATGGGACAAGGACGGCAAGCGCCTTGCGTTTGGCTCGGAGGCCGGAGACTGCGGCATCGTCACACTTGGCGATTGAGGCAGACTTTTGTCAGGCACGGAAAGCGAAAAAGGCTGCGGTAGAAACCGCAGCCTTTTCTCATTGACGCATGTTTTAAACCGGAAAGATCAGCCCGGGAAAATCGTCTGATTGAGATGCGTAAGCTCACCGAGCATCTGCTCGATTGCGCTCTTGCGCTCGCCATGGCGCGCATGGATCAGCTCATCACGCAATTCCTTGATCCGCTTCTCGATGGCATCGCCAGCTTCACCCACCGGAACCGCTGTTTCGGCCAGAAGTGTGCAATGCTCACCCTGAATATCCGCAAAACCATGAAACACGAGGAACTTGAATTCCTTGTTTTCGCTGTTGCGGAATTTGACCATGCCGGGACGGATCGTGGTCATGGTGGGCGCATGATCCGGCATCACCGTCATTTCGCCTTCCGTTGCCGGGATCACCACCGAGTCCGTCTCAGCAGAAGCGAGAAGGTGCTCCGGAGTAACCAGCTCGAAAATCAGTTTGTCAGCCATGACGCTCAAATTCTTTCTTCAACTTTGCCAAAACGCCCGAAGGCCGTTTAAGCGCCGCAGGGCTTCCAAAAGCCACGCGGCACTTGTGAAGGACGGTTCTTAAGCCGCTTCAGCCAGTTTCTTGGCCTTCTCGACTGCATCGTCAATCGTACCGACCATATAAAACGCAGCTTCTGGCAGATGGTCATATTCGCCTTCGACCAGCCCCTTGAACGAACGGATCGTATCTTCCAGCGAAACGAGGATGCCCGGTGCGCCGGTGAAGACTTCAGCAACGTGGAACGGCTGCGAAAGGAAGCGCTCGATCTTACGTGCGCGAGCAACCGTGAGCTTATCTTCTTCAGAAAGCTCGTCCATGCCGAGAATTGCGATAATGTCCTGAAGAGCCTTGTAGCGCTGCAGCGTTTCCTGAACGGCGCGGGCAACGGCATAATGCTCTTCACCAACAATCATCGGATCCAGCATACGCGAGGTGGAGTCGAGCGGGTCAACAGCCGGGTAAATACCCTTTTCAGCGATCGAACGCGACAGCGTGGTCGTTGCGTCCAGGTGAGCAAACGAGGTAGCCGGCGCCGGGTCGGTCAGGTCGTCAGCTGGCACGTAAATGGCCTGAACCGACGTAATCGACCCCTTGGTCGTTGTCGTAATACGCTCCTGCAACGCACCCATGTCGGTTGCCAGCGTCGGCTGATAACCCACAGCGGAAGGAATACGACCCAGGAGAGCCGAAATTTCCGAACCAGCCTGCGTAAAGCGGAAAATGTTATCGACGAAGAACAGAACGTCCTGTCCCTGGTCACGGAAAGATTCCGCGATTGTCAGACCGGAAAGCGCAACACGTGCACGCGCACCCGGAGGCTCGTTCATCTGACCATAAACCAGCGCACATTTCGAACCTTCAGCCGAACCATTGTTCTCTGAAGGATCAACGTTCACGTTGGATTCGATCATTTCGTGATAGAGGTCGTTACCCTCACGCGTGCGCTCGCCAACACCGGCAAATACGGAATATCCGCCGTGCGCCTTAGCAATGTTGTTGATCAGCTCCTGAATCAGAACCGTTTTGCCAACACCGGCGCCGCCGAACAGGCCGATCTTACCGCCCTTCGCATAAGGTGCGAGAAGATCAACAACCTTGATGCCGGTCACCAAAATTTCAGCCTCGGTGGACTGTTCAATATATTCCGGCGCAGGCTGGTGGATTGCGCGCTTCTCTTTGGTCTTGACCGGGCCAACTTCGTCAACCGGCTCACCAATAACGTTCAGGATGCGGCCAAGTGTTTCTTCGCCTACCGGCACCATGATCGGAGAACCTGTGTTCTTGACTTCCTGACCGCGAACCAGACCTTCGGTCGCGTCCATGGCAATCGTGCGGACTTCGTTCTCGCCGAGGTGCTGAGCGACCTCAAGGACCAGACGGTTGCCGTGATTTTCGGTTTCAAGCGCGTTCATGATCGGCGGCAGTTCACCATCAAATGCAACGTCGACGACAGCGCCGATAATCTGCGTCACCTTACCAACAGAGGCCTCAGCCATAATCAAACCCTCTTTCAAGCTTTAGAGCGCTTCGGCGCCCGAAATAATTTCAATCAGTTCCGTGGTGATCTTTTCCTGACGCTGTCGGTTATAGGACAGTGTCAGTTTGTCGATCATCTCACCGGCGTTGCGCGTTGCGTTGTCCATCGCCGTCATTTTCGCGCCCATCTCACCGGCTGCGTTTTCAAGCAGAGCACGGAAAATCTGAACACGAATATTGAGCGGTACGATTTCCGATAGAATGCTTTCCGCATTCGGCTCGTAATCGTAAAGTGCTGCTTCGGAACGCTCCTCGCCCTTTTCAGGCGCGGCTGCCGGGATAAGCTGCTGGCTCGTGGGAACCTGCGAGATCACCGATTTGAATTCTGAATAGATCAGCGTGCAGACGTCGAACGCCTCATCATCAAACATCTTGATGACCTTGTTGCCAATCTCTTCTGCATTCTCAAAGCCGATCTTGCGCACATCGCGCAATTCAACACGCTCGACGATCTGATCCGCAAACTCGCGACGCAGAGCATCATAGCCTTTTCGGCCAACGCAGAAAATCTTAACCGTCTTGCCTTCAGACGCCAGACGATGCGCTTCGATCCTTGTATGGCGTGCAAGCTGCGCATTAAAGCCACCGCAAAGGCCACGCTCAGCCGTGCAGACCAGCAACATGTGCACCTGATCCTTGCCATTGCCGCGCATCAGCGCAGGCACTTCATCGCCTTCGCTCACAGCGGCTGAAAGGTCAGCCATAACATCAGCCATACGCTCGGAGTAAGGCCGCGCGTTTTCCGCGGCCTCCTGCGCACGACGCAGCTTCGCCGCAGCGACCATCTGCATCGCCTTGGTGATTTTTTGCGTCGCCTTCACCGAGGCAATACGTTGCTTCAGATCCTTCAATGAAGCCATGGGTTATAAATCCCCGTTCAAATTGCCTGGTTCAACTTACGAAAAGTTCTTAGCGAATGCCTCTACGGCCGCCTTCAGCTTGGACTTCAGATCGTCGTTAAGAGCCTTTTCAGTGCGGATCGCTTCGAGCACGTCCTTGCCTTCACCACGCAGATGCGACAGGAGTCCCTGCTCGAACTTGCTGACGTCGGAAACCGGCAGCTTATCAAGATAGCCGTTCACACCAGCGAAGATAACAGCAACCTGCTCTTCCGTCTTCAGCGGCGAGAACTGCGGCTGCTTGAGAAGCTCAGTCAGGCGCGCACCGCGGTTCAGCAGGCGCTGGGTTGCGGCATCAAGATCGGAACCGAACTGCGCAAAGGCAGCCATTTCACGATACTGGGCAAGCTCACCCTTAATCGAACCGGCAACCTGCTTCATCGCCTTGATCTGGGCCGACGAACCAACACGCGAAACCGAAAGACCAACGTTCACAGCCGGGCGAACACCCTGATAGAACAGGTCTGTTTCAAGGAAGATCTGACCATCGGTAATCGAAATCACGTTGGTCGGAATAAAGGCAGAAACGTCGTTACCCTGCGTTTCAATAACCGGCAGGGCCGTCAGCGAACCAGCGCCACGCTCTTCGGAGAGCTTGGCAGCACGCTCCAGAAGACGCGAATGCAGGTAGAAAACGTCGCCCGGATAAGCTTCGCGGCCCGGCGGGCGGCGCAGCAGAAGCGACATCTGACGATAGGCAACAGCCTGCTTGGAAAGATCGTCATAACCGATCAGAGCATGCATACCATTGTCACGGAAATATTCGCCAATGGCGCAGCCGGCAAACGGTGCGAGATACTGCATGGGAGCCGGATCGGAAGCCGTAGCGGCGATAACGACCGAATATTCCAGAGCACCGCGCTCTTCCAGCGTCTTCACAAACTGCGCGACGGTGGAGCGCTTCTGGCCGACAGCAACGTAGACGCAGTAAAGCTTATCGTTGTCCGGGCCATTATCATGGATCGGTTTCTGGTTCAGGAAAGTGTCGAGGATGATGGCGGTTTTACCGGTCTGACGGTCACCAATCACCAGCTCACGCTGACCACGACCGATCGGGATCAGGGCGTCAATGGCCTTCAGGCCAGTCGACATCGGCTCATGAACCGACTTACGCGGGATGATACCCGGAGCCTTAACGTCAACTGTTGCACGGGCTTCCGACGCGATCGGACCTTTGCCGTCGATCGGGTTACCCAGAGCATCAACAACACGACCGAGCAGACCCGGACCAACCGGAACGTCCACAATCGCGCCGGTGCGCTTGACGACATCGCCTTCACCGATTTCACGGTCGGAGCCAAAGATAACGACACCGACATTGTCGCTTTCAAGGTTCAGCGCCATACCGCGCACGCCACCGTCGAATTCGACCATCTCACCGGCCTGCACATTGTCCAGACCGTAGACGCGGGCGATACCGTCACCAACAGACAGAACCTGGCCGACTTCCGAGACCTCAGCCTCTTCGCCGAAATTTTTGATTTGCTCTTTCAGAATTGCGGAAATTTCCGCGGCCCGGATATCCATCAGCCAACCTCTTTCAGTGAAAGCTTAAGTTTGGAGAGTTTAGTGCGCAAAGACGTGTCGATCTGGCGGGATCCGACCTTGACGATCATACCGCCAAGAATGGACGGATCCTCGGTGATCTGCAGGGTAACATCCTTACCCGTAACGCCTTTAAGCGCAGCGCTCAGTTCTTGTTTCTGCTCATCCGACAATGCATGCGCAACGGAAACGAGGGCCGTCATTTCACCGCGATGCTCAGCAAGCTTTTCGCGATAGGCAACAACCATGCCCGGCAATGTGAAAAGACGGCGATTCTTGGCGACCAGCTTCACGAAATTGGCAACGTAACCGGTCATTCCAATCTTCTGAAGAATAGCGGTCACAGCCTTGAGCTGCTCATCGGCGGTAAAAGCCGGGCTGGTGATCAGTCGCTGAAAGTCTTCGCTTTCCTTGATCAGCCCGTCAATTTTCTCAAGGTCGGCGCTGACTGCATCAACGCTGCCCTCTTCCAACGCCAGGTCAAACAATGAGGCAGCATAACGCCGCGCAACATCGGATACAGATTGGGATAGGTCTGCCACAGGCACAATTTCCCCTAAAATACGGCCTCTTCAAAAGTCACCCGCTGAACGGATGCAAGGCCTCCAAAACCTCTTAATATCCCCGAGAAACAGCTATAAAACCTGTTTGCCCTCTCAATAGTGGGGTTCGTCTAGCACAGCTCTTTGCGACTCGCAACACGCTCACGACCCGTTTACAATGCCGCCATAGCTTAATCGACACAAACGCTAATAAGCCGAAAATCAGGCGGATTGAAGCCTCGTCCGGTCGTCAGGCCCACCCAAGACCGTAGAGCAGCATAAATACGCCAGCTACCGCCTGACATACAAGAAAAATCCCGCCCTTTATCGACCGGCTTTTCAGCGTGCCCATCCACAACAATCGGGTCAGGAACCCGAAAATCAACGCCAGGCCAAATGTGCGGAAAATCATAGGCTGGTCGAACAGCAACGCCATCAGCGACATCGCTGCATAGGTCCCACCGATAAGCGACCGGATATGGATGCTTTGAAAGCCCTCTTCCTTCAGCCCGGAAAACCCGGCCATTCCCAAAAGCCGCAAAGGGGCAAGAGCAACCACAAGCCCCCATAGAAAAATCAGGATCGCCATAAACAAGGCAACCTGCCCGACAAAACTTTCCGGCCAATAAAAACTCATGGAAAACCCTCCTGCGCCGTAACGCCCGCCCGCGAACGGCTCTTATTTACTTCTAGCTACAGAAAGCTTTGCGGGTCAATGTCGAGCTGGACATGAATCGAGCCGCGGGGCTTTGGCCCCTTGTCCAGCATCGCTGAGAGATAACCCTGAACGTCATCGCTTCTGCGCGCATGAACCAGAAGTCTGAACCTATAGCGCCCTCTGATCAATGCCAGAGGCGCCTCTGCAGGGCCAAGAATGTCAATTGTCGCGGAAGGGGGCGCCGCAGCACGAAGACCACGCGCATGATTTTCCGCATCCGAACGGTTCTCAGAAGAAACGATGACGGCCGCCAGCCTGCCGAACGGAGGCAGACTGGTCTTCTCGCGTTCTGCGATTTCGCGCTCATAAAAAGCATCCGCGTCGCCGGATATGATTGCCTGCATGACTGGATGTGACGGCTGGTAGGTTTGAATCAAACCGATACTTTTTCGCCCGGTCCGTCCGGCACGCCCCGTTACCTGCGACAGAAGCTGGAAAGTGCGCTCCGCGGCACGCGGATCACCATTGGAAAGGCCGATATCTGCATCGACCACTCCGACGAGTGTCATCAACGGAAAGTTATGCCCTTTCGCGACCAGTTGCGTACCAATGACGATATCAGCTTCGCCATTGGCAACAGCATCAAGCTCCAGTCGCAAACGTTTGACCCCACCCGCCATATCGGATGACAGAATAATTGTCCGCTTGTCCGGGAAATGCTGTTCGACCTCTTCTGCGATCCGCTCAACGCCCGGCCCACACGCTGCCAGATGATCAAGCGTTCCGCATTCCGGGCAGGCCTCCGGCACTGGTTCGGCATGGCCGCAATGATGGCACATCAGTTGACCACGAAAACGATGCTCGACCAGCCAGCTGGCACAGTTAGGGCACTGAAACCGATGCCCACAGACACGGCAAAGCGTCAACGGCGCATAGCCTCGACGGTTCAGAAACAACAGCGCCTGTTCTCCGCGCCCTACCGTATCTTTTATAGCCGAAAGCATCACGGGGGAAAGAAATCCGCCGCGCTGAGGGGGATGGCGCCGAAGGTCGACTGTTTTCAGGTCCGGCATAGCCGCTTCAGCAAAGCGTCCGGGCAGGTGCAGGCGCTCATAGCGCCCCGCCATTGCGTTGACCTGGCTTTCCACCGAGGGCGTTGCAGAAGCCAGAACGGCTGGAAACCCGCCAATGCGAGACCGCACCACAGCCATATCGCGGGCATTATAGAAAACCCGGTCTTCCTGCTTGTAGGCCGAGTCATGTTCCTCATCGACGATGATCAGGCCAAGCTCCTGAAATGGCAGGAACAAGGCTGATCGCGCACCGGCAACAACACGAACCGCGCCTTCTGCAGTCTGCCGCCAGACCTTTTCGCGCATGCGCGGTGGCAGATCGGAATGCCACTCCCCCGGCTTTGCGCCAAAACGGTCTTCGAAGCGTTTCAAAAACACAGACGTCAAGGCGATCTCGGGCAACAGAATCAAAACCTGCTTGCCGCGCTTCAGGGTTTCAGCGACGGCTTCGAAATAGACCTCGGTCTTGCCTGATCCTGTCACCCCATCGATCAGCGTGACGCCGAAACCACCTTCAGCCACAAGGTCGCGAAGGGCTTCTGCTGCTTCTGCCTGATCACCGGAAAGCACAGGTGGTGCATGGTCGGCATCCGGCGTCCCCACAATCGGCGGCGGGGGCAGAAAAACCGTATCGAAGACGCCTTTCTTCATCATTGTATCGATGACGCTTGCGCTCACACCGACGGCCCTGGCAAGGCCCAGACGCGTCCATCCGGCACTGTTTTCAGCCATTTCAAGCACGCGCTTTCGCGCAGGTGTCAGCCGATCCGGCGTTTCGCCGGTCAGCACAAGCCCCTCCACCATGGGCTCCGGGTCAAGTGCTGCTGGCGCGCGTACGGCCATGCGGGCGACAAGGCCCGGCGGCGTCAGCGTGTATCCGGCAACCCACTGGATAAATTTCCGCATCTCATCTGAAACAGGCGGACAATCAAAAACATGTTCAATCGGCCGCAGCTTGCGGGCCGGAACGTTACCGTCTTGCGCACTCTCATCCCAGACGATGCCGATGACCTTGCGCGGACCGACGGGCACCTGCACAACGGAACCGGGGAAAACCGGCATACCATCAGGGACCGCATAGGAATAAGGGCCGGGAACCGGCAACGGCACCATGACCGGAACACTGCGCGAAGCGGGCGGTGCGGCCGGTTTGCCGAAAAGATCAAACGAATCTCGTGTCATGAAAAAGACAGTGCCTGTCAGAGGCGGTCAGGAAAAGCCCATTCAACAGAAGAAAGGCATCGCGGTAAAAGCATCGGGCAATCAGATTTTGAATTCAGCGTCCGGATTTTCTGCCAACGATACCACAGTGTGCTTCTCGAGCGCCGCTGTCACCTCGGCTGAATCGCCAGCCAGCTGATCGGGCTGGATCAGATTTCCAACGGTGAAATCGAAGCGGTCGCCTTTCTTATTCAGGAGCTCGTGGAAAACGGTCATATCGCGCAGCTCGGTCGACCATTTCGCGAACCAGTAGAAAAGGCCAGAGTTTCGCGCTTTGAGATTCACAGGCAGGACAGGAAGGTTGTATTTCCGGGCAAAACCAACGGCTGATGCCTTCCAGGGCCGCTCATTCAGCTTGCCATCCGCCCAGTAGGCAATGCGACCAGACGGGAAAAGGATCATGGCCTTTTCTTCCTTGATCGCCCGATTCGTGACCTGCAGTGTTTCGCGCGCCTTGATCTTGCTTTTGAATTCGTCGCGCCATTCGACCGGAATAATCATCTCCACAAGCCGCGGATTCACCCGGACAGCATCGCGATTGGCGAAGAATGTCATATCCGGCCGGCGCTCTTTAAGCAGATCGAAAACAGCCACGCCATCTGCAATGCCGGTCGGGTGGTTGGGCACCATCAGAAAACCACCCTTTTCAGGGATACGCTCAAACCCGGTGCAGTTCACATTGAGGTTCAGCTTTCCCGACAGGTAATCAAAGACTTCACGGCCATTCATCGTCTCGGTATCATTGGCGAATTCCATCGCCTTGCCATAACCGAGCAATGTATAAAGAAAAGGCCGCATAACGGGCCAGAACGGACTGTGGACGATCTTTTCGCCACGCTCTGCAATCAGCGTGTCAACGATGTGTCCGGGACGCCCCTGGGACACAAGCGCCACAGTCTCTGCAAACTGCCCCAACGAGGATGAAGAATCACGACGCGCCATTGATCGCCCTGCTTGTGCTGGAAGGTCTGTATTGCAAATCCATATGATAAAACAATGACGCCTCCCTGATCTCTTAGGTTTTTAGTAACCCAATTTACTGCAAAATCTGTCTCCGGCAAGCCTGACATCAAGCGGAGAATGCATGAATAACATTTTGGTTCCTGCAGATGCGCGATTGCTTGCTCTGCGTCAAGAGTGGCTTGGCGTTCTTATGGGCGAGCGCCGCCTTGCCGAAAACACGATTGAAGCTTACGAGCGTGACACGCGCCAGTTCCTGACCTTCCTGTGTCAGCATATCGCGCGACCGGCAAGCCTTGGCGACATCGAGACACTGCGGCCTGCGGATATTCGCGCCTACCTCGCATATCGAAGAAGCCGCGGTTCACAGGCAAGAACACTGGGCAGAGATCTGGCAGGGATCCGCTCCTTTTTGCGCTGGCTGGAAAAGAAGGGGCTTGCCAATGCCGCCGGTGTCCGGGCCATGCGTGCTCCCAAGCAACCGCGCGCACTTCCCAAGCCGCTGAAGGCTGAAGATGCTCTGGCGCTTGCCGAGGCAGGAACACAACTGGCCGAAGAACCGTGGGTGGCGGCACGAAATGCAGCAGTTTTTTGCCTGCTTTATGGCTGCGGGCTTCGCATCTCAGAGGCACTCGGCCTCACACCAGAGGCTTTTACAAGAAGGTCAGACAGCCTGCGGATCACAGGGAAAGGCAACAAGACGCGGATGGTTCCGCTTCTGCCTGCAGCACTTTCTGCCGTCGAGCAATATGTTGCGCTTTGCCCTTATCATCTTCCTGACGAAGAACCACTTTTCAGAGGCTTGCGCGGAAAGAAACTGCAGCCTGCCATCATTCAACGCGAAATGCAGGCTCTGCGTGGTGCACTCGGGCTTTCGGATACGGCAACACCACATGCGTTGCGGCATTCTTTTGCAACGCATCTGCTGGCAGCGGGAGGCGATCTGCGCACCATTCAGGAGTTGCTCGGCCATGCCAGCCTTTCAACAACGCAGGTCTATACCGGTGTCGACACAACCCGGCTTCTGGAGATCTATGACCGAACGCATCCCAGTGCGACACACGATCAATAAGCCCCACCAGATGCACTCCCGGTCTGGCGGCATCACGACTTCAGCACCACCTTTATCGTGATTGAATTGATACCGCAGCAAATTACTGTATTAATAGGCCATGGTCGTCTTCGCACGTTACCACCCATTTTCCGATATTTTTTCTGCACCGGAATTTTCGTCCAACATCAGGAAATCACGTGTCTTTTCTGTTCGGTCTGCCCCTTTTTCTGTCGATCATCCTGTTCATCTTTTGCGGTGTTGCTCTCTATGGCATTGCCCACATGGCTCTTGCCCTTCTGGCCAAGGTCACCGGCAGCGATTCCTACGCAGTTCCAATCGGTGCCTTTACCGGAACTGTCGCAACCGCGTGGGCACTTTCTTTAGGCTTCGTCGCAGCCGACATATGGGCCCTGAACGCTCAGGCTGATCGGGGCATAAGTGCGGAGCGTTCCGCGATCCAGCGCCTTATAGGGAACGCGGGTCCTGAAGTTCTCAACTCTCATAAACTCGAGCACGCCGTAAAACGCTATCAGGAACGCGTCGTGCGGGATGAATGGCAGACAAACAAGAATCTGTATCCGGCACGTTCGGTCGAGCGTTCTCTGCAGAGCATCCGGATCATTATCATGGACATTGCGCGCGGGGATGCTCCGCAGGCGATTATCGCGCAGACCGTGAGTATTTTTGATGACCTGCAGGAGGCCAGATCTATCCGTCTGGCAATCGCAAATACCACCGTCGATCAGTACAAGTGGTATATGCTGATCAGCCTTACCCTGCTGACGACATTTGCCATAGCAGCCGTTCATGCCGATCGTGTGCGTGCAGGCCGAATGGCGCTGACACTTTATGTAATGACCGCGACCTTATGTCTCTGGATACTGGTGATCCACGCCAACCCTTATGCCGGCGTGGAACAGATCCAGGCATCTTCTCTGGAGATTGATCAGAGCCTTTGACCGTGAACGTTCAGGCAGGTGCGTGTTCAGGACCGGTTTCTGCGTCGCGCATCGCCTGCTTGATAAAGGCGACAGACTCCTCAAGCTTTTGCGCTTCCCACGCATTCAGCTCAACCGCGAGCTGGCATATAATACCTTCGCGTCCGATTATGCAGGGCATGCTCAGCGCCACATCGCCATCATGGCCATACTGTCCGCGCAGTGTTGTTGACGCAGGGTAGATACTGCGCTCATTCAGCAGCACCGACTTTGCCATTGTAATCGCCGATTGCGCTACACCGGCATTTGTCCAGCCCTTTCCGTTCAGCACCTGATAGGCCGCTGAGACGATCTTTGTCTTGACCGTATCGGGATCATTGATATCGGCACTGGCCTCAAGATACGCGCCGACCTGATCAAAGGGTATGCCCCCGACACTTAAATGACTGAGCACCGGAAAAGCCGTAGAGCCATGCTCTCCCATCATGTAACCGGTCACGGATTTCGGATCGATACAATAAGTGTCGGCCAACAGTTTTCTCAGTCGCGCTGAATCCAGCATCGTGCCGGTTCCAAAAACACGACCCTTCGGGTAGCCAAATTCGTTTTCGGCGATATAGACCATCGTATCCAGCGGGTTTGTAATCAGAATGACGATGGCTTCCTGCGTGTATCTTGTGATACCCGCCATCACCTCCCGAATAACCTGACAATTGGTTTTCGTCAGGAGCGAGCGATCCGGCTCGCCATCGGGGTCATCCGGGTCTGGAAGCACGCTCGGACCGGCAGCAATGACAATCACATCTGCATCTGCGCACTGCTCATACCCACCCGATCGCACATCAACATTGTTCATATAGGTCAGAGCGGTGGCCTGTGCCTGATCAAGCGCCTCACCGAAGGCAACGTTGTCGAGAATGTCGATCACACCAATCTCGGCAAAAAGCCCGGCTTTCATCGCATCGGCCAGAACATAGGAGCCGACGTGCCCGACGCCGACAACAACCAGTTTATTCTTGTGCATTGTCTTCTCTTGCTTCCTTTGTGGCACGCC
Organism: Martelella mediterranea; assembly: GCF_004342225.1. Taxonomy (GTDB): domain Bacteria; phylum Pseudomonadota; class Alphaproteobacteria; order Rhizobiales; family Rhizobiaceae; genus Martelella; species Martelella mediterranea_B. The sequence goes on along the minus strand of NZ_SMAR01000001.1, from coordinate 164,087 downwards.
CGCACGACCTCCCAAACGCACGGTATTTGCCTGGTATCTCTAAAGCGATGGCCGCCACTTCCCCTTGCGATAGGACAAATGGTGAAACCACCTGATCTCAAAACGAAAAACGGCCCGCGGATGCGGACCGTTTTTTGATTATCCGGACTTCCTTCGGAAATCACATGTGGATCGGCTTGAAGAAGGTGGCCATGGCGGCTTCCTTGACAGCTTCCGACATCGTCGGATGAGCGTGGCAGGTGCGGCCAAGGTCTTCTGAAGATCCGCCAAACTCCATCAGCACAGCAGCTTCATGGATCATCTCACCAGCGCCGAAGCCAACGATATGTACGCCGAGGACACGATCCGTTTCCTTGTCCGCCAGAACCTTGACGAAGCCGTCAGTCGCTTCCATGGCCCGGGCGCGACCATTGGCCATGAAGGGGAATTTACCGGCTGTGTACGCGACACCGGCGGCTTTCAACTCTTCCTCGGTCTTGCCAACGGAAGCGACTTCCGGCTGCGTGTAAACAACGCTCGGGATGACCTCATAATTGACGTGACCGGCCTGACCCGCGAGAATTTCAGCCAGTGCGACACCTTCGTCTTCAGCCTTGTGGGCGAGCATCGGTCCCTTGACGACGTCGCCGATCGCATAAATGCCATCAACATTGGTCTTGAAGTGACCATCGATCTCGACGCGGCCGCGCTCATCGAGATTGACGCCGACTTCTTCCAGACCAAGGCCTTCTGTGAACGGCCTGCGACCGGTGGAAACCAGAACAATATCGGCATCAAGCGTTTGAGCGTCGCCGCCCTTGACTGGCTCAAACGTTACCTTTGCGCCCTTGCCGGTCTTCTCGACAGCCGTGACCTTCGAAGACAGTTTGAAATCGAGACCCTGTTTTGCAAGCATTTTCTGGAACTGCTTGGAAACATCACCGTCCATAGCGCCAAGGATCTTATCGAGGAATTCAACAACAGTGACCTTGGCACCGAGACGCGACCAGACTGAGCCCAATTCCAGACCGATCACACCGCCGCCGACCACGACCATTTTTTCCGGAACCTTCTTCAGTGCAATGCCACCGGTGGACGTCACGATGGTCTCTTCATCGATATCGACATCAACGCCGGGAATACCGGCTGCATCGGAGCCGGTTGCAATCACGATGTTTTTTGCTTCCAGCTCTTCGAAAGAACCGTCTTCCTTGGCAACGGATACTTTTCCGGGCGCAACGATCTTGCCGGTGCCCTGATACCCGTCGATCTTGTTTTTCTTGAACAGGAAAGCAACACCATCGACATTCGCCTTAACGACCCCGTCCTTGTGCGCCATCAGCTTATCGTGATCAAGCGCAACACCGGAAAGCTTCACACCAAGGCTTTCCATGCCGTGTGCAGCATGCGCATACTGTTCGGAGGCGTGCAGCAGAGCCTTTGAGGGAATGCAGCCAACATTCAGGCAGGTGCCGCCATAGGTCGCGCGCTTTTCAACAACAGCAACCTTCAGACCAAGCTGAGATGCCTTGACCGCGCAGACATAGCCGCCGGGACCGGAACCGATAACGATAAGATCGTATGCCATGGGATTTCCTTCTTACGTTTTGCGGTCATCGGCTGGTCTACTGCTCATACCGGGCCGACTCCCGTCGAACTTACATATGATTTTCAATACGGATGTGCATGGTCATCCGGCCCTTTCCGTCGCGAGCTTCAGCCCGAAAACAATGAACACAGCACCGCTGGCCCGGTTGATCCATTTGCTGGCCTTCTCAAACCCGGCCCGCATTGCAGGCATCGTCAGAAAAAGCGAAACGCTGACAAACCAGGCAATCAGGCAACTCGCCATCACAGCGCCGTAACCAAGCTTGACTGCCGACGGCGTTTCAACACTGACGACAGTTGAGAAAACAGACAGGAAAAACAGGACGGGTTTCGGGTTCAGCGCATTGGCCAGAAAGCCGAGTGAAAACGCTTTCATCATCCCCTGAACAGCCTTATCGCTGGCCTCAGCGCGCACAGAAAACTCAACTTTGCCTGTCCGGAACGACTGAATGCCGAGATAGATCAGATAAGCTGCCCCCAGCCATTTGATCACGTTAAACATCAGGACCGACTGTGAAATAATCAGGCCCAGGCCAAGGATCGTGTATCCCACATGAAAAAGAAGCGACGTACCGATGCCCAAACTGGTGAGTACAGAGGAACGTCTTCCATGCACCAGCGCCTGCCGGATAACCATCGCTGTATCTGCGCCGGGCGCGATAATCACAAATGCGAAAATCGCCATCAAAGCACTGAGCTCAACGAGATATTGGTGCATCATCGCCAGAACCGTCCTTATTGCCGTGACAAGGCCAGCTTCAGGCCAAAACCGGCGAATGCGAAAGCCACACTGCGGCGCAGCCACGTCATCGCCCGTTCACTCGACAAGACCCGCTGACGCAGCAGCGCAGAACATTGTCCATAAAGCACAAAAACGATGAACGTCATGGCCATGAACGACGCCGACAACAGCAGCATAACCAATACCGGGTTTTCAACGCCGGGCTCGATAAACTGCGGCAGGAAGGCCAAAAAGAACACGGATAATTTCGGATTTAGGATATTCAGGAGAAAACCGTCACGAATGATCGCGGATAACGGGCGCTTTGCACGGGGGGCATTCGAAACCGCTAAAGAGCCAGTCTCTTTCAGAGCCTGCCAAGCCAGGAACAGCAGATAAGCCACGCCTGCAAACTTCAGAGACTGAAACAGCACTGCGCTTGTGTGAAACAACGCAGCCAGACCCGCAACTGAGGCAATGATAGCCGGAACAATACCCAAAGTGCACCCAAGCGCGGCGGCAACAGATGCCATGCGCCCCTGAGAAAGACCTGTCGCGAGTGTATATACCACGCCCGTTCCGGGGACCAGGACCACAATCAGCGCGGTTATCAAAAACTCGATGCTCATGGCCCTGCCCCTTCCATTTTGTGATTAAAGATCGAGAACCAGGCGTTCCGGATCTTCGAGGCTTTCCTTGACGCGCACGAGGAAGGTCACGGCCTCCTGACCATCAACCATGCGGTGGTCATAGGACAGCGCCAGATACATCATCGGACGGATGACGACCTGACCGCCGATCGCCATCGGACGCTCCTGGATTTTGTGCATACCCAGAATGCCGGACTGCGGCGCATTCAGGATCGGCGACGACATCAGCGAACCGTACACACCACCATTGGTGATGGTGAACGTCCCGCCCTGCATGTCTGCCATGGACAGCTCGCCGCTGCGGGCAGCCTTTGCCAGACGCGCAATCTCGGCTTCGATCTCGGCAATCGACATCTGGTCGGCATCGCGAACGACCGGCACGACGAGTCCCTTGTCGGTGCCAACAGCAACACCGATATGGCAGAAATTCTTGTAGATGATGTCGGTGCCATCGATCTCTGCATTAACCGCAGGAAGCTCTTTGAGCGCATGGGTGACTGCCTTGGCAAAAAAGCCCATGAAGCCGAGCTTCACATTGTGCTTCTTCAGGAACAGGTCCTTGTACTTCTTGCGCATTTCCATAACGGCAGTCATGTCGACTTCGTTATAGGTGGTCAGCATCGCCGCGGTGTTCTGTGCATCCTTCAGACGCTTTGCAATCGTCTGGCGCAAGCGGGTCATCTTGACGCGCTCTTCGCGGTCAGCATCCTCAACCTTCGAAGGTGCGCGGGCCGGTGCCTTGGAAGCAGGCGCAGCCGGTGCAGACGTCCCCTTTGCAACAGCTGAAATGACATCGCCTTTAAGGATCTGCCCACGCTTTCCGGAACCTTCAACCTGATCGGCGGAAACATTCTTTTCAGCCATCATCTTGGATGCAGACGGAGAGGCAGGCATATCCGAGCCGGAGGGTTCAGCAGGCTTTTCAGCCTTGGCCTCTTCCTGCTTTGGTGCTTCCTCTTTCTTGTCTGCTGTCGGAGCAGCAGCAGCGCCCTCACCTTCGGCGATCTGGCCAAGAAGAGCATCCAGCTCCACGGTCTCGCCTTCCTGTGCGGTGATTTCCGAAAGCGTACCAGCGGCAGGCGCCGGCACTTCGATCGTCACCTTGTCGGTTTCAAGCTCTACGATCGGCTCATCGGCGGCAATCGCATCGCCGACTTTTTTATACCAGGTGCCGACCGTGGCTTCGGTAACGGATTCACCCAGAGTGGGAACGCGAATTTCAGTGGCCATTTCTAAAAGTCCCGATTTTGACAAGTGTCTCGTTTCTTAAACGCCTCAAGGGCGCTGGACAGGCCGGGCAGACCGGCCTGTATTACATTCTGAAGTTATTCGCCAAGCGCATCTTCAAGGAATGCTGAAAGCTGTGCAAGGTGGCGCGACATGAGGCCGGTTGCCGGAGATGCAGATGCCGGGCGGCCAGCATAACGCACGCGGCTGTGCTTGGCGTCGATATGCGTCAAAACCCATTCCAGGTATGGCTCGATGAACGACCATGCGCCCATATTCTTCGGCTCTTCCTGACACCAGACCATCTCGGCATTCTTGAACCGTGACAGCATGTTGATGAGCGCCTTTGCCGGGAACGGATAAAGCTGTTCGACACGCAGCAGGTACACATCGTCGATACCGCGCTTTTCACGCTCTTCGAACAGATCGTAATAGACCTTGCCCGAGCACAGAACCACACGACGGATTTTGGAATCCTTCACCAGTTTGATTGGCGTGTCATTCTCAACCGCGTCGTCCCACAACAGACGATGGAAGGCGGTTTCACCGGCCATCTCGGACAGCTTCGACTGTGCCCGCTTGTGACGCAGCAGAGACTTCGGCGTCATCAGGATCAGCGGTTTGCGGAAGTCACGCTTCAGCTGCCGGCGCAGAATGTGGAAGTAGTTGGCAGGCGTCGTCACATTGGCAACCTGCATGTTATCTTCCGCGCAAAGCTGCAGCCAGCGTTCAAGGCGTGCCGAAGAGTGCTCAGGCCCCTGCCCCTCATAGCCATGTGGCAGGAGGCAGACGAGACCCGACATTCTGAGCCATTTGCGCTCACCCGACGAGATGAACTGATCGAATACCACTTGCGCGCCATTGGCGAAGTCGCCGAACTGGGCTTCCCACAACGTCAGTGCATTCGGACGTGCGAGCGAATATCCATATTCGAAACCAAGCACCGCCTCTTCAGAGAGCATCGAATTGATGACCTCGTAACGGCCCTGACCGGGACGGATGTTCTGAAGCGGGATATAGCGATCTTCGCTTTCCTGATCATAAAGAACCGAATGGCGTTGCGAGAATGTGCCGCGTTCGGAATCCTGACCGGACAGACGCACCTTGAAGCCTTCATGGCAAAGAGCGCCAAAAGCGAGCGCTTCAGCCATCGCCCAGTCGATGCCCTCACCGGTTTCCATCATCTTGGAACGGTTGTCGAGGAAACGCTTGACCGTCTTGTGAACGTGGAAGCCTTCCGGAACCTCGGTCAGTTTCTGCCCGACCTCCTTCAGCGTTTTCATCGGCATGGATGTCTTTCCACGACGCAGCTCATCGGCATTATCCGCCGTACGCAGACCGGACCATTCACCGTCGAGCCAGTCGGCCTTGTTTGGCTTGTAGGACTGCCCCGCTTCGAACTCCTGACCGAGAAACTCGCGCCAGTCGGCACGCATCCTATCGAATTCTTCCTTGGTCAGCAGACCTTCTTCGATCAGGCGATCAGCGTAAAGATCGGTCACAACCTTATGGCCGCGAATGACCTTGTACATCTTCGGCTGCGTGAATGCAGGTTCATCGCCCTCGTTATGGCCGAAACGACGATAGCAGAACATATCGATCACGACCGGCTTGTGGAATTTCATGCGGAATTCGGTCGCAACCTTGGCCGCATAGACCACCGCCTCGGGATCATCACCGTTCACATGGAAGATCGGCGCTTCGATCATCTTGGCAACGTCAGAGGGATAGGGCGACGAACGCGAGAAGGCCGGGTTCGTGGTAAAGCCGATCTGATTGTTGACGATGAAATGCACTGTGCCGGCAACGCGATGACCACGCAGGCCGGAAAGGCCGAGGATTTCTGCAACCACGCCCTGACCGGCAAACGCGGCATCACCGTGCAGCAGAAGCGGCATAACCTTGGCGCGTTCTGAAAGCGGAACGACCTCGCCTTCGCGACGGGTGGCGATGATATCCTGCTTCGCACGGGCCTTACCCATGACCACCGGATCAACGATTTCCAGATGCGACGGATTGGCTGTCAACGACAGGTGAACATTGTTGCCATCGAACTCACGGTCTGAGGAAGCACCAAGGTGGTACTTCACGTCACCGGAACCTTCAACGTCATCAGGCTTGAAGGAACCACCCTTGAACTCATGGAAAATCGCACGGTGCGTTTTTGCCATCACCTGCGAGAGGACATTGAGGCGTCCGCGATGCGGCATGCCCAGAACGATCTCTTCCAGCCCCAGCGAACCGCCGCGCTTTATGATCTGCTCCAGAGCCGGGATCAGCGATTCTGCGCCATCAAGGCCAAAACGCTTGGTGCCCTTGTATTTGGTATCGAGAAATTTTTCGAAACCTTCGGCTTCAACCAGCTTCTGAAGAATAGCCTTTTTGCCCATCTCCGTGAAGAAGATGCCCTTTTCCGGGCCTTCAATACGCTCCTGAATCCAGGATTTTTCTTCCGGATTGGAAATGTGCATGAATTCGACGCCAAGCGTCGTGCAATAGGTACGCTTCAGGATATCGACCATTTCCGGGATCGTGGCATATTCCAGCCCCAGAACATTGTCGATGAAAATCGGGCGATCCATATCGGCATCGGTGAAGCCGTATGCCTGCGGCGACAATTCGTTGTAATCGTCGTCCGCCATGCCTGCCAGGCTGAGCGGATCAAGCTTGGCATGAAGGTGACCACGCATGCGAAATGCGCGGATCATCATCAAAGCGCGGACAGAATCGCGGGTTGCACGCAGCACATCTTCATTCGAGATCGCACTGCCACCGGCGGCCGCCTTGTCCTTGATCTTCTGCTCGACGACTTTTTCCACGTCATGCCAGTTGCCATCGAGCGCCGCTGTCAGTTCGTCGCTTGGCTTAACCGGCCAGTTGTCTTTCTTCCACGAAGCACCGCCTGCTGCCTTTTTGACCGCATCCGGCTCGTCGCCCAGCGATTTGAAGAAAGACCGCCACTCTTCTGAAACAGAGTTCGGATTATCTTCATAAGCTGCGTAAAGCTGCTCGATATAATTCGCGTTGGCGCCGTCGAGAAAAGACGTCAGAAGGAATTGTTCGTTGGCTTCTTGCCTTGCCATGTGCACCTGAGCGGATCGCGTCCGCCTCCCGCATTTTTAACAGATGGTCCGAACATGCCGGCCATCGGATGAAAACCATTCGACTGCGATCATGACCGCAGCAAGTCGAAACGGCAAATCCGTGATGGCGACCTGAGGCCGCCATCACGGTATCTTGATCATTATCTGGCTCAGCCCTTCAGGAGTTCAACCAGCGTCTTGCCGAGACGGGCCGGAGAAGGCGACACCTTGATGCCAGCCGATTCCATCGCCTCGATCTTGTCTTCTGCGCCGCCCTTGCCGCCGGAGATCACAGCACCGGCATGGCCCATCGTGCGGCCGGGAGGGGCTGTGCGGCCTGCAATAAAGCCAACCACCGGCTTCTTGCGGCCCTTCTTGGCCTCGTCCTTCAGGAACTGGGCTGCTTCTTCTTCAGCCGAACCGCCGATTTCGCCGATCATGATGATCGATTCGGTCGCATCGTCGGCGAGGAACATTTCCAGCATGTCGATGAACTCGGTGCCCTTGACCGGATCGCCGCCGATGCCGACAGCCGTTGTCTGGCCGAGCCCTTCATTGGTGGTCTGGAACACGGCTTCATAGGTGAGCGTGCCCGAACGCGACAAGACACCGACCGACCCCTTGGAGAAGATCGAGCCCGGCATAATGCCGATCTTGCATTCTTCCGGCGTCAGAACGCCCGGGCAGTTCGGGCCGATCAGCCGCGAATTCGACTTCTCAAGCCGTGCCTTGACCTTCACCATATCTGCAACCGGGATACCCTCGGTGATGCAGACGATCAGCGGAATTTCGGCTTCGATCGCTTCCAGGATCGCAGCGCCCGCGCCTGCCGGCGGAACGTAGATCACGGACGCATCAGCGCCGGTCTTTTCCTTGCCTTCAGCAACGGAAGCGAAGATTGGCAAAGCAGTGCCATCAACACCGGATGACCATTCGGTGCCACCCTTTTTCGGGTGGATACCGCCGACCATCTTGGTGCCGTAATAGGCCAGCGCCTGCTCGGTGTGAAACGTACCGGTCTTGCCGGTCAGGCCCTGAACCAGAACCTTGGTGTCTTTATTGACCAGAATAGACATGGGTTCCTCAAGCCTCCTTAACGGCGCTTACGATTTTCTGAGCGGCATCATCGAGATCGTCAGCGGCGATCACGTTGAGGCCGGATTCGTTGATCAGCTTCTTGCCGATTTCCACATTCGTGCCCTCAAGACGGACAACCAGCGGAACCTGCAGACCAACTTCCTTCACGGCCGCAATCACGCCTTCAGCGATCACATCACAACGCATGATGCCACCGAAGATGTTGACCAGAATGCCCTTCACCGCCGGATCGGCCGTGATGATCTTGAAGGCTGCCGTGACCTTTTCCTTCGAAGCGCCGCCACCGACGTCGAGGAAGTTTGCAGGCTCGGCACCATAGAGCTTGATGATGTCCATTGTTGCCATGGCAAGACCGGCGCCATTGACCATGCAGCCGATATTGCCGTCCAGCGCAACATAGGCGAGGTCATACTTGGAGGCCTCGATTTCCTTGGCGTCTTCTTCGGTCGTATCGCGCAGTTCGCGGATATCGTCGTGACGGAAGAGCGCATTGCCATCGAAGGAGACCTTGGCGTCAAGAACGCGCAGATGACCGTTTTCCATAACGATCAGCGGGTTGATCTCCAGAAGGCTCATGTCCTTTTCGACAAAGGCCTTGTAGAGGATCGGGAACAGCGCTTCGCCGTCCTTGGCCGCGTCGCCTTCAAGCTTCAGCGCTTCATTCAGCGTCTTGATGTTTTCAGCGGTCACACCGGCTTCCGGGTCAATCGCAACGGTGACGATCTTGTCAGGCGTTTCCTCAGCCACGGTCTCGATGTCCATGCCGCCTTCGGTGGAAACCACGAAAGCGACCTGGCCGACCGTGCGGTCAACCAGGAGCGAGCAGTAAAGCTCACGATCGATATCGGCGCCGTCTTCAATATAGAGGCGGTTGACCTGCTTACCGGCGGGGCCGGTCTGCTTTGTGACCAGCGTGTTGCCGAGCATCTCGTTAACGAAGGCCTTGACCTCGTCGGCCGATTTGGCGAGGCGAACGCCGCCCTTTGCGTCAGCCGGCAGTTCCTTGAACTTGCCCTTGCCGCGGCCACCGGCGTGGATCTGGCTCTTAACAACATAAAGGGGACCAGGCAGCTTGCCGACGGCAGCATCGACCTCGTCGGCGCTCAGGATGGCGACACCGTCAGCAACCGGCGCGCCGTAGCCCTTCAGCAGGGCTTTGGCCTGATATTCATGAATATTCATCAGATATCCGTCCTCTTAAAAGAATGGGATTTTTTTCGAAATCACTTATGTCAAAGCGGGGGCTATTTCCTTGCAGGCATCGCAGAGCCCCTTCACGGCCTCAACCGACTTATCGAAGCCCGACTTGTCTTCGCCCTGAAGGTCGATCTCGACAACACGCTCAACGCCACCTTCACCGATAACGATCGGAACGCCGACATACATACCGTCAACGCCATACTGGCCGGTCAGGTGGGCCGCAGCAGGCATGACCCGCTTCTTGTCCTTCAGATAGCTTTCAGCCATGGCAATCGCGGAAGCAGCCGGAGCATAATAAGCAGAACCGTTCTTCAGCAGGCCAACGATTTCGCCGCCGCCCTTGCGGGTGCGATCAATGATGGCATCGAGTTTTTCCTGCGTGGTCCAGCCCATCTTGACCAGATCGGGAAGCGGAATGCCGGCAACCGTCGAGTACTGGGCGACCGGGACCATGGTATCGCCGTGGCCACCAAGAACGAAGGCGGTGACATCTTCAACGGAGACGTTAAACTCTTCCGACAGGAAGTAACGGAAACGGGCGCTATCGAGAACGCCGGCCATACCGACGACTTTTTCAGCCGGAAGACCGGAGAACTTCTGCAGGGCCCAGACCATCGCGTCGAGCGGGTTGGTGATGCAGATCACAAAGGCGTTTGGCGCATACTGCTTGATGCCGGCGCCAACAGCTTCCATAACTTTCAGATTGATGCCGAGGAGATCATCACGGCTCATGCCCGGCTTACGCGGAACACCGGCAGTCACGATGCAGACATCTGCGCCTTCGATGGCTGCATAGTCGGATGCACCGGAAAGCTTCGCGTCAAAGCCATCAACCGGGGAAGATTCTGCGATATCCAGCGCCTTGCCCTGCGGCAGGCCGTCAGCGATATCGAAGAGAACGATGTCACCGAGTTCTTTCAGGCCAGCCAGATGGGCGAGCGTGCCGCCGATCATGCCGGATCCGATGAGTGCGATTTTTTTGCGCGCCATGAATGTATCCTCTGAAAAACTGTTCCTAGACGAACGTCAAGGTCCGCCAAATGTCCGGCTTGGGATATCGGCAATGGAGCTAAAATTCAACCGATTTTTCCGAAGCCAATATTTTCAATCGGTTATATCCATTTTTATTTACTTTTACGTAAAAATTTTTAGGATAATTCACCTATTTCGCCCCATTTCTCCTTGTGCGCCGCAAGATAATCGGCACTTCTCATTTCAAAAAGTCGTGAAACCGTGCGATCAAATTCAAACCCTTCACGCCCCTGCCGCACAACCAGAAGTTCCTCCGGCATGGCAGCCGCAGAAATGACGGCACGAATGTGGCGATCATAAAGCGTATCGATCAGAATGATAAAGCGCTTGATTTCATTGCGCCGTTCAGCCTCCAAAATCGGTACACCCTCAATAAAGACTGTCGAGAACCGGCGTGTAATCGCCATGTAATCCGCTGCTGCGAGCGGGCTTTCACAAAGATCGGAAAACGAAAATCGGGCAAAGCTGTCGCAGGCCTTCGGCACATAAAGCATGCGGCCGCGCACTTCCACTGAAGCCGGTTCACCGTCACGCCCACGCGTCAGATGCATCCAGCTTTCTTCCATATTCTGCCGGGTCTCATCGTTGAGCGGCGTCATGTAAACGGGGCGGCTCTCAAACTTCTCCATGCGGTAGTCGGTATCGGAATCGAGTGTCGTTACCGTGACATTGACCTTCAGGATGTCAATAAAGGGCAGGAAAAGCCCGCGGTTGAGGCCATCCTTGTAGAGATCATCGGGCGCGAGATTCGAGGTCGCGACGAGTACACAGCCCCGCTCAAAAAGGGCGGAGAAAAGCCGCGACAGGATCATCGCATCGGCAATGTCGGTGACCGTGAACTCATCAAAGCACAGCAGCCGCGCTTCCGCGATAATATCATCAGCAACAGGCGGTACAGGGTCGGGCTTCTTGACTTCACCGGCCTTCAGTTTGCGGCGGTAGGCATTAATCCGGTCCTGCACATCGGCCATGAATTCATGAAAATGCGCCCTGCGCTTATCTTCAATCGGCGCGACATCGAAAAACATATCCATGAGCATGGTCTTGCCGCGCCCGACAGAGCCGTGGACGTATAGCCCCGGAACGACAGGCCCACCGGGTTTGCGCGTTTTACCCAGAATACGGGATAGCAAGCCGCCATTCTTCTTTTCCGGAGCGTCGGCAAGTGCACCCAGAATATGATCAAGCTTCTCAGCGACAGCCAGTTGCGCCCCATCGGCCTTCAGGCTTCCATCTTCGGTGAGCGCGTTAAGGCGTGCAGTCACGCTTTGAAGGGCGAGAACGGTCATGAAAAAATCCACAGAATGTATGAGAGGCGGTTCATGGCTTTGACATGACAGGAACCCGAAAGAACCGCAAGGCGAAGTGGCTGGTATTTACCCCTCAGTCAGGACAGATGGCCGCAGCGCACTCAAATAGCGACCAGCCCTTCTTTCTTTACCTGGCGGATCGTCAGCATGGTGCGCACGGTATCGACATGGGCATTCGCCGTCAGCACCTCAATCACGAAGTCCTGAAACTGCATCAGGTTTTCCGCAACACAATGCAGCAGAAAGTCCGTCTCCCCCGACGTCATCCAAGCCTGCCGCACCATTGACCAGTCCGATGTAGCCTGCGCGAAGGATTTGAGCTCGGTTTCAGACTGATGCTTGAGTCCAACCATACAGAAGGCGACAAGATCATAGCCAAGCTTCGGGGCATTCAGCATGGCATTATAGCCCTCTATGATGCCAGCCTCCTCCAGCCGGCGCACACGGCGCAGGCAGGGCGGAGCCGAAATACCAACCCGTTCGGCGAGTTCAACATTGGTCATACGTCCATCGCGCTGAAGCTCACGCAAAATCCTGAGATCAACGACATCGAGATCGGCGCGCATGAAATATTCCTTAAATTGCGGTGTACTCGCCCGAAAGAGCGGCTATGCGCAATATAATTACAACAATCAGCATGATTCTTTCAACCAATTGAAATCGACTGTTGGTAGGTTTACCTCCGGCCTTGAATCTGCCGCCGGTCCGGCCATAAATGGAAGCTGAGAGAATATAAATCGGCGCAGGCGATTCCATTAAGACGTGTTGAGCGCTGAACCCAAGGATTACGCATGACCAACCATCACACGCAGGTTTTGATCATTGGCTCCGGCCCGGCCGGCTACACCGCTGCGATTTATGCAGCCCGTGCGATGATGAAGACGACACTTATCGCCGGACTGGAACAGGGTGGCCAGCTGACGATCACAACAGACGTGGAGAACTATCCCGGTTTTGCCGACCCTATACAGGGTCCCTGGCTGATGGAACAAATGCTGGCCCAGGCAGAAAATGTCGGAGCAGACATCGTCAATGATGTCGTCAATCACCTCGACCTTTCCAGGCGCCCATTTACGGCGACGACGGATTCCGGCGAGACCTGGACTGCGGATACGGTTATTCTGGCGACCGGCGCTCAGGCCAAATGGCTTGGTCTGGAAAGCGAGCAGAAATTCAACGGCGGTGGCGTCTCGGCCTGCGCAACATGCGATGGCTTTTTCTACCGCAATAAGGATGTGGTGGTTGTTGGTGGCGGTAACTCCGCCGTCGAAGAGGCGCTTTATCTGGCCAATATCGCCAAATCCGTAACGGTCGTGCATCGCCGCGATGCGTTCCGCGCTGAAAAGATTCTTCAAAAGCGTTTGTTTGCGATGGAAAACGTCAAGATCATCTGGAACCATACGGTTGAGGAAATCACAGGAACAGCAGCCGTGCCGCCGCTTCCGCCATCGGTAACCGGGGTGCGCCTGAAAAACGCCAAAACCGGCGAAGAGAAGACACTGGACACTGACGGGGTTTTCGTCGCCATTGGCCATGCACCGCAAGTGGATCTGATTAAAGACCAGCTGGAACTGAAACCGAACGGTTACCTGTGGACAGAACCGGGCACGACAAGAACCAGTATTGAAGGTGTCTTCGGTGCGGGCGATGTGACAGACGATAATTATCGTCAGGCGGTGACAGCCGCCGGAATGGGCTGTATGGCAGCCCTTGAAGCAGAACGCTTTTTGACCAGCCAGAAAGCCGGAACCCTGGCGGCTGCGGAGTAGAGACAATGAAAAGCACGAGCATGCCTCTCGACTGGGATAAGCTGCGGATATTTCATGCCGCAGCGGAGGCCGGTTCGTTTACGCATGCCGCCGACAAGCTCCACCTTTCACAATCGGCCATCAGCCGGCAGGTCAGCGCGCTGGAGCAGGATGTCGGCGTCAAACTGTTTCATCGCCACGCGCGCGGCCTGATCCTGACCGAGCAGGGTGAATTGCTCTACAGGACAGCGCATGACGTTCTGCTGAAACTGGAGGGCGTTCGCAACCGCCTGACCGAAACCAAGGAAAAGCCCTCGGGCAAGCTTCGCGTCACGACAACGGTCGGACTTGGACAGGGCTGGCTCACAGACAAGGTTCAGGAGTTTCTGCAGCTTTATCCTGATATGCAGATCCAGCTTATTCTCGACAATGAAGAGCTGGATGTAAACATGCGCCATGCCGATTGCGCCATCCGGCTGCGGCAACCGCAGCAGCCGGACCTCATACAGCGCAAACTGTTCACCGTGCATATGCACGTCTACGCGTCACCCTCCTACATCAACCGCCACGGCGAGCCGCAGTCGATCGAAGACCTCGATAATCACCGGATCATTTCCTTTGGCGAACCGGCGCCGGGTTACCTGCTGGATGTGAACTGGCTGGAAATCGCAGGACGCTCTTCTGATAACCCTCGCCCCGCCCATCTGCAGATCAACTCGCTAACGTCAATCAAGCGCGCAGCGCTGCTCGGCATTGGTATCGCCATGCTGCCAGACTATATTGTCGGTCGCGATCCCGGCTTGCTGCAATTGGTAACACATGCCGACGTTCCGACTTTCGACACATATTTCTGCTATCCGGATGAAATGAAGAATTCAGCAAAATTGAAAGTCTTCCGCGACTTTATCGTGTCAAAATCACGCAACTGGAGCTTCTGAGAAGCAAACTCTGCGGGAGTGGATAAACACTCCGTGATGCGATGGTCAGGTCTTCGTAACAGCATCAGAACGTTACGATCAGAGCCTGCCAACCGCTGCCTGCCCATCAAGTCACTGTGGTTAACTGCACCGACTTGCCCGGCTCCTTCCCTACCCGAACATCCAACAAGAGAATGAAGCACCGCGAATCGTGTTTTTTTCACGACGGGATCATACAGACAGCTTCTGAACAGCGCGAAATTTCACACGCCTGAACTTTTCCGGCCTAAAAACGTAAGTCAAAACCTACAGAAAAAGATGAATGCACAAGTTCCAGCCTCTAAAAAAATATAAACCAAACGATAAATTTTGCACATTTTTTAGTCAACATTCATCACTGAATATATTTTGCACACAAAAGTAGGTATTTTTCAAAAAATGCATGGCTGCCATGCACAAAGGAAACTTGTGTTATGCCTAATTCAAGAGCATATCGCACACAGCTGATGCAGTTGGTGCCCAACTTCTCCTTGGTGCACCGCAGCAGCTGTTCCCCTCTGGAGGTTTTGAGAAGCCTTCTAACTTTAAAGGGCCCCGATTTTTCGGTGGCCCTCTTTTTTTATCCCGCACAAATTGAACTTTTTTTTCGCATCAAGCGATGAAAACTATTGCATTGCGCACAAAAAAGAACCATATCGAATTACAGCTGATGCGTTGGCGGTTGGCTCTCCAGTCCCGCCGCAGCAGCTGTTCCCCTCTGGAGGTTTAACCTTCACAACTTATACAGGGCCCCATTTGGAGGCCCTTTTTTTTGCGCGATTTTTGGGCTTCACTACGCATGCTTTCGCCTCCGGCAGGCCATTGCCTGTGCGCAGACGGCCTCACTTTCCGTCCGAAAAGAAACCAAGAGACGCGCCCGACTTCCTGCTGGCCGATGCTGTAATCTGCGGGGTGGAATTGCCTGAAGTACGGGCTTACGCTACAGATGTGATCTGACCGTATGTTTGGTTTACGGCTCTGGAAGGGAATTCATGGCCAATCTCTTTGACCCCATCACAATCGGCGACGTGACGCTGGAAAACCGGATTGTCATGGCGCCTCTCACCCGTAACCGGGCGCCGGACGCGACACCGGGAGCGCTCAACGTAGAATATTACAGGCAACGCGCTTCTGCCGGCCTGATCATTTCAGAAGCGACAGCGATTACCGCGCAGGCGCAGGGCTATTCTCATGTGCCCGGACTTTACACAGACGAAGCAATTGCGGGCTGGAAGCAGGTCACAGCAGCCGTCCATGAAGCGGGCGGAAAAATTTTCTGCCAGCTCTGGCATGTCGGGCGCATTTCACACAAGTCACTGCAGCCCTTCGGTGATCCGCCGGTTGCGCCCTCGGCATTACAGGCCAAAGCCAAAACGTTTGTCATTTATCCTGACGGCACGGGGGACTTTGTCGAAACCTCAGTGCCACGGGCGCTGAAGCCTTTTGAGATTTCCGGCATTATCGAGGATTTCCGGCAGGCGGCGCGTAACGCAATGACGGCAGGTTTTGACGGTGTGGAGATTCACGCAGCAAACGGTTATTTGATTGACCAGTTTTTGCGCTCCGGAACTAATCAGCGAACCGACCTTTATGGCGGCCCGGTTGAGAACCGCGCCCGCTTCATGTTCGATGTTGTCGGTGCAATCTCGCGAGAAATCGGCGCAGGCCGCACAGCCATTCGTCTTTCCCCGGTTACGCCTGCCAATGATATCGAGGATGAGAACCCACAGCTGCTGTTCAACTATGTGGCAAGCCAGCTCAGCGCCTATGACCTCGCCTATGTGCATATCATTGAAGGTGCAACCGGCGGCGACCGCGCGTTTTATCAGGGCGAGCGCCCCTTCAACTATGATGAAATGCGCGAAACCTATTATCGCACCGAAGGCACTGGCGCCTGGATGGTCAATAATGGTTATGACCGGACAATGGCCATCGATGCACTGGAAAAGGAACGCGCGGACCTGATCTGTTTTGGCCGCGCCTATATTGCCAACCCTGATCTGGTGCGCCGTCTTCGTATCAATGCGCCTTTGAATACCATGGATCAGAAAACACTTTATGGCGGCGGAGCAGAGGGCTATGTCGATTATCCGATGCTCGGTGGCTGAAATTCTGATTTGAAGACCTAAATCTGGCTGCAGAAACCGCGCGTTGCCGCCCCTCGGCACAAAGCGGGCATGACAAAAGGAGTCAGATATGAAAGCCGCAACACACGATACGTTTGGTGAACCACGCGACGTGTTGAACGCCGGAGAGATCGCCAAACCCGAACCCAAAGCCGGAGAAGTTCTGGTACGTATGACCCTCTCGCCGATCCACAATCACGACCTGTGGACTGTGCGAGGCACTTATGGCTACAAGCCTGACCTTCCGGCTATCGGTGGCTCCGAAGCAGTCGGCACGATTGAGGCCGTTGGTGAAGGCGTGGACGAAGGGCTGATGGGAAAGCGCGTGACGGCTTCAGGCGTGCGCGGAAGCTGGAGCGAATACTTTACCGTGCCAGGCGGCTCCGTCATCCCCCTGCCCGATGCGATTGAAGATGAGGCCGCCGCCCAGCTGGTTGCCATGCCGTTCAGCGCCATCTCACTTCACGACTTTCTGAATGTTTCGGAAGGCGACTGGGTAATCCAGACGGCAGCCAATGGTGCCGTTGGCAAAATCCTTGCCGTTCTGGCGAAGTCTCGCGGCGTTAATGTTGTCAACCTTGTTCGTCGCGCAGAAGCGGCGGAGGAAATCAGTAATCTTGAGAATATCGTCGTAACCACTGAGGACGGCTGGCAGGACAAGGTCCGGGCCATCACCGGCGAAAAGGGTGCAAAAGCTGCCGTCGATTCGGTTGGCGGTAAGGCAGCGGCTGATCTCATCAGCCTTCTTGGGGATGACGGTCTCCTCGTCACCTTCGGTTCAGCCACTGGCGAACCGGTTCCGGTTGCATCCGGCGAAGTGATCTTTAAACAACTGACCATCAAAGGTTTCTGGGGTGCGCGTGTTATCCGCGATATGGAACCGGAGAAAAAAGCCGCGCTCATGAAGGAACTGATTGGCCTTGCAGCCTCCGGCAAGCTTCCGCTTGATGTCGGCGGCGTCTATGCGCTGGATAATATTATCGAAGCCGTAGATGCCGCTCTGACACCGGGCCGTAACGGCAAAATCATGATGAAGGGCTGACAACACTCAGCCTTCCGGAAAGGAGCACGCGATGTCAGGCCTCATCAGGCAGGAATATCTTCTGGTGCAGGCACTGGCACTTGCCGCCATTGCTTTCTTTCTGGAGCACCATATTCTGTCAGGCAGTCAGAGCGTCTCGCTTCTGGCTGCCGCACTGCTCGTAATATCAATCGCCTGCGCGTCCATGCGCGTGGCACATCATGCAGAAATACTGGCCGAAAAGGCGGGCGATCCCTACGGCACGATGATCCTGACGCTCTCTGCTGTTCTGGTGGAGGTGCTTATTCTGGTCATTATGATGCGTGAGAGCGAACAACCAACGCTGGTCCGCGATACAATCTACTCTGCTGTGATGCTGGATATTAACGGCATTCTGGGCATTGCCGCTCTTCTGGGTGGCCTGAAACACGGCGAACAGCCCTATAATGACGACTCCGGGAAAACCTACTCGGTGATGATCCTGACCGCCATGGGCATCTCTATGGTGGTGCCGGATTTCATTCCGCAGGAAAGCTGGCATTATTATTCTGCCTTTACGATCATAGCGATGCTGGCACTCTATGCGGTTTTTCTGAAAATGCAGGTTGGGCAGCACAGCTACTTCTTTGCCTATCGCTACCCCAAGATGAGCCAGACACAGTCAGATACGCCCCGCAAAGAGCCCGCTCACAGCAAAACATCTCTTTCCATTTCCATCACGGTCCTCGTCATCGGTGTTATTCTGATCGGAGCCGAAGCCGAGTTCATGTCCGCTTTCCTCAATCACGGGCTTGAAGGCACGGGCGCACCTCTGGCTCTAACCGCCATTCTGGTCGCGGCAATTGCGGCCGGGCCGGAAATTCTGACCGCCTTGCGCGCAGCCCTGCGCAATCGCATGCAGGCAGTTGTCAATATCGCCCTTGGCGCGTCTCTCTCCACGGTGATCCTGACCGTGCCGGTGGTCGAATCCATCGCTCTTTTCACCGGTCAGCCGTTCACGATGGCCATGACCCCGGTTCAGATCACCATGGTGACGATCACACTGATCGCCGCCGCCATTAATGTAAACGACGGCGAGACGAATGCGATTGAGGGCATGACGCATTTCGTACTGTTTGCAACATTTATCATGCTGTCCGTGCTTGGGCTTTGATCTCTGAAGACTGAAGTTCTGAAACCGGCAGGCAGCGATAAGCTTCAAGGGTCGCACGCACGGCCAGGTCGATCGGCGTTCGTGGTTCCTCACCAAGCACAGCTACAAGCTTTTCGTTCTGCATGTGTAGTGGCTGGCGCCAAAGATAGCGGATTTCCCGGATTTCCCGCATGATTGGCACGAACGGAGAAAGCAGCGGCACAAGAAACCACGGAAAATGTCTCACCTTCAGTTGCGGCTGAGCGCTCGCACGCCGGATCGCGGCAATCATCTGCTCACCATCCTGATCCCAGAAACCCTCGAAATGAAATACATTGTGCAAGGGCAGGTTATCACTACGCTCAGCGAGACGAACAAAGGTTTCAGCAAGATCGGGAAGATAAGCCCACTGATGGCCGACGCCAGGCGCTGAGAGCTTTGTCACCGCCTTCAGCGATTTTCCGGGACGGATCATCTGCGCAAACCAGCTATTGCCGGCTCCGGTACCCGATCCAAAAAAATCGCCTGCACGCACCAGAACAACCTGCGTGCCCTCCCATGCCACGTCGCGCAGCCGCTCCTCCATCAAAATGCGGATCCGCCCTTTCCGGGTTTTTGCGGTCTGCGGACTGTCTTCTGCAGGCGAGGGAAAAACGTCCGGACCGAAATTGTAAACCGTGCCGGGAAACAGGATACGCGCATTATGCGCTTTGGCGGCAGCAATCGTGCTTTCCAACATCGGGAGAACCAGCTTGTCCCAGTCCCGATACTCCGGCGGATTAACACCATGGAAGATGAAATCGACGCCTGTCGCGGCTTTGGCAACCGCTTCCCTGCACATCGCATCTCCGGCTATCCACGCGTAATCTGGAAACCTTTCGCGATGGCGCTCCGGATTCCGGCTCAGCGCTTTGACATGAAAGCCTGCGCTGTTGAATGCCCGGGCAACAGCACCGCCAACACCGCCCGTTGCGCCGAGCACCAGAATAGACCGCTGCTTCTGCTCTATGGTGTTTTGAACCATGACATACTCCTTTGTTCGTCCGAGGCACTGCGGCGAGTATCCATCCAGAAACAAACAAACGGAATTGTATAAAACAGTATCGCGTGTATACATATTCGTATGGCGAAACCGGATCATGGCTGGGACCATTACCGAACCTTACTGGCGGTTCTCGAAACCGGGTCGCTTTCTGCGGCTGCGCGCAAGCTGGGCATCACACAGCCAACGGCGGGGCGCCATATTGAAGCGCTGGAAGAGGATGCAGGCCAGCAGTTATTTACCCGCTCTCAGCGCGGCCTTGAGCCAACCGAGACAGCACGCAGCCTGAAGGGCTATGCTGAAACGATGGCATCAGCTGCCGATGCGATAAAACGCGCCACATCGGAAGAAAGCGGCACTGTGTCCGGCAGCGTGCGTGTGAGTGCAAGCGAAGTCATTGCCATTGAGGTTCTGCCGCCCATCATCGCACCGCTGCTGAAAACTCATGAAAAGCTGAAGGTTGAGCTTTCGGTTTCTGACCAGATTGAAGACCTGCTCCACCGTCAGGCCGATATCGCGCTCAGAATGGTTGAACCGGCACAGGACGCACTGGTGACGAAATTCATCGGCAGAATTCCGATCGCCTGTTTCGCCCACCGCGATTTCATTGCCGAATATGGAATGCCTGAAAGCTTCGATGACCTCGCGAAAATGCGGTGTATCGGTTTTGATCATCAGCTTGCCTATGTCCGGGATGTCCTGAAAGCCTTCCCCAGCCTTGCGATCCCGGATTTCAGTTTCCGCAGCGATAGCAACCTCGCACAGCTTGCAGCGATCCGCGCTGGTTGCGGTATCGGCTTCTGCCAGGTTCCGCTGGGGCGTTCCAACCCGGACCTGGTGGAGGTACTCAAAGGCAAAATACCATTCTCTTTACCGGTCTGGATTGCCATGCATGAAGACCTGCGCCATGCGCCGCGCTGCCGCGCAACCTTTGACACCCTTGCTGAAGGTATGTCCGCCTATATTCGCCGCAGTGCCGCGTAGCACAATCACCGGCTGCCGGAGAGATAGCGCTCCAGGGTGATCGCCCATTGCTGGGTTTCCAGCGTGTTGAGGATGGCAATATCGACAGTTTTTCGGTCCGGGCTGTTTTTGGGCAGCATCAGCCCATAGTTTTCCTGCCCGAACTGCAGGGGCGTCAGATAGATGTCGCTGTTTCCCGAAATCATCCACTGCAAGACGGCGCGATCATAGACAAAGGCATCAATATCACCCTTTTCCAGTGCTTCAAGCCCGCCGGAGACTGTCGCGTAATCGCTGGCGTGAATACTCATCGCCGACAGATATTTATCCGATGCCGAATTGGAAATCGTGCCGACCCGCGCACTCGAAAGGTCCGAGATATTATTCATGATGCCGGTATTGATTGAAGCACTGAAACCGGCGGCCAGTTGAGCGGTGGTAATCGCTGCAAGGATCAAGGCAGCGAACATCCAGAACATGGCCAGAAGCCTGCCCAGAAAGGTGACAGGGGCCTTGTCGCCATATCCAACCGTCGTCATGGTGACCGTAGCCCACCAGAAACCGGAGAAAATGCCGCGGCCGGGTCTTGGTTCAAACTGTTCCGGATTGGCGCGCCGCTCCAGCAACCAGATAAAGGCTCCCACAAAGAACAGCGGGCCGGTCAGCAAGCCCAGCATCGACAAAAAGGCCGGAGACGTCAAAAGGCCAAAGATAAAGGTCGGACCAAGGTGGTCCGCAAGCCGGACAGCAACACCGGCGCCACCACTGTAATAAGGCTGTGAGAAATCGATCCGCTGCTCGTCCCGCGCATTGATGGGAACAGGGCCGACAGCGGCATCAAGCCGGCCTTGAGCAACGGCATCAACCATATTTTCAGGCGCGGTCTCGACGAAATCGTATTCCACACTTAACGCATTGGCGACGTGGTTGAGAAGATCAACACCGATTCCGGACCATTGCCCTTCTCCGTGATTGAGAATGAAGGGCGCAACCGGCGTAATTCCGATTTTCAAGGGCGTCTGGGCAGAAATGGTCTGGTCTCGACCACTCTTCCCGGCCGCGACAGGTTCCAGCATCTGCTGTGCGAATGCCGGAACAGTGGCCAGCGGGGCTAGACAGGCCAGCAAGAAAGCCAGCACCATCCGCAGCCCGGCGCGCGCTGGCAATCTCAAGAAAGCATTCTGCCCGCGCGCACCTGAATAATCCAGAAATGATTGCAACTGACCGGCCCCTCAACGTTTCAGCCGGGCTATAGCGTCTTTCTCCGGCTTTGTTAAGCATAGCAGGACATATTGCCTTCTGCCGGAATCCGCGCATGAAAAAGGCGGAGTGTGACACTCCGCCTTGAGATTTTCATCTGCCTAAGGCGCTGTTACTTGCAGGCGGCGCAGAAACGCTGGATACGCTTGCAGGATTCTTCCAGCAACGCCTCAGAGGTCGCATAGGAAATGCGGAAGTTCGGACCAAGGCCGAAGGCAGATCCGTGAACCACAGCCACACCTTCTGATTCCAGAAGCTCGGTCACAAAGTCTTCGTCAGTTTCCATGACCTTGCCCGAAGGCGCTGCCTTGCCCATCAGGCCTGCGCAGGACGGATAAACATAAAAGGCACCTTCAGGCGTCGGGCACTCAATGCCTACAGCCTCATTCAGCATCGCAACAACGAGATCACGACGCTTTTCAAAGGCTTCAGCGCGCTCAGGAATGAAATCCTGCGTGCCGTTCAGCGCCTCGACAGAAGCCCACTGAGCGATGGAGCAGGCACCCGAAGTCTGCTGGCTCTGGATCGTAGTCATCGCCTTGATGAGGGCCTCCGGGCCCGCAGCATAGCCGATACGCCAGCCCGTCATGGCATAAGCCTTCGAAACGCCATTCATCGTCAGCGTGCGATCATAAAGGCCGGGCTCGACCTGCGCCGGAGTGACGAATTCGAAATCCCCATAGGTCAGATGTTCATACATGTCGTCAGTCAGAACCCAGACCTGCTCATGCTTCATCAGCACATCGGTTAGCGCCTTCAGCTCATCATGCGTATAGGCCGCACCCGACGGGTTTGATGGCGAGTTAAAGATGAACCACTTGGTCTTCGGCGTAATGGCCTTTTCAAGGTCTTCCGGCTGCAGCTTGAAGTTATTCTCCTGGGTCGTCGAAACGAAGACCGGCTTGCCGCCGCAAAGGGATACCATTTCCGGGTACGAAACCCAGTAGGGCGCCGGAATGACAACTTCATCACCTTCGTTCATCGTGGCCAGAAAGGCATTGAACAGGATCTGCTTGCCGCCCGTTCCAACGATCGTCTGCGAAACTTTGTAATCAAGGCCATTTTCGCGCTTGAACTTAGCGACGATCGCTTCGCGCAGCGGCTGAATGCCGGGAACCGGCGTATACTTCGTCTCACCGCGATTAATCGCTTCGATTGCAGCGGCCTTGATATTATCCGGCGTGTCAAAATCGGGTTCACCAGCACCAAGGCTGATGACGTCGCGGCCTGTCGCTTTAAGGTCGCGCGCTTTCTGTGCAACGGCGATTGTTGCGGAAGGCTTGATGCGGGAAAGGGCGTCAGCGAGAAAGGCCATATTTGACTGTCCTGTAATCTAGATTGATACCTGAAACTTCCAAAAAAGTTCGAAAGCTTTCAAGACGACCGTCTAAGCGCAGTTTGACGGCGGTTTCAAGCGCTATCCGCGACCTTAAGGCGTTTCAAAGGCAAATTGACCCGATCTTCAGCCTCGCAACCGCAGAACAGCAGGCCCCGTTGCGCTTCGGTGACAGCATCGGCATGAAACACTTTGTTAACCCTACCACAAATGTGCCTTAAAAACTGTCCAGCGTTGCCATTTCCAGTCCCGATCTTGTCGCAATCACCTGTCTTTATGAAAGCATTGGAAAAGTTCGGCAGGAAAAGCCAGATGACACAGCTGAAGAAATCACATTCTGGAACGCGGATCAGACGCGCTTTGAATAATTTGAAACTGCACCGGACGCTTTTTTCGATCACTGCCATCCCGGTCATTGCAATGCTGGCACCTTCGCAGGCTGCATCGGCCAACAGCAGCATTCACGCCCTGTCCGGCCAGACCCTGTCGAATTCGCCGGCGCTGATATTCAACGACTATCTCAACTTCGCGCCAAAAAACAACGCACAGGCCCTTGGAAGCCTTCTGTCTGAAAGCCTGGCCCGGGATATCATGATCGGCGCGATGCTCGCGATTTGTATCGCGATGATCGCCGGCGCCTCATTTCTGTTTCGCGAAAACGTCAATCACATCCGCTCGGAAGCTGAAGCCAGAAAGCGCGAGAGCCTATGCGACTTTTGATGGCACACAGCACATCTACTGGCTATCGGTCTTAAGCACCGGCAAGTCTTTCGCCTGCCAGATCAACGGCCAGTTCTCAGCGCCTGCATCATTGCCATCGCAGGCGTTTTTGGCACGTTCATGTGTCAGCACCAACGGGTTTCCGCTCGCCTCCGGATCGATGCGCCAATAATGCGCAAGCCCACAATCTCCGAGGCCGCGCCCCAGATAGGTCGAGGAAAGCTTCATATTCTTCAGATCGAAATTGACGTTGTAGACCGTATCGAGAACGGTGATACCGTCCGTGCCGAAATTCGGAAATTCTGAACGGTGGAAGTCCTGATCACGCCCGACATAGATCTGATAAGGCTGATTATAAGCACCGCTGGCACCACATGGCAGCACAATGATCGTTGTCGATTTTCCTTTGAAGCCAAACGCATCAGCCTGTTCAAGATGCGCCTCATCTGTATAGCAGAAGCTGTTTTCATCCGAGAGATTTCTCAGGATCGACTGAGGCAGTTCTTCATAGAGATCGATTGACCAGACATTGGCCTTTTCAGGCGGCGTGATATTTCCCGGTGCAACAATGGCATCACTGCGCCCTTCACGACCCTGATAAACATCGATGAAACGGGCGCTGTCCAAAAGTCCGGTCAGCATGATACTGGCACTGAACTCCCCTAATCCGCCGCTATAGCTTACCGTCGCCTGCTTTCCGTCAGCCATGCGCCTGAAAAGCCTGATCATCTCACCCGGTTGAGAAACGCCCAGTGTGCCGGAAGCATTGTTGCGGACAATCTGGCTGACACGCACCGAAAACACATCCGCACCGTCGACGGAAATGCTGAATTCTCCCTTTGCGTCGCCCTTTTCAGCAAAGCCGGGCGGTGAAGGCAGACTGAGGGTCAGTGGCGCATTGGAGTCGATCGTGCGATGCCACTGGATCGCAGCGATATCTGCACGGCCACTCTGACCGGCAGGTGGATTGAACGAAATCGTGCAGCCATAGCCGTTATTGCAGCTGACCGCCCAGTCATCAATCTGACGGTACTCGAAAGCATCAGCGCGCCCGAAAAATCCTGCGCTGAAGATCAACGCCAAAGCGGTCAGGCGCATAAATGAAGGCGTGCGCATACCTCACAGTCTCCCTCGTCAGGTGCCCGGGCTGGTTCACTTCTGGTAAAGCAATGGTGCCTGCCAGCCGGAAGATGGTTCCCTATACCACCGAAACCGCCAAAGGCCAGTCACGACAGGAGAACACATGCCGGAATAAACAGCAAAAAATAAATACGCTAGGCTTCGCTGTCGATACTGATCCGGACCCGGTCCGCAGCAAAGCGGGTCACAGCATACTGCACCGGCACACCATCAAGGTCAGTATTGAGTGACCGGGCAATCAGAACGATGGCACCTGGAGACAAGCCAAGTGCCTTGCAGTCATCCGGCATCGCATGGCTTGCCGTAACATCTGTATGTTTTCGAACATAATCATGCAGCCCGAGCTTGCGAAATGCGGCCGTGACAGATCGTGTTGCCAAAAACGCTTCTGAAATGCCGGCGAACCGTTCTGACGGAAACCAGCTTGAAGACCGGGACAGAGCAACACCATCGGCTCTGCGAACGGTTTCAACGCGAATCACTCGGGCTCCAGCTTCAAGACCAAGGCGTTCCGCCAGCTTCGCACTGGCCGGTTCTTCGCATGTTTCAAGCAGGTCACCATCAAAAACGCGCGCCTGCTCTCCCAGCCCTTCAGAAAACCGGGTGCGTCGCGAAATGGGAAATGAATACAGCTCCTGCCGCACAACAAATGTTCCGCGCCCGCGCTCAGATCGCAAAACACCTTCCCGCGACAAAGCCGCGACGGCTGCCCTCACCGTGTGCCGGTTCACGCCGAACCGTTCTGCCAACTCAGTTTCGGGCGGGATCATGCCGGTTTCATCATATTCATGATTTCCGATAGACTGACGGATTCGGTCAGCAATCTGCCGCCATAGCGCGACACCATTGATCCGCACCAGTCCATCACCACCGTCAGTTCTGCCGTTCATAGGTTTCTTGTCCATTGGCCAATTGGCAAGGTCATAAGCCTGTCATACGCAGCTGTTATCACACCGCTATGTATAGTTGTCTACATTAATAGACATTAGCGGATAAAACAATGGGCGCACAACCGAAAACCGACACTTTGAACGAGGACGCGCAAAACGGACGCAAAGCCGTTTCCGGCCTGCTGGCACGCGCGCTTTCAGAAGAACTGGAACCAGCTCTTCAGGCCCTTGCAGGCGATGAAGAAATCACACCTCTGCGCGGCCCGGAAACCGGGCTGGTCATGCTGCGCGGCAGGATTGGCGGCGGCGGCTCAGGCTTCAACCTGGGAGAAACCACCGTCAGCCGCGCGAGCATCAGGCTTTCAGACGGGCTGGTCGGGCATGGCCACTGCCTCGGCACAGACAGAAAGAAGGCCCAGATGATCGCCATTTTTGACGCGCTCTATCAGCGCTCTTCCATGGCTGAAAAGCTGGAAAAGACACTTCTTGGCAAAGTGCGCACGCGCATTGCAAGCGAACAAAAAAAACAGGCGGAAGAAACGGCAGCCACGCGGGTGGACTTCTTCACCATGGTCCGGGGAGACAATTGATGGAAGAAAAGAACGCAATTCTGCACGGTGGTTTTGACAATCCGGTATTCGATTCACAGTCCGTCTTCCGCGCTGTGATGGATGGCATGGCCGAGCCGGGCACAATCCGCCAAATAGAGGCTGAAACCCTCGCACCTGAACCTGTCGGACCGGCCATGAGCGCCGTCCTTCTGGCGCTCGCAGATGCCGACACGCCAGTCTGGCTGACATCGACGCTGTCGGCAACGGCCTTGAAAAGCTGGCTCTCCTTTCATTGCGGGGCAAAAGAGACCGAAGAGAAAGCGCTTGCCGGATTTGCCGTCATCGAGAAGAACGCTGCTATTCCCTCTTTCGAGTTGTTTGCTACCGGCAGTCAGGAATATCCCGACCGTTCCACGACCCTGATCATCGAACTCCCCTCATTTGAAGGCGGTGAAACAATTACGCTGTCCGGTCCTGGCATCAGCGGAACACGGGCAATCGCACCGCAGGGCTTGCCGCCGCACTTTCTCGCGCGCTGGGCTGGGAACCGGGCAAGCTTCCCGCGCGGCATTGATATCATCTTTACCTGCGGAAGGCAGCTTTTCTGCCTGTCGCGCAGCACAACCATCACAGCTTAAGGGAGTGTGAGACGACATGTATGTGGCAGTAAAGGGCGGCGAAGCCGCCATTGAAAACGCCCACCGTCTTCTGGCAGACCGCAGGCGTGGTGATCGCAGCCTCCCGGCCATCACCATCGATCAGATCATTGCCCAGATGGCACTGGCGGTCGACCGTGTGATGTCTGAAGCGTCATTATATGACAGGGAACTGGCCGCACTCTCCTTAAAGCAGGCGCGCGGCGATATGATTGAGGCGATCTTTCTGCTGCGGGCCTATCGCACCACACTGCCCCGTTTTGGTTCATCCGAGCCGCTCGACACCGGCAATATGCGGATCGAGCGACGCATATCGGCAACCTACAAGGATTTGCCCGGCGGTCAGCTTTTAGGCCCGACCTTCGACTACACCCACCGGCTGCTGGACCCGGCACTTCTTGGCGAAAACGACGTGGAGCAACCTTCAGCGCGGGAAACCGATAACGGCAAGGCCATGCGGGTTTCCGATATTCTGGCCGGCGAAGGCCTGATTGAAGGCGATGGCAGCCTGCCGGAAGACCACCGCCCCGGCGACATCACCCGCGAACCGCTTGATTTTCCGATGGCCCGCGACACCCGCCTTCAGGCTCTTGCGCGCGGCGATGAAGGTTTTCTCCTCTCCCTCGCCTATTCCACCCAGCGCGGCTATGGCCGCAGCCATCCCTTTGCCGGGGAAATCCGAATCGGCATGGTCGAGGTTGAGCTGGACGTGCCGGAAATGGGATTTGCAGTTTCGCTCGGCGAAATCCGCCTGACCGAATGTCAGATGGTCAATCAGTTCAAAGGCTCTGCCAAGGCGCCGCCGCAGTTCACCCGTGGTTACGGTCTCGTCTTTGGCCAGTCGGAGAGGAAGGCCATGGCCATGTCACTGGTTGACCGGGCGCTCCGCGCCGACGAGCTGGGCGAAGATATCAACCACCCGGCGCAAGACGAGGAATTCGTGATTTCCCACTGCGACAATGTGCAGGCGACCGGTTTTGTCGAGCATCTGAAGCTTCCCCACTATGTCGACTTTCAGGCCGAGCTTGACCTCGTGCGCCGGATGCGCCGGTCGTTTGAAGACAACAGCCCGAGCGAAGAAAAAAAGGAGGCCGCGGAATGAACGCGCATGCTTCTGAGCTGGCGACCTACAACTTCGCCTATCTGGATGAACAAACCAAGCGGATGATCCGCCGGGCAATCCTGAAGGCAATTGCCATTCCCGGCTATCAGGTCCCGTTTGCCTCTCGCGAAATGCCAATGCCTTATGGCTGGGGAACCGGCGGCGTGCAGGTAACGGCCTCCATCATCGGCCCGGATGACTGCCTGAAGGTGATCGACCAGGGTGCCGACGACACGACCAATGCAGTCTCGATCCGAAAATTCTTCCAGACCGTGGCGAACGTCGATACCACGACGCATACTGCCGATGCTTCGATCATCCAGACGCGTCACCGCATTCCCGAGGAGCCACTCAAGCCCGGTCAGGTGATCGTTTTTCAGGTGCCGATCCCTGAACCACTGCGCTTTCTGGAGCCGCGTGAGACCGAAACTAGAAAAATGCATGCTCTGGAAGAATATGGCCTGATGCATGTTAAGCTCTATGAAGACATCGCCCACAACGGCCATATCGCAACGACCTATGCCTATCCGGTCAAGGTCAATGATCGCTATGTGATGGACCCGTCACCAACGCCGAAATTCGATAATCCGAAAATGGACAAGGCCGAGGCCCTGCAGCTTTTCGGTGCAGGCCGTGAAAAGCGGATCTATGCAATCCCACCCCATACCGAAGTTGTCAGCCTCGATTTTGAAGATCATCCGTTTGAGGTTCAGCACTTCGAGCAGCCCTGCGCTCTGTGTGGCGCGAAGGGCGTTTATCTCGATGAGGTCGTGCTC
This sequence comes from Martelella mediterranea, assembly GCF_004342225.1. Classification (GTDB taxonomy): domain Bacteria; phylum Pseudomonadota; class Alphaproteobacteria; order Rhizobiales; family Rhizobiaceae; genus Martelella; species Martelella mediterranea_B. The sequence goes on along the minus strand of NZ_SMAR01000001.1, from coordinate 134,760 downwards.
GATGACAAGGGCAAGCGCATGTTCGTCTGCTCGGACACCGACTATTGCGAAAGCCGCCGCGCAGACGGCCATACCGGCGATCAGGCGGGTCTTTTCGAGGGAGATGAGCGATGAACCCTGAACACCAAAACTCGCTTTTAAAAGTCAGTGGCGTCTCGAAATTTTACGGCACGAGACCCGGTTGCCTCGATGTGTCGTTCGATCTTTATCCCGGTGAAGTGCTTGCCATCGTCGGCGAAAGCGGATCCGGCAAAACGACGCTTCTGAATTGCATTTCGACCCGATTGATGCCAACCGCCGGAACCGTTGAATACCGGATGCGCAACGGCCGATTCGGTGACCTTTATCGCATGAGCGAGGCTGAAAGGCGCATGCTGATGCGAACCGACTGGGGCTTTGTGCATCAAAATCCGGCCGATGGTCTGCGGATGACAGTTTCTGCCGGGGCCAATGTTGGCGAGCGGCTGATGGCTGTCGGCAATCGCCATTATGGCGATATTCGCCAAACGGCGACGAAGTGGCTTGACCGCGTCGAAATTTCCGAGGACCGGATTGATGATCAGCCGCGCGCCTTTTCAGGCGGCATGCGCCAGCGGCTTCAGATCGCGCGCAACCTCGTCACAGGGCCTCGGCTCGTTTTCATGGATGAGCCGACCGGCGGTCTTGATGTTTCCGTGCAGGCGCGCCTGCTTGATCTGGTGCGTGGTCTTGTCAACGATCTGGGTCTGGCGGCGATTGTCGTCACCCACGATCTGGCTGTTGCCCGTCTTCTCTCGCACCGGATCATGGTTATGAAGGACGGTCACGTGATCGAACAGGGACTGACCGACCGCGTTCTTGATGACCCGCGCGAGCCCTATACCCAGCTTCTCGTTTCCTCCATTTTGCAGGTCTGAAAACATGGCAACACCGCTGATCGTTTCCGAGGTGACCAAAAGCTTCACCATGCATCTGCGTGGTGGCATCACGCTTCCCGTCATCAACAATGCCTCGTTTTCCGTCGAAGCAGGCAGCTGCGCCGTGCTTGGCGGGCCGTCCGGCATCGGCAAAAGCTCCATTCTGAAGATGGTCTACGGCAACTATGCCGTTGACAGTGGCCAGATCCTGATCAGCCATCATGATCAGATTATTGATCTTGCAAGCGCCGACCCGCGCAAGGTTCTGTCCGTCCGGCGCGACACACTCGGCTATGTCAGCCAGTTTCTCCGAGCCCTGCCCCGCATCTCCGCTGTTGATGTTGCAGCTGAGCCACTCCTGGCATGCGGTGCCAGCCAGAAAGTGGCCCGAAGCAGAGCGAAAGAGCAACTGGCCCGCCTCAACTTGCCGGAAGCGCTGTGGGATCTGCCTCCGGCAACTTTTTCCGGGGGCGAGCAGCAGCGCGTCAATATTGCCCGTGGCTTTATCACCGATCACCCGGTTCTGCTTCTTGATGAACCAACGGCCTCGCTGGATGCGGCAAACCGCAGCGTCGTAATCGAGATGATCTGTGAAAAAAAGCAGGCCGGAACCGCACTTCTCGGCATCTTTCATGATGAGGAAGTGCGCAATGCAATCGCCGACACGATCATTGATGTCTCGGCCTTTTCACCGAGAAAGTCGGCAGCATGACAAAATCGCTTGGGACTGAACCCAGCATCGATCCGACGGCATCGGTGACGGACTCGACCCTCGGCCGCTACACGGAAGTTGCCGAGCGCTGCCGGATCGCCGAAACAGAGATGGGAGGTTACTCCTACATCATGCAGGACGGTTCAGCCTGGTGCGCAACAATCGGGAAATTCGTCAACATCGCTGCCGCCGTTCGCATCAACGCCACCAATCACCCGGTCGAACGCGCCACCCTGCACCATTTCACATATCGTTCGCGCGACTACTGGCCCGATGCTGACCATGACCAGGCTTTCTTCGCGCAAAGACGCAGCAAGCGCGTTGTCATCGGCCATGATGTCTGGATCGGTCATGGTGCGACTATTCTGCCCGGCATTACAGTCGGAAATGGTGCTGTGATCGGTGCAGGCGCGGTCGTCACAAAAGACGTCGAACCATACACAATTGTCGGCGGCGTTCCGGCGAAATTGATCCGCAGACGTTTTCCACAGGCCATCGGTCAACGCATGGATGCGCTTTGCTGGTGGGACTGGAGCCATGACGACATCGGCAAGGCCCTGAACGATTTCAGAAGCTTATCAGCGGAAGACTTCCTGTCGCGTTACGAGAACTGAGCTTTTGTCATGCAAGGCTCGGTTTTGTTAGAATTCTGATACAAAAGTGACATTTTCCCTTTAATGACGCGTCTTATGAAGATCACAGGGAAGCCGGTTTAGTGACCGGACACGGTGTGTCTGCACCCAAATTCCAGCAAATCGAAAGTTGCTCCGGTATGAATTTTGAGCTCAAGAACGTCACACGGCGTTTCGGCAAAAATATTGCCGTGAATTCGGTTAATGTCGATATTCCACAGGGCCAGATGGTCGGCGTCATCGGTCGCTCCGGTGCGGGCAAATCAACGCTCCTTCGCATGATCAACCGCCTGATCGACCCTTCCGAAGGAAATATCCTCTTCGGCGACACCGATGTATCGAAGCTGAAAGGCAAAGCACTGCGCGACTGGCAGCGTGATTGCGCAATGATCTTTCAGCAATTCAATCTCGTGCCCCGACTGGATGTTCTGACCAATGTGATGCTTGGTCGCCTCAATCACCGCTCGACCGCCAAAAGCCTGATGAACGTCTTCACACGCGAAGAACGCATCATGGCCATTGCCGCCCTTGAGCGCCTTGGCATTGAACAGACAGCGCTGCAGAAAGCCGGTACGCTTTCCGGCGGTCAGCAGCAGCGTGTGGCGATTGCCCGCGCGCTGATGCAGGACCCGAAAATGGTTCTGGCTGATGAGCCGATCGCTTCGCTCGATCCGCTCAACGCCAAGGTGGTGATGGATGCGCTGCGCGATATCAACGAGCGCGAAGGCATCACAGTCATTACCAATCTTCACACGCTGGACACCGCACGCGCCTATTGCGAACGCATCATCGGCATGGCCCATGGCTCTGTTGTTTTCGACGGTCCGCCGAGCGAACTGACTGCTGCTGCGGTTCAGGAGATTTACGGCTCCGACAAGGATGGTGCCGGAATCAACGAAAGCATGACCTCGACCAGCATCAACCATGAAAAGCTGGCCCGTCATGCTGCTGCAAATCAATCTGCCAATGCGGGGGACCCGCCATTGGCAGAAGCAGAAGCGGCAGCACCCTGACCGCTTCATTATGATCGTCGGCCCGCGTCAAGGGCAGCATTTTATCCCCTAAATCCCGGCAAAGCCGGACAACTGGAGAGAAAGTCATGTTCAAGAAAATTCTTCTGGCAACCGCAGCCCTTGCTGCACTGAGCACCTCGGCCATCGCTCAGGATATGAATGAATTCCGCATCGGCATCCTCGGCGGTGAAAACGAAGCCGACCGCCTGCGTAACTTCCAGTGCATGGTCGACAAGCTGCCGGAAGTTCTCGGCGTTGAGAAAGTCTCGCTGTTCCCGGCTGCTGACTATGACGGCGTGATCCAGGGCCTGCTCGGCGGCACGCTTGACTATGCCGAACTCGGCGCCTCCGGCTACGCCAAGGTTTATCTTGCTGATCCCGATGCTGTTGATCCGATCCTGACGACGGTTCAGACCGATGGCTCGATGGGCTATCACTCCGTCATGGTTGCCCGCAAGGACAGCGGCATGACCGCGCTGGAAGACATGAAGGGCAAGAAGCTCGGCTTTGCTGACCCGGATTCCACGTCCGGCTTCCTCGTCCCGACCGTTACGCTGCCGGAAGCAACCGGCGCACCGGTTGACGAATTCTTCTCCGAAACCGGCTTTGGTGGCGGTCACGAAAACCTCGTTCTCGAAGTCGTCAAGGGCACATTTGATGCCGGCACGACCTGGGCTTCGGGTGTTGGTGAGTTCGAAGACGGCTACACATCCGGCAACCTGCGCAAGATGGTCGACAAGGGCATCCTCAACATGGACGATCTGGTTCAGCTGTGGGAAAGCCCGCTGATCCCGAACGGCCCGGTTGTTGTGCGTTCTTCCATGAACGACGACACCAAGCAGGAGTTCAAGGAATTCATGATCAACCTGCCGGAAACTGATCCGGAGTGCTTTGCAGCCATCCAGGGCGGTGATTTCAAGGGCTTCTCCGAAGTCAATGTCGACTTCTACAAGCCGATCATCGCAGCACGTAAGGCCACCATTGGCGGCTGATTACTGATTACAAAATACATCCGCACCGCCTTGCCGGCCCCGGCCAGGCGGTGCGGGCAGTTTTGACGCATTTCCCTACGATCTTTTCAGGACGTCACATCAAAATGGCCACCGGACCGAACAGCACACCGCGCCTAAGCGAAAGCGGCAAGCGCGTGGAAGACCACTGGCGTCAGCTCGCGGCGACAAAGCGGCTCTACACCATTCTCACGCTTGCCGTTCTGTTCGTTTGTCTGGCTGCCTCACTCTGGTTCGCCAACGAAACCAATGCCGGCAAGTTCTTCGACCGGCTGCCGCATTTCTTCGACTTCTTCGGCGATCTGATACCGCGCGATCCGTTCGAGGTTTTTCGCGCGCTGTTCGATCGTCCGTCACCTTATTTCGATGGCTCGTTCCAATATGATTACCCGGACGGCCGGTTCTATCTTTTCGGCACGGATTTTTATATTCCGGAATATTTCTATGCGATGCTGCAGACGCTCAACATCGCAATCGCCTCGACCATTATCGGCTTTTTCTTCGCATTCATCCTGTGCTTCTTCGCTGCAAGAAACCTGACGAAAAACGTCTGGTTGCGCGGCACAGTGCGTCGCATCATGGAAGTGCTGCGCGCATTTCCGGAGATCGTTCTGGCGGGCTTTTTCCTCGCCATTCTTTCCATTGGCCCGATTCCGGCAATGATTGCCGTGACGATCCACACCATCGGCGCACTCGGAAAACTGTTTTTCGAGGTTGTTGAAAACGCCGACATGAAGGCCGATGAAGGCCTAAAAGCCGCCGGTGCCAACTGGATTGAGCGCGTCTGGTTCGCCATCGTGCCGCAGGTTTTGCCAAATTTCATGAGCTACTTCCTGCTGCGCCTTGAGATCAATGTGCGCGCCTCCACCATTATCGGCGCCGTCGGTGGTGGTGGTATCGGTGAGCTGCTGCGCCTTTCGATCAGCCGCGGCCACGCCGCCCAGACACTGGCGATCGTGCTTCTCCTGTTCTGCACCATCGTCGCCGTTGATCAGTTTTCTGCCTGGCTCAGACGCCGCCTTGTCGGCAATGAAGCCTTCGCCCCGGCAATGTAAGAGGTTTTGTCATGTCCGTTATCGATGCCTCTGAAATGGAAGCCATCGCCGCGCGCCACCCTGAACTGATGCACGGTTCAATGAAATCGCGCATCCGCTCGCTCTCGCTTGTGGCTGGGGCGGTACTTTATCTGGCGTTCTGCTGGTGGTTTTTCTCCGTTGGTGCAGTGCTTGGCTCCGCCAACTGGGCGATTGCCGGAAATTATCTGGCTGACTGGGTCTCATGGGAAGCCCGCCCGACAATCGAGATCGAGGCTGATGGCGCGATGAGCATTAAGTATCCGCGCTTTTCGCCGCTCGGCGAGAATCCCGACCCGGCCTGGCTGACCTCCACCAGCGAGACCATGACCCGCACGATTGAAACCGGCGGCTCATCTTCGGCACCCTCCACCTCATCTTCATCGTCCGGCTCATTCATGTTCGTGGCACCTGAAAACGCAGGTGCACAGGGTGACCCGGCGGCTGATACCGGCCCGACCACAGAAACCGTAACGGAAAATGTCGTTACCAGCGCCAATATCGTGATTGGCAAGCGGAAGATCGTCGAAGTCCTGCCGGAATCCGTTCGCGTGACGCGCGGCAAAGAAACCGTCACTCTGGCGCTCGTCCATGATGACGGGGTTTATCCGGAAAGCGATCTGCCTGCGTGGCTGGAGCAGGCCCGTCCGGGCGCCAAGGTTTACGCCTGGTTCGGCTTTGATGGATATGTCGAAATCCGCGACGACAAGATCATCGTTCACAAGCGGTTTCTGGGCTGGGAAAACTTCTTCTTCGACACAAATTCCGACTATTTTGGCATGACATTCGGCCAGGTTGTAAGCCATCTTTTCTCATCCGAGAGGCTGGACCCTGCAATGAGCAACTGGAAGCTCGCTGCCAACGATTTCCTTTATAATCCGTCATGGCAGCATCTCGATGTCTGGACCAAGCTGCTGCAAACCATCGTCATGGCCTTTGTCGGCACATTATTTGCAGGCATTCTGGCGTTTCCACTGTCCTTTATCGCTGCACGCAACATCACGCGCAACAAGCCCGTGAACCAGCTGACAAAGCGGTTTTTCGACTTCCTGCGCTCGGTCGATATGTTTATCTGGGCGCTGTTCTTCACCCGCGCCTTCGGCCCCGGACCGCTTGCCGGTATTTCGGCAATTTTCTTCACCGACACCGGCACGCTCGGCAAGCTTTACTCCGAGGCGCTTGAAAACATTGATGACAAGCAGCGCGAAGGCGTCAAATCGGTCGGCGCTCCGCCGCTTGCAGTTCAGCGCTTTGGCGTGCTGCCGCAGGTTCTGCCGGTCTTTTGTTCGCAGGCGCTCTACTTCTGGGAATCGAATACACGTTCAGCCACCATTATCGGCGCTGTGGGCGCCGGTGGTATCGGGCTGAAATTGTGGGAATCGATGCGTACAAACTCCGACTGGGAGAATGTCGCTTATATGGTGGTTCTGATTCTGCTCGTTGTGTTCCTGTTCGACCACATTTCTAACGCCCTGCGGTCACGTTTAATGGGAACTCATAACGCCGACCGGCATTGATCCTTTCAGGCAGGTACAGTCGCACTTGTCTGAACCGTCGAATCCCGTCAGGTTTCGACGTCCGTCAATGCCGTTTTTGAGGAAGTCCCGTTGCGATACGCTGTTTATTTTACACCCGCCGAAGATGATCCGCTGACTGTTGCCGTTAATCAGTGGCTTGGCTATAATGCGTTTACCGGTGAAAACGTTCCCTACCCTCAAACCATTGCCGTGCAGCCAGGGCGCATGAGCGCGATTACCGCAGCACCTGCACGCTACGGCTTCCACGCAACGCTGAAAGCGCCGTTCCGTCTGGCAGAGAACTTCACGTCTTCGGCACTGGTTGCAGCTTTCGATGTTTTTTGCCGTCAGCAGCAGGCTTTCGATCTTCCTGAAATCCAGATTGGCCAGCTCGGCTCATTCTTTGCGCTGGTGCCAGCCCAACCATCTGAAAAGCTTCAAAGCTTTGCCGCCCACGCGGTTGAATATTTTGAGCCGATGCGCGCGCCTTTGACGGAAGAAGAAATTGCCCGCCGCAAGCCGGAAGCGTTAACGGAAGTTCAGCGCGACCACCTCATGCAGTGGGGCTATCCTTATGTTTTTGATGAATTCCGTTTTCATATGACACTGACCGGCAGCGTTCAGGGCACGGACCGCCTCGCCATCCAGAAAGAACTGGAAGCCTATTTCGCACCGTTTGCGGGCAAGCCGCTGACGATTTCGGGTCTCGGCCTTTTCGTTGAAGAAGACCGGGGTGCGCCCTTCACCATCCACCGCTGGCAGCCGCTATCCGGCGGCGCTGATTGAAAGATACGAGAATGACTGCTGAAACTGTTCTGACCAACGCCAAGATCGTCCTCGAAGATTCCATTCTCGACGGAACGCTTGTCATCCGCGACGGCAAGATTGCCGACATTTCTGAAGGCAAAGTAGCAAACGGCGAGGATTTTGGCGGCGATTACCTCATTCCCGGCCTGGTGGAATTGCATACCGACCATCTTGAGGGGCACTATTCGCCGCGCCCTGGCGTGCGCTGGAACAAGATCGCAGCCGTTCAGGCCCACGATGCACAGATCGTCACATCGGGTATCACGACCGTATTTGACTGCCTGCGCATGGGCTCCGATGAAGATGGCGGCTTTCAGGCTGGCGAAATGCGCGATATGGCCGATGCCATCCGCACCGCAGAAGACGAAGACCGGCTTCGCGCCCAGCATTTTCTGCATCTGCGTTGCGAGGTTTCTTCCGCTGACGTGATCGAACACTTCTCCGATTTCGAAAACGACCCGCATGTGAAACTGGCATCGCTGATGGATCATGCGCCGGGGCAGCGGCAGTTCACCGACATTTCGCAATATACCCTTTACTACAAGACCAAACGTGGCCTGACCGACACGCAGTTTGAAGAGTTCGTCAAACGCCGTCAGGACGCTTCAGCGAAATATGCAGATAAGCACCGTCGCATGATCGCCGATCACTGCGAAGCCCGAGGCATCACTGTAGCCTCACATGATGACGCCACACCGGCCCACGTTCAGGAGGCGCTGGACCACGGCGTCAAGGTTGCAGAATTTCCAACGACACTGGATGCAGCAAAAGCCTCACATGGCGCCGGGCTTTCAGTGCTGATGGGCGCGCCGAATGTGGTGCGCGGCAAATCGCATTCCGGCAATATCGCAGCCCGAGATCTTGCCAGACACAAGGTTCTCGATGTTCTCTCGTCGGATTACGTACCGCTGTCGCTGCTCTACGCACCTTTCGTCCTTTCTGATGAAGTCGAGGAAATCAGTTTGCCGGAAGCACTGCGCATGGTCACGTCAACACCTGCGCGTTCGGTGAGCCTTGATGATCGCGGTCGCATCGCACCGGGTCTGCGCGCCGATCTGGTCCGGGTTTACCGCCCGGAAGGCGTTCCGGTCACGCGCGCCGTCTGGCGCGGTGGAAAGCGCGTGGCTTAATCGCCATGGCTGAGAGGAAAGAAAGCGGGCGGATCATTGTTGTGGTCGGCCCGAGCGGTGCAGGCAAAGACAGCCTCATCAATCACACGCTCGATCATTTCGATGGAGAAGAAAAGGTTCAGCCGGTCCGCCGCGTCATCACCCGCCCCTGCGATGGCACGACAGAAGACCATGCGACCATGACAATGGCGGCTTTTGATCAATCAGAAGCTGACGGCGCATTCGCCGTTTCTTGGGCAGCTCACGGCCTGAAATACGGCATTCCAGCTGAAATCCGCGATTTCGTCCTTTCCGGCGGCATAGCAATCTGCAACGGGTCGCGCTCTGCCCTGCCGCTTTTTCAGGAAGCCTTTGGTCATCTGACCGTCATCAACGTCACGGCACGGCCAGAGATTCTGGCAGCGCGGTTGGAAGCACGTGGACGCGAAAGCCGCGACGACATTTTGCGGCGCCTCGCCCGTTCGACCATGGATGTGCGTGGCGATTTCGATGTTGTTACCATCGACAATTCCGGCGCGCTGGAAGACGCAGGAGACAGGCTCATTGCCGTCATCAAGGCTGCCCTGACCGCAGATCGGTAGGGCAGTATCAAGCCTCTGCCCTTCGCGGGTTTTCTCAGTGACCAGTGGCGCTGGAAAACAGGTTCATCACCACCACGCCACCAATGATCATCGCGATTCCGATCGCTCCGGCCAGATCAAGATTCTGTTTCAGATAGAAAACGCTGATCATGGCCGTTAGTACAATGCCCAGCCCGGCCCAGATCGCATAGGCGATACCCAGTGGAATGACCTTCAGCGCCTGCGAAAGGCAGAAGAAAGCCACAAGGTAAAATACGACCACACCAAGCGTCGGCAAAAGCCGGGAAAATCCCTCGGATTTCTGCAGCAGGGTCGAACCGATCACCTCGCAGACGATTGCAAAACCAAGTGCGCTATAAGCCGCGATTGCCGGGTTCATTGTGAAGTCCTTTATTCGTTAAAATATCGCTTTTGCTAACGCTGTCGCCGTTTCGCAAACCTCAGTTGTTTCCGTCTGACTGCCAAATGCTCTATAGCATCGGCCCAAAACCGGAATCGATTTTCGGAAAGCACGATGCTTAGATTCAATAGGCCAGAGCGTCCGTTGTGCATCCGAATGGATGCACGGCGCTCTAGTGGGCCTCGTCCCAGTTCAGTGCAGCGCGGGCATCGACCTGGAGCGGCACGGCCATGGAAACAGCAGGCATCGACGCATTCTCCATCACGGAGACGATCAGATCCCTGGCCTGATCGACAGCGGCATCTTCAATTTCGAAAATCAGTTCGTCATGCACCTGTAGCAACATCTTGACCTGATCGCCGAGGCCTGCCTCAACAAGCGCCGGCTCCACACGGATCATGGCGCGGCGGATCACATCTGCCGCCGAGCCCTGAATTGGCGCATTGATTGCCGCACGCTCATTGAAGCTGCGCACCTGATGATTGGATGACCTGATCTCCGGATAATGGATGCGACGCCCAAAAATAGTCTCGACGAAACCATGATCGCGGGCCTGCGCCTTCGTGGCTTCCATATAGTCCTTGATACCTGGAAAGCGCTCGAAATAGCGTTTGATATATTCGCTTGCTTCTGAACGTTCGATACCAAGCTGATTGGCAAGCCCGAATGCGGAAATACCGTAAATGATGCCAAAGTTGATCGCCTTGGCACGGCGGCGCACCTCACCGGGCATGCCTTCCACCGGCACGCCGAACATTTCCGAAGCTGTCATCGCATGAATGTCGATCCCATCGGCGAACGCCTGTTTCAGTTGAGCGATATCGGCAACATGGGCCAGAACGCGCAGTTCGATCTGGCTGTAGTCAGCCGATAGCAGCTTGTGGCCCTTGTTGGCGACAAAGGCGGTTCTGATCTTGCGACCATCGGCTGTACGCACCGGAATATTCTGAAGGTTCGGCTCCGATGAAGACAGACGCCCTGTCGTGGTCGCGGCCAGCGAGTAAGATGTATGAACCCGCTTGTCCTCAGGATGAATATAGCCCGGCAACGCATCCGTATAAGTTGACTTCAGCTTCGAGACCTGACGCCATTCAACGATCTTGGAGGGCAGCGGATGTCCTTCAGCCGCCAGATCATCCAGCACCTGCACCGATGTTGACCACTGTCCGCTCTTGGTTTTCTTGCCTCCGGGCAAACCCATCTTGCCGAACAGGATTTCGCCCAGCTGCTTGGGCGAGCCGATATTGAATTTCTCGTCCGCCAGCTCATAAATCTCGTCTTCATAAGCGGCGGCGCGCTGCGCCAGCTCGCCGGAAAGCCGGGACAAAATCTGACGGTCGACGGATATTCCACGCTCTTCCATGCGCGCCAGAACCGGAAGTAAGGGCCGTTCCAGCCGCTCATAAACCGTGGCCACACGTTCTGCTATCAGCCGTGGCTTCAGCACCAGCCAAAGGCGCAGGGTGACATCGGCATCCTCTGCCGCATAAGCGGTGGCGCGGTCGATATCGACATAATCGAATGTGATCATCGACTTTCCGGAACCGGCGACCTCCTTGTAGGGAATCGGCTTGTGACCCAGCCATTTTTCCGAAAGCGCATCCATGCCATGACCGCCCATGCCGGAATCCAGCACATAAGACAGAAGCATCGTGTCATCGAAGGCTTTCACGGCAATGCCATAACGCAGCATGACGAGATAATCATATTTGAGGTTCTGCGCGACCTTGAGAACAGCCTCATCTTCAAGCAGCTCTTTTAGCGTCGCCAGTGCATCGTCAAACGGGATCTGTCCTTCTGCCAGCCCGCCACCGAGAAGATCGCCTTGTCCGCTTTTGTGCGCCAGAGGAATATAGGCAGCGCGAATGACCTGCTTGTCGTCTTCAGCGTCTTCATCATAAAGCGCGAGTGAAAAACCGACGAGTTCTGCCTGCATCGCATCCAGAGATGTGGTCTCAGTGTCAAACGCACACAATCCCTTATCGCGGGCTGCATCAACCCAGGCTGCCAGCGTATCGAGATCGCGAATGGTCACATAGGCCTTGTTATCAATCGGCAGCGAGGAAAAACGCTCAGCCCGCGCTTGGGCGAGCGCCGCCGCGGTCGCTTCTCCGCTTAAGCTGGGCTCATTCGCTTTTGGCGCGGATGCAGATGATGCTTCGGTATCTGCATCGCCGGTATCGAGATCGGGGCCATGCGCATCCGCGCCCCATTCAACGCTGACATCTGCCGGTTCAATCTCAGATGCTTCCGTACCCGTCGCCTCCGCAACACGGCGCGTCAGCGAATTGAAACTCATCGCCTTCAAAAATGCGACCAGCTTCGGACCATCCTGATCATCCAGTGCCAGCGAATCGAGATCCAGTTCAACCGGGCAATCGCGCTTCAGCGTCACCAGTTCACGCGAAACCTTCACCAGATCCTTGTTAGCCACGATATTCTCGCGTCGTTTCTTCTGCTTTATCGTCTCGGCCTTCTCCAGAAGTGTGTCGAGATCGCCAAACTCTTCAAGCAGTGTCGCCGCCGTTTTCGGCCCAATGCCCGGAACGCCGGGAACATTGTCCACTGAATCGCCGGTCAACGACTGAAGATCGATCATCTTTTCCGGTGGCACGCCCCATTTCTCGATGACTTCAGCAACACCGATCTGTCGGTCTTTCATGCCGTCATACATATGGACCTTTGGCCCAACCAGCTGCATCAGATCCTTGTCAGAAGAAATGATGGTTGCTTCAGCGCCGGCTTTCACCGCCAGATCAGCATAGGTCGCGATAATATCGTCGGCCTCATAACCTTCCATCTCGATACAGGGTAGATTGAATGCCCGCGTTGCCTCGCGAATCAGCGCGAACTGCGGCACCAGATCTTCCGGCGGCGGTGGACGATGCGCCTTATATTCGGGGTAGATCTCCTTGCGGAAAGTCTTCGATGAGAAATCAAAGATCACAGCCAGATGTGTCGGCGTTACGCCCACAGATGTATCGCGCGCCTGTGTCAAAAGCTTCCAGAGCATATTGCAGAAACCCGAAACCGCACCAACCGGCAAGCCGTCGGATTTGCGCGTTAAAGGCGGCAACGCATGAAAGGCGCGGAAAATGAAGCCCGAGCCGTCGATCAGGAAAATGTGGTCGTCTTTTTTCATGGCAGAAGGCATAACCCGAGCGCCCGAAAACGTCCATCACAAAGCTTTGATATCACCGTCATGTCCATTTTGATGCGCGTCAAAACCGGAAATCGCAGAAAAAAGCGACAAAGCATGAGTTTATTACCGATTTGTAACGAAACGCAGCTGCGTTTCCCTTGAATCGACACATTTCGAAGTACAAATACAAATCAACGGCGCACGAAAACGCCGATGCCTGATAGAGGCTCGTCCCCCGCCTCATCAGACAAAAGGACAAAGGCTCCATCCCCCCTCTCCGGCCTTTGTCCACTAAAGTACCGCCATGGCCCGCCCCCCTCCAGGCCATGGCGGTTATATTTTGACCAAATCTCCCAAAAAGATCAGAAATAATTCTTTAATGCCTGACAACATGCCACCGTTTCATTCCGGTAGCGCTTGGCCTATGTTGCCGCAGTTATAGCTTTCTTTATTGCACTTAGATCGAGGTTTACGATGAGCGACCTGAATGCGCTTTTAAAACGCGCCGACGACAACCTTCCTTCCAGTCTGGATAAGCTTTTTGACCTCCTTCGCATACCGTCGATCTCGACCGATCCGGCATACAAGAAGGACTGCACCGCCGCTGCAAACTGGCTGGTCGATGAGTTGAAGACACTGGGCTTCATGGCAACAGCACATAAAACAAAGGGGCATCCGATCATCGTTGCCACCAGCGAAAATGCGCCGGAAAATGCGCCGCATGTGCTGTTTTATGGCCACTATGACGTTCAGCCAGTGGATCCCCTGAACCTGTGGGATGACGAGCCTTTCGATCCGAAAATCAAGGATATGGGTCAAGGCCGCAAGATCATAACCGGGCGCGGCTCTTCCGATGACAAGGGCCAGTTGATGACCTTTTTGCAAGCCTGCAGAGCCTATCGCGAAGAAGAAGGCGAGCTGCCTTTGAAAATCACCATCATGTTTGAAGGTGAGGAAGAATCCGGCTCCCCCTCGCTGCCAGCCTTTTTGGAAGAGCATGGAGACCTCGTAAAAGCCGACTTTGCCCTGGTTTGCGACACCGGCATGTGGGATCGTGAAACGCCTGCAATTGCAGCGACACTACGCGGCCTCGTTGGCGATGAAGTGGTCATCACGGCTGCAGACCGCGACCTGCATTCAGGCTTCTTCGGGGGTGCTGCGGCCAACCCGATTCACATTCTGGCCGACATTCTGGCTGGTCTGCATGACGAAAACGGCCGTGTGACACTGCCCGGTTTTTATGACGGTGTTGAAGAAACGCCGGAAGACGTGAAGAAAACATGGGAAGCGCTTGGTGAAACCGATGAGCGTTTTCTGGGCGAAATCGGACTTTCCGTGCCTGCCGGCGAAAAAGGTTATTCGGCATTGGAACTGACCTGGGCACGTCCGACAGCAGAAGTAAACGGCGTCGCCGGGGGCTACACTGGCGACGGCTTCAAGACCGTGATCGCCGCTCAGGCTTCAGCAAAGGTTTCATTCCGTCTTGTGGGCAAGCAGGATCCGGCGAAAATCCGCGAAAATTTCCGGGCCTATGTTCAGTCCAAACTGCCGGACGACTGCAAGGTAGACTTCCACCCCCATGGCGGCTCACCCGCCATTCAGCTTGATTACAACGCACCCTTCCTGAAAAAGGCTCAAGGGGCACTCAGCGACGAATGGCCCAAACCGGCTGTTGTCATCGGCATGGGTGGCTCGATCCCGATCGTGGGCGATTTTCAGTCAAAACTTGGCATGGATTCGCTTCTGGTTGGCTTCGGCCTGAATGATGACCGGATTCATTCGCCGAACGAAAAATATGAGATGAACTCTTTCCACAAGGGCATTCGCTCGTGGATTCGCATCATGAATGCGCTGGCGAAATAACAGCTCAGACAGGCAGAGGCCGGCAAAATGCCGGCCTTCAGCTTCTGTTAACTTTACAAATGGTCATTTAGCTTCCGAAGATAGAGACAGCAGCCTCGCCTTAATATGAACTTAAAATGATCCATCTAGGATCAGCACTGAACGGAAGATTCGAGGCGACGTCGCCGATGGCCGGAAAGAAAAAGAACCGCAGCAAGACCGAACCGTCCCTGTCCGGAAAAACAGCGGCGTCCAGAAAGCCTGCGAAAAAGAAATCCGGCAAGGTCAGCACTGCCAGCGCGAGAAGAACGAGCACGAGACGACCAAAGCGCGGCGTTTTCGGCCGGTCTGTCCGCTTTGTCTTTTACTGGGGATGTGTTGCCGCCATCTGGGGCGGGATCGTTGTTGCAGGGATCATCATCTATTATGGCGCGAAGCTGCCACCGGTCGATGAATGGGCCATTCCCGACCGAGCACCCAATGTGAAAATCGTTGCCAATGACGGCTCGCTGATCGCCAATCGCGGTGCCAATGGCGGTGAAGCGCTCTCCATCAACGAAATGTCACCCTATATCCCGATGGCCGTTGTCGCCATTGAGGACCGGCGTTTCTATTCGCATTTCGGCGTGGACCCGATCGGCCTCGCCCGGGCAATGGTTACAAACATCATGCATGGCGATGTCGTTCAGGGCGGCTCTACGCTGACCCAGCAACTGGCCAAGAATGTGTTGCTGACCCACGCCCAGACGCTGGAACGCAAGGTTCAGGAAGCGCTGATGGCGCTCTGGCTGGAGCACAAATACACCAAGGACCAGATCCTGGCGATGTACCTGAACCGGGTCTATTTCGGCTCCGGCGCCTATGGCGTTGAGGCCGCCTCCCAGCGCTATTTCGATAAATCCGCCCGCGATGTGACGCTGGGGGAAGCAGCACTTCTGGCTGGATTGTTGAAAGCCCCTTCCAGGCTTTCGCCGGCGCGCGACCCGCAAGCAGCAGAGTCCCGTGCACAGGTGGTTCTCGGCGCAATGCACGATCAGAACATGATCAGCGATAGCGACATGGCAACCGCTATGGCTCGCGAGCCGAAAAAAGCTCCGAGCTACTGGTCTGGCGCTGAGCATTACGCCGCCGATATGGTGATGCAGGACTTGCCTGACCTCGTCGGGAAGGTTGAAACCGATATCGTGGTGCACACGACCCTCGATCCCGGCCTTGAACGTGATGCGGAAACCAGCCTGAAGAATGCGCTCGATAAAAACGGCAAGAAGGACCGCGTTGGCCAGGGCGCTCTTGTCGCCCTTGATGCAACAGGGGCAATCCGTGCCATTGTCGGTGGACGGGATTATGCCAAGAGCCAGTATAACCGTGCAGCCGTTGCCAAGCGCCAGCCCGGCTCGGCCTTCAAGCCCTTCGTTTATGCCAAAGCTCTGGAAATCGGGGATCACCCAAGCTCAGTGCGCAATGATGCACCCATCCGCATCGGCGACTGGACTCCTGAAAACTATGAGAAAACCTATGCAGGGCCGATGCTGCTGACCGAGGCACTGGCGGAATCGGTCAATACGATCGCTGCCCAGCTGGTGATGGAAGCCAGTCCGGAAGAAGTGGTCAAGCTGGCGCACAAACTGGGCATCGAATCCGATATAACCGCCAATGCCTCGCTTGCGCTTGGCACGTCAGAAGTCACACTTCTGGAGCTGACCGGTGCCTATACCGCCTTCATGAATGGCGGGTTCAAGGCAACGCCCTACTTGATTTCGAGCATTGAAACGACGAAGGGCAAGCCGCTTTACAAGGCAGACTATGCCAATCCGCCGCGGGTTCTCTCGCCGCAGGTTGCGGCCAATATGAACGGAATGCTGATGCGGGTTGTCACCGAGGGTACAGGCCATAATGCACAAATTCCCGGCTGGCAGGTCGCAGGCAAGACCGGAACAACCCAGTCCTCCCGCGATGCGCTTTTCGTCGGTTTCACCTCGAACCTTACAGCCGGTGTCTGGCTCGGAAACGATGACAATTCGCCGATGAGAAATGTGACCGGCGGACGGCTTCCGGCTGAAGTCTGGCATGATTTCATGGCCGAAGCACATCAGGGTCTGAAGCCGAAACCGCTTTATGGGGGTGGCAAACTGATCGAACCGGCCCCCGCCCGTCCAAACAGTTCCGGCGACAATGGCAACGGCACAACGCTGGTCGAGCTTTTGGGACGGCTGAACGGAAACAACAAAAGCGGCACCAATGCCAGTACCGGAAATGATGGAATGCCCGTTCCGCCAGGCTCGGTTGGAGAGGCACAACCAGCACCGGAACAACAGAAGCGACGCGGAATACTGCAACTGTTCGGCGGCGGCTGATATTCATCATGTTAGCTATGCTGTTTCAGCATATTGCCCATGCTTACTGTTCAATTTCATTTGCTGACAGATAATTTTATAGTGTCTTTTCAAAGGACACTTCGATGCTGCGCTCGCCCCAAATCCTGCCTTATACAGTTGCTCTTCATAAACCTTCACTGATCGTCAGACGGAAATTGCGCCAAAGCGGTGTCGCACAGATTGCCGTGCTTGTTGCGATCTGGTTTATCTGCGACGCGCTCGCCCGCCATATGGGATTGCCGATTCCTGGAAGCGTCATCGGGCTCTTTGCCCTTCTTGGCGCATTGACGGTCGGCATTGTTAAAACGGCAAGTATTCGCCGCGGTGCGCGCTGGTTTCTGGCAGAGCTGTTGCTGTTCTTCGTGCCGGCTGTTCTCGCCGTTCTTGATCACCCTGAATTCCTTGGCATGACGGGGGTAAAAGTCCTCGCAGTGATCCTGGTTGGTGTCATCTGCGTCATGGTCACTACCGCGCTGGCTGTGGACTTCGGGTTCCGCATGATGGCCCGGCTTGAGAAGCCCCGGCCATGAGCCTGCTTGAAACGATTGCGGCAACGGCCTTCTGGTCTGTTCTGACCATCGCCTTTTACATGATTGCAAAACGGCTGAACCGGCGCTTTCCATCCGCTTTGACCGCGCCGCTTCTGGTCACTCCGGGTCTTCTGATCGTCGTGGCGCTGATACTGCATCAAAATTATGCTGGCTATATCCACGCAACGCACTGGCTGGTTTTGATGCTGGGACCGGCGACGGTGGCCTTTGCCCTGCCCATTTATGAACAGCGCGCCATGATCCGGCGATACTGGCCGGTTCTCATTTTCGGTGTGCTTGCCGGAAGCGGCACGGCCATGCTGACCGCCTGGGGGCTGGCATCATGGCTCGGTCTGGATGAAAGCCTGCGGTTAAGCCTGTTGCCACGCTCTTTCAGCACACCGTTTGCCATGGAAGTGTCGGAGGATATTGGCGGCGTTCCGGACCTGACTGCTGTTTTCGTTGTCATCACCGGTGTTTCAGGCGCACTGATTGGCGAAGCACTTATTCGCTTTCTGCCTCTGCGCTCAGCGCTTGCACGCGGTGCACTGTTCGGCATGGGAGCACACGGCGCGGGTGTCGCCAAAGCCACCGAGATCGGCCAGGAAGAAAGCTCCGTCGCAGGCCTTGTCATGGTTCTGGTCGGCGTCGTCAATGTGCTCGCCGCCCCGTTTCTAAGGCTTCTTCTGCTATAGTATAAACAACCAGATCACGGCTTCAGCGGTCTTGCCAGAGGCTTTGGCGGGCGGAAGCTGCACTACCGCCCGAGCTTGCTGTCAAACCGCCGGTCGCGGGCGCGCAGATGGCGGCGAAGCCAGTATACAGTCTTGCGTTTTACGCGTTCGGCCTGGGTCTCGGCCCATGGCGTTTCATTCCGGTAGTCCCAGTATAGCTCGGTCAAGGGATGTGTGCATTTCAGATGCCACGGCTTGCGCTTGTCGGTGAAATGCACAATCGCCGGATCGCTGGCCGCCTCAAATGCTTCCTGCTCATCGTAAGACGGCTCAAGCGGGTTGGCCCGATAAATCCGCGACCCGGCATTCCAGCGCAGATGCAGCATCTTCGTGTTCTGCTCAAACAGAATATTCAGAATATCCTGATCCTGTGAGACGATATAGGCTCCGTGCTTTCTGAACGCCGAAATGATCTCGTTCTGAAGATCCATAGCCCTGAACTTCGCGATATCGAAAAGCATAATTCCGGCATTGAAATAGCGGTGGTGGCTCGTCAGCTGAAGCCGTCTTGCCTGCAGAAAGCCCGCATCATCGGGAGCACCGGCAACAGGATGCCCGTCCATACTGGTGGACCAGAGTTCTTCGATAGGATCGATAACGATCGTATCGGCATCAAGATAAATAGCCTTTTTGACCGTTTCGGGAAGATAGGCATGCATCACAAGCCGGTAATAGGTTGCGATCGAAATATAGTCCCGGTTCAACGGCAGCCAACGGAGGTCACGGTCGTCAATATCAAGGAAGGTTAGCCTTGCCCCTTCATTTTCAGCCAGCTTTTTAAGCTTCGTGCGGTTGTCGCCTGAAACACTCCGGCCATTTAATATGAAAAAACGAAGCTGATTGGGCGTCGATGAGGTCCGAATCGCAGAAAGTATTGTGACAGACGCATGCGGAATGTAGTTGTCATCAACGGCCAGAACCACATTAATTCCGTCGTTTTCATCAATTACTTTTGCGACGCGCTTGCTCTCAGCTTTCGTCCGCGCCTGAGACAAGACGGTCTCGGGAGCAACCGCTGGCCTTTGCCTTACACCCCATGTCAAAGGGCATTCACGCACCTTTGCTCCGTGGACGAACTTGGCATAAGAGACGTAAACATTTGCAAGATACTCGGCCAAAAAACCCCAGATACGTGACTGATAACTGTCGTAGTCGCTTGTGTCGCTCCGCTTCTCCACCTCTTCCAGAATATCAAAAAGCCAGTCGCTGTATTCTTCAAAGAAGGGCTTTCGCATAACCGTGATGCTGTTGAAGAAAATCTTCCGCCCCACCAGCATATCGACAAAATAGGGATAGATTTCCGGCGAACGCTCTTTGACGACCGCCTCCAGAATATCCATATCCCGGCTATGATGCTGATGCGCGTAAAATTCACCGGCCGTCATCAAAACTTCCGGCATGCCCGGCAGATAGATATCCCGAACCGGCGGCGTGAGAATGTCCGCGCTTTCACAAGCCTTTTCGATCAGCGCGTCGTTCCAGCCGTATCGCTCAAATTCACGCTCGGTAATATCTGAAAATGTAACGGCTTTCGGCTTTTTCTCGGCAAAAACCATGAGCCTGCGATAATGCATCAGGCCGTAATAGTCCGCGTCAACGTTATGACGCATCCAGTAGAGAGCCGTCAGTTCGTTCCAGCTGACATTCTTTTCCGAGATATTTTTCCCGTTATCATCACCAATCGCACCTTCAACGTCATAGCGGCCAAGCGCTTTGCCGGCCTGCACAGGGTTGAGGTATTCCGTTTGGACCAATGGCGCGGGCTTGAAATAGACAACCGAGATAAAGATCTTCTTCGAAATCATAGACGCTGCACCAATGCCGAAACGTGACCGGCTTTCTTCTTTGAAATAAAGTCACGTTATTACGCAAACAGCCGCATCCGTCGAGTGTGCAATTTCTCAAGGCCTTTTCACATCGGATATCACCGGTGGAAAAGCAGAAAACCTGTGGTGGCTTTCCGGCAGGGTGAAATCATACCCGGTTCACATAATCGGGTGCATAAAAGGGCGTTGGTTCGAGTTCATGTTCCTCATCCCAGTCCTTCAGACGCTCAAACAGGACATCGAAGTCTTCGACAAACAAATGGCTGGCGATATGCGCGGCAAGGCGTTCACCCGCCGGATTGACGCTTGGCACATCCAGAGAAAGCGTTCCAAAGCTCAAGTAAGATCCGGTGTTGAAGATATGGATACGATTAAGTGGGCTCGTTTTCGAGCCACGCTCAGCCAGTTCGAAGCCTTCGCCAAGATATGGCATACGCGACAGGCCCGCATTCTGCAGGTTGTCCGGCGGCTGGTAACAATCTCCCCAGGTCACGATACGATCCGCAATTCCGGAGAACATCGGTTCTTTGGAAAGATCGACGGCAAAACCCGTGCCCAGAATAAGAAAGTCGAAAACCTGCATATCACCATTGGTGAAGGTAATCGACACTTTGTCACCGGCCTGCCTGACTGTTTCGAAGGGCATGCCGAAATGCACACTGAAGCAATCGTGAGCGATGGTTCTGAGCACAGTTTCATGCGGCGGCGGGGTCTGTACCCGCTCCAGATAGACCGCCATTTCCCAACGTTTTGCATCCGAGAGACCGCGCCAGCCGGAAAAAAAGCCCGGATTGGCATTGGCGCGCCCCTTGTTCAGTTGCGGCAGCGCTTTGCGGCGACAGAACATATCGACCGATTGCGCGCCATTTTCCAGCGCGGTTGCAGCATTGTCCCACGCGGATGAACCTGCGCCGATAACAGCGACGCGCTTGCCCTCAAGGCGCTTAAAATCAATCATCTCGCTGGTATGCGCAGCCAGATGCTGCCATAGATCTGCTGCAATACCCTCCGGCCTGTTGAAGCCGCCAGCGCCCGCGCGCCCGGTGGCGACCACGACCCGCTTTGCGCGGAAAATACGGCCATCAGCCGTCGTGACCTTGACGTGATCGCTCAACGGCTCAACGGCAGTCACATCGCAGTCATTTTCAACCGGAAGCGCCAGCATTTTGCGAAGCCATAGCAGGTAATCCTGCCAGACCGCATTGGGGATCTTGTAGAGCTCTTCCCATGCTTCCAGCCCAAAGCAGGCCTCATACCACGCACGGAATGTGAGCGAGGGAATACCGAAAGGTGAGCCGGGTAGATCCTTTTTCGAGCGCAGTGTCAGCATTCGGGCATAGGTCACCCACGGGCCTTCCTGCCCCTCTGCCGCCCTGTCAAGAAGCTTTATATTCTGAACGCCCTTAAACATCAGGCTGCCTGCCGCTGACAGGCCGAACATGCCAGCCCCGATGATCACAACGTCCAGCAGTTTTTCACCGTCACCACCTGTTTTGGGGGCTGTCCACTCCGCTGGAGGCAGCTTCAAAACCGCCATATCAGCCTTGACCTTCTCATTCAGTGCAGACAGACCGCTTTCAGAGAATTTGCGGTTTTCAGTGGACTTTAAAAGCGTGGACATTGCGTTTCAGTTCCTTATCGGCGCTACTTTTCAGCACCCTCTTCCATTGAATAACGAAAATCACAGTGGCTTGCGCCAGACATGATTGTCTGATTGCGTGTGAGCGTCATTTTCGGATTGAACCCCTGACAGAAAGCGCCATCGCGATTGCAGGATAGGATATCGCCGATATCGCCCAGCCCCATGTCGCGGTACATTTCCGC
This sequence comes from Martelella mediterranea, assembly GCF_004342225.1. Classification (GTDB taxonomy): domain Bacteria; phylum Pseudomonadota; class Alphaproteobacteria; order Rhizobiales; family Rhizobiaceae; genus Martelella; species Martelella mediterranea_B. The sequence goes on along the minus strand of NZ_SMAR01000001.1, from coordinate 112,716 downwards.
ATAGCGACAACGCGTGACATTATAGGCAAAGCTCTTTTCTGTTGTCTCCAGCACCTCGATTTCGAGCGCGCCATTGGCTGTCCAGTATTTCAAAGAGTCGGCAAAGTCGAAGAAGTCCGCCGGGCGGTCCAGTTCTTCGGCGAAACTTTCACCCTGACGGATAGCCGCACGGGTCACGGCATCGCCGATAATCTTCCGCGCTTCATCTCTGCCGTGACGCGCCTCAATCTCATCATAGACACTCGCCAGGACATTGGCCTCGATGCGGCGCTGTTCGATAACCGGCAGGCGTTCTTTCTTTTTCGATGTGGCTTCAGACATGGACGTGACCTCCTAGATAGGCTTCTGCGACACGCGGATCCGCAGCGAGGTTCTTAGCCGGTCCGCTCAATACAATCCGCCCGCCTTCCATCACTGCGGCCTGATCGGCAATACGCAGTACTGATTTGGCATTCTGCTCCACAATCAGAATCGACAACCCTTCATTGCGGATCGTCTCCACGAGGTCAAAAATCGCCTTTACAATTTTCGGGGCAAGACCCAGCGATGGTTCATCCAGAAGCAGTATTTCCGGTTTGCCCATCAGTGCCCGGCCAATACAGAGCATCTGTTGCTCACCGCCTGACAGTGAGCCAGCCTCCTGATTGATCCGCTCTTTCAGCGTTGGAAACAGGTGGCAGACATGGTCCAGCTCCGAAAGGCCATGCGGACCGCCACCGATCAGAAGATTTTCCCGCACCGACATGTTGGAGAAAATCTGCCGACCTTCCGGAGCCTGACTGATGCCGGCCCTGACCACAGCATGGCTCGGCAGACCACTGACCACCTCACCTTTGAAACGGATGGTCCCGGATGCTGGCGTATAGATGCCTGAGATGGCCCGCATCAGCGTTGTCTTGCCAACGCCGTTTGAGCCCAAAACGCCGAAAATGCCCTTTTCCTCAACGTTCAGCGAAACGCCATGCAGAATTTCCTGAACGCCCATCGACACGGTGAGGTTTTCGATTTCGAGAACAGCACTCATTCGTCATCCCCTCCGAGATATGCTTCCAGAACGACCGGGTCAATGCGCACGACCGAGGGCACGTCATCGGCAATCTTGCGCCCGGAGGCGATCACGACGACGCGCTCGCAAATTCCCATCACAAGGTTCATGTCATGCTCCACCAGCATGATGGGCAAACCATCAGCATTCAGCTTCTGAACGAAGGTGGAAAGCTCTGCGGTTTCAGTATCATTCAGCCCGGCGGCCGGTTCATCGAGGATCAGAAAATCTGGTTCCATGGCCAATGCGCGAGCGATTTCGAGATATTTGCGACGCCCATAGGAAAGGTTCGCCGCCAGATCATCCGCCACATCTGTCAGGCCGGTCATTTCCAGTGCTTTCCAGCTTTGTTCGGAAATGCGTTCAGCCCGCATCCCGCCGCCGACAAGGGACTGGAAAAAATTCATGCCTGTGTCGCCCAGCGCGCCGACCGAAACATTGTCAAATACCGTCATGTTCGGAAAAATACGCAGGTTCTGAAATGTTCGCGACATACCATGCTTGGCGATTTTAAAGGGCTTCTGGCCCGTGATATCCTCACCTTTGAAGCGGACACGCCCGCCGGAAACCGGCGTAAAACCGGATATCAGATTAAACAGAGTTGTCTTGCCGGCACCATTCGGTCCGATCAGGCCAACCAGTTCGCCTTCACCGACATGAGTGGTGATATTGTCAACGGCTTTCAGTCCGCCGAAGGAGCGGGACAGATTTTCAATTTCCAGAATATTCATCGCCAGCCCACCTTCTTATCGCCCGGAGCATGCTGCCAGCGATCGCCGATATGACGGCGGACAAGTGACAGGGCAGACACTTCGCCGAACAGGCCCTTCGGCAAGAAAAGAATGGCAAAGAACATCACAAGCCCGACAGCGATATTGCGGAAATCACCGACATCGCGCAGCACTTCCGGCAGAAGAATCAGCAGCGCCGCCCCGATGATGGCACCCGGCAAGGAGCCAAGCCCGCCAACCACAACCATCGCCAGGATCTGGATTGAAACAGAGAAGTCGAAATCCTTCGGTGAAATATAGCCGGTGGTATAACTCCAGAGCGCACCGGCAAGGCCCGCGAAGAAAGCGGAAAGCGTGAACACCTCAATCTTCAGACGCACCGTATTGACGCCCATCGCATCGGTGCACTGATCGTCTTCTCTGAGCGCCCTTAGCCCATTGCCATAATAGGAATGACTGATCCGGTGAATGAGGTAGATCGAGATTGTCACGACCGCTGCCACCACGAAATAGATGCCATTGTCGGAAGTGATGTCAAAGCCGAACAGGTTCATGCCATCGAACAGCATCACGCCGTTCGGCCCCTTGGTAAAACCAACCCAGTTCAACATGATCAGATAAAGCATCTGGCCGATAGCAAGCGTGGCAACCGCAAAGTAGATCGACACCAGACGCATGGTTGGAAGTGCCACCAGAAACGCCAGAAACGCGGCGACAACACCGGCAAGCGGTAGCCCTAGCGTAAATCCAACGCCATAATCAGCGCCCAGAAGGGCCGCCGTATAAGCGCCTACACCATAAAAGGCAGCGTGACCGAGATGGAGCAATCCTGCTGTTCCGGCGACGAGATTCAGCGAGGCAGCCAGCAGCACGAAGATCAGAACAAGACTGGCGATCTGGTAAAAGTAACCACGGTCAAAGCCATGAAGGGCGAGCGGGACGATCACGAACAGAAAGACCAGCGGCAAAGCCACCGAAAAAAGACGGGACGAAGGGATATTAAACACGCTCCCTCCTTCCGCCGAAAAGGCCACGCGGGAAGAAAATCAGCGTCACGATCAAGAAGCCATAAGCCACCATATCCGCCCAGTTGGCAGAAATGAATGTGGTTGCCAGACCTTCAGAGACACCGAGAAGCAATGCACAGATCACTGCACCGGGAATGGAGGTCAGGCCACCCATAATCATTGCGACGAAGGCCTTGATACCCGGCACAAAACCCATCGCCGGAAAGATCACACCATAATAGAGCCCAACCAGAAGCCCGGCAGCAGCGCCCATCATCGAGCCGACGACAAACGTCGAAACAATGGTTCTGTCGGTGTTGATACCGACATATTTTGCGCCAAGCGGATTGTTGGAGACGGCGCGGATGGCAAGCCCGATCCGGGTTCTCCTGAGAATATATTGCAGGCCAACCAGCATGATAATGGCGACCGCCAGGATGATGATATCGCCGTTCGAAATGGTGACTTCGCCGATCTGGATCGGCTTGTTGATCATGTAGTCAAAAGGAATGCTCTGCATCTGCGACCCGAAGACCAGTTCCAGCGCCTCACGCACGACGATAGAGACAGCCAGCGACGACATCAGGGTTGCTTCCCGCATCGCGCGTGATTTCAAGGAGGCTTCATCCGAAAACCGGCGAAAGGGTCTGAAAGCGATCCGCTCCAGCCCAAAGCCGGCGAGCGCGCCAACAGCCAGCGCAATAAACAGAACGATCAGCAATGGCGGCGCAAAGGTGGTTATGGCCAGAAGACCGGCAAACGCGCCCAGCGTGTATACTTCGCCATGCGCAAAGTTGACGACGTTCAAAACACCGAAGATCAGCGTAAAGCCGATAGCCATCAGAGCGTAGGTAACGCCGAGTGACAGGCCAATCAGCAATTGCTGCAGGTAATATGGATCTAGCAAGATGCAGGTCTCCGCAAGGTCGCCGCACCCGCCTTTTTTTTGCATCAAAGAGCGGGCAGCGAAATTGTCATCCGTTTTTTAAGGGAAACGACAACTGTTGAAGACGGTAGCAAGAGCAACCACCGCCTTCTGAGTTTCTCAGGATCAGTTGCTGACCGGTTCAAATGCGCCGTTTTCAACGACTGCCTTTGTCAGAACCTTCTGCGGCTCGCGATCGGGGCCAAAGGTGGTTACACCGGTCACGCCGGGAAAATCCTTCGTTTCCGCCAGCGCATCGCGAAGGCTTTCACGCGTGACATCAGGATAGGCACGGACGATGGCATCCAGCATGATATTGGTCGCATCATAAGCCTGTGCCGGGAACTGGCCCGGCTTGTCGCCGCGCTCTTCTTCCCAGGCGCTCACGAATTCCTGCACTTCGGGCCGGTCATCATTCGGCATGAAAGTCGCCGTCAGATGCAGGCCGTTGGCATCTTCACCCGCCAGTTCAATCAGCTGCGGGCTATAGGCAGCAGACGTGGAGAAGATCGGAATATCCAGACCAAGCTGACGGGCCTGTTTCAGGAAATTGGCGGCGTCTTCATAGAAGAAGCCGGTATAAATCGCATCCGGTTCAGCACGTTCAATCTTGGTGATGATCGAACGGAAATCCGGCAAACCACGGTTGAAATATTCCGAAAACACGATTTCACCGCCATTGGCCTTCACCTCATCGGTGAAATTATCAACGACAGTCTGTCCCCAGTCGGTCTGTTCTGAGATGACGGCGATTTTCTTGTAGCCCAGCGCATTCATCCAGTCGGCATTAAACGGGCCTTCCTGCGCCTGGGTGGTGATGTTGCGGAACTGGTAGGGCGAGATCTTGGTATAGTCAGGATGCGAGGCAGTTTGTGAAAGTTGCGGAATGCCCTCACGCTTATACACCTGAGCCGAAGCCATCGAGACGCCTGAAGTGAAATCACCCAGCACACCGACAATCTCGTCATTGTCGGCGAATTTGCGAGCGATTGTCACGCCTTCCTTCGCGTCCGAGCGCGAATCTTCATAAATGATTTCGACCGGAACCGGTAACTGACCGGAGGCGTTAAACGCCTTAAGCGCAATCTGTGACGCTGTTTCGAAATCCTGCCCGTACTGCGCGGTGTTGCCGGTCAGCGGAAGCTGATAGCCAATCTTGATCGGATCACCATCTGCGGCGAGCGACATGCCAGCCGAAAGCATCATGGCCGCCAGACCTGCCGAAAGGGCAAGCGCGGTCTTGTGGAAACTGTTCATTTCGTTCTCCTCTGAGGTCATTCTTATATTTTTATGTGAATGATCTTTAGTCACGGCAAACACCTGCTTTTGTCTGTTGCAGTCCTTCATGCTGCTAGCAGTTTTCGTGCTCCGTTATGAGTTCGTGATTTGCGCGATACCCCCGTCTGGTAAAAACTTTTCCTAAAAGTTCATTCCTTTAAAAAATCAAGCAAGCGATGTGCCATTTCGGCAGACGCCGGCATTCAGCCGGTCGCCAGAAGCTGATTGTCATCAACACCGCACGCAAAATCGACGGCAGCAGCAGCATGCAGCTTGGTGGAATCAAAAACCGGAAGATCTGTATCATCGGGGCCGATCAGGAGACCAATTTCCGTACAGCCAAGAATAACGGCATCACAGCCGGAAGCCTTCGCCTTTTCAATCGCCTGGCAATAAAGATCATGCGAACTTTTTCTGATAACGCCGCAGCAAAGCTCCTCGAAGATCACATTATGTACACCGGCGCGATCTGCCTCATCCGGGACGATCGCTTCAATACCATATTCCGCTTTCAGACGGTCGCGATAAAAGCTTTGCTCCATCGTGTAACGCGTAGCCAGAAGAAGCGGCTTTTTGGCACCAGCAGCTTTCAGCGCTGAGCCCGTTACATCCACGATATGGATCAGCGGGATATCGAAATGCGCGGAGACTTCGTCTGCGATAATATGCATTGTGTTTGTGCAAATGAGCGTACAATCAGCACCAGCATCCTGAAGCTTTTTGCCGACATCACCGAGATATTCGGCTGCCTTGCCCCATTCCCCGGCCTTTTGCCAGGCCACAATCCGCGAGAAATCCACAGAGTGTATCAGCACGTCTGCCGATGACAAACCGCCATACCGGCGCCGGACGATTTCATTGATTTCCTTGTAATAGACGGCTGTGGATTCCCAGCTCATGCCACCGATCAGACCGATTGTTTTCTGCAAGGTCTTTCTCCTTATCTTTTGTCAGGAGGATAAGCTGGGTGGCCTGCAAAATCAGATTGAATTATGAACGTTTGTCGATCCATAATGCGATTTTTTATTGCATTATCGGCTATTTACGCATTATTTTCTCACTAATAAATTATAAAGAGCGAGATTATTGCAGATGCTCGATCAACGCGACCGCAGAATCGTCGAATATCTTCAGCATGACGCCGATATGCCGGTGACAGACTTGGCTGACCTTGTCGGATTATCAGCATCCGCGTGTTGGCGGCGGATCAAAAGCCTGGAGGAAAGCGGGTTGATTACCCGGCGTGTCGCGCTGGTTGACCGCAGAAAAGCCAATGTCGGCATGACCGTGTTTGTGGCTGTGCGCACCTCGCGCCATTCGATCGAGTGGCTGGAGAGCTTTCGCAGCGCCATCGCCGATATTCCCGAAATCGTTGAAGCATACAGGCTGACCGGTGACATGGATTATCTGCTGCGCATGGTCGTACCGGATGTGGAAGTCTACGACGCTGTCTACAAGCAGCTGATCGCAAGGCTGGACTTTACCGACATCTCATCGTTCATCGGCATGGAAGAGCTGAAATACACAACAGCTGTCCCGATGAATTATCTCATATAAAGAGGCCGCCCGGCGAAACCGAACGGCCTCATGACCAAATGAGAGGCTGGCGGCATCAGGCCGCTTTACGCTGGTGACGCCCCTCTTCCACTTCCTCGACGATCTTATTGACGAAAGCGTCAAGGTCCTTCGGCGAGCGCGATGTGATAATGCCATTATCGGCAACCACTTCACGGTCGACCCAGTTGGCGCCGGCATTTTTCACATCCGTCCTGATCGAATGATAGGATGTTGCATCGCGCCCCTTTAACAGATCCGCCTCAACCAAAAGCCATGGGGCATGACAAATGGCAGCGATAATCTTGCCCGATTTGTAAAATGCATCGACGATACCAACGGCTTTTTCGCTGGTGCGCAAAACGTCCGGATTGATCTGACCGCCGGGAATAACGAGCGCGTCGAAATCGGAAACGTTGACGTCTTCGAGCGTCAGCGAAGCATCAATGCTGTCACCCCAGTCTTTCCCGGCCCAGCTGGCTATCTGTCCCTTCTCGAAGGACACGATCTTGACGTCGGCCCCACGGTTCATCAGCTCGTCGTAAGGGACGCGTAATTCTGAGCGTTCATAGCCATCCGTTGCCATAATCAGAATCTTGGATTGATTGATCGCAGTCATCATATCCTCCTGTTCGTGTTTCCGGCATAACTGGCGCTGGCTCTTTGCAAGCGCCTTCGATGACTGGAACGCAAGAGGCAACTGACCGTTCCGCAAAACTTGATATTTCACTGAAATTCCGTAGGAGATGAGTGGTGCCCAGACGCGGATTCGAACCACGGACACGCGGATTTTCAATCCGCTGCTCTACCAACTGAGCTATCTGGGCATCGCCGTTGAGATGGCGGTGAGGAGGTCCCCCCTCAAGTGAGCGCGGTTATAGCATCTTGTTTTTTCAAGTCCAGCGGCAATTTCGAGAAATTGTCAGTTTTTTCACACTATCCACACGCCACCGGATGTCTGCCCGGATCACTCAACCTCGCAAGCCGTGTTCAGGTCAGACTGAGTGTCCTGTTCCATGGCGGCAACAATATCGGCAACCTTTCGCATGGACGGATGCGACAACTGATGAAGACGGCCGGATTGCGTCGACCAGGAGATGACAACGCCATCATCGTGCAGAACGCGCAAACAGCGCATAGCCAGAAATTGGGTTTGCCCTGTCAACGAACATAACTCAGCCAACGTGCGGGCACCCATCGATAACGCTCTCACGATCGCCAGACGATTTTCATCAGCCAGAGCAGCCAGCAACACAGACATTGAATTGAAACGCTTACTCCTTTTCGGAGCGAATATAGGAAAATGCGACGACGCAACGCAGCTCATTAAATATCTCCATTTGATTTATTAGTGGTTCATAATATAAATATCTTCACCATCATGAACGCCTGCAAATTTGTTGATACTTATTTTTATATAAAAATAAATAAAAACCATCAAAAAATAATTATTTAATATTCAACCAACTACAACCTAAAGTAATTTACATAATAAATCAAGGATGATATTTTCATTTATATTCAGTCATAAATATTCATGCAGAGTTAAATTTTTAATATGTATATAAATAGAATATTCATATCCACTCAGCGGGAGGCGATGTTGCGACCATATCGGGTGACTGTGATCTTAAGCGGCCGGTAGCACACCTTCAGTCTTCGCAATATTGATCTCGGCCCCATGCCTTCAATCGTATCGCCCCTCCGGCACACGCATGATAAACTGTAAGATCGTAAGCACACAAAAGCACATCAACGCATCTTGAGCATCAGCCAGGCGGCTAGTTGCGCTGACAGGTCCAGCATAATCGCAAGCCACGGCGCTTAAGCCATACGCCTTAACCCCGCTTTGAATTCCAAGACAGTGTTCGATGCGGCAGTGCACCAATTCTCTCATGCTTTCATTTCCACCGGGGCAATTCGCAATTGCTAAATGGACTCGACATGCTAACTTCAGCGTGTGGGGAAAGAAGGATATAATGACGACGCTATCAGAAACGCCGCAAACAGGCACGACGATTCCGCGCCGGCTTCGCGAAAGCATCCGGCTTCATCTCGAAAACATCTACCCGGAAAAGGACTCACGCGCTCTGACGCGTCAGGTTCTGGAGGCCTTCTGGTCCGGCGAAACGCATCCAAGACGGCGTGGCCGCGTGGCCGGAAACGGCATGTGGAGCGCCGATAATGCTTATGTCATCACCTATGGCAATTCGATTGTCGATGGCGAGCACAAGCCGCTTTCGCTGTTGCAGGATTTTCTGACCGAGAATCTCAAAGGGGTGATCAAGGGCGTGCATATTCTGCCCTATTTTCCCTACACCTCGGATGACGGCTTTGCGATCACCGACTACCGAGCAATTGATTCCGGCCTCGGTGGCTGGGAAGATATCGAACGCATCGGTCGCGAATTCCGGCTGATGTCGGATCTGGTGCTCAATCACTGTTCCAGCCAGAGCAGCTGGTTCAATGAATTCCGGATGGGACACAAGCCTTATAAGGACTTCTTCTTCACGGCCTCTCCGGAAGACGATCTCACCGATGTGGTCCGCCCGCGTGCTCACCCGCTTTTGCGGAAAGTGGAAACTGCCGATGGCGAAAAATATGTGTGGTGCACTTTCAGCCACGATCAGGTGGATTTCGACTTCTCCAATCCGGATGTGTTGCTGGAATTTTTGAAGATTATGCGCTTCCACATTGACCGCGGCGTGCGAACCATTCGTCTCGATGCCTGCGCGTTTATCTGGAAGGAAATCGGAACATCCTGCATTCATCTGCCGCAAACGCATGAAATCATCCGTCTGATGCGGCTTCTGGCCGACTATAGCGAAGAAAGCATTGTGCTCATCACAGAGACCAATGTGCCGAATATCGAGAATTTGAGTTACTTCGGCAATCGCAACGAAGCCCATATGATCTATAACTTCTCGCTGCCGCCGCTGATCGTCCATGCGCTGCTGACGGGAACTTCGCAATTCCTAAACGCCTGGCAGATGGCGATGCCGCCAGCGCAGATGGGGTGCGCCTATTTCAATTTCACCGCATCCCATGACGGCATTGGGTTGCGCCCGGCAGAAAGCCTGCTTTCCGACGATGCCATTTCTGAAATGGTGGAAACGGTTCAGGGCTTCGGCGGGAAGGTGTCAATGCGTCAGCTCTCCGACGGGACGATGCGGCCTTATGAAATGAACGTTTCACTGTTTGATGCACTGAAAGGCACCGTCAGGGGCGAAGACAATCACAACATTGCTCGCTTCCTTTGCAGCCAGACCATAGCCATGGCACTTGAAGGCATTCCCGCTTTTTATATTCACTCTCTTCTGGCAACGAGCAATGACTATGAGGGCGTCGAGAAAACTGGTCATAACCGGGCAATCAACCGCCATCGCTGGAACTATGGTGCCCTGCAGGACGCTCTGGCGGACGAAACCAGCCAGCACGCTCAGGTTTTCGACGCAATGCGCAAGCTGATTGCTATCCGCACGCAGCAGCCGGCCTTTCACCCCAATGCAACGCAGTTCACGCTTCACCTTGGCGAAAAGCTGTTCGGCTTCTGGCGCCAGAGTGTTGATCGCTCGCAGAGTATCTTTGCAATCAACAATGTGACCGACGAAGACATGGAAATTCCAGCCATGTCGCTCAATCTGATTGGTGGTGAAAGCTGGTATGATCTCATTACCGGAGAACCAATCAGCGCCGGTGACAAAAAGATCAGCTTTGCCCCGTATCAGTGTCGCTGGATCACAAACCGCACCTGACATCAGGTCTGCCGGCAAAACTTAAACAGGTAGGCATCAGGCCGCGCTTGCACGGCCTGTCACAGTATCAGCCGGTTTCTGATTTATCGATCATGCCGATGGCGTTGCTTCATCTATCTATAATTCATAGTTGCGTATATACGTATTATCATTTACGTTATAGATAAACAGTCTGAGGAGGATATCGCATGGTTCCGCCCCTGCCCTTTAAACCGGCGCCGGATATCAAGCCCGAGGTTCACGGTTTTTTTGACCCGGATACCAACACGATCTCATATGTCGTGAGGGATCCGGCCTCCAGCGCCTGCGCCGTCATCGACAGCGTGATGGATATCGATCACGCCGCAGGCCGCATAACCTATCGAAGCGCCGACAGGCTGATTGCCTTTATTCGTGACAACGAGTGGCAGCTTGAATGGATCATTGAAACACATGTTCATGCCGACCATCTGTCCGGTGCGCCCTATATTCAGGAGAAGCTGGGCGGAAAGCTCGGCATTGGCGAGAACATCACCATCGTGCAGGAAACCTTCGGCAAGGTTTTCAACGAGGGTACGGAATTTCAGCGTGATGGCTCGCAGTTTGACAGGCTCTTCAGCGATGGTGACACCTATCGGATCGGAGAAATGATAGCCTGTGTCATGCATACGCCGGGCCATACACCTGCCTGCATGACCCATGTAATCGGTGATGCTGCCTTTGTAGGCGACACGCTGTTTATGCCTGATGGCGGTTCGGCGCGTGCTGATTTTCCCGGCGGCGATGCCCGCACGCTCTATCGTTCATCAAAACGCGTTCTGCAGCTACCGGAAGAAACCCGTCTGTTCATGTGTCACGACTATGGACCAAACGGTCGTGAAATCCAGTGGGAAACGTCGGTCGGCGCAGAACGTCAGCACAATATTCACCTGCGTGATGGCATCGATGAAGACGAATTCGTCAATATGCGCGAAGCGCGCGATGCAACGCTTTCAATGCCGCGGTTGATCCTGCCCTCGCTGCAGGTCAACATGCGTGCCGGTGAAATTCCGCAGGATGAAGACGGACGCCCCATGCTGAAGCTGCCGATCAACGCTCTATAGCTATAGCAATATCATAATATGCAATATGTCGCCGCCCGTACCTCCTGCAGAAGGCGGCGCACCTGGATGAGGTTCGAGGAAAATGCGCGCACGAGCAATCACCGGCAACTACCATGTCACCGGCCAGCTGAAAGCAAAAGATATGGCAGACGTGGCCCGCGAGGGCTTTTCTGCCGTTATCTGCATGCGCCCTGATGGGGAAGGTTTCTTTCAGCCGAAATATGCAGAAATCGAGACAGCCGCCAAAGCGGCGGGCCTGACGTGTCACTACCTGCCTGTCGGTGGTTCTCACTCTCCGATCACCCAGGCACCGAAGCTTAAAAAAATACTGAGTGTGACGGATGGCAAGGTTTTGGCCTTTTGCGCCTCCGGTGGCCGTTGCGCCAGCCTCTATCAGCTTGCACTACAGGCAGGTGCCTGATTTCTGTCACATAACATTCGTCATTTTCACCCTAGACTTCGCGGCGCATGACAACGTCATAGATCAGGGAGTGACAATATGACGAAGATTCCGCCGAGCAAGATGTCTGATGACGAATGGGATGAGTTGCACTTCCCGCGTCCGGATGAAAGCGAGTTCGACCGCGTCGTTGAACGCGCCATTCCCCGCCGCGGCTTTCTGGGCGGCGTAGTGGCATTTGGTTCGGGTGCAGTGGCCATGAGTTCCGGCCTGATGACACCCGGCCTTGCCAAAGCGCAGACTGTGTCAGCATCACGCTTCCCGTTCAAGCCGATCCCGCCACACACCGACTTCGATATTCATGTGCCTGAAGGCTATAGCTGGAAAATCCTCGCAAGCTGGGGCGACCCGCTTTTTGACGGCGTTTCCGAGTTCGACCATGAGACCGGCGGCTCAGTTGAGGAATCGGACAAGGTTTTCGGCGAGAACACCGATGGCATGGAAACCTATCAGATCCGCGGTCATCAGGTGATCGCGATCAACAATGAGTATGTCAACAGCGATATCAACCTGCCACAGACCGAAGACGGCATTCCGCAAAGTAAAGCCGATGTGCTGAAACTCCAGAACCTGCAAGGCGTGACGGTGATGGAGATCACGGAAGATGACGATGGCTGGCGCATTGTCCGCAATAGCCCGTTTAATCGACGCCTGCATCACAATGCACCGATGACGGCTTCCGGTCCCGCTGCCGGTCATGACCTGCTGAAGACTTCGGCTGATCCCGACGGCAAGCACATTCTCGGCACGATGGGCAATTGCGGCGCAGGCAAAACGCCCTGGGGCACCTATCTGACCTGTGAGGAAAACTTCAACGGCTATTTCGGCGCCACCTCGGATGCGCGGTACAGCGATACCGTGAAGGCAGGCTATGAGCGCTATGGCATAGCCCCGGAAGGTCGCTACGGCTATGAAAAATTCGATCCCCGTTTCGATACGTCGAAAGATCCGAACGAGCCACATCGCTTCGGCTGGGTTGTCGAAATCGATCCGACAGACCCCGAAAGCACGCCGGTCAAACGTACAGCCCTTGGCCGCTTCAAGCATGAAAATGCTGAAGCAACACTGGCTCCCGATGGCCGTGTTGTCGTCTATCTCGGCGATGACGAGCGTGGCGAATTTCTCTATCGCTTCGTGTCGACGCATCCATATGTGCCCGGTGAGAACACCGATCACCTTCTGGATGACGGCACCCTCTATGTTGCCAAATTCAATGATGATCAGACCGGCGAATGGCTGGCTCTGACACCGGAAACAACCGGCATGGATCAGGCCGAAATGCTGATCTTCACCCGTATGGCCGCATCAAAGGTCGGCGCGACAACAATGGACCGTCCGGAGTGGATCGCAACCAACCCCTATGCCGTCGAGGCTTATTGCTGTCTCACCAATAACAAAAACCGCGGCATCAAAACCAATGCCGGTGGCGACGAGACGCCAGTGGGTGGCCCCAACCCGCGCGAGGCCAACAAATACGGACAGATTGTTCGCTGGTATCCGGCAAATGAAGATCATGCCGCTGAAACATTCAACTGGGACCTGTTTGTCATGGCCGGAAACCCGACCGTGCACGAAGGCCTCAAGGCTGGCTCGGACAATATCAACGAAGGCAACCTGTTCAATTCACCCGATGGTATGGCCTTTGATACCAGCGGCATTGTCTGGATCCAGACCGACGGCAATTACTCAAACGAGGGTGATTTTGCCGGAATGGGCAACAACCAGCAGCTTGCCGGTGACCCGGCGACAGGTGAAATCGTCCGCTTTCTGACCGGCCCCTATGGTTCGGAAATCACCGGCCTTTGCTGGTCGGCTGACCGGCGCACCATGTTTGTCGGCGTTCAGCATCCGGGTGGCTCATGGCCTGCAGAAGCCGGCTTGCCGCGGTCATCTGTTGTCGCCATCAAGCGTGACGACAACGACCTGATTGGCTGACCAGTTGCCAAGATCGCCAAAATCCCACCCTCGCCACTGAACCGGGGGTGGATCCGTTTGAACTGGTCACCCGAATATGAAGTTCGTTTCATTGCTCCGCTTGCTCTGAATGAACGTCAGATTCAAGGAGCGTGACTAGCAGGTTTTTGTTTCTATTGTGGTTTTCGAATTTGAAATTCGTACTTGAGGTTACTGCAACAATGCGGTGAATTTCAAATTCTCCACACTAGATCTTGCGCGCATATGAGATTGTATCAAAGCGCGCGTTCAGGCCATCATAAAGCAGCAGGCGCCCAACCAGCGGCTCACCGGCGCCGGTGATCAGTTTAACCGCCTCCATGGCCATCAGCGTACCGATCACCCCTGTTACAGGGCCGATCACACCGGCTTCGGCACAGCTTGGTATCAGACCGGGCGGCGGGGCCTTGGGATAGAGATCGCGGTAGCGCGGGTTGAGTTTACCATCCGCATTCTTCTCATACGGTTTAAGAACGGTCAGAGATCCATCGAAGCGACCAACCGCACCGGTCACGAGCGGGACAGTTGCGGCCTCCGCCGCATCTGCCGCCATATAGCGGGTCTCGAAATTGTCCGATCCATCAAGCAGCAGGTCATACCCGCTCAGAATCCCGCCGATGTTTTCACGACTCAGCCGCTCATGATAGCGGCGGCAGGTCACATGCGGGTTGATCTGAACAATGGCGCGCGCCGCACTTTCGGTTTTCGCCTCGCCCACGGTTCCAATATCATGGATCACCTGACGCTGCAGATTGGAAAGGCTGACGCCGTCATCATCGGCTATGCCGATGGTACCCACGCCTGCCGCAGCCAGATAAAGCAGAACCGGACTGCCAAGCCCGCCCGCCCCAATCACCAGAACGCGCGCATTTTTCAATGCCTGCTGGCCTTCACCGCCGATTTCAGGCAAAACGATATGGCGCGCATACCGGTCAATTTCTTCTTTCGAAAATGGTTCGTGGTCGCTCATGGGCGGTCTGCCGAAATCCCTGTTTCTGATGTGGATACCACACCTACCAGACTTGAAAATTTTATCACAAATACAAAATCGTTATGAACGAAAGGAGGCCAGATATGAGTGAAGAGCGTATCGTCAAACTCGAGGAAACCGTCGCCTACCAGACAAAGACAATCGATGAATTGTCCGAGCAGGTCGCCGAACAGTGGAAGCAGATCGACCGGCTGCAAAAACAGTTTAAATCACTGGCTGAACAGTTCCTTGAGCTGGAAGAACAGGCCAGCGTCAAGCCGGAAGTGACAAAGCCACCGCATTACTGAACCATCCGGACCTGGCGTCAGTTTTCGCGGATAGCACCATTTGAAACATTGAAAAACTGGCCGCGATCCTCAAGCGCCTCAAAGAGGGAGCGGTCAGTCCCGGTCATGAAGGCCTGACCACCGATCTCGTCGATCCGCTCGAAAAGCGCCGCACGCCGTCCGGCATCAAGGTGTGCTGCGACCTCATCAAACAGCATGATCGGCGGATGTCCACTGATCCGGTTTGTAAGCCGCGCATGAGCCAGGACCAGCCCCAGAAGAAGCGCTTTCTGCTCTCCGGTGGAGCAAAGTGCGGCATCCATTTGTTTTTGAGCATGGCGCACAGCCATCTCGCTGCGATGCGGACCTTCAAGGGTGCGACCGGCCGCAGCATCGCGATGGCGTCCTTCTTCCAGCATGGCACGGTAGCGATCCTCCAGATCAATAGCCGGGCCCTCGGCCCGATCGGCAAAGAAGCCGCTCAAGGCAACTTCAGGCGCAGGAAACGGGCCTTCACCGTCAGCCTCCGCGATCAGCCCTGTCAGCAGAGACAGCAGCTCGCGCCGCGCCAGCGCCATTGCCACACCGAGGCCGGCCATCTGCTCCTCCAGGCCTGAAAGCCAGACCGGCTCCATTCGCCGCTCGGAAAGCAGACGGTTTCGTGAACGCATCGCCCGCTCGAAATCGGCCACCCGCCGCCCATGTGCCGGGTCGATGGACAAAACCATTCGATCAAGGAACCGGCGGCGCTCCCCCGCAGACCCGGTGAAAAGCCCGTCCATCGCAGGTGTCAGCCAGACAACACGCGCGTGATCCAGAAGTTCATCGCTGGAGCCCGCAGGCGTGCCGTTAATCCGCACTTTGCGTCCCGAACCTTCACTGCCATCGGTTCCGGTTCCGATAGCCACATCACCGGACATGCCTTCAAGCTCTGTGAAAATCGTGAAACCGGCGGCAGCGTCTTTGCGGGCAACCTGTGCATAGGCAGCCCGACGCAGACCTCGCCCGGGAGAAAGAAACGAAACCGCTTCCATCAGGTTGGTCTTGCCAGATCCGTTTTCGCCCGTCAGCACGACATGACGCCCGTCAAACGCAAGTGACACCTGCGAATAGTTCCGGAAGTCGGTCAGTTTCAGTGCTGTCAGGAAAATGGAAGATGACATATCGAGGTTTCGGTTCAAATCACGTTTGCCTCTTATGGGCCAAAACGTCACCCGAAAAAAGTTTTTTGACCAATGAAGCGCACGGATTGATGACCTTGCATTGGAATATCAGCAAAAAGGCACCGGACGTGATCCAGTGCCTTTTCTTCAATCAACTCTGACCGCAGTCAGATGCGTTTACTCGGAACCGAAAAAGTCCTTCATCCGGGAGAAAAAACCGTTGGATTCGGGATTGTTCTCATTGGATGAAAGTTCATCGAATTCCTGCAGCAGCTCGCGCTGCCGTTTGGTGAGCTTCTGCGGTGTTTCCACACGAACCTGAATGTAGAGATCGCCCTTGTGTGACGACCTTAACACCGGCATACCTTTGCCCTTCATACGGAACTGCTTGCCAGTCTGCGTACCTTCCGGCACGGAAACCCGCGACTTCGATCCATCAAGCGTGGTCACTTCGAACTTGCCGCCGAGCGTCGCCTGCGTCATCGAAATCGGAACGGTACAATGCAGATCCGCACCATCACGCTGGAAGAAGGGATGCGGCTTAACCGAAAGGAAGATATAAAGATCACCAGCCGGACCGCCACGAAGGCCTGCTTCCCCCTCGCCCTGAAGGCGGATACGGGTGCCGTCTTCAATGCCTGCGGGAATATTGACGGAGAGCGAACGCTCTTCAACCGTACGGCCTTCACCATGGCATTTCGTGCACGGATCGGAAATAATCGTGCCACGTCCATGACAGGTCGGACAGGTGCGCTCAACCGAGAAAAAGCCCTGAGCAGCGCGCACGCGACCAGCGCCATGACACGTCGTGCAGGTTTTCGGCGTTGAACCGGGTTTGGCGCCCGAGCCTGAACATTCGTCACAGACTACAGATGTCGGAACCCGGATTTGTGCTGTCTTACCTTCGAAGGCTTCTTCCAGGCTGATTTCCATGTTGTAACGCAAATCAGCGCCACGCTCGCGTCCACCGGAAGACCGGCGACCGCGTGCACCACCCATCATTTCGCCAAAAATATCTTCAAAGATATCGGAGAAACCACCGGCGCCGCCAAATCCGCCAGCACCGAAACCACCGGCGCCCGGTCCGCCACCGCCACCATTTTCAAAAGCGGCATGACCGAAACGGTCATAGGCTGCCCGTTTCTGAGGGTCCTTCAGCGTTTCATAGGCCTCGTTGACTTCCTTGAACTTCTGCTCAGCTTCAGCATTGTCGGGATTGCGGTCCGGATGGTACTTCATCGCCAGCTTGCGGAAGGCGCTTTTCAGCTCCTTTTCGTCAGCCGAACGGCCAACGCCGAGTGTCTCGTAATAGTCCGCTTTTGCCATGGAGATGCCAACCTCTTACAGGATTTTCCGGCCGCCACATATGGGACGACCGGCATTTTTAAGGAGTGATGATGCTGTCTGAAAAATCAGATCAGGCCGATTTCTTGCCGTCGTCATCATCGCTGACATCTTCGAAATCAGCGTCAACAACGTCTTCGGCCTTGGCATCCTTCTCAGCATCGGCAGAGGCCTGAGCATTCTCATCAGCCTGCTGTGCTTCATAGACGGCCTGACCAAGCTTCATCGAAGCTTCCATCAGAGTCTGCGTCTTGGCCTGCAGGTCATCAGCATCCGGCTCTTCGGCAGCAACTGCTGTTTTCAGCTCTTCAATCGCAGCCGTGATGGCATTGCGATCTTCTTCCGAAACCTTGTCACCGTGCTCGTTGAGCGAGCTTTCCGTCGAATGGATCAGACTTTCAGCCTGGTTGCGGGCTTCCACAGCAGCGCGACGCTTCTTGTCGGCTTCTGCGTTGGCTTCCGCATCCTTGACCATCTGTTCGATATCATCGTCGGAAAGACCACCGGAAGCCTGGATACGGATCTGATGTTCCTTACCCGTGCCTTTGTCCTTGGCCGAAACGTTCACAATACCATTGGCGTCGATGTCAAAGGTGACTTCGATCTGCGGTACGCCGCGCGGAGCCGGTGGAATGCCAACGAGATCGAACTGGCCAAGCATCTTGTTGTCGGCAGCCATCTCACGCTCACCCTGCGCAACACGGATGGTCACGGCAGACTGATTGTCTTCGGCGGTCGAGAAGGTCTGGCTTTTCTTGGTCGGGATCGTCGTGTTGCGATCGATCAGACGGGTGAAGACACCACCAAGTGTTTCGATACCGAGTGACAGCGGTGTGACGTCGAGCAGGAGAACGTCCTTGACATCGCCCTGCAGAACGCCGCCCTGAATGGCAGCACCCATGGCAACAACTTCATCCGGGTTCACACCCTTATGCGCTTCCTTGCCAAACAGCTGCTTAACAGCTTCCTGAACCTTCGGCATACGGGTCATACCGCCAACGAGAACGACTTCGTCGATTTCGCTTGCAGAAACGCCAGCGTCCTTCAAAGCGGCCTTGCACGGATCAATCGTGCGCTTGACGAGATCGGCAACCAGGCTTTCGAACTTGGCGCGCGTCAGCTTCATCGTCAGGTGCTTCGGACCGGAAGCATCAGCCGTGATGAACGGCAGGTTGACTTCGGTCTGCTGAGCAGAAGACAGCTCGATCTTGGCCTTTTCGGCAGCTTCCTTCAGACGCTGCAGAGCCAGCTTGTCGGAACGCAGATCAATGCCGTTTTCCTTCTTGAACTCATCGGCAAGATATTCGACCAGACGCATATCGAAGTCTTCACCGCCAAGGAAGGTGTCGCCATTGGTCGACTTCACTTCAAAGACGCCATCGCCGATTTCGAGGATGGATACGTCGAAAGTACCACCGCCAAGGTCATAAACGGCAATCGTCTTGCCTTCGGATTTATCGAGACCATAGGCCAGAGCAGCAGCTGTCGGCTCGTTGATGATGCGAAGGACTTCAAGACCGGCAATCTTTCCGGCATCCTTCGTTGCCTGACGCTGCGCATCGTTAAAGTATGCGGGAACCGTGATAACAGCCTGCTCGACCTTTTCACCGAGATAGGCTTCTGCGGTTTCCTTCATTTTCTGAAGAACCATCGCCGAAACCTGCGACGGTGAATAGGTTTCACCCGAAGCCTTCACCCAAGCGTCGCCGTTCTCACCCTTGACGATTTCAAAGGGCACAAGTCCCTTGTCCTTGGCGACAGTCGGATCTTCAAACCGGCGGCCGATGAGGCGCTTAACGGCGAAGAGCGTGTTGGTCGGGTTGGTGACGGCCTGGCGCTTGGCGGGCTGACCGACCAGACGCTCGCCATCTTCAGAGAAGGCCACCATGGAAGGGGTCGTGCGTGCACCTTCAGCGTTTTCGATCACCTTGGAATCCTTGCCATCCATGATGGCCACACAGGAGTTGGTCGTTCCCAGGTCGATACCAATAACTTTTGCCATTTTATCTTCTCTCC
Organism: Martelella mediterranea; assembly: GCF_004342225.1. GTDB lineage: Bacteria > Pseudomonadota > Alphaproteobacteria > Rhizobiales > Rhizobiaceae > Martelella > Martelella mediterranea_B. The sequence goes on along the minus strand of NZ_SMAR01000001.1, from coordinate 93,146 downwards.
TTTTAAGCAGACCGTCCGAACCCTTCAGGCATTCCGTGACGGCCCCTTGAGCGATGGTCTTGTTTAAAACTTCGCGGTCTTTTTACACCGTGGTGAGCGCTATATAATGAGGGTGAAATAGCTCTGCAAGGCGGAGAACGGCCCGAAAACCACCATTCATCACGTTTTCGTGTGTATGAAACAGCAAATGATCCGTCCACCCGCTCGCCAGGCGATCAGCAGGCAGACCCGATCATACAGCTATTTGCACGGCGTTCACACATAATCGTGAAGCGCTCGGCACCTTCATGCCGCAGCGCCCTGCCCCATCTCAGTGTCACGCATTAAAACCGACATCAAAAGACGGGAGTTTTAAAAATGCCTGCATCTCTTCGCCTCAGCCTGACAGCCGCCGGTCTTCTGGCCGGATTTTCCTATGCCAGCGCCCAGAATTTCAACGCTGCGCCGCCAAATGCCGAAGGTCAGACACCCGCCTTTAAAAACCAGACCCGCGCTCCGGCCATCAAGGATACCGGCACACTGGAAAAAACAGTCATTGCAGACGGGCTGCAAAGCCCATGGGGCATGGATCAGCTGCCTGATGGCCGCTGGATCGTCACAGAACAGGCCGGAACCATGCGCATTGTTTCTGCCGATGGTGTTTCAGAGCCGGTCACCGGACTGCCCGAGGTTGATGACCGCGGACAGGGCGGACTGCTTGATGTTGTCGTTCGCAGTGATTTTGATGAGACACGGCGGATCTGGTGGAGCTTTTCGGAGCCGCACGGCGATGGGCGCAACGCAACATCTGTGGCAACCGGCACGCTTTCAGACGATGAAACACGCATTGAAAATTCTGAAGTCATCTTTCAGCAGCAACCCGCCTGGCGCTCGACAAAGCATTTCGGCTCACGGCTTGTCTTTGGCTCCGATGGTGCACTCTATATAACGACGGGTGAACGCTCCACACCGGAATCGCGGCCGCTTTCGCAGGATGTCAGCACGCATATCGGCAAGGTCCTGCGGATTAACCCGATGGGTGGGGCTGCCGATGGCAACCCTGAGATCGAAGGTGGTGCGCCTGAAATCTGGTCATACGGCCACCGCAATATCCAGTCCGCCGCGCTTGGACCGGATGGGGACCTGTGGATTGTTGAACATGGCCCGCGTGGCGGCGATGAACTAAACCGCCCTGAGGCTGGCAAGAATTACGGATGGCCAGACGTCACCTATGGCGTTGCCTATTCAGGCGCGACGATTGGCGAAGGCATCACCGCGCGCGAAGGCGTTGAACAGCCGGTCTATTACTGGGATCCTGTGATCGCCCCATCCGGCATGGTGTTTTACGACGGTGAGATGTTCCCTGAATGGCAGGGCGACGCTCTGATCGGGGCACTGGCCGGTCAGGCGCTTGTGCGTCTCGAACTGGAAGAAGGCCGTGTCCGCGGTGAGGCGCGTTATCTTCAGGGCGACGATCGCATCCGCGACGTTGATGTCAATGCCGAAGACGGAGCCATCATGGTGCTGACAGATGCCAGCAACGGCCAGTTGATCCGGCTCACGCCGGGCGAGTAGGCATAAAAAAGGGGGCCGGCCAAACGACCGGTCCCCTTCTCATATCTTTGAACAGAAATCAGAGCGTGATTTCTGTATTGCCCTTGCCTTCCAGAACAACGCCTTCGGCACTTTCGGAGATTGTTACGCCTTCGCCGGCGCCTTCAATCGAGACGACATTGGTCAGAAGCAGCTTCCAAGGACGTGCCGCGTCAGCAACACTGACAGCCAGCTTGTTACCGGAACGTAAAACCGAAACGCTCTGCTCGATAGCACCACCTTCGGCATAGACCACTGCTTCTGCGGTCTTGCCATCCTCCAGCGCATAAAGCGCATATGTGGCACCATCGGCATAGTCATAATCAGGGCGCTGATCATTGGCACCAAAGACCATGATACTGTTTGGACGAACGTAAAGCGGCATGCTCATGAAGCCGTGGCTTTCAACACGCCAGCTACCGCCTTCGACTTCATCACCGGAAAGAAGATGGGTCCAGCGCCCTTTCGGCAGATAGAATTCCACATCACCGGACTGATCCAGCACCGGCGCAACCATCAGCCGGTCACCCAGCATATACTGGCGGTCGAGCGGATCGCAGGCCCGGTCTTCGGGGAACTCCAGCATCATCGGGCGCATCATCGGCAGGCCGGTTTTCGGCGCTTCAACAGCAGAAGCATAAAGGGTCGGCATCAGCGTGCACTTCAGATTGACAAAGAACCGCAGAACGTCGACGGCCTCGTCATCATAAAGCCACGGCACGCGATAGGACTTCGATCCGTGCAGACGCGAGTGGCTGGACATCAGACCAAAAGCACACCAGCGCTTGTAGACATCTGCTGCAGCTGTCGCCTCGAAGCCGCCAATGTCGTGGCTCCAGTAACCAAAGCCGCAAAGCCCCAGCGAAAGACCGCTGCGCAGCGTTTCTGCCATGGAATCGTAATCGGAATAGCAGTCGCCGCCCCAGTGAACCGGAAACTGCTGACCGCCGGTCGTGGCAGAGCGGGCGAACAGGACGGCTTCACCCTTGCCTTTGCTTTCTTCCAGCGCGTCAAACACCACCTTGTTATAAAGGAAAGTGTAGTAGTTATGCATGGTCTCCGGATCGGAACCATCGTGATAGGCAACGTCGGTCGGAATGCGCTCGCCAAAATCGGTTTTGAAGCAATCGACCCCCTGGCCGACAAGACCCTTCAGGTAACCCGCATACCAGTCGCAGGCCTCAGGGTTGGTGAAGTCGACCACGGCCTGACCCGGCTGCCACATATCCCACTGCCAGACTGAACCGTCTTCGCGCTTGATCAGGTAGCCGTTTTCCTTGCCCTCATCAAACAGTCTGGATTCCTGCGCAATGTAAGGGTTGATCCAGACGCAGATATGCAGACCGCGCTCCTTGTAGCGCGCCAGCATCGCTTCAGGATCGGGGAAAGTTTCAGGATCCCACTCAAAATCGCACCAGTGCAGGCCGCGCATCCAGAAGCAGTCAAAATGGAAGACATGCAACGGAATATTGCGTTCAGCCATCCCGTCCAGGAAACCGGTGACCGTGTTTTCATCGTATTCCGTGGTGAAAGATGTGGTCAGCCAAAGGCCGAAGGACCACTGTTTGGGAAGTGCCGGACGACCGGTCAACTGCGTGTAGCGGTCGATCACGCTCTTTGGATCCGGCCCATCGATGAAATAGTATTCAAGCGCTTCGCCGGGCACCGAGAAGGTGGCCTTGGAAACCTTTTCAGAGCCGATTTCGAATTCAACACGTCCCGGATCGTTAACAAACAGGCCCCAGCCACGGTTGGTGAGGAAGAATGGAATGTTCTTGTAAGCCTGATCGGTATTGGCGCCGCCATCACGGTTCCAGATATCCACCATCTGACCGTTTTTGACGAAATCGGTGAAGCGTTCACCAAGACCGTAAACCTTTGTACCGACACCAAGATCGAGGCGTTCAAACATGTAAGTCTGGTCGTTATCGGATTTATCGGTGCAGTGACCGGCGGCCTTATAATCGGAGCCGGAGATCACCTTGCCATCCCGCAGGAAGTCAATGCGCCATCCCTCAGCGGTCGAAACGCGAACCGTCAGATTACCGCTTTTCAGCTCGGCCGCCTTTTCGCCAATCGAGATTTCCGGCTTGAAAGCAGCGTCCGGATAGAGTTCGAAATGCGGGCCTTTGTCGAGTCCGCCGCGGAAGTGCTCAAAGCGCACGCCGATCACGCCCTCCATCGGGGAGAAAAAGCGAAGGCGCAAAAGCTTGGCGTTGATCTGGTTGGCGCGATCCGGCTGCGGCGTGGTCGGCGCGAGAATGAGAAGGCTGTCACCTTCATCACGAGCGTCAAAAACTTCGACCGGATTGAGCAGGTGGAGGTGTTCCGGCACATGCCAGTTGCCGTCAGAAAATTTCATCGTATCAGTCCTTTGTTGCAGCACGGGCGGAAGAGGAAGCGGGAGGTCGCCCCTCTTCCGCGCCGTGCGACCGTTGCGAAAAGGCGTTACAGGCGAACGCCGGTTTCGCGGTCGAAGAGGTGAATGCGCTCAGGATCGATGCGCAGATGGAACGTCTCGCCCGGTGTCACCGTCGTACGGTCATTGACAACAACAGCCACTTCCGGGTCACTATCGGTGAACAGATAGGTGGTCGCACCGGTCGCCTCGCCAATGCGCAGCTTCAGGCTCAGCTGTGCTTCTTCTTTTGAAACCAGCATCAGATGTTCCGGGCGAAGACCGACTGTGACGGCCTTTCCAGCCTCCAGCCGTCCCGGATAGGGCAGTGTCTGGCCTTCACCGATGTCGAGTTTCAGCGACTGACCATCCTCACCCACTGTTGCCGGAATGAAGTTCATCGCCGGAGAGCCGATGAAGCCAGCGACAAACTGGTTGACCGGTTTATCGTAAAGTTCAAGTGGCGCACCTTCCTGCTCGATCCGGCCTTCCTTCATCAAAACCACACGATCAGCCATCGTCATGGCCTCGATCTGGTCATGTGTGACATAAACCGAAGTGGCACCAAGACGATCATGAAGCGTGCGAATTTCCTTGCGCATATGCACACGCAGCGCCGCATCGAGGTTTGAAAGTGGCTCGTCGAACAGAAATGCCTTCGGGTCACGAATAATGGCACGGCTCATGGCCACACGCTGGCGCTGTCCGCCGGAAAGCTCACGCGGGTAACGCGTCAGAAGATTGGAAAGGCCTGTGGTGTCGGCCACTTCACGGGCTTTTGCCTGGGCATCTTTCTTTTTCACGCCATGGGTGCGCAAGCTGTAGGTCAGGTTCTCCTCCACCGACATATGCGGATAGAGCGCGTAAGACTGAAACACCATCGCGATATCGCGCTTGCGCGGCGGCATGTGGTTCATCTTCTCACCGGCAATCTTGATCTCGCCTGAGGAGATTTTCTCCAGCCCGGCCAGAGACCTCAGAAGCGTCGACTTCCCGCAGCCGGATGGCCCGACAAGAGCGACAAACGCCCCTTTTTCAATCTCCAGGCTGATGTTTTTGAGGGCATGGAAGCGGCCATAATATTTCTCAACCGCGTTGAATTCGATCTGGGTTGTCATTTCAAAGCTCCCGAGGTCAGGCCGGAGACAATCTTGCGCTGAAGAAGCACAAAGACAGCGAGGATGGGGGTTACATAGATCGACGAGTACGCCATGATCTTGTCCCACTCGACCGTGTTCGGCCCCATGAAGGTGTTCAGCCCGACGCTTGCCGGCTGATAGATGGCGTCGGCTATGAAGGTCTTGGAATAGACGAATTCACCGAAAGCCTGCATGTAAATCAGAATCGCGCTGACGAGGATGCCGTTTCTGGCCAAAGGCAGAACGATGTGGAAGAATGCACCGATACGGGAATTGCCATCGACAAGCGCGGCCTCTTCCAGCTCCATGGGAACACTCATGAAAGTGGCTCGCACGAGCACAACGAAGAACGGCATGCTCTTGGCGGTAATCCCAAGGATCGTCGCAAAGCGCGGATATTCCAGAATGCCAAGCTGCGAAAAGCCAACAAAGATCGGTGTCACCATCAGCGATGGCGGCAGAACCTGAAGCATGAGGATCAGGAACAGGCCGATATCGATCCAGATGCTGCGATAGCGTGCCAGAACATAGGCACAGCCCGAACCCAGCGCCGCAATCAGGATCACGGAACCGGTGGCAATGTAAAACGAGTTCCACAAATACCGGCCCATGCCGCGGCTGACCCAGACATCGACGAAATTGGACCATTGCGCATGGGTGGGAATGAAGATCGGCGGATTTGCAAAAGCCTCTGAAGAGGTTTTGATCGCCGTGATATACATCCAGTAAAGCGGAAACAGATAGATAATTGCAAAAGCAATCGCGACGAGAACCAGAACGGTATTTCTTGAGGCGTAACGGGTCATCCTCTTACCTCCCCGCGGGTGGAGCGGACGTAATAGGCCGCGGCAACAATCACGACCACGATCATCATGACCGATACGGTGGCACCGCCTGCAAAATCAAACTCCTGGAACGACAGTTGCCATGCCCAGTACTGGGCAACGTTAGATGCGTTATTTGGTCCGCCGTTGGTGATCGAGGCGAACAGGTCGAACTGCTGAAGCGTGAAGATGAGGCCAAGCGACAGAAGCGCACCGATTGTTGCGCGCATCATCGGCAGAGTGATGGTGAAGAAACGGCGCAGCGGACCAGCACCATCCAGCGCAGCAGCCTCATAAAGATCTTGCGGAATAGCAGCCAGACCAACTGAGAGCAGGATCATGTTGAAAGACGTACCAAGCCAGATATTGGCAATGACAACGCTCCAGAGTGCAAAGTCCGGGTTTGAACGCCAGAAGATCGGCGCATCGATGATACCCATCTGCGACAGAAAGAAGTTGATGACACCGAAGTCGCCCGAAAGCAGCCAGTTCCAGATCGCCCCTGCAACAAGGCCGGGCATGACCCACGACACCAGAAACAGGCCGCGCAGATAAGTCGATCCGGGAAAGCGCTGCTGGAAGAAAAGCGCCAGCCCAAGCCCAAGAATAAACTGGCCAACGATTGAGCCAACGACGAAAATCAAGGTGTTGCCAAAAATCGGCCAAGTCTGCGGATCAGACAGGATCCGCCGGTAATTTTCAAACCCGACGAACGGGCGTATGAGCTGTCCGAGGCTGAACATATCAACCGCCTGGAAGCTCATCAGAACATTATAAAGGATCGCGGCACCGGAGATCGCAATCAGAAAGGCAAGCGGTATGCCGATCAGAATGAGGTCGAATCCGCGCCCGTCCCATAATGTGGAAAGTCGGTTACGCATGACGAGGAACTCCTTGGGGCCGCCGGATAAGCTTCGCCGTTCCCGCACCCCTGAAACAGGGTGCGGGTCGGGCTTTGCGTGACGGTCACGCCTTGGGATTTAGTTGGTAGCACGCTCGATCTGAGACTGAGCATCGTCGAGGGCCTGCTGCGGCGTCTTTGAGCCGGTCAGAGCAGCCTGAAGCGCGTCCTGAACAGCCTTGGAAACCTGAGGCCAGTTGGCTGACGGACCACGCGGCTGAGCATATTTCAACTGCTCCTGGAACGTGGCCAGAGCGCTGTCGAGTTCGGCATTACCGGTTGGCTCGATTTCGACATTTTCCTCGGGAGGAAGCTGGCCGAAGCGCTCAAACATCTCCGGATCCTTAGACGCGATATATTCAAGAACCTTGAAGGTTTCTTCCGGGTGTTTGGTTGACTTGAACATCACCCAGTTATAGTCGCCCATGGCCGAAGAACGCTTGGCACCTTCTTCCGGAACTGGCAGAAGCGCAACATCCCAGTTGAAGTCAGCTTCACGCACCATGCGGTCGAGCTCCCAAGGACCGGAAATCGCCATGGCGGCATTGCCACTGATGAAGGTCGATGTCGAATCCCACTGCGAGCGGCTGATCGTATCAGGAGAAGCAAGCCCCTCATCAAGGAACGTCTTCCAGAGCGTCAGAGCATCAACGGCGCCGGGCGTGTTGACATTATCCCATGAGCCACCGCCCATCTGAATCCAGGGCAGGAACTGGAAAGTACCCTCTTCATTGGCCTGCGCAGAAAAGGCCAGACCGTAAACACCTTCATCCTTGTTGGTCAGAGCTTTCGCGTCTTCATAAAGCTCGTCCCAGGTTTTCGGAGGCTCTTCGATGCCAGCGGCTTCAAGCATGTCAGCATTGTAATAGAGCGCAATGGTGTTGGTCGATTTCGGAACACCGTAAAGTTTCCCGTCCCATGTCGCAGATTCGACCGGGCCTGGATAATAATCGTCAATCTGAATGACGTCAGAACTCTCAACCATATCGGTGAGGTCCAGAAGCGCACCCTTCGAAGCCATCATGGCATTAAAGGGCACGTCCACGGCATAGATATCCGGCGCCTTGCCAACGGCGTAGGCACGCATCACGTCGCTGAGAAGATCGGAAAACTGCAACTGACGATATTCGACGTGGATCTCGTCCTGGCTGGCGTTGAACTCATCAACCAGCTGCGGCGCAGGCTGATCCGGACGGTCAACCGCCCAAAGCTGAATGGTGACCGGATCCTGAGCTAGCGCCGGGGCAGCAAGCGACAGGCTCACAGCAGCAACGGAAGCGCAGGCGACAGCGCGAAAATGTTTCATTGATAACCTCCCGAATAGATCTTTCCTAAAAAGAAAAGCGGCGATTTAGCACTTGTTCAGGCATTCCCTTCAACTCTCGCTCTATAGTCCAGGACAGGACCATATTGGCAATTTCCGATGGAAAACGCTAAAAACAAGCACCGTAAACGTTTACGACATTAGACCTGCAGAATGTGAAGTGTCAATAGAGGTACGCAAATCAAAGGAAATAACATGAAAGGCATTCGCCAGCTTGCAGAGCATCTGCAAATTTCGACAGGTACGGTTTCGCGGGCGCTGAACGGCAAGGCTGACGTAAACGCGGAGACCCGGCGGCGTGTGCTTGAAGCGGCAGAAACGCTTGGCTATGTCCCCAATCAGGCCGGACGCAGCCTGAGGCAGGGCCGAAGCCGGACAATCGGCCTGATGCTGAGCCATGATTCGATGGTAGGTGGAGCCAGCGACACCTTTTTTCCTCTCGTCATCAACGGTTTGCAGGAAGCGCTCAGCGTCCATAGCCTGGACCTTATCCTGCTTCTGTGTCAGCGGGGCGAAGCGCCGGATGACTTTCTGCGCAGAATGGTCGCACAGCGTATTGTCGATGCGATGGTGATCTCTTCGACACGCCTTGAGGACCCGCGCTTTCCCTTCCTGAATAAGGCCGGGATGCCCTTTGTTTCGCTCGGGCGCAGCCATTCGGCCACAGCAGACAATCGTTGGGTTGACCTTGATTTCGAAGGCATTGCTGAACGGGCAGTTGAGCGATTGTATCAGCACGGACACAGAAAGATCGCCGTCGCCGCCCCGGACACCGACGTTCAGCTCGCCGAGCTTTTTCTCGATGGCTACCGACGCGGTCTTGCGCATTGCGGGCTGGATTACGATCCTGACCTGGTTTTCCGCGCGGAAGCCCATGAGCAAGGTGGCTATGCGGTCGGTCAGCGCATCATCGGCCTGAGGAACCGGCCAACGGCTATTCTGCTGAACGCTGAAATGATGTCAGTCGGACTTTATCGCAGCTTTGGAGAAGCCGGGCTGCAGCCGGGTCGAGATCTTGCAATCATCGCGGAACGCGAAAGTCCGGTCGGACGGTTCCTGCTTCCCCGGCTGACATGCTTCCGCCTTGACCCGATAGCAGTTGGACAGATGCTTGGTAAAATGCTGCTTTCCCAGCTACCCGCCTTTGCGGATCTCTATTCCGACGTACCAACGACCAAAATCTGGCCAATGGAACTTGTTGAAGGCGAAAGCGATCCACCGCCGGAAAAACAGAGCGGTCTGCTTTAAAGGCGACAGAAGCTTTTAAGTCCGCTGCGCCGGCCGGCAGATCAACGCGAAAAGTGACGGCGGCATCCTCGACCCTGCGTTGCAGACCTGCCACAGAGACTTGCGTAATGTCATGCTAAATTCACCTTAAATCACAAAAGCGACTGGACCTCCGTCGTTTTCGAATATTAAATGACCTAAACGTCATTTATATTTCTAAATGGGAGTTCGGAAACATCTGACGTTCTGTAACTGGCGTTTGTTGCAAAGAGGAGGACATAATGCCATTTCTGAACAGGACAAGCCTGCTACTGCTGGCTTCGGCCGCAGCGGCTGCGCTGACGGCGGGAACCGCTTCAGCCGGATCATTTGCACTGCGTGAACAAAGCGCGCGCGGACAGGGGCAGGCGTTTGCCGGTGCGGCGGCCGGGCAGGCAGGGCTCGGCTCGATGTACTGGAACCCGGCCACAATGGCAGCCTTTGAAGGCTTTCAGGTGGAAATGAACCTCTCCGGTATCTTTCCCTATTCCGACATCACCCCGACAACCGGAACAAGCCCGTTTCTGCTTGGCGCTGGCGGCACGGCTTCAACCGGTGACATTGCGCTCGATGCAGCACTGCCTGCCGGATATGTGAGCTATCAGCTGGATGACGATATCTGGATTGGCCTTGGTCTTAACACCCCCTTCGGCCTTGAGACGAAGAACCCACCCAATGCCCCGGGCCAAATCTATGCACGAACCTCGGAAGTGATCAGCTACAATATTACGCCGACGATTGCCTGGCAGGTGAATGACTGGCTGGCATTGGGTGCCGGAATTGAAGCGATGTATTTCAAAACGCGGCTGACACAGGCCATGGGCATCATGCCGAATGCAGCCAGCGCTGATCTTCAGGGGGATTCCTGGGGCGTCGGCTTCACGCTCGGCTTCACTTTAACGCCAATGGACGGCACTACAATCGGTGTCGGCTATCGCTCGCAGATCAAACAGAGCCTGACCGGTGACATCAATTTCGGTGCTCCGGTTTCAACCAGTCTTGGAACACTTCCAGCCGGACGGTATGACGTGAAATCCGACCTGACCCTGCCCGACCAGATCACGGTCGGCCTCAGTCAGGATCTGACCGATGACCTGACACTGAATGCAGGTTTTGAGTGGACCAACTGGAGTGTGTTCAACAATTTCCCGGTGGTCGGAACGTCCGGCATAACCAATGGCGTTGAGATCACAGATCTGCCGTTTGAATATGACGACGGATACTATGTTTCGCTGGGCCTCGAATACGACTGGACACAGCAGTTTACCATTCGCGGCGGTCTTGGCTATGAATGGTCACCGATTTCGACACGAAACCGCGACCTGAGACTTCCCGACAGCAACCGTATTCACGCCTCCATTGGCGGCAGCTACAACTGGACAGAAAACCTGTCGCTTGATTTCGCCTATGAACACATCTTCACGACCGGCGACACAGACATCAAGCTGGACAGTGATAACCCGCATTATGCCGGACTGCCCTATTTCGGCGATGTCGATTCACGCGTCGATATTGTTTCGGCAAGTCTGCGCTACCGCTTCTGATAACGGAAAATCGCCCCGGAGAAGATCCGGGGCTTTTTTGTACCAGTGTGAAAAAAGCAATCAGATGCAGCCCCCCCGGAGGATGGAGTGCGCTCATCTGAAGGAGGAGGAACGATGCTCAAACGAATTTCAACCACTCTGGCTGCGATAGCTGCACTTTCGCTTTCAGCTTCGCTTGCTAACGCAGCTTCACCAGATGGAACATGGCTGACGGAAAGCGGCAAAACGCAGGTTCGAATCGCACCTTGCGGCGGTAACTACTGCGGAACCGTCGTCTGGATGAAGACGCCGGCCAAAGATACCGAGAACCCGGATCCCGCCAGGCAAAGCCGCGATCTCGTGGGCAGCCAGATGCTCTACAACCTAAAGGCCGAAGGCGACAATACGTGGAAGGGCAAACTCTACAATTTTGAAAACGGCAAAACCTATACCGGGAAAATGCAGATGATGAGCACGAACACGCTCAGGCTTTCAGGCTGCATTCTTGGCGGTGCTATCTGTAAAAGCCAGACTTGGCGAAAAGTGAAATAACAAAACCAATTCAGCCGGTGTCCATCACATTTCCCGAACACCGGCTTCATTGGAGCGCCCACAAAAAAGCGCGATCAGGAAATCCTCCCGATCGCGCAAAAAGAAGCAGAACTGAGTGCGCCGTACTGCTTCGAAACTGTTTCCTGTCTTCGTCGAGCGACCGCCCTGTGCCTGTTCAAACGCACATAGCCTGCTTCGTCGAATTCAATTTCCATATCGCCATTTCCAAAACCGTGACCGGTTTTCCGAACGATACGCAAACCGATTAGTCGGCATCCAGCAGACCGGCCAGCTTCAGCGCCACACCCTGCGACCCGCGAACCTTCAACCGTCCCGTTGAGAAGGCCAGCATCGGGCTAAGCTTGCCTGAAACCAGCTTGATAAGGTTATCATAGGATATCACCAATACGGTGTCAGCATCCGCTTCGCCGCTTTGATCCTCTGAAATCTCAAGATCACTACCTGTTGCATCCAGTAGAATAGAGCCAGAACCCTTGATGTCAAATCGGATTCGATACCCAAGCTCTTCAAGCCGGTCTTCCCGCTCCCTCATTCTGGCGATAACGTCGTCAATCTCGGACATTTCTTCTCCTCATAACCAGCACAGACAAGTATTATGATACATCGCGTCGTTTTCCTGACGGGCCTCCAGACCCGCCAGGAAGCTTCTCAAAATGCCATTTCATCCAGCGCCATCATCGTTTCCTTGCCGGAACGAATGGAAGCAACAAGGCCGGCGGCCTGTGGCAGGATCTTCTTCATGTAAAAATGCGCAGTGGTCAGTTTTGCCTTGTAGAACCCAGGATCATCGCAGCCTTCGTCCAGAGCGGCATGGGCAACCTTGGCCGACCTCAGCCACATATAGCCAAGCGCCACCAGACCGAAGAGCCTCAGATACTCGGTCGCAGCCGCACCGGCTTCTTCCGGGTCGCGCATCGCTTTCTGGGCGATCTCACCGGTGCAGAGCTGAAGCCCGCCAAACGCCTTGGACAGCGGCTGCACAAGCTCGGCCAGACGGTCATCATCGACAGCCGCATCGATTTCAGCCAGCACCGGATGGAAGAACGAACGCAGGTAGCGGCCCATATGGGCAGGCATCTTGCGCCCAACCAGATCGAGCGCCTGAACGCCGTTCGTCCCCTCATAGATCATCGAAATGCGGCTATCGCGCACATACTGTTCCATCCCATGGTCGCGAATAAAGCCGTGACCACCATAGACCTGCATACCGATCGAGGCACACTCAAAACCAAGATCGGTGAAGAGAGCCTTTACAATTGGCGTCATCAGAGCCGTGAAATCTTCCGCCTCCTGCCGTTTTTCCGGGTCCGGATGGTGTTTCAGCATATCCAGATTGCGGGCCACCCAGCCGCCAAACGCACGGCAACCTTCGGTGTAGGCACGAATGGTCATCAGCATCCGGCGAACATCGGGATGAACAATGATCGGATCGGCGGCCTTGTCAGGATGTTTCGCGCCGGAAAGCGAACGGCCCTGAAGCCGCTCTTTAGCGTAGGCAACCGCGCCCTGATAGGCCGCTTCGGCAGCACCCAGGCCCTGAATTCCGACGGAAAGCCGTTCGCTGTTCATCATCGTAAACATGGCGCGCATGCCCTTGTGCGGCTCTCCGACCAGCCATCCGGTGGCATCATCAAACGACATCTGGCAGGTTGCCGAAGCCTTGATACCCATCTTGTGCTCAAGCCCCGAGCAGGAAACGCCATTGCGCTGACCGGGCGTTCCGTCCTCATTCGGCAAGAATTTCGGCACCAGAAACAAGCTGATACCTTTCACACCCTTCGGTGCATCAGGCATACGGGCAAGAACCAGATGGATGATATTTTCAGTCAGATCGTGTTCACCGGCTGAAATGAAGATCTTTGAGCCGGTAATCTTGTAAGACCCGTTATCCTGCGGCTCTGCGCGGGTGCGCAGCAGTCCCAGATCCGTGCCGCAATGGGCTTCGGTCAGGCACATTGTGCCGGACCAGGTACCGTCGACCATTTTCGGCAGATAGCGCTCTTTCAGCTCCTGTGTGGCATGATCGGCAATCGCCTGATAAGCCCCGTGTGTCAGTCCCGGATAAAGCCCGAAAGACAGGTTCGCGGCACAGCTCATCTCCTCGACCAGCTTGTTGATGGTTTCCGGCAGGCCCTGCCCACCCCATTCCGGATCAGAGGCCATGGCCGTCCATCCACCTTCTGCAAAGGCCTTATAGGCCTCCTTGAAGCCTTTAGGTGTGCGCACAACCCCGTTTTCCAGCACACAACCCTCCTCATCGCCGGAAGCATTCAGAGGCAGAAGCACTTCGGTACAGAACTTACCGGCCTCCTCCAGAATGGCGTCGGCAAGATCGGGGCTGACATCTTCAAGACCGGGAAGCTCGGCGTAATCGCTGATGCCAATCAGTTCATGCAGAACGAAACGCATGTCCCGGAGCGGTGCATTGTATACTTGCATGGGTAAAGCTCCTCGCCTCAGTTCCTCAAAGGTTTTCCGGTTTCAACAACGCTTTCGAACCGGGCCAGTGTTTTGTTGTTCTTCACCAGACGCATGAAACTGTCCTGTTCCAGCTCCATGATCGCGTCTTCATCCATCGTGTCGAAGATATCGGTCTGGCCGCCGGAAAGAACCGTTGCCAGTTCATCCGCCACTGTCAGGTCATGCGGGGTGGCGATTCCACGCCTCGCAAATCCTTCAGCAGCCATTTGGAAGGCAACCTTGCCTGCCGGCCCCGGCAGATAGACCTCCTCCGGTTCGGGCGGTTGGTAGCCATCGACCAATGAAAGCGCCTTCGCCTTGGCATCGGCCAGGAGGCGGTAGCGGTTCATGGTCACGGCGTCATCTGTTTTCAGGAACATCAGCTCACGAGCCTCTTCCGCCGATTTGGCAACGGTTGCGGTCGAAATCATCTCGAAAACTTTGGATGCCGCTGGCATTGGGCCGTTTGGCAGCTTGCCGCTTTTTTGCCAGCGGGTCAGCATTTCCTTGCACCCGCCCCATGCCGGAACCAGACCGACACCGCATTCGACGAGCCCGATATAACTTTCCGCATGTGCCTGAACGGCATCGACATGAAGGAGGACTTCGCAGCCGCCGCCAAGCGCCATGCCGGACGGCGCTGCCACAACCGGGAATGGCGCATATTTCATCTTCTTGTAGGTGCTCTGACCGCTGGAAACGAGCTTCTCGATTTCCCCCCAGGCCGCGATATTGGCCACGAACAAAGCCAGCCCCAGATTGGCGCCAACCGAGAAATTCGTGCCTTCATTATAGATCACCAGTGCCTTGTATTTACGCTTGACCAGACCGATGGTCTTGTTGAGCAGGTCCATGATCTGGTCATCCATGGCATTGGCCTTGGATGTAAACTCAAAGCACAGAACATCATCGCCGATATCCCAGACAGCAGCCGAGCCGTTTTTCAGAAGCGGTTCTTGCGTGCGCTTGAAATCCTCAAGCATGATAACGCCTTCCGGCCGTGCAATGTCGCGGTAGGAACCATCAGGCTGCAGAGCCTGACGGCGACCGTCTTCGATGCGGTAGAAGGTTTTGTCGCCCAGATTGTCGAGAAGTTCCGGCACGTCGATACCGTTTTCCCGCATTTTCGCAACCAGCCATTCGCTACCGATTAGGTCGACCAGCTCAAATGGCCCCCAGCGCCAGTTATAGCCGAGACGCATCACCTCATCGATCGAGGCAATGTCATCGGCCGCATCGCCAACAAGACGCGCCGCATAGGCAAGTGTATTGGTCATCACACCGAGCGCATAACGGCCCAGCGGCCCATCAATCTCCAGAACCTGACGCGGTTTCTTCGCCGCCTTGAGTTTCGGGTGGTCTGGTTTGACAGAAACACGGTATTCACCAGTTTCAAGATCGATGCCCTCTTTGATCTTCTGGCCTGTTGCGCGGTTGAGACGATAGAAACCGCCCTTCCCCTTGCGGCCGGTATAGCCCTCCTCAATCATGCGATTGACGAGCGGAAGATCACGGTTGGTTTCATGGAACAGATCACCTTCCGGCAGCGTGCTTTTCAGGCTGGCACCGATATGCGGCATCAGATCCAGCCCGACCAGATCAATCAGCCCGAAAATGCCGGTTTTAGGAATACCGAACGGCTTGCCCATAACGGCATCAGCTTCTTCAACGCTCAAGCCCTCTTCAAGCGCCTTCAACACACCGAGCTGGATCCATGTTGTTCCGAGACGGTTGGCAACAAAGCCGGGACGATCATTGCAATGGACAACGCTCTTGCCGAGCTTCCGGTCGGCAAAATCCTCCACTGACTGAGCCAGCGCCTTATCCGTCTTTGCACCCAGCACCAGCTCCATCAGCCGCATGTAACGCGGTGGATTGAAGAAGTGCGTGATCATGAAATCACGTTGAAACGCTTCCGGCATCCCCTCAACCAGCTTCTCAAGCGGTATTGTCGAGGTGTTGGATGAGATGGCTGTGCCCGGCTTTCTGACGGTGTCGATCCGGCGGTAAAGGGCCTGCTTGACGTCCAGCTTTTCGATCACAACCTCGATAACCCAGTCGACATCCGCCAGTTTTTCAAGGTCATCTTCGACATTACCGGTTTCAACCAGCTTCGCCGCCCGTTTGGACATGAACGGCGCCGGGTCGGCCTTCATCATTTTCTGCAACGCGGTTTCGGCAATGATATTCCGGTTTTCAGCCCCTTCCGGCACGATATCCAGAAGCAGCACGGAATGACCGGCATTGGCGACCTGAGCGGCAATGCCGGACCCCATGACGCCGGCGCCGATAACCGCGACCTTGTTGATCTTGCTCATCAGACACGCTCCAGAATGGTTGCAATACCCTGCCCGCCGCCAATGCACTGGGTGGCAAGTGCATACTGGCCGCCTTCACGCTTCAGAAGTGATGCGGCCTTGCCGACAATGCGGGCACCGGTGGCACCCAGCGGATGGCCAAGAGCGATGGCACCGCCGTCCAGATTGACCTTATCTGCGCCAAGCCCGAGCTCGCGCATGCAGGCAATCGACTGGCTGGCAAAGGCTTCATTCAGCTCGACAACATCCATTGCCCCGGCTTCGAGACCGGCGCGCGACAAGGCCTTGCGTGTCGCACCGACCGGGCCGATGCCCATGATTTCCGGAGCACAGCCGGCAATCCCGACGGATGTCAGGCGTGCCAGCGGCGACAGCCCGTGCTTTTCTGCATAGGCTTCCGAGCAGACCAGCACTGCCGAAGCACCATCTGTAAGCGGCGAGGACGTGCCCGCCGTCACCGTTCCGTCTTCAGAAAACGCAGATTTCAACCCAGCCAGCACCTCTGCCGTCGTTTCTGGCCGGATGCATCCATCTTCGCTGACGGCAGAACCGTTCACCTTGATCGGTATGATCTCATCGGAAAACTTCCCGGAATTTTGAGCTGCCGCTGCCTTTTCCTGGCTTTTGACGGCAAAGCTTTCCTGTTCTTCACGCGAAATCTGCCATTTCGTCGCGACATTTTCTGCCGTGTCGCCCATGCCCATATAGGCCCCGGGGATCCTGGCATGCAGCGATGGATTAGGCAGCGGATTATAACCCATCATCGGAACGCGGCTCATGCTTTCGATGCCGGCACATACGAACACCTCACCGGCACCAAGCTGGATCTGTCCGGCAGCCATGTGGATCGATTGCATCGACGAGCCGCAGAAACGGTTGACTGTAACGCCGCCGACCGACTGTGGCAGACCGGCAAGCAAAACAACCAGGCGCGCCAGATTGAGGCCTTGCTCGGCTTCCGGGAACGCGCAGCCCAGAATCAGATCTTCAATATCTTCCGGATTAACCCCGGACTGCTCCACCAGTCCGCCGACCACCTGTGCGGCCAGATCATCAGGGCGGACCCGTTTGAGTTCACCCTTGTGAGCAAGTGCAAATGGCGAGCGCTTATAGCCCGCGATGACGACATTCGTCATGGCATCCTCCCGAAAACCTGAATGCTGTTGGATGAAAAAGGCATGCAGCCAGGCTGCCCAGCCACGTGAGTGACTGCACTTGCATGCCCTGAATAGATAAAAAGATGCGACCAAGGGCGCTGACAAGCCGGAGCATTGCCGCGATACTTGTTTGTTTCGACTGACGGGGTGCCAGTTTGTTCAAAACCACCGAGCGGCGATCCCGCGCCGTTTAGCTGGCCAGTTTCCCTGCCTTTTGTGAAAGGCGCTCCTCTGCCTCGCGCTCGACGGCTTTCAGCTCTTTCAGCGTAAGTTCCAGCGCTTCTCTTTGTTCGATAAGCATGCCCATGCGCTCGCGCACCGCCGCAATCAGCGCTGTCAGCTGTTCCTGCTGTGTCCGGTCGATTTCGTAAAGATCGAGAAAATTCTTGATCTCCTGAAGCGAAAAGCCAAGCCGCTTGCCGCGCAGAATGAGGATCAGACGCGCACGGTCGCGCTGCGTGTAAATCCGCGTCTTGCCCGCACGACCGGGATTGATAAGCCCTTTGGTTTCGTAAAACCGCACGGCCCGTGGCGTCATCCCTAGCTCCTCGGCAAGCTGGGTCACTGTGAAGAACTGATCCGACACTGGAAACCTTCTTTTTTTCGAACGGCTTACCATAGCGGTCTCCTGCCCTATGCGTCAACATGACGACGTGCCTCCTCATCTTCGGACGCACCGGTCTTGTGATGTGTTGAGCGCCGTTCTTCCTCGATCAACTCTTTCTTCGAAAGCTTGCCGATCATGGTTTTCGGCAGGCTGTCACGGATTTCGATTTCACGTGGCAATTCGATCTTTGAAAGACGCGGCACC
This sequence comes from Martelella mediterranea, assembly GCF_004342225.1. Taxonomy (GTDB): domain Bacteria; phylum Pseudomonadota; class Alphaproteobacteria; order Rhizobiales; family Rhizobiaceae; genus Martelella; species Martelella mediterranea_B. The sequence continues at coordinate 74,880 of NZ_SMAR01000001.1, read as the reverse complement.
AGAAATGCATGAAGATCTTCAATCGAAACGCTCGCACCCTCACGCAGCGTCACAAAGGCCTTCGGCGTTTCGCCGCGATACGCATCACGCACGCCGATCACGATCACTTCCGCAATCGCATCATGCTCGTAAAGCGCGTCCTCAATCACACGCGGATAGACATTGTATCCCGAGCAGATAATCATGTCTTTCAGGCGATCGACGAGGAAAAGATAGCCGTCTTCATCGACATAACCGACATCACCGGTCCTCAAAGCGCCATCGCGCAGCACATGGGCGGTTTCATCCGGCTTGTTCCAGTAACCGGACATAACCTGCGGCCCGCGTACCCAAAGCTCGCCTTTGACACTTCTGGGCAGCAGCACAGCCGGGTTTTCTGAGTCACGAATTTCAAGGCTCGTGCCGGGCATCGGCAATCCTGCAGAACCCGCCCGGACAGGACGTCCGTCGAAGGGGTTCACTGAAACAACCGGAGAGCATTCCGTCAGACCATAACCTTCAGAAAGTTTGCAGCCGGTCAGTTCCTCAAAGTCTGCCCGCACTTCAAGCGGCAACGGCGCGCCTCCGGAGATGCAGATCTTCAGCGATTCCAGATGCAGCTTTCGTGTTTCGGCGAGGGCATTGATCGCGCCGTAAATGGTCGGAACGGCTGGAAACAGCGTCGGCTTGCGCTTTTCCATAAGCCCGATCAGCTCTTCCTTGTTGAAACGCGGAACCAGCACCATGACGGCACCGATCTCAATGGCAAACAACATGCAAACCGTCATCGCGAAAACGTGGAAAAACGGCAAAACGCCGACGATACTCTCCTCGCCCTCGATCAGCACATCACATCCTGGCTGGGCAACAAGCTGGCGCGCATTGGCCACAAGGGCGCGATGTGAGAGCATCGCCCCTTTGGGAACACCGGTGGTGCCGCCGGTATATTGCAGAACGGCAATATCTTCCGGCTCGATATGGACACCTGGCACCCTGCTTGCACTGCCGCGCTTTATCACAGCATCAAAGGCGATATGGCGATCATCTGCCGGAATATCGGCACGCTCTGATCGTTTGAAGATACGGAACAGCAGCCCCTTGGCAGGCGGCAGAGCATCGGCCATCGGGCAGACGACCACACGTTTCAGCCCGCTTTCGGCAATGATGGGACCCAGCCCCTGATACACCGCCTTCAGATCAAGCGTGATCATCAGCTCTGTTCCGGAATCGGCAATCTGCGCAGCCAACTCGCGACTGGTGTAAAGCGGATTGTAATTAACGACCGTACCGCCGGCTTTTAAAACGGCGAAAAAAGAAATTACCGAATAGGGCGAATTCGGCAGACAAAGCCCAACCCGCATGCCCTTTTCCACACCAAGAGCAGCAAGGCCAGCAGCCATCTTGTCCACCAGTTGGCCAATATCCCGATACGACCAGCTGCGACCGAAGAATTCAATCGCAGCCTTGTCTGCAAAACGTGCCACCGATTCATCGAGAAACGCCGGCAAAGTCGGCAAAATTTCATCGGGATCAAACGGGCGTAGGACCCCACCTTTTGTCGGCGATGCTTCAGCCCCGCCATATGCGGCATCTTCTGCCGCCTGTGCATGCATATCCTGCTTCACGTCGCCTCCTCCTCACCGGCGCCTCTCCTCAAAGGCGGTTGATCCGGTAATTTTTACTGGACATGACTATAAGGAAACATACTATACGTATACGTCACCCCTTTTCAAGGGAAATTATTGATTGCCGTCAAACGGCAACTGACAAAACGAATTTTTACTTCTGAACCAAAGGCTTCGCAGCGCCATGTATGTCTGGCTGAGACTGTTCAAAACCCTGATCAAGACCAAATCTGCACCGCCATTGCGACCACCGGAAGATATCTCGGCGATCACAATGCGGGTCTGGCCGCATGATCTCGACCTCAACCTACACGTCAATAATGGCCGCTATCTGACACTCATGGATATTGGCCGCATGGACCTCCTGTTTCGCTCAGGTCTCGGTCAGCATATGCGCCGGAAGAAGTGGCAACCGGTTCTGACGGGCCTAAACGCACGCTATCGCCGCCCGCTTGGCCTCTTTCAGCGGTTTCGCATGGAAACGGCGGTGGTTGGCTGGACGGAACAGTCGCTCTTCATGGAGCACCGCATTATCCCGCTTTCAGGACGCAGCAAGGGCGAGATTGCTGTTACCGCTGTCGTGCGCGCTGTCATGCTGGAACCCGGTGCAAAGTCAAGAAAGGTCAGAACAGCCGATCTGTTCGCCCCGTTAGGCCCCCTGCCCGAAAGCCCGCCACTGCCGGAAACCTGCACGGTTCTGCTTTCAGCGGAAGAGCGAAGCAAACTTGCTGAAAAGCATGAAAAGCCAATGGCGGAAGCCATCGCTGTCAACGCACAATAGACCGATTGCATCCATGAGGAGGAGCATGCATGCCAACACCCCAAAGTTTCGCCCGGCGACTGAAACTGCCGGTCATTGCAGCGCCGATGTTTCTGGCCTCGGGTCCGGATCTGGTCGTCGAATGTTGCAAGGCCGGCATCTGCGGCACGTTCCCGGCGCTTAATCAGCGCACGAGCGAGGGCTATGCCACATGGCTCAGTGAGATCGAAAGCAGGCTCGGCGCGCATTCTGAGGCAGCACCGTTCGGTGTTAATCTGATCGTCCACAAGACCAATACAAGACTGAAAGCCGACCTGGAGCTGAGTGTTGCGCATAAAGTGCCGCTGGTCATTACCTCGCTTGGTGCTGTGAAAGATGTGGTCGATGCCGTGCATTCTTATGGCGGCCTGGTGTTTCATGATGTCACCACCCGCCGCCACGCAGAAAAGGCCATTGAAGCGGGCGCAGATGGTATTATCGCCGTTTGCGCTGGGGCTGGCGGCCATGCCGGCACGCTGAGCCCCTTCGCTCTCGTCAGTGAAATTCGCGCAATTTTTGATGGACCCGTGATCCTTTCAGGCGCGATGTCCACCGGCGCACACATCGTGGCAGCCCGCGCATTGGGCGCTGATTTTGCCTATCTGGGAACGCGATTTCTCGCGACGCAGGAAGCTATGGTCGATGCGGATTACAAGCAGATGATCGTTGAGGGCCACGCGGCTGATATTCTCTACACGCCGCGCATTTCCGGCGTTCCGGCAAACTTCATGCGGCCGAGCATGCTTGCGGCTGGTCTGGACCCTGATAACCTTCCTGACCACGGAAAAATGGATCTGGGCTCAGAAGCAAAGGCGTGGAAAACGGTCTGGTCGGCCGGTCAGGGTGTCGGTTGCGTGGAGGATATCCCGACCGTGCGCGCGCTTGTTGCAAGGCTGGAGTCAGAATATCACGAAACCTGCAAACGGCTTGGCCGGGAGGCCTAAAATATGACGAGCGGCTTTAGAGCGGGCCTGGCGTTTCACTGAAGCGCAAACCCGCTCTATCGGCTTGTTCTAGAGTTTCTCAGTCATCTCCGGCACGATGTCGAACAAATCTCCGACGATGCCATAATCGGCCACCTGAAAAATCGGCGCTTCCTCATCTTTGTTGATGGCCACAATGATCCTGGAATCCTTCATGCCTGCCAGATGCTGGATTGCTCCGGATATGCCGCAGGCCACATAAAGCTCCGGTGCGACAACCTTGCCGGTCTGGCCAACCTGCCAGTCATTCGGCGCATACCCGGAATCCACGGCAGCCCGCGACGCGCCCACGGCAGCGCCCAGCTTATCGGCAAGCCCTTCAACGACGGCAAACTGCTCTTTCGAGCCGACACCACGCCCGCCGGAGACCACGACACGCGCCGAGGTCAGATCCGGGCGATCACTTTCTGCCACCTGATCCCCAAGCCATTCTGAAGCGTGATCGCTCTCAGCATAGTTGACCATGTCAACCGGAGCCGCTGCAGCTTCACCGGCTGCACTGAACCCGGATGTGCGGATGGTGAGAGCCTTCTTCTTATCAGCAGTTTTCACCGTCTGGATGGCGTTGCCGGCATAAATGGGCCGTTCAAACGTCTCTGCATCAACGACAGCCGTCACATCCGAAATGATCATGACATCTAAAAGTGCAGCGACGCGCGGCATGATATTCTTGCCGTCGCTGGTGGCTGCCGCCGCAATCAAATCATAGTCGTCGGTAATCGATACGATCAGATCAGCCATGGCCTCTGCAAGCCGATGACCAAGGCTTTCGGAGTCGGCCGCCAGCACTTTCGAGACACCATCGATCGTTGCGGCCTGTTGCGCTGCGCCGGAAATGCCATAGCCTGCAACCAGCACCGTCACGTCACCCAGACCGGACACAGCACTGACAGCTTTGGCCGTTGCATCGCGCAAAAGTGCGTCACCGCTGACTTCTGCCAGAAGAAGAATATTCATGACAGTACTCCCGCTTCTGTTTTCAGTTTCTCAATGAGCTCATCTACTGACGACACCTTGATGCCGCCCTTGCGTCCTTCCGGTTCCCGGGTCGAGACGACAGACAGACGGGGCGCAATGTCGACGCCAAAATCTTCCGGTGTTTTCTGATCGAGAGGCTTTTTCTTTGCCTTCATGATATTTGGCAGTGAGGCATAGCGCGGCTCGTTCAGCCGAAGATCTGTTGTAACGATGGCAGGCAGCGAAACCGAGATTGTCTGCAGACCGCCATCGACCTCACGCGTGATTGTCGCCTTGCCGTCAGCCATTTCGAGTCTGGACGCAAATGTTGCCTGAGGCCAGCCAAGCAGTGCCGCCAGCATCTGGCCAGTGGCATTCATATCGTTGTCGATAGCCTGCTTTCCGGCAATCACCAGCGCCGGTTCTTCTTCGTCAATGACCGCCTTGAGAAGTTTGGCGACGGCAAGCGGTTCGATGTCGGTTTCGGCCGTCTCTGCTGCAATAATCAGGATCGCACGGTCCGCCCCCATGGCAAGCGCTGTGCGCAGTGTTTCCTGCGCCTGTTTCACGCCGATGGAAACGGCAACAATCTCGCTGGCGTCTCCCTTTTCTTTCAGCCGGATCGCCTCTTCCAGCGCAATTTCATCGAAAGGGTTCATCGACATTTTGACGTTGGAAAGATCAGGGCCGGAACCGTCCGGCTTGACCCGCACCTTCACGTTATAATCGATCACCCGTTTTACAGGCACGAGTATCTTCATGGCGTAGCTCCTCCTCACTCAACCGGCGGAGACAGCAAACCTCCCGTGCTGCTTCCACCGTTCCTGCAAGTTCCTATACCGGAGCATAACATATTCGTCAATTAAATGACGTATAGGTAATTACAACAAATACGCAAAAATGCCCCGCAGCAATGACTGTTGCGGGGCATCTGAAAATATCGCCTTGTAAATATATAAAAGTCTCAGAGCCGCTTTTCGGTATCCGCATCAAACAGCGATGCAAGCTCCATATCAAAGCCGAGCTTGAGGGTCTGGCCCGTCGCGCAGCGCCGATTGCCGCCCACCCGAACCGAGAAAAGATGGCCGGCATGTTTCAGCCATATGAGGTTATCAGCCCCCATCGGCTCCTCCAGATCAACGGTTGCTTCATGCACTTCATGACCATCCGGCACTTCCTCATCGACCATGACATGCTCTGGCCTGATCCCGAGTGTGACCTTCCTGCCTGCCGTCAGGGTGCCATTGGCGTCATAGTTCGTCAGGCTGAAATCCACGCCATTGGACTGAAACACGACTGCACCGTTTTTTTCCACGAGTGCGCCATCAATGAAATTCATTGAAGGTGAACCGATAAACCCAGCCACATACTTGTTGACTGGCCGGTTATAAATCGTCACCGGATCAGCCAGCTGCTGGATGATGCCATTACGCATGATTGCAATGCGGTCCGCCAGCGTCAGCGCCTCAATCTGGTCATGAGTCACGTAGATCATCGTGTTCTTCAAAGACTGGTGTAGCCGTTTGAGCTCAACGCGCAGTTCTGATCGCAGCTTGGCATCCAGATTGGAAAGCGGCTCATCAAACAGGAACACATCCACATCACGCACCAGCGCCCGGCCGATGGCAACACGCTGCCGCTGACCGCCGGAAAGCGCAGCTGGCTTGCGCTGCAGAAGCGGTTCAATTTGCAGGATACCGGCGGCACGCTCAACGCGTTTCGCGATTTCCGCCTTCGGCATTTTCGCAACCTGCAACCCGAAGGAAAGGTTCTTCTCAACGCTCATTTGCGGGTAAAGCGCATAGGACTGAAAAACCATGCCGATTCCACGGTCTTTCGGCTCCATCCAGGTCACGTTCCTGCCCTTGATGAAGATCTGCCCCTCGGTTGCTTCCAGAAGCCCGGCAATACAGTTCAGCAATGTGGATTTTCCGCAACCGGAAGACCCCAGAAGCACCAGAAACTCGCCATCGGCAATATCCAGGTTGAGGTTCTTCAGCACTTCAATCGCACCGAAGGACAAAGACAGGTCCTTAATCGATACGCTCGGGTTGGTGATTTCATTGTTCATGAGTTTACCCTTTCACCGCGCCGGCGGCGATGCCGCGAACGAAAAGCGGGCCAGACACGAAGTAGACGATGAGCGGGACGATGCCGGTCAGAAGTGTGGCCGCCATATTGACATTATATTCTTTCACGCCCTGAACAGCGTTAACGATATTGTTCAGCTGCACCGTCATCGGATAGTTTTGCTGACCGGCAAAAATCACGCCAAACAGGAAGTCATTCCAGATGCCTGTGGTCTGAATGATCATGCCCACGACGAAAATCGGCAGTGACATTGGCAGCATGATGCGGAAGAAAATCTGCCAGAACCCGGCCCCATCGACACGCGCCGCCTTGAACAGCTCCTCTGGCAGCGAGGCAAAATAGTTTCTGAAAAGGAGCGTCAGGATCGGCATGCCGAAAATCGTATGCACCAGCACAATGCCCGGAAGCGTCGAGAAGAGGTGCAGCTCGCGCAGGATGATTACCAGCGGATAGAGCATGACCTGATAGGGAATAAAGGCCCCGAACAAGAGCACGGTAAAGAAGAATTCCGAGCCCTTGAAACGCCAGTTTGCCAGCGCATAGCCGTTGACCGAGGCGACAGCGATTGAGACGATAATGCCCGGCACGGTGATCTTCACCGAATTCCAGAAACCAACGCGAATGCCTTCGCAGTAAAGCCCCGTGCAGGCCTGGCTCCACGCCTTTACCCACGGTTCAAAGGTAATTTCCACCGGCGGGGCAAAGATATTCCCCATACGAATTTCCGGCATGCCTTTCAGCGAAGTGACGACCATCACGTAAAGCGGGATCAGGTAATAGACAGCGGCGACGAAAAGTACGCTGTAAAGTATGATCCGGGACGGTGCGAAACGGCGCTTTGGACGAGGACCATGCGGTTCATTGATTGCTGTATCAGCCATTGTCATCCCTCACCGCTTCTTCTGCCGGAATTCCATCCAGGCCCAGGGCACAAGGATGATGAAAACCGTGACCAGCATGACAGTTGAAGCCGCAAGCCCCTGCCCGATATTGCCGCGCTGGAACATCAGGTCGTAGACGTATTTGGCAGGCACTTCGGAAGCAAAGCCAGGCCCGCCCTGCGTCATCGCGACAACAAGGTCGTAAACGCGGACAATCCCGGATGCGACAATCACCAGCGTCGTTACGAACACACCGCGCATCATGGGAATGACGATGAAGAGATAGGTTCGCCAGGCGGGAATGCCGTCGACGCGGGCGGCCTTCCAGATTTCGTTATCAATGCCGCGCAAGCCGGCCAGCATCAGCACCATGACAAGCCCGGTGCCCTGCCACAATCCGGCAATCACCAGGGCATAGATCACCGTATTCTTGTTGCCGAGCAGTGCGAGTTCACCTCCCGGCAGGCCCAGACCATCAAGAAATTTCGGCACCCCGAGCGCCGGATCGAGAATCCATTGCCAGACGAGTCCGGTGACGATGAAGGAAAGGGCGAACGGGTAAAGAAAAATCGTTCGAAACGTGTTCTCAAACCGGATTTTCTGGTCAAGCAACGTAGCCAGAAAGAAGCCGACCACGAATGAGAATACAAGGCTCAGCCCGCCATAGATAAACAGATTGATGATCGCGACATTCCAGCGCGTCGTATCGAACAAGCGTTCATATTGCGCGAAACCGACAAAATTCTCACTCGGCAACAGCCGGGAATCGGTGAAAGAGTAAATGACCGTCCAGGCGGTACAGCCGATGAAGATGACCACAGAGGTCAGCATCATCGGAATGGCCGCGATCTTGGCGTTCATGTTTTTGAACAGGCCAAACGGACGGCGAGCAGCAGCAGTCATTGCAGCGTTCCTCGCTGGTCTTCAGATAATGGATGCAACGGGAAACCGGCGGCGGTCTTTAAGAAACGAAAAGCCGCCGGTTCCAACCTTCTCCATGCAGCCTGTTATCTGGCCTGTTCGATGATCTCCTGCTGGCGTTCCAGTGCCTCATCAACCGGCATGTCGGAAGAGAAGAACTCAAGCGCCAGATCTGTAATCTGTCCCTGCGTATCGGAATCAAGCAGCATTTCCGTCGATGCCAGCACGTTGTCCGGATTTTTAAGGATCTCCAGACCTTTCTTCATGCAGGCATTGGCAGCCTCAAGATCGACATCACCACGAACCGGCAAAGAGCCCTTGGTCAGGTTAAACTCCACCTGCACTTCCGGTGAAACCAGCATGGAAGCCAGCGCGAGCTGCGCTTCCGTGATTTCCGGATCGCTGTTTTTCGGGAAGTAGAAAGCATCACCGCTCGTATCCAGAACGGGGTTCAGTCCAAGCCCGGGCAGGCAGTCATAGTCGACACCGGCTTTCTGACCGGCCATGGCGAACTCGCCCTGCGCCCAGTCGCCCATCACCTGCGCTGCCGCATCGCCCTGGATCACCATATTGGTGGCAACGTTCCAGTCACGACCGGAATAGGCATCATCGACCATGCTGCGAGCATCAGCAAAGGACTCCCAGATCGCGCGGTTTTCATCGCTCATGACGGCATCAGGATCTTTCTCACCGTTGACCGCCATGTAGTTATCCACACCGCCAATCGCGCTCTGCATCACATTACGAATGCCATCAACCTGCCAGGGCTGGCCAGTGGCAAGCGGGATAACGCCAGCTTCACGAAGCTTTGGCGCGGCCGCCACCAGCTCATTCCAGTTGGCCGGAACTTCCATGCCATTGTCTTCAAACACATGACGGTTGAGCCACATCCACTGCCAGGAATGGATATTGATTGGCACGCAATAGATGCGGCCTTCAAACTCGCAGGCCCCGAGAAGCTTTGCGGGGCGGATCTTTTCCGCCCAGTTCTCCTTTTCTGCAAGCTCTGTCAGATCCAGCATCAGACCCGCCTGGATCAGCTCTTCGGCGTCACGACCCGTGTTCATCTGGGTCGCACCCATCGGGTTACCACCGATGATACGGCTGATGATGATCGGGTTTGCGGTGGAGCCGGAACCTGCGATTGCGCTATCAACCCAGTTGTAGCCTTCCATCGCATTAAAGTTGTCAGCCAGCACCTTCACAGCAGCAGCTTCGCCGCCGGATGTCCACCAGTGCGTGACTTCGAGATCGGTGGCATTCGCGCCTCCCAGCGGCATAGCCACACCGGCCGCAAGTGCAGCCGAAATCAGTACGCGTTTCATAATGTCCTCCCAAACTGAAACGTTACCGGGAAACGGTACGTTAAGCGCCTGATGCGTGCAACCATATTTGTTGATTTTGAATAAGGAAAATAATTCCATCATCGAAAACAGCCTCTTAAGAGCCGCTGAACAGAAATGTGTCACCCCGTCCTCATCGCAGGCCGTGCAGGTGGAGCATCGCTTGGAGACGGTTGAACAGATACCGGAACATACCTCACAGCGAAAACGCTACAGACCACTCTACTGAGCAACACAGGTAAACCTGTCCAATCGTTAAAAACAACTTTTGCGATTATTACCACCACAATCAGTCAACGATCTTTGACATACCCCCTATTGGGGGGGGGGGGGGGCGCTCGCATGCGGCTGATCATTTATCAAAAACTCAGTTGCGCGTGGTGAGGGCTGCGCGCGGATCCAATTGACCAAAAACTTTAGGCTTCAATGACTGTACGAGGGACAACCCATGTCTCATTCCAAACATCTTCCTTGCCCGCTGCCGGTTGCATTTCTGGCAGCCTGCTCTGACACCGGCCTTGATTGCTATAATGACAGAGATGACTACTCTTCGGGTTTATCGTCAGCACACCGGCACGTGCCGACTTTCCGCAGGCACAGTCGGGCAATGGCGAGCTTTGCTTTGCACAGTCCGGCAATCAACGACTGGAAAATCTGCTCGTCGAGGCGGCAGGTGCGCAACTCGATCTTGCGAAAAAGTCGCGTTTCACGAAACTGACCGCAGCCCTGCCAAGCTTCATGAGCCAGAATGGCGGATTAAGTTTCCAGTTTCTGGTGGGCTATGTTCTGCCATTGATTGATCAGGGTGACAGGTTATGCCTGACACAGACAGCACGCCTTGAACTTCTGGGTACCATCCTGACGGCGAAAGAAAATCGCAGGGCTTAATCCTTCTTCTCTTCGTCCTCTGACCGCGAAAAATAGTCCTTATCAGCGGAAAAAAAGAAGGAGTAGAGCATGAAGAGGCCGATGGCACCGGACACAGCGGCCCAGGCGCGCGAGCCCATTGTCAGCTCCACGACCGCCCAGCCAAGGCAGACCGCAACCAGTAAAACCCTGACCCAGAGCGGCTTTAAAGACGGATGCTTCAGATCGAACATCTGCCGCCAGCCTGAATTATCGGCCATTTCCAACTCCCCTTGGCACACGCATTCACAAATACTCATGCCAGATCATGGCTTTTCGCACCAGCACGTTTCGCAGGAACAATGGACCAGAACCGGACTGACATGCAAATTGGCCGGATATGTTTCCACATCCGGCCATACGGCGCACATGATTGCGATTAAAGTGTCAGATTGATACCAGCCTCGCCATCGGCGAAGACGTGCGATTTTTCCATGATGAAGCTGAACCGGAAGGGCTCACCGCGCATGCTGTCATCCAGCATCCGATCCGTGCGTCGTCGGTTGGAAAGCGGGCGGGTAAAGGGCAGGCCTTCGATGTCGCAATGGACGTAAACTTCATTGCCCATGTGTTCGACCAGCCGGACAGGCCCCGTCGCCTCAGCAATGACGGCATCCTCATTGCGGCGCAGGCAGCGCTTTCCGGCGTTGCGATATGTTCGGGACGGATACCGAAACCAACCTTCTGGCCGATGTGGCCAGCGGTGAATTCGCCGCGAGCTTTTCCGCCTTCCGCTATTAAAACCTCTGATTTTCTGACAAGCAAAACGGCCTACATCTTTCTTAAGGCGCGTGCCGTTTTAGGTTTAAGTTAAGCCCTTACAGGTCCTTCACCAGCCGCAATGCGTCATAGATCGCTGCATGGGTGTTGCGCGCCGAAACGGCATCCCCGATCCTGAAGAGCTGATAGGTGCCTTCCGGATTGGTGTTGACCTTTTGCGGAGTACCGGCAACCAGAGCTTCGTAATCAACCGCACCGAGATTTGACGATCCGGGTTTCAGCTCGAAGTAGACATCGTCCAGCGGGCGTGTGCCGTGGTTGACAATCACCTGATCAACCAGCCGCGTGCGCGTCACCCCGCCATAATCGCTGTCGATGGTGGCCAGAAGCTGGTTCCCGTCACGCTGAACACTGCGCAGCTTCCATGTCACGGTGAAGGTGACATCGCCTTTCTGCAAGGCGCGCATGAACGGCGTAAGCGACATTGCCATCACCTCCGGAGCGAAGGCGCGGTCGCGGGTCATGATTTCAACCCTGGCGCCGGCCTCCGCGATTTTCTCAGCCGCCTGCAGCCCGGGATAGTCGCCCGCATCATCATAGATCAGAACATTTTCGCCGGGCTTGACATCCCCGGTCAGAATATCCCAGGCGGAAACCACAAGCGGGTCGCCTTCGCTCAGAACTTCTGTGTGGGGCAGCCCGCCCGTGGCAATGATCACCACATCCGGCCTGTCTTCCATCACGCTCTCGCCATCGGCGAAACTGTTGAAATTGAAGGTCACGCCCAGCCGCTGACATTCCGAAAAACGCCAGTCGATAATCGAGATCATCTCGCGGCGGCGCTCGCTCTGGGCAGCAAGGCGCACCTGCCCGCCGGGATCGTTTGCCGCTTCGTGGACGATCACCTCATGGCCGCGTTCTGCGGCGACACGCGCAGCCTCCATGCCAGCCGGTCCCGCGCCGACGATGACCACGCGGCGCTTCTTTTGAGCCGGGGGAATGGTCTGCGGCATTGTCTCCTCACGGCCTGTGGCGGCGTTATGAATACAAAACGCCAGACCGCCCTGATAAATCCTGTCGAGACAGTAATTCGCGCCAACGCAGGGGCGAATGCGCTCTTCCTCACCGGCGATGATCTTGGCAACGATATGCGGGTCCGTCATGTGAGCGCGCGTCATGCCCACCATGTCGAGCTTGCCGCTGGCAATTGCATGGCGTGCTGTCGCGACATCCTGAATTTTCGCCGCGTGGAAAGTCGGGAAATCCGTGGCCGCACGAATTTCACCGGCGAAATCAAGGTGCGGCGCGCTGGCCATGCCCTGCACCGGAATAACATCGGTAAGCCCGGCATCGGTATCGATGTGCCCACGCACGACATTCAGGAAATCGACAAGACCGCTATCCTTCAGCCGATGCGAAATCTCGATGCCTTCATCGCGGTCGAAACCACCTTCAAGTTGTTCGTCGCCGGTATAACGCACACCGACAAGGAAATCCGGGCCGACACGCTTGCGGATTTCGTTCAGCACGTCGAAGGTGAAACGCAGACGGTTATCAAGCGAGCCGCCATAGGGGGCGTCCAGCTCATTGGTGAGCGGCGACCAGAACTGGTCCATCAGATGGCCATAGGCCTGGATTTCGATCCCATCCAGCCCGGCCGCCTTCATGCGTTCGGCGGCATCGGCATAATCAGCGATCATTCGGGCGATATCCCAGTCTTCCGCCTTCTTCGGAAAGGCGCGATGGGCCGCTTCTCGCTCGTGCCCGGCAGAGACCACCGGCAGCCAGTCGGCTTTATCCCAGCGGGTGCGGCGGCCAAGATGGGTCAGCTGGATCATCACCGCACAGTCATGCTCATGACATTCATCGGTGAGCTTTCTCATCCAGCCGACAACCTCATCCTTCCAGGCGAGAATATTGTTGAAGACGGGTGGGCTATCACGCGCGACCGATGCCGAACCGGCGGTCATTGTCAGCGCGACACCCGCGCGAGCGCGCTCGACGTGATAGGCGCGATAACGCTCTTTCGGCATGCCGTCTTCCGGGTAGGCCGGCTCATGCGACGTGATCATGATGCGGTTTTTCAAACGCAGATGTTTGAGCTGGTAAGGCTGAAGCAGTGGGTCATTTTTCATGGTGTTCTCCTCTGATTGGTCAGAGTTCGGCATAAATGTACAATACTGTCAAGTTAATGATCACCAGCGTCTATTTTTCTTGTTTCAGACATGCATTTTGGCTAGGTTGTTCTTTATGGATATCGAAACAGAGAAGAACGCAGGCTGGCGCGGTTCACGCGCATTATGGCTCGAAGCAGCCCGGCAGGCCTTTGTCGAAAATGGCCTCGATGCGGTGAAGATCCAGCCGCTTGCCAATCACCTGTCTCTTTCAAGAACCAGCTTCTACTGGTTCTTCAAGGATCGGTCAGCGCTGCTTGATGCCCTTCTGGAGCATTGGGAGGAGACTAACACCGGCGCTCTGACAGATGCCTGCGCGGCCTATGCCGAAACGCTGACAGAAGGAATTTTGAACCTGATCAGCGTTTTCATCGAAGAAGACGCCTTCGATCCGCGGCTCGATTTCTCCATTCGCGGCTGGGCAGCGCAATCTTCTGCAGTGATGGCGCGCGTTGCCAGCGCAGACCGCAAAAGGCTGGCCGCCATCAAGGCGCTGTTCACGCGTTTTGGCTTTGCAGCGGAAGAAGCCGATGTTCGTGCGCATGCGGTTTACCTGGTGCAGATCGGCTATATCTCGCTGCAAGTCACCGAGGACACACAGACCCGCGTCAACCGTGCCGCGGAATATGTCAGAACCTATACAGGCCAGGCACCGGACGAACGGGAGCTGGCGCGCTTTCGCGCACGTCACAGTGCATAGCCAGACCATCACGACGGCGGTAGCAACACCCCAACAGCGAATTCATCCTGCGTTCCGCTATGGTTCACCTGAGCTTTCCGGTATTCCATCGGGCTCAAACCATGCTCGGCCCTCAGCGTGCGCGAAAGATGGGGCGCATCGCAAAATCCGGTTGCCAGCGCAATCCGCGTCACGCTGTCATTGGTCTTGCGCAGCAGCGAAAGCGCGCGGTCGAGGCGCAGTTCGATATAGACTTTCGACGGCGATACGCCGAGATCGGCCAGAAAACGCCGTTCAAGGCTGCGTCGCCCCACACCCAGATCCTTCGCAAGGGCCGAAATCGTCTTCGGCATTTCAACGCTCTGCTGCATTCTCAGGATTGTCTTTTTGACAAGCGGGTCCGTTGCGCTGCGCCCGCTTAACTGGCCCGGCTGTGGTTTCTCGCCACTCAGCGCGTTGTCGATCATCATGATGTTGAGGCTCTTGATCGCGGCTGACTGACCGACATGGCGCTCGACCAGAAACGCCGCCAGATGCGCTGCGCCATGGCCGCCGGAACAGGTCAGCCGGTCCCGATCGACCACGAAAATCTGATCGGACACGAGTTGCTGACTGTCAAAACGGTCCAAAAAATCCTGATGGTGGAACCAGCTGACGCAACAGCGATAGCCATCCAGAAGCCCGGCAGCCTGCAGGATGAAAACGCCGGTGCAAAGCCCGATCATCGGCACCCCGGCGGCGGCCTGCGTCTTTAAAAACCGGATCGCCTCATCCGGCAACGCACTGTGGTCGCCGATCAGGCCGCCAACGACGACGATATAATCATAATCGCACTTCTCCGCACGCTTCGAAAGCCGCGTATCCGGCTGGATCTTGACGCCGCAACTGGACTGCACGCTCATCATATCGGCAGACAGAACATTCCATTCGCACAGGATCGGCCGGGAGCGGTCCGCATCGTCGGCGGCAAGCCGCAACACGTCGACGAAGTTCGCAAAGGCCGACAGGGTGAACCTGTTCGCCAGCAGGAAGCCCACAGTCAGGCGTTTTCTGGAAGGGCCGTGCTTCATGACGCGATTATTCAGCCAGGCCGACGCGAATGTCCAGCCGGAAATGCACATTCATCCCTAACGATTATCAAATTGCCGACAATCAAACCGGGGAACCATGATGCGCTTTAACGCTCTCAACCTGCTAAAGCAGGCCATGACCGGCAACAAGAACTGGGATGAACAATGGCCAGACAGCGCGCCGAAGCGGGAATATGACGTCATTGTCATCGGTGCTGGCGGCCATGGGCTTGGCACGGCCTATTATCTGGCCAGCCAGCACGGCATCACCAATGTCGCGGTGATTGACAAGGGCTGGCTTGGCGGCGGCAATACCGGCCGCAACACAACGATTATCCGCTCCAACTATCTCTATGACGAAAGCGCGCGTATGTTCGACCATGCGCTGGATCTCTGGGAAGACCTGTCGCAGGAGCTGAACTACAACGTCATGTATTCGCGCCGGGGCTGCCTGATGCTGGCGCATACCGTGCACGATGTTCAAAGCTTCAAACGCCATGTTCACGCCAACCGGCTGAACGGCGTCGACAATCAATGGCTGACGCCGGAAGAATGCAAGGCATTCTGCCCTCCGCTCAGCCTTTCGAAAAACGCCCGCTATCCGGTGATGGGCGGCGCCCTGCAGCTGCGTGCGGGAACGGCGCGTCACGATGCGGTTGCCTGGGGCTATGCCCGTGGCGCGGCGGCGCGCGGTGTCGACATCATCCAGAACTGCCCGGTCACGGCGATCCGGCGCAATGCCGACGGTTCGGTGGCCGGAGTCGAAACCGCGAAAGGATTCATCGGCGCAAAAAAAGTCGCGGTTTCAGCGGCAGGTCACACCTCGGTTTTGATGCAGACGGCGGATGTGCAATTGCCGCTGGAAAGCTACCCATTGCAGGCGCTCGTCTCCGAGCCGGTGAAGCCTATCTTTCCCTGTGTCGTCATGTCGAATGCGGTTCACGCCTATATCAGTCAGTCCGACAAGGGCGAATTGGTGATCGGCTCAGGCACCGATCAGTATACATCCTATTCACAGCGCGGCGGTCTGCCGCTGATCGAACACACGGTCGCGGCAATCACCGAAATCTTCCCGATCTTCAACCGCATGCGCATGCTCAGAAAATGGGGCGGCATTGTCGATGTAACACCTGACCGGTCGGCCATCGTCGCAAAGACGCCGGTCAAGGGCCTCTATGTCAATTGCGGATGGGGCACCGGCGGGTTCAAGGCGACGCCCGGCGCAGCTCACACCTTTGCATGGACCGTTGCAAAGGATGACCCACACCCGATCAACGCCCCCTTCACCATTGAGCGCTTCCGCAATGGCCGTCTGATTGACGAAGCCGCTGCCGCCGCCGTTGCGCATTGAGGATTTGCCGCCATGCTTCTTATTCGCTGCCCCTATTGCAATGAAACCCTGCCGGAAGCCGAATTCGCCTATGCCGGTGAAGCCCATATCGAACGCGCCACGCTGCCCTCCGATCAGTCCGACGCACAATGGGAAAGCTTCCTGTTCATCCGCACCAATGTCAAAGGACCGCATTACGAGCGCTGGCGCCATGCCCATGGCTGCGGCCGGTTCTTCAATGCCGTGCGCGACACGGTGAGTGACCGTTTTCTGAGCACCTACAAGGCGGACGAACCACGCCCCGACCTCTCTTCGCTGACGGAGGAGCGGACATGAACGACTTTCGCGTTTCAGGTCGCGGACGGATCGACGCCGGAAAGCCCGTCACCTTCACATTCGACGGAAAATCCTATCGGGGTTTTGAAGGCGACACTGTTGCCTCGGCACTTCTGGCGAACGGCCAGCACCTTATGGGCCGCTCGTTCAAATATCACCGTCCGCGTGGCCCCGTGGCCGCTGGCTCGGAGGAGCCGAACGCGCTGATCGGAACCTGGCGCGGTCCGGGACGTTTCGAGCCGAACACCCGCGCAACCGTTCAGGAAATCTGGCCGGGACTGGAAGCGCATTCGCAAAACCGTTATCCGAGCCTGAAATTCGATATCGGCGCGGTCAACGATGCCGCCTATATGCTGTTTTCGGCGGGCTTTTACTACAAAACCTTCATGTGGCCGAAGAGCTTCTGGCACAAGGTTTATGAGCCGTTCATCCGGGCCGCCGCCGGTCTGGGCATCAGCCCGCAGGAAGAAGACCCGGACACCTATGCCTCGCGCTATCTGCATTGCGATGTTCTGATCGTGGGGGCCGGGCCGGCGGGCCTTGCAGCCGCGCGCGCCGCCGCTGTCGACGGGTTGAAAGTCGTCCTTGTCGATGAAAACAGCGAGGCCGGCGGAACGCTCCTTTCCGAGCCACAGGCTGAAATCAACGGCCAGCCCGCGTGGCAATGGCTGGATGCCGAGATTGAAGAGCTGAAAGCGTGCGGCGTCTCGATCATGACCCGCACGACCGCATTCGGCTATTATCATCAGAACATGATCGGCCTTTGCCAGAAGCTGACCGACCATCTGGGCACGCTTCCGCAAGACCTGCCGCGCGAGCGGCTTTGGCGGGTGCGGGCGAAACAGGTGGTTCTGGCGCAGGGCGCACTGGAAAAGCCGCTGGTTTTCAACGGCAACGACCGCCCCGGCGTGATGCTGGCCGGTTCCGCCCAGACCTATCTCAATCGATACGGCGTTCTGGCCGGAAAGCGACCGGTCATTCTCACCAGTCATGATTCGGCCTGGCATGCCGCCTTCGATCTCGCCGATGCAGGCGCAAAGATCGAAGCCATCGTCGACACGCGCGCCAGCGTGGCCGACGACCTTCTGGCGGATGCAAAAAAACGCGGCATCAGGGTTCTTCTGTCGCACACGGCAACCGGCACATCGGGGCGGCTGCGTGTCAGCGGCATACGGATAAACCCTTTCTCGAACGGCAAGGTCGGTTCCGCGATCACGCTTTCCTGCGATGCCGTCTTGATGTCCGGCGGATGGACGCCGTCGCTGCATCTTTTCTCCCATACCAAAGGCAAGCTTGCCTGGGACGATAACCGCACGACCTTTCTTCCCTCTGAAACGCCGGAAGACTGCGTCATCGCCGGAGCCAGTCGCGGGCTTTGGGGCATCGCCGCCGCACTGGAAGACGGCGTGGCGAAGGGCCGCGAAGTCGTCTCGGCCCTGTCGGCAAGCGCTTCGGACGTGCAATACAGCGTTACCGGCGACCGGACGGGCACCGGGACCAGCCACAAGGAACTGCCCACCGATGGCAATCCCGGCAAGGCCAAAGCCTTTGTCGATTTCCAGAATGACGTGACGGCGAAGGATCTGCGTCTGGCCGTGCGCGAGGGCATGCGCTCGATCGAGCATGTCAAGCGCTACACCACCAACGGCATGGCGACGGATCAGGGCAAGATGTCCAACATCAACGGCCTGAACATCGCCGCCGATGCGCTTGGAAAACCCCAGCCGGAAGTGGGGCTGACCACATTTCGCCCGCCCTACACGCCCACCTCGTTTGGGGCGTTTGCAGGCTATCATCGCGGCAGCCATTTCGAGGTTGTGCGCAAGACCGGCATTGATGGATGGGCTGAGGCAAACGGCGCGGTTTTCGAGCCGGTCGGCCAGTGGCGGCGGGCATGGTATTTCCCGAAACACGGCGAGGACATGGATGCCGCCGTCGGCCGCGAATGCCGGGCCGTGCGGCAAAGTCTGGGCATCTTCGATGCCTCCACCCTCGGCAAGATCGAAGTCGTCGGCCCGGATGCGGTGGAATTCATGAACCGCATGTACACCAATCCATGGACCAAGCTGCAGCCGGGACGCTGCCGCTATGGCCTGCTTCTCGGCGATGACGGCTATATCCGCGATGACGGCGTGATCGGACGCATGGGGCAGGACCGCTTTCACGTCACTACAACAACCGGCGGCGCGGCGCGGGTTCTCAACATGATGGAGGACTATCTCCAGACCGAATGGACCGACCTAAACGTCTGGCTGACCTCGACCACGGAACAATGGGCGACGATTGCGCTCAACGGCCCCAATGCCGCGCGTCTTCTGGCGCCATTGGTCGAGGGCGTTGAACTGACCGACGACGCCTTTCCGCACATGTCCTGCATTGAATGCAAGGTGGCGGGCATCCCCGCCCGGCTTTTCCGGGTTTCGTTCACCGGCGAGGTCGGCTTCGAGGTCAATGTTGCACAACCGATGGGCCGGACGCTCTGGGACATTCTCATGCGCGCGGGCAAACAATACGACATCACGCCCTATGGCACGGAAACGATGCATGTGCTGCGCGCGGAAAAAGGCTTCATCATCGTCGGACAGGATACCGACGGCACGGTAACGCCCTATGATGCCGGACAGGGCTGGGCCGTTGCGAAGAAAAAGCTCGATTTTGTCGGCATGCGCGGCCTTGCCCGCCCCGACCTTGTGGCGGAAAACCGCAAACAGCTCGTCGGCCTGTTGACCGAGGACCGGACAAAGCTGGAAGAAGGTGCGCATATCGTCTTCGACCCGAACCAACAGGTTCCCATGAAGATGATTGGCCACGTCACCTCGTCCTATCACTCGGATGCGGCGGGCCGGCCGATCGCTCTGGCGCTTGTTGAAGGCGGTCATGAGCGGATGGGCGAGACCGTCCATATTCCGATGCCGGACCGCACCATCGCCGCACAGATCACATCGACCGTGTTCTACGATCCGGAAAACACCCGTCTCAAAATAGCAAGCGGAGGCTGACATGAACGCCATACCGTCTGAAATCACGCCCGGCCCGATTGCCGAAAACAGTCTGGTGCGTGTTTCCATCGCCCAACCCTGCGCGCGGCTGAACCTTCGCGCCCGCGCCGCCGCAGTCGCGCCGCTTTGTGACGCACTCGGCCTGGAATTGTCAGACCGGATCGGCAAACGCAGCCGCGCCGATACGCGCGAGGCGCTTTGCCTGGGACCGGATGAGTGGCTGATCCTGACAAGGGAAGATGATGCCGCTTCCGCCATATCGGCCTGTGCCGCGATTTACGATCGGCACCCGCATAGTCTCGTCGATATCTCGGGCCGTGAAATCACGGTGGAGATTTCAGGTGAAAAAGCCACCGATCTTCTGACGCTTGGCTGCCCGCGTGACCCGGAGACCATCGCTATCGGTGAAGGCAGACGCACCGTTTTCGACGGCGTCTCCGTCGTCATCCGCCGCGAGGAAGCAAACCGTTTTGCCATGGATATGTGGCACTCCTTTGCGCCTTTCGCGCTATCGCTTCTGGCAACGGGCGCTGCCGAAATAGCAGCCGAAGCCAGCCTCTGACGCCCTTCATTTTTCGAGGACTGAACGATGTACGACAATCTTAATACCATGCCGATTTCCGACAGCGCGATTGCCGATGCCATTGCCGAGGAGCTTCACCGCCAGAAAACCCAGATCGAACTGATCGCGTCGGAGAATATCGTTTCGCCGGATGTGATGGCCGCGCAAGGCTCGGTCCTGACCAATAAATATGCCGAGGGCTATCCCGGCAAACGCTATTACGGCGGTTGCGAATTCGTCGACAAGGTCGAGGCCATCGCCATTGATCGCCTGAAGCAGCTTTTCGGCGCATCCTTTGTCAATGTTCAGCCGCATTCGGGTGCGCAGGCCAATCAGGCCGTGTTTCTGGCGCTGCTTCAGCCCGGCGACAGGATCATGGGAATGTCGCTGGCCCATGGTGGTCACCTTACCCACGGCTCGCCGGTGACCATGTCCGGCAAATGGTTCGATGTCGTTTCCTATGAGGTGGATGCCAAGACCCATCTGATCGATATGGACAATGTGCGCCAGCAGGCGCTGGAAACGAAGCCGAAGCTCATTCTGGCCGGCGCCTCCGCCTATCCGCGCCGGATTGATTTTGAAGGCTTCCGCGCGATAGCGGATGAGGTGGGCGCCTATCTGATGGTCGATATGGCCCATTATGCCGGGCTCGTAGCGGGCGGCCAGTATCCAAACCCCGTGCCCCATGCCCATGTCGTGACCTCGACCACCCACAAGACACTGCGCGGCCCGCGCGGCGGCGTCATACTGACCAATGACGAGGCTTTGGCGAAAAAGCTGAACTCCGCCGTTTTCCCCGGCAATCAGGGCGGCCCGCTGATGCATGTGATCGCGGCCAAGGCCGTGGCCTTCGGCGAGGCCCTGAAGCCGGAATTTTCCGACTATGCCCGTCAGGTTGTCGACAATGCGAAGGCGCTTGCCGATGTGCTTCTAGTCGGCGGTCTTGGCATCGTCTCCGGCGGCACGGATTCGCATATCGTCCTCGTCGATCTTCAGCCGAAGTCCGTCACCGGCAAGGCCGCCGAAATCGCAATGGAACGCGCCGGCCTGACCTGCAACAAGAATGCCATTCCCAACGACCCGCAAAAGCCCTTCGTCACATCCGGCGTTCGCCTCGGCACATCCGCCGGCACCACGCGCGGCTTCCGTGAGACCGAGTTTGAAAAGATCGGTTCGCTGATCCTGAAGGTCATCGATGCGCTGGCAACCAACCCGGAAGGCGACCGGGCCGTCGAGGCGGACGTTCATGAAGAGGTGATGGCGCTTTGCAGGACCTATCCGCTTTATGGCGCGGTCGTCTGATCTGAAGGCAAACGGCCATGTTTCTCTGCGTCTTCGATGTGTCCAAGATCGGCATCGGCACCATCCTCTTCTGATATGATGGGGCCGATGATCGCCGCCGCGCGGATTCGGATCATTTGGCCGAAGCCGGATGTTGTGGCGCCTCAATAGCCTGCTTTATCGCTGGCGCATCGACGCGTTGCTGTCCCTCATCAGGCAGGAGATGCCTTATGGCTCAAGCCCGGCGCATTGCGCAGTGTTGCGAATGTGCTCCTCCATGGCCTCTCTCGCAGCCTTTGCATCACCTGCCCTCAGCGCCGCCACAATCTTTCTGTGCTCGCCAACAGAGGCTTTCATGCGCTCAGGGTCCGTTCTGGGGATGGGCTGGCGCTGTGTTTCTGTGAGTTTGTCCCGCACAGCATCATAAAGATCACGCAAAACCGCATTGGAACATGCTGAAACAATTGTCGCGTGAAAGGCAAGATCAGCCTCGACATTGGCAACAAGATCCTGCTTCGCCCAGCTTTCCTCCATCGCCACATTGGCCTGTTCCATCTCATCAAACTGATAGTGAGTCAGGCGGCCAGCGGCCAGCCGGGCAATCTCCCCTTCAAGAAGCACGCGGGTCTGAAACACATCAAACACGGAATAGCTGTCAGCATAGCGCCAGCTCCCGGCATCATCCTTCGCCACGCTGCCCGGTTTTGTGACAAATGTTCCGCGTCCGGGTTCGGTCTTCACCAGACCAAGCGATTCCAGTGTCAGCAATGCTTCGCGCAGGGATGCACGGCTGATGCCGAACGTGTGAGACAGATCACGCTGTGAAGGAATCTTTTGCCCCTCCTTCCAATCGCCCGTCTGAATCATGGCTTGCAGCTGCCGCGCAACCGAGTGCGGAAGAAGCGTTTTATTCAGCATGTAATCGTGTCCCCTCTCCGATTGGAGCTACAGCATCGGCCCGAAAATCGGAATCGACTTTCGGAAGGCACGATGCGTAGATTCAATAGGTTAAAGCGTCCTTTGTGCATCCGAATGGATGCACGGCGCTCCAACGCACCTCAGTGTATTTTTCACAATGGCACTTGCAAAGTGGAAAAACCCGTGCATCATCGGTCTAACTGGTCTGACCAGTTGGACCGACAGTCCATCTAGTCCCAGTTCTGAAAAAAACACAAGGGGAACCACATTGAAACATGTTCTAAAAATCACACTTCTTTCGGCCGCTGCTTCTTTCATGGCCTTGAGCGCCCACGCTGCCGACTGGACCGTCGGAGCCAATATCGGCAATGTTCCGTGGGAATTTGAAGACGCCGATGGCAAGGTAACCGGCTTTGAAGTCGACCTCGTTGAAGAGATCGCTGACCGCATGGGAAAGACGGTCGAATTTGTCAACACGCCTTTTAACGGCCTGTTTCCGGCGGTGCAGTCCGGGCGTATTGATATGGCCGTCTCTTCAATCACCATCACCGACAAGCGCCTGGAATCCGTATCATTCGCCCAGCCCTACTATGACAGCGACCAGTCTTTGTCTTCCGCGACGTCATCCGGTGTTGAAGGCCTTTCAGACATGAAGGGCAAGATCGTCGGTGTTGATACCGGCTCAACCGGTGACATGTGGTCTGAAGCCAATAAGGATGAATACGGCTTTTCCGACATCCGCCGCTATGAAGGACTGGCACCGGCCATGCTCGACCTGCAGGCCGGGCGCATTGACGGCTATATCTCCGACATTCCTGCCGTTCTTTACTATGTAAAAGACAAGCCAGCACTGCATGTCGTCGAACGCATTCCCACCGGTGAAAAATATTCGATCATGTTCGACAAAGGCGCGCCACTGGCCAGCGAAGTGAACGATGTCATCTCGACGTTGAAGGAAGACGGAACTCTGGCTGAAATCTATGAAAACTGGTTCGGCGCAGCCCCGGAGGCCGGGACTTCCACCGTTGAAGTTCTGGACATGCCAACGGCCAAGTAAACTTTACGACCAGTTTTTCTGAAGCTTCAGGGTCAGCAGGCTGATATTCAGGCCTTGCTGACCCGGCACCGGAGCCGTGTCTTTCCCATGGATCTGATCAATACATTTCTAAACGTCGGGGTTTTCCTCGACAGTCTGCCGCAGCTTCTGCGCGGCTTGCTGGTAACCATTGAAATCGGCATATCCAGCATCGTGATTGGCCTTGCAGGCGGACTGTTTCTGGCCGTCACCAGACTTTATGCGCCAGCGGCCATCAAACTGTTCATCCGTTTTTATATTGATATCTTCCGCTCAATCCCGCTGCTGGTTCTGCTGATCGTTGTATACTACGCACTTCCGTTTGTTGGCATACGGCTTTCAGCCTTTCTCTCTGCGGTAACGGCCCTGTCACTGGTTTCTGCTGCCTATACGGCTGAAATCTTCCGTGCCGGGATCGAAGCCATCCCGCGCGGCCAGTTTGAAGCCTCTGCCGCCCTTGGGCTTTCCGACCGGTACACCATGGTCGACATCGTTTTGCCGCAGGCCGTCCGGATCGTTATTCCCCCGCTCACCAACAACTGCATCAACGTGCTGAAAGATACCGCGCTCGCCTCCGTTGTCGCCATGCCGGACCTGCTCAAACAGGCGACCCAGGCTCAGGCTCTTTCTGCAAACCCGACACCGCTGATCGGTGCCGCGATTATCTATATCGTCATGCTGTGGCCGATGGTTGCCGTCGTTTCCAGGCTTGAGCGTCACTACAGCAAGGGGAGATAATGATGGCAGAAAAAAAACGTTCGCTGATCACCATTCGTGACCTCGTCAAGGCATATGGTGACTTCACAGTTCTGCATGGCATCGACCTCGATATCGCTGAAGGTGAGGTCGTATGTGTCGTCGGCCCGTCCGGCTCTGGCAAATCGACGTTGATCCGCTGCATCAACCGGCTGGAGGATTTTTCTGAAAACAGCACCATTGAGATCGACGGCCTGACGGTTCAGCGTGGTCCGGAACTGGCACAGGTGCGCGCCGAAGTCGGTATGGTATTTCAGAATTTCAACCTGTTTCCCCATATGAGTGTCGTTCGCAATGTGATGCTGGCGCCGATGCGGGTGCGCAAAACACCGGAGACAAAGGCACGCGAACAGGCCCTTAAACTGCTCGACAGAGTGGGTATTGTCGCGCAGGCGGATAAATATCCGAGCAAACTTTCAGGCGGACAGCAACAGCGCGTGGCCATAGCCCGTGCACTCGCCATGGAACCGCGGGTGATGCTGTTTGATGAGCCGACTTCGGCCCTTGATCCGGAAATGGTCGGCGAGGTGCTGGATGTGATGCGGGATCTTGCCGGGACCGGGGTGACCATGATCGTCGTCACCCATGAAATGGGTTTTGCCCGGCAGGTGGCTGACCGCGTGATCTTTATGGATGGCGGACGCATAATCGAAGCGGGAACACCAGCCGAAATTTTCGATACACCAAAAGAAGAACGGACCCGCGGCTTTCTGCGCGCCGTCCTCAATCATTGACAGACCAGCGGAGGCAGATGCCGTGACCGAAACCCCTTCCCTTGACCTTGCGTTTGTACGCAGCCAGTTTCCCGGCCTTCAACAGGGCTGGACGCTGTTTGACAATGCCGGCGGCTCCCAGATCCTCAAAGGTGCGGTTGAGCGCATCAACGCGTTTTTATTTGAGAAGAACGTCCAGATTGGCGGCTCTTATGACCTCTCAAAGTCTGCAGCCGCCGCACTGATGGAAGCCAGAACCGCGGCCATGCATCTGGTCAATGCCAGACGACCGGAAGAAATCGTCTTCGGCGCTTCATCGACAGCTTTGCTGCAAAACCTCGCACGCGCGATGCAGAGCCAGCTTAAACCCGGCGATGAAATCATCGTGACCAACAGCGATCATGAATCGAATATCGGTCCATGGGATAGGCTGCAGGCCATCGGCGTCAATGTGAAGTTCTGGCCGCTGAACAAGGAGACCCTTCACCTTGAGCTGGACGACCTTGCCCCGCTGATGAGCGAACGGACAAAAATGGTCTGCGTCACGCATGTTTCCAATATTCTAGGTTCTGTGAACAACATCCGTGCAATTGCCGATTTCGTGCACGCGCGCGATGCGCTGATCTGCGTGGATGCCGTGGCCTATGCACCGCACCGCGCCGTCGACGTTCAGGCCTTCGATGCGGATTACTACGTCTTCAGTCTCTACAAGGTCTACGGGCCACATTATGCTCTGATGTATGGCAAACACGAGCTTCTGGAAGAACTCGACACGCTTTACCATTACTTCTACGGCAAGGACAAAGTGCCGGGAAAGCTGGAGCCGGGAAACCCGAACTATGAACTGGCCTATGCGACCTGCGGCATCGTCGACTATCTGAGTACATTGGGTGAACAGGCCGGCGAAACCGGTGATACACGCGCAAAAATCGAAGCTGCTTTTGCAGCCATCAGTGCGCACGAGGCTGAGCTTTCAGAACGCCTCCTGAGCTATCTGCGGGCACGCAACAATTGCCGTGTTATCGGTACCACGGTCAGTGACAGTGCCATTCGTGTTCCCACCATCGCTTTCCGCTTCGACGGGCGCGATTCCACCGAAATCTGCAAGGCAGTAGATGAACACCGGATTGCCATACGGCACGGAGATTTCCATTCGCGTCGACTGGCCGAGTATCTCGATCTGACCGAAGATGGCGGCGTTCTGCGCGTATCCATGGTGCACTACAACACGGTTGAAGAAATCGATCGGCTGACAGCCGCGTTTGACCTTATCCTCTGATACAATTCATATCCTCACCCGCCTGATCTGCCCGGTGTTCTTTTGAATGCCGGGTTTTTCTTGCAGGAATGACCGATGCGTTCGAACGAAGTCATTCAATAATGTGGAATCGGTTCCAAATAGTAGAAGAAGACCCTTGATATCTTGCTCCTCCGGTGTCACTCTTGTGAGCGAAGCAGATCGATCACTAACGCTATGGATATAAATTTGTACATATTAACAGCTACTTGAATGAGAACTCCATAATGCCAAAAATCAAAGGTGGGATGAAGCTGGCCAGCGCTAGCGCCGGAATGATATTATATGTTATTTTTGGAAACGCTTCCTTTTACAATAAATCGACAGCAGAGATCACCAGGCAAATCGTCAACTCAGCCCCACCTGCGGCCTGAATCTGCCCTTGCAGAAGCACTCACGCCAAACCCCACTTTGCGGTGTCTGACGGCGCAGCCCGCCTGAAAACTCATTCTTCAAACACGAAACAGACAAGACCGCGATGACATCCTTCATCGAAAACGGACAATGCTTTCGACAGAACAAACCGACACCTGCCCCGAATGCGGTGAGTTATTTTTGGGCTCGCAGGGTAATGATCCAGATGAATGCCAGAGGTCATGCAATCAGTCAGTACATGGATCCGGCACCGCACAGATATGCTCATGCGCCAACCATAACCGCACAGATCTTCATGCAGCCGGAACAGTATATTTCGCCTTTAAGCTCAATTTGTCTCCCGCACTAAATGCAAATCGAAACCGGCAAACGATTGCCTGTAGGCCGGGAGACTGACACAACAACGAAAAACCAGGATGCGGAGGAGCATAATACATGGTCAACGCCATCATCGTTATGGGGGTTAGCGGTTGCGGAAAGTCTTCCGTTGCCCGCGCGGTCTCGGAAAAGCGCGGCTACCGCTTCGTTGAGGGCGACGAGCTGCACCCGCAAGCCAATGTCGATAAGATGACCAGAGGCATTCCGCTGAATGACGAAGACCGCTGGCCATGGCTCGATAAGATCGGCCGGGTCCTGCATGACGCGGAAATCAACAAAAACCCGGTCGTCCTCACATGCTCAGCTTTGAAGAGAACCTATCGGGAGCGTTTAAGAGATACGACAGGCGGCCCTCTTGCCTTTATCTACCTGAAAGGCAGCGCAGAACTTTTGAACACACGCATGGGCCAGCGCGAAGGGCACTTCATGCCGCTTTCACTGCTGAAAACTCAGCTTGAGACACTTGAAGAACCGACCGGCGAACCGGGTGTCATCACCATCGATATTGATGCGACGCTGGACGTAATCTGCGAAAAGGCTGTGTCAGGCCTTGATCAGATCAAACAGGATTAAGTCCCGTCCCCTGCCCTAAGTCGTCTCTTACAAGGTGCTGGAAAGCCACAGGCCGATCTTGTGCACCGGCAGCGAACATGGCTAGATCATTCTTGAGGCACTTTTGCGAAACATTTGAGGGGCAGGATCAAGATGCGGACAGTTGATGCCAGAGCATGGTTTCACAATCTCGCTCTGCTCAAGCCCGCACCCTATAAGCCGTGGCGGCATTCGCTGCGCCTTGCAATTGGCACTGGCGCGCCGCTGCTCTACGGCGTGTTGACCGGAAACCCCGCAGCACTGATCTATGTTGCGCTCGGGGCTTTTCTGACAGCCGTTACAGTGCGTCTTGATCCCTATCGCGAACGCTTTCGGCAAATCGCCATCTCCACCTCTGTGGGCGTGCTTGGCTGCCTCATAGGCCCGGCGGTCGCCGGTCATGGCGTCATGACACTGGTCATGCTTGCCGCTCTTGGTCTGTTTTCCGGGCTGATTAGCGGATATGGAGCGGCTTTTTCCACCGGGGCAATGAACATGCTGGTGCTGGCGGTCGTTACATCGCACTTCACCCATATCGGCTCTCCCTGGATAATGATCGCGCACTTTCTTTCAGGGACGATGCTTGTGGTCGCCATGCTGGCGTTGGCTGCGCTGATCGATCGTGACCGGCCTGAACGCCGCATGCTCGCGCGGCTTCTTGAAGCCATATCGGCGCTGGCAATGGCGGCGACAGAGCCGCCGGATAATCGCGACCCGGAAAAACGTGCAGAACTGGAGGCCCGGCGCAGGGTTGTCACGGATCAGACAAAAGCAGCCTATGCATCTTTGATCGAGAAACGGACCCATGGGCGCGCAAGAACACGGTACAGTCTGCGCGCAGCCGACATTCTGAGCCTCATCAACCAACTGAACATGGCCATCATGGCGACAACCTCTGACCGTGACAGTCTCAAAACTGCAGCACAGCAGATTCAGTCCATCGCCGAGTGCTACAGCAAGGGTGTGAAGTACCACTTACCTGACAGCGCATGTCAGACGGCCAACAGCGAGATTTTCAGGCTTATCGGACGGCTTGTCGACACGATCTGGTCAGAAGCCCCGGATACGCCTCCGCCGGAGCAGGATGCACAGAAGCGGGCACCTGTTTTTTCCAGAACCACGCTCACAGCCCTTGGCAGGCGCCTGATTCTCGGGCAGGAGGTCATCCAGTCGGCCATTCGGCTTTCAGTCTCAATGGGTGTTGCCGTTGTGGCTGGCCAGTTTATCAGCGGCAACCACTCCTACTGGCTACCCATGACGGTCGCGATCGTGCTGAAACCGGATTTTGGCTCTGTGTTCGTGCGCGCAATTCACCGCAGCATCGGCACGCTGGCGGGCGTTGCCATCGCCGCCTTTGTGATGATGCTGGTTCACCAGGATATCGGCATTGTTGCCCTGATAACGCTGTTCTGCGCCTTTATCCCGTGGGCAGGCCTGCGCAGTTATGCCGCTATGGTGACATTGTTAACGCCGGTTATCCTGCTGATGATCGCTCTTGCTGTGCCGGGTGCTGCAGAGAATTATGCCGAACAACGGCTCTTTGACACACTGATCGGCGCAGCCATCGCGCTCATTTTTGGCTACCTGATCTGGCCGCGTTCGCAGAGCACCAACCTGAATACATCCTTCGGACGCGCCATTGATGCTGTCGGAACATTTCTTAAAGCGGCAACCAGCGTTGTGCCGGATGAAAACGCGGCCATAGCCACATTCCAGAAAACCGCAGTAGACAGCGAGTTTTCCGCTTACCGCCGCCTTTCCGATCTTCGCACGCAACTGCAAAAACTTGTCGCGGAACCACCGCCGGCAGGACGTGAAGCGGCATCGTGGTTTCCTGCCGTTGCAGGTGCCGAGCGGCTCTGTGACCGGATTGCGGCCTATGCCGGCGGGCGAAGCCTCGGAGACCCGCCACCGGATACAAAGCGGGCCGAACGTGCCGCCAATGCGCTTGCCTGGCTGGCAGGGCACGAGCAAGGCGGCTCTGTCGCGTTTCACAACGCTGGCGGACGTGAAAAGGATGACCGGTTTGGCGATGTGGAAGCCGAAATCGCCTGGCTTTTTGACTACCTGAAAGAACGCCGGAGCACAGAAAACAGCTCAGAGAATTTCGGAACGAAAACACGCTGAAGCAGCTTTCAAGTGGCTTTCAGACCTGCACACTTCTATTTATAAACAGGCACTCAGGCGCCTGCCTGTACGCCGCGGCCTGCCTTCAGATAGGACTGCGGCGGAACACCAAAACTGCGCCGAAAGGCTGCGACAAAAGCACTGGCACTGCGATACCCCAGCCGCGCAGCGATCTCGGCACTGCTCTTGCCATGACTTAAGTGATTGACGGCTTCCATCAGCCGCAGCCGACTGCGCCACTCTGAGAACTTCAGCCCGGTTTCACGCTGAAACAATCGTTCAAGCGTTCGCGCACCCGTGCCGGAGAACTGCGCCATTTCTTCAAGACCCGAACGATCTTCCGGTCTGGCCATCAGCCGGTTGGTGACGCGCTGAAGTCGTGGGTCCGTACCTGCAGGAAGCCGAAGCGGCGCTTCAGGCAGCGTCGTCAGCTCATCAATGATGACTTGCGCCATGCGTTGCGCACGCGCGCTTTCCGGCTCGTCCTCTGATATCTGACGAAAACGGCGCACCAGATGCTGCATCAGCGGCGTCATATGCACGACCTCGCAGGCACTGGCGCGACCACGCAACACGGAAGGATCGATATAGATAAAGCACGCAGAAACACCTGATTCTGCTATCACTTCGTGCTCTGTCTCGCCCCTGATCCAGACGGCATGGCTGGTCGGCACCAGCCAGTGTGCGCCGCAGGCATGAACACGCAGTATCCCGTTCTCAGCCCATAAAAGCTGTCCACGCGGATGCGCACGCACATTGCGGCGCAGGCCGGGTTCGTGTGTTTCAAGAGACCGGACAAGGACCGGCTTCAGGGGATCGCAGATACAGCCCGGATTGCCCCGCTCTAAAGTTGACAGATTTTCGACATCACTCGTCATAGTATAGCAATTCTGCAATCAACAATCCTGCAATAGGATAACAGACGTCAAAAATCAAATCGGGGTGACACCACAGGTTAAACATAGACCGCTTCGGTGCAGCAGCTGTCGATCACAACACTTGATGAAATTTCGGCTTAGCCATATGTGAAGCGCATGACACACCCATTTCGCATTGCGCTTTATCAGCCCGATATTGCCGGGAACACCGGCACGATTTTGCGGCTCGCCGCATGTCTTGGTCTTGCAGTAGATATTATTGAGCCCGCAGGGTTTGCCCTATCAGACAAGAATCTGAAGCGTGCGGGTATGGACTATATCGCCAAAGCTGCCATGACACGTCATGTCGACTGGGACGCATTTGAAAAATGGCGCCAGGAAAACAGCAAACGCCTCATATTGGCCTCAACCAAGGCCAATATCGGCTATACCAAGTTTCCGTTTGAAAAGGATGACATCATTCTCTTTGGCCGTGAAAGTGCCGGCGTGCCGGAAAACGTTCATGAAATTGCGGATCACCGCATCACCATTCCGATGGCAGACGGCCAGCGGTCCATCAATCTCGCCGTCTCTGTGGCTATGATTGCGGGCGAAGCAATGCGGCAGACCGGCGGATTCGAGGCACTTGGCGGCGCGCCAGCCGATTTCTGATCAGTCCGCGGTCGACAGCCGGCGCATCGTGAATTCAATGCGACCGTCTGGCACAACGCGCCAGCTTTCAACCGTCGTCCAGTAGGCTGCCTTGGGATAGCTTTTGAACCATTCGCGCGCTTTGGCCCGCGCATCCTCATGGTCAAGGCAATAGTGCTCCCGCACGAAACCATCATCACCTTTGCGATTACGATGATGTTCGATGCGGCGTTTCAACCCATCCATCGAAGGCGGCTTTGGAAGATCGGGCATCCCGCTATCCTTCATCTTCTAAAAAAGATAAGGTTTTTGCTTACGAATTGCGAGTCAAATCAAATGCCGGACCGGTCGCCCCGGATCGGCAAAAAAGACGAGGAAGCGCTAAATGGAACGGCCGCAACTGCCTGAAGGCCTGCCGGACGATATCGATGAAAAGAAGGCTGCGGCCAGGGCCTGGTTCGAGGCGCTTCGCGATACCATCTGTTCTGGCTTTGAAGCCATCGAAAAGGAACTCACCGGTCCCCTGAGTGACTATGAACCCGGCCAGTTTCAGCGGGAAAACTGGACGCGCGACAATGGCGAAGGCGGCGGCTGCATGTCGACCATGCATGGCCGTGTTTTTGAAAAGGTCGGGGTTCATACCTCAACCGTCGAAGGCACGTTTTCTGACGAATTCGCGAAGAACATGCCCGGCGCAGACAAGGATGCGCGCTACTGGGCTTCCGGTATTTCGCTGATTGCCCATCCTGTGAACCCGAATGTTCCGGCAGTTCACATGAACACGCGGATGATTGTGACGTCGACCTGGTGGTTTGGCGGCGGCGCCGACCTGACGCCCGTGTTGACGCGCCGTCGCAAACAGGAAGACCCGGACACGATCCTGTTTCACCGTGCCATGGAAATCGCGTGCAATCGCCATAGTGCGACCATCGATTACAAGGCCATCAAGAAGTGGTGTGACGAGTATTTTTATCTTCACCACCGCAATGAGCCACGCGGCGTCGGCGGCATCTTTTTCGACTGGCAGCATTCGCCCGACGAAAAAGGCGGCATTGATGCCGATTTAGCACTGGTTCAGGATGTCGGGCGAGCGTTTAACATGGTCTATCCCCGCCTTGTGCGCAGCAATTTCAATCGCGAGTGGACATCGGAAGACCGCGACGAACAACTCATCCGGCGCGGGCGCTACGTCGAATTCAACCTGCTTTACGACCGCGGCACTGTTTTCGGGCTTAAAACGGGCGGAAATGTAGATGCTATTCTTTCATCCATGCCACCTGTTGTGCGCTGGCCTTAAGCAAAAACACGGACAAAATAAACGGGTACGTTCCTCATTGATCAACGATCAGCGATTGAAACGATATAATTAATTTTCTCCTAAGATTCGCCTTGTTCTCCTTGCATGTCAGTGGTTCACTTCCCAAGTGGAAGTAACACTGGAAACCAGAACTTGCTCGGGAGGAGCGGGAAAATGGCACAGACAGTAAATACCCCGGAAAAGAAAACTGTTTCGGCGCGTGTTAAACCGCATCCGCATAAAATCGCACCGACAGATGACAGCAAATATGCAGCTGATATGGCTCACAGAAATGGACGGCCATGCGAATCCTCAGCTGTGTTCGAGGCCTGGGCTCAGCATTAACCGCATGTCTCGGAACTTTTGCTTGCATACCCGTATTGACGCGAAACTCTGAAAGCAGGCCTTCGTTTGACGGGTATGCACACAGATCAGCGAAATGCGCTGGTGTTTCATGAACAATCATCGCTCCGGCGCGTTTTACTTAGACAGCAGTCAAGGCAGATCCTTAGCGATCTGCCGCTCTGGAAACGCTCCGGAGCGTTGGGCGAAAAGCTGAATCCGGCTTTGCGATAAACCCGGCGCACCAAGGCAAATAGCCAGAACATCGGACGGCTTTTAATATTCGTCTGATGGTCCAGTAACCAAAGGAGGAAATGATGAAACGTTTTGAATGCGGTTCACTTGTTCCCGGATGCCCCTGGCACACAAGCGCCGATGAGGAGGCAGAAGTTGTTCGCCGCGCCGTGGAGCACATGAGAACCACACATGGCGAGACCTTTATTCGCGAGAACATGGTGAAAAACATCAAGGAACGGATCAAGGATGAAGAGCCGGTCAACTGATGTCTCCGGTGATTTCCTTGCCATTTGAATGCCCGGCCATCTGGCCGGGCATTTTGCTGTGTCGAGAAGTACTGAAACCTGGGTCCGGCCCCAAACTCTCCCGTCACACAGCACACCCATGATCAGGCTTCGGAGCGGACTATCTCGTCCAGCTTGCCAAGAAGGGCAGCGCGCTCAGCCTGAAACTCCCGTTCAACCCACCAGGCTTCAAGCTTTGACAGAACAGCACCGACGCGCGGCCCGGACTTGAGGCCAGCTGCAATCGCGTCACTGCCTTTGATTGGGAAAACGGGTTTATTCCAGGACACAGCAATTTCCTCAAGCTGCTTAAGACTGGCAGATGCTGCGGTAGATTTCAGATCCCCACTTTCGGCGCGGGCTCTTGCTGCCGCCAGATCCAGCCTCAGGCGCATTAAAACACCTTCACGCCCCTTCCAGTAGAGCATCCGGCGCAGCTCGGCTCCTGTGGTCTCCGGTGCAATGGCTGGAACACGGGCAAATGCCAGCATCTGATCGCGTTCGGCATTGGCCATTTTGAGACGCTTTGCCATCTCGCCAAGCCGTTGCTGATCGGGCGGGACCATTGCTGCCAGCCGCAGGAAAGAATCCGGCTGCCAGGACAATGCCCGCTCAGCCGCGATGAGACCCGGAACAGCATCAATGCCCCATTTTTCCGTTTCAGGCAGTATGATGGTCAGCACACCGGTCTGACGCATCCACAACAGTGCACGCGATGGATCATCTGCTGCCAAAAGCTTGCGGGTCTCTGCCCAGATGCGCTCGGCCGACAGCGTTTTTAATCCGTCACGCAATCTCGTACTTGCGCGTAAGCCTTCTGCATCTGGTCTTCCACCGCCATACCAGGCGAAAAAACGGAAGAACCGCAGAATTCTCAGGTAGTCCTCCTCAATTCGCGTCGCTGCTTCACCGATAAAACGCACAGTCTTTGTATCGATGTCCTGAAGACCGTCGACCAGATCGACCACTTCGCCGTCCTGTCCGGCATAAAGGGCATTGATGGTGAGGTCGCGTCGGGCAGCATCTTCCGCCCAGTCGGTTCCAAACTGCACCGTTGCATGACGCCCGAAAGTCTCCACATCCCTTCGCAACGTCGTCACTTCGAAAGGCTTTTTATCGCAGACGACCGTGACTGTTCCGTGCTCAATGCCTGTCGGCACCGCTTTCAGGCCAGCTTCATTCACGCGCCTGCTCACCTCATCAGGCGTCAGCGTGGTTGCCATATCAATATCGCCGACGGCCATGCCCATCAGTGCATTGCGCACAGCGCCCCCGACAATCCGGGTTTCACCGCCACCGCCATTCAGCAGAGCCAGCACCTTCTGCAAGCGCTTCTCATTGAACCAGTCCTCTTCTTTCAGCGATGTCACGCATAAAGCCTTTCGTAAATGGTTCTGACGATCCCGGCAGTAATGCCCCAGATCCGGTAATCGCCGAAATTGATTTCATAATAACGCCTCTGCCTGCCAGCCAGTTCGGCGCTTTTTCGCAAATGGTGCGCGGGGTCCATGATGAAACCGAGCGGCACCTCGAAAATGTGATCGACCTCATCCGGATTGGCTGTCAGTTCAAATCCGGGCCTGACCACAGCCAGAACAGGCGTAATCCTGAATCCGGTTCCGGCAAGGTAAACCGGCAACCGGGCAACGGGTTCGACAAAGGAACGATCAAGGCCGATTTCTTCTTCGCTCTCACGCAGCGCGGTGTCTTCTGCCGATATGTCATCGGCATCCACAGAGCCGCCTGGGAAGGCGATCTGCCCGGAGTGTTTGCGAAGTTTGCTGGCGCGGCGGGTCAGAATCACCTTCGCCCCATCCGGATAATCGACAACCGGCACAAGCACCGCAGCCGCGCGCATATCCAGATCTTCATAATAGGCGAACAGATCAGGATTGAGCCTGTGGTCGCCGTGATCGCGCCAGGCATCGGCCAGGGAACGCCCGTTTTGAGAAAGCGCCCTTTCCTTAAAATCGGCCGCACTCAGCACATGCTCCGCAACACTCAACGGTTCTGCTCCAGCTGGCTCATCGCCATCACGGGGAAGACCTGACCTGCAGAGCGAATGACGAACATCTCCTCACCCTTAATCGTGGCGGCCTCACCAAGCGCCATCAGATCATAGGTCAGAGCCCGCGAGAACAGTGCTTCCAGCCGGCCACGCACAAGAACATAGGGCTTCAGCTCGGCATTTTCACCGACAACATCAAAGCGCAGCGGATGGTCTGCATCAATACTGACCGTATCTCCGACATTGGTGCTGACTGCTAAAACCGGTTCGCCGTTATGATCTTCCGTGGTCATGCCAACGGCCTGAAAAGGCGCATCTTCAACGCGAATACGCACCTTTTCAACAGGCGTCACGAGATAGGTTTCGCCATCTTCGTCCTTACGCAGGACCGTTGCAAACAATTGAACGAGCGACGCACGGCCGATCGGTGTACCACAGTAAAACCATGTGCCATCACGACGGATTTCCATATCAATGTCGCCACAAAAGGCCGGATCCCATTTCTCCACCGGCGCAGGCCCACGTTTGCCCGCCTTCTCTCCGCCCGATTGCCGCGCGATAGAAGCTGCCAGCCCTGAGGCATCATTTTTTCCGCTTTCACCGTTTTCTGCCATCGTTCTGTCCAGTTTTCAGTCCGAATTAGGCCCACTCTCGAAATAGTCATTCCAAACCGGCTTGTCAGCCGCCCACAGGTGATTATCCTTCACCTCGAAACTCCGGAACGCAATCCGGCCGATCTGCCATCAACGTTTTTTCAAGTCTGCGGAGACAACATATATGGGGCTGACCGAAGCAAAAGACACGGGCGCCGATGAACGTGCAATTGTCGCTCAGGCTGAAACAGCGCTGGAAGACATTCAGAAAATACGCACGGAAGTCTCCAAGGTTATCTATGGTCAGGACGATGTGGTGGAGAGCGTTTTGCTGGCTATCCTGTCCGGTGGGCATGCCCTGCTGGTCGGCGTTCCCGGACTTGCCAAGACCAAACTTGTCACAACACTCGGCACCGTTTTGGGGCTTGATGGCAACCGCATTCAGTTCACACCTGATCTGATGCCTTCCGATATACTGGGATCGGAAGTACTGGAAGAAAGCGACACGGGTCGCCGTTCCTTTCGCTTTATCAAGGGGCCTGTGTTTGCCCAGCTTCTGATGGCCGATGAGATCAACCGCGCATCGCCGCGCACCCAGTCGGCACTTCTGCAATCTATGCAGGAATATTCGGTGACGATTGCCGGGCAGCATTATGATCTGCCAAAGCCGTTTCACGTTCTGGCGACGCAGAACCCGCTGGAACAGGAAGGCACATATCCGCTGCCCGAAGCACAGCTTGACCGTTTTTTACTTGAAGTCGATGTCGGCTACCCGGATATCGATGCCGAGCGCCGCATTCTTCTGGAAACCACAGGTGCCACAGAAGAACAGGCAATCCCGGTCATCACCGCTGAACGTCTGATGGAAATTCAAACGCTGATTCGCAAGATGCCTGTGAGTGAAACCGTCGTTGAAGCAATCCTTTCGCTGGTGCGCGCGGCGCGTCCGGGGCATGGCTTTGACAAGACCGACCGTCATGTTTCCTGGGGCCCCGGCCCGCGTGCCGGACAGGCTCTGATGCTGACCGCGCGTGCACGGGCGCTTTATCAGGGCCGCCTCGCACCTTCGATTGACGATGTGCGGGCGCTGGCCGGACCTGTTCTCCAGCATCGTATGGCGCTGAATTTCTCCGCGCGTGCAGAAGGCATTAAGCTTTCAGACGTGATCACCGCCATCGCGTCGCGCAACCTGAACTGACGGAATTTGCCCTTGATTTCAATCGGAGAAAGCATTTTACGCACAACCGGCAATGAGGCGCTTTCGCACGCCAAGCACCGCGCAGCGCTTCTGCCGGACTGTCTGGTTGAGGCCCGCCGCATTGCCAACACGGTGACCGCTGGTTGGCATGGACGCAGACGGCGCGGGCCGGGTGAAAACTTCTGGCAGTTCCGGCCCTATGTCAGCGGTGAATCGCTGGCGCGGATCGACTGGCGGCGTTCTGCGCGCGACGACCACACTTACGTGCGGGATATGGAATGGGAGGCCGCGCATACAGTGTGGCTGTTCGCAGACCTTTCTTCTTCCATGCTTTTTCAGTCCCGTCTTGCTCCGGTATCCAAAGAGCATCGTGCGTTGGTGTTGCTTCTGGCTCTGACCGAGATGCTGCTGCGTTCGGGCGAAAGGGTTGGCTATCCCGGCCTGATGGAGCCGGTTTCAAGCCGTAATGGTGCCGAAACACTGGCCCATATGCTGGCGGCAGCGCCAGACGATTTACCAAAAATTCCGGATACAGCGATGATGCGCGGCCCCTCAGAACTGATCGTCATTGGCGATTTTCTGGATCGGCCTGAAGCGCTTTTTGATCGGATTGCGCCGCTTTCAGCACGCGGGCTTACAGCGCACCTCGTAGAGGTTGCCGATCCGGCAGAGGAAAGCTTTCCCTATACCGGACGCACGGCCTTCAGCGATCCCGAAACAGGCCAGGAACTGACGATTGGCCGGGCTGAGGCTTTGCGCGAACGCTATCTTGAACTTTATCAGGGAAGACGCCGCGCCATTTCTGAGCGCGCAGTCAAATCCGGCTGGTCTTTCGTCACCCACCACACAGACCGCCCGGCCTCTGAAGCGCTCACAGCGGTTCACATGCGCCTTTCCGGCGAAACGGCCGCAGGGGGGCGGCGCTGATGAGTGCTCTGGCTTTTGCAAGCCCGTTTGTGCTGATTGCGCTTGTCGTGCTTCCGGCGATCTGGTGGCTTTTGAAGCTGACGCCACCCCGCCCGAAGCGCGAGGTTTTTCCACCGCTTGCCATTCTCCTGAAGCTGACGAAACGCGATGAAACACCGGCCAGAAGCCCATGGTGGCTGACGCTTCTGCGCATGGTGCTTGCTTCTCTGGTTATACTGGCCATTGCCAACCCGATCATCAATCCGGACCGCACCGAGATCGTCGCAGGAAAGCCTCTCGCACTGATGATCGATAATGGATGGGCGAGCGCGGAAGACTGGGATGACCGTGTCCACGCGGCCGAAAACCTGATCAATGCAGCAGACGAAGCCAGCCAGCCGGTGATGATGGTCTTCACAGCCGATAAGGCGCATGCCGCCCGGCCTGTCTCCGTCAGTCAGGCCCGCGAGCGCCTGGCGGCCAGCCAGCCCAGACCACTGAAACCGGAGCGTGCGCGCGCAGCCGAAGCACTGTCAGAGGCATTTGAACAGACGCCGCCGGGCACACTGGCACTGATTAGCGACGGGCTGACCTCCGAAGGCGATGCTGAGGCCATGAACCTGCTGGCCGGTTCAGGCGCGCCGGAAATCGTAGTTTCAACGGCACCAGGCGAGCCGCCGGCCGCCCTCACCCGGGTTGAAAACGATGCCGATGCCACGCGCATTTTTGCGACACGCGCTGACACAGGACGAGCCGCTGATATGACGGTGAACGCCTACGATATTGAAGGCCGGGCCATCGCCAGCGCTCCCCTGCGATTTGATACCGGTGTAAACACAGCCTCAACTGAAATCCGCGCGCCGTTTGAAGTGCGCAATGATTTTGCACGCATCGCAATCGATAGCGCCGAAAATGCAGGCGCTGTCCAACTGCTCGATGATGGTTTTCGCCGTCGAAGGGTGGCACTTGTGGGCGGTGCGCCGGACAATGAAGCCCAGCCGCTTCTGACGCCTGCTTACTATCTGGAGAAAGCAATCGCGCCTTATGCCGACCTCATCACCAGCGATGCCGAAACAATGCCGGAAAAAGCGGACGAACTGCTTGAGCAAAACCCATCGGTCTTGTTGCTGAGCGATGTCGGCACTATGCCTGAAGAGACCCATGCTGCCATTGAAAGCTGGGTAGAAAGTGGCGGTACACTTATCCGCTTTGCCGGCCCTCGCCTTGCTGCAAGCGGAGGCGATGACAGCCTGCTTCCTGTCCGGCTGCGTTTGGGTGAACGCGCCTTTGGCGGAGCGATGAGCTGGAGTGCACCGCAATCACTGGCGCCATTTCCGCCGGAAAGCCCGTTTTATGGCCTTCCGGCGCCGGATGATATCGCCGTGACACGTCAGGTTCTGGCCGAACCTTCGGTCTCGCTTTCTGAACATACCTGGGCAAGCCTTGCCGATGGCACGCCACTGGTGACGGAAGCACGGCTTGGTGATGGTCAGCTCGTGCTGTTTCACACGTCTTCGGATGCCAACTGGTCGAACCTGCCGATTTCCGGCTATTTCGTCGAGATGCTGCGCCGGATCGTCAATCTTTCGCGTGCCAGCACAATCTCAAACGGCAACGGCGTTGGTGCGGCCCTGCTGCCGCCCTACCGAATGCTCGATGCCAGCGGTACGCTGGCAAGTGATGTGAGTGACGCAAAACCATTTGCCGAACGCGCAGGCGACGGCAGAACAGCGGATTACGAACATCCGCCCGGTCTTTACGGCACAGCCGACGGCTTTGTCGCCCTGAACCTTTTCGGGCCTGACGATCAGCTATCGCCTTTCGACATCAATGCACCTGGAAACAATGTCCGCCAGCAGGCAATCGGACAAACCGCAGCCATCAGCCTTAAACCGTGGTTGCTTGCCGCCGCACTGGTGCTTTTGATCGTCGACGGAATCATTATCCTCTTGATGAACGGCGCACTGACACGGCTCAGGCTACGCCGCAGTGCAACATTGATGTTTCTGCTGGCAATCCTCGCAAGTCTGCCCATGCTGATGATCATACCGGAAAATGCACGCGCACAGATGTCCGACAGCGAAATTGCCGAACTTCTTTACGAAACACATCTGGCCTATGTTGAAACCGGTGAAGCTGACGTAGACCGCATTTCAGAACGCGGCCTGAAAGGGCTTTCCAATTTCATCGCCTATCGTACCGCCCTTGAACCGGGAGATCCGATCGGTGTTGACCCGGCAACAGACGAACTGGCCTTTTATCCTCTGATCTACTGGCCGGTCTCGGCCTCAGCGCCCATGCCTTCACAAGAAGCCATTGCCAGGATCGAAGCTTATATGCGCAATGGCGGCACTGTCCTCTTTGATACACGGGATGAGTATTCCCCTCTTGGCAGCGGCGCTGTCAGCCCCAACACAGAACGCCTGCGAGCCATTTTGAATGGCATTGATGTG
The DNA here is from genome assembly GCF_004342225.1 of Martelella mediterranea. Classification (GTDB taxonomy): domain Bacteria; phylum Pseudomonadota; class Alphaproteobacteria; order Rhizobiales; family Rhizobiaceae; genus Martelella; species Martelella mediterranea_B. The sequence continues at coordinate 34,188 of NZ_SMAR01000001.1, read as the reverse complement.
CCGCCACTTGAGCCGGTTCCAGAAGGCCATGTTCTGACACGATCTTTTTATCTGCTGTCGGATTTCCCGGGGCGGTATGACGGCTCGCCGCTCTGGGTCGAGGCGCGGGCGGGAAGTGACGACGTTTCCGCCCTGCAAATGAGCGGCGGTGACGGAGTCTCCCCGATTATCATTACCGGCAATGATTTCGCCGGGGCATGGGCAATCAATGCAGACAGCACGCCAATGCTACCAACCGTACCTGAAAACCCACGCCAGCGGCAGCTTGCCTACCGCACCGGCGTCAACATTGTGATGTATATGCTGACCGGCAACTACAAGGCGGACCAGGTGCATATTCCGGCTCTGCTGGAAAGGCTGGGGCAATAATGGAAATCAGTTTTGCTCCACTTCTGCCGCTCTGGGCGGTCTATGCTGCACTTGCCGCCATTCTTCTTCTGTCCGTTGCAGGTTTTGTAACGCGGATGCGGGGAACGGTTTTGCGCGGCCTTGCCGGCTTTCTGGTGATCGCTGCCATCGCGAACCCCACTCTCAGCCACGAAGAACGCGCGCCACTTTCCACCATTGTGCCAATCGTCGTTGACCGGTCCCAGAGCCAATTGACCGGCGAGCGCACCAGTCAGACCGAAACAGCACTGGCCGCGCTTCAGGCACGCCTGGCTACGGAACCCGGCATCGAGCCGCGCATTGTCGACGTTCAGACCGCGAATGCAGATGGTCGTGCAGAAACCCTTGCCTTCGCCGCACTCAATGATGCCGTGCGCGATGTCCCGCCAAGCCGGCTTGGCGCAGCGTTTTTCATCACAGACGGGCAAGTACATGACATTCCGGATACGGCATCCGGATTGCCTGCGCAGGTACCTTTGAACGCGATCATCACCGGCAGTGAAGATGAATATGATCGCCGCATCGAAATCACAGATGCGCCCCGTTTCGGTCTTGTCGGCGAAAGCCTGCCTGTCGTCTTCACCGTCATCGATGACGGACCGGTTCCCGGCGGCAATACTGCGGTAACGGTGACAGCCCGTCTGAATGGCGAAGTTGTTCAGCAGATGCAGGTTTCACCTGAAACCTCGAATACGATCCAGTTTGATATTGAAAACGGCGGCGAAAATATCATCGCTCTTTCCGTCGAACCGGTTTCCGGCGAGCTGACAGAGGTGAACAACCGGGCCATCCAGATTGTCGAAGGTGTTCGGGAAAATCTGCGCGTCCTTCTTGTCTCCGGGTCGCCTCACAATGGCGAGCGAACGTGGCGTAATCTTTTAAAGTCTGACGCATCTGTCGATCTGGTGCATTTCACCATTTTGAGGCCACCGGAAAAACAGGATGGAACCCCGATCAACGAACTGTCGCTGATCGCATTTCCAACGCGCGAACTGTTTGTCGAAAAGATTGACGATTTCGATCTGATCATCCTGGATCGCTATCAGAACCGTGGCGTTCTGCCTCTGCTCTATTATGACAACATCGCCCAGTACGTGCTGAATGGCGGCGCGCTGCTGGTGGCAGCAGGGCCTGAAATTGCCGGGGCGGAGTCCATAGCGAGCACACCGCTTTCTGCCGTTCTGCCAGCGCTTCCGACGGGCGACATTTCCGAAGGTGGTTTCAAACCGCAGGTCTCTGAGACCGGCGCACGGCACCCCGTGACCCGAGACCTTCCGGGCTCCGAACAAACACCTGCAGACTGGGGGCGCTGGTTCCGCTCGATTGATGTATCCAGCGTGAACGGCGAAGCTGTGATGACGGCCAACGATGCGCCCCTGCTTGTGCTTTCGCGCGAGGGACAGGGGCGGGTGGCAGAGTTTCTGTCAGATCAGGGCTGGCTCTGGGCCCGCGGGTTTGAAGGCGGCGGACCTTACGTTCCGCTTTACCGCCGGATTGCACACTGGCTGATGAAGGAACCGGCGCTGGAAGAAGAAGCCTTACGGGCCTCATCGAATGGTCAGACCATCGAAATTACCCGTCAGACCATGGGCGATGCGCCGGAAGAAGCCACGATCCGCACACCATCGGGACAGACGTTAAGCGTTGGACTGGAAGAAGATGAGCCAGGGCTTTTCCGGGGTTTTATCGACGTGAACGAGATGGGGCTTTTCACCATTGAAAATGGAGTGCTGGAACGTCTGGTCAATGTGGGCGACCCCAATGCGCCGGAATTCAAGGCGATGATCTCAACCAATCAAACGCTGACGCCGCTGGCCGCTGAAACAAGCGGAATGGTGGCCCGTATGAATACCGATACCGGGCGCATTCTTCCTCCTGTCCGCGTATCCGAAGGACCGCTGCGCACAGGAAACAATGGTATGATGCCGATCGTCGCAACAGCGGACACAGAGCTTCAGAGCATCCGTTCGGTTCCGCTTTTCAATGGCCTGATTGCGATTGCTGTGCTGCTGGCAATAATGTCTGCAACATGGTGGCGCGAAGGCCGCTCCTGATGACTATCTGCGTTGATTGCGCAAAGCCTGTTCAGGCGGCACCTCAGCCGCGCCAGCGCATCATGCCAATCATTTTTGTTTCCACACCTTCGACGATGGGGTGCGCAAGTATCCGGCGTGGATCCACCGGCCCGGGCAGCTTCAGCGTCGGCGGAACGATGGGTCTGAAACCAAGAGGGCTGTAATACGGCGCATCGCCAATCAGGATCACAGTCTGCGAACCGGCTTTCTCCGCCGCTTCAACCGCAATCCTGACAAGATGGCGGCCAATGCCGCGGTTTTTATGCGTCGGCCGGACAGCCAGCGGCCCGAGCATGTGGCCGGCTGCCTTGCCCGCCCAGACCGGCGTCATCCGCACAGACGCGATCACCTGATCCTGATCCAGACACACGAAGGATAAGGCCATATCATGTGGCCCCTGTTCACGAATCCGGCTGGCAGTGCGCACAAACCGGCCAGGACCGAACGCTTCGGCATTGATTTCTTCGATGATGCTGTCGTGAGAGGCGGCTTCCTGAAGGTAGCACAGTTCGGATGTCATGATGTCGGAACCTGTAAAACGAAAACGCAAAAGAGAGTGGACGGTGACAGGAGGGCCTGACCGGTATCGTGTCTCAAAATCAGCGTCGTCGCAAAGTCCGCATAACAAATCCAAATTTTTCAGTGACAAGGCCAGTAGCAGGAAAAATACAGCCCGTCCAGTCACTTCCCCTGAAAACCAGCACGCGTTTCCGGCTTCAACACACTGTTCAGCGATTGACGGCTGGCAAATCTCTGCAACTGCCGTATCTATATTTAAAGGAAACGCCAAAAAAAAGGAGCATCCGATGGGTATGCTGGTCGACGGTGTCTGGAAAGATGTCTGGTATGACACCGACAAGACGAAGGGGCATTTCAAACGTGAGAGCTCCAAGTTCAGAAACTGGCTGACGAAAGATGGCAGCGCCGGCCCCACTGGCGTGGGCGGCTTTGCCGCTGAAAAAGACCGCTATCATCTTTATGTCTCGCTCGCGTGCCCGTGGGCGCATCGCACGCTGATTTTCCGAAAACTCAAGGGTCTTGAAGAGTTCATCGATGTCTCGATCGTTGACCCGCTCATGCTGGAGAACGGTTGGGAATTCAAAAATCGGGATGGCGGGACGGATGATCCGATTAGCGGCGCTGACTATCTGTGGCAGGTCTATACCAAAGCGGACCCGGACTATACCGGCCGCGTAACGGTTCCGGTCTTGTGGGATAAGAAGCAGGCGACGATCGTTTCGAACGAGTCAGCGGAAATCATCCGCATGTTCAACAGTGCCTTCGACGACCTGACCGGCAACCACCGCGACTTCTACCCCGAGGCCCTGCGCGAGGGCATCGATGAGATCAATGCGCTGGTTTATGATAACGTCAATAACGGCGTTTACAAATCCGGCTTCGCAACCACGCAACAAGCCTATGAGGAACATGTGACTCGCCTGTTCGAGACGCTGGATAAGCTGGAAAAACGGTTATCAGACAAGCGTTATCTGATGGGGGAGACACTGACGGAAGCCGACTGGCGCCTGTTCACGACCCTAGTGCGATTCGACCCGGTTTATGTCGGCCATTTCAAATGCAACCTGAAACGTATTGCAGACTATCCGAACCTTCAGAATTTTCTGCGTGAACTTTATCAGATGCCGGGTATAGCCGAGACCGTGAGTTTCGATCACATCAAGCGACACTATTACGGGTCCCATAAAACCATCAACCCGACCGGTGTTGTTCCGAAGGGGCCGCTTATGGACCTCGACGCAGCACATGGGCGCGATGCCATCTAATTGAAGAAGGCCGCTCTTTTTTTCGAAAATCAACTTCGATTTTCAAGCTGATGCGCTGGCCGCTTGCCGACAACCCGGCAGGCGGCTATGTGTGATCTATGTTCAGGCTTGCCCATATCTCCGATATTCATCTTGGCCCGTTGCCGCGCGTTTCGCCGCGTGAGCTTTTTTCCAAGCGCATCACCGGTTTTGTAAACTGGCACCGAAACCGCAGCAAACACATCGGCACAGACACACTGGATAAACTGTTGCTGGCGATTGCGGCTCAGTCACCGGATCATCTGGCCGTAACGGGCGACCTCGTGAACCTGGCAACGGCCAAAGAGATTGAAATCGCAGCCCAGTGGCTGGAAAGCGTTGGCCCTCCCAGCGAAGTCTCTCTGGTTCCGGGCAACCATGATGCCTATGTCGGCGGCGCTTATGCGCGGATCAACAAGGCCTGGCGAGACTATATGCAGGGCGATACACCGCGACCACCCAGCAAAGGCGCGGAAATCCACAGCTTTCCCTACCTGCGCAAACGCGACCGTGTTGCACTCGTCGGCTGCTCATCAGCCGTTGCCTCTCCACCCTTTCTGGCGATCGGCAATTTCGGAAAACGACAGGCCCGCGCCACCGCCGAACTTCTTCGCCAAGCCGGTGAACAAGACCTGTTCCGAGTGGTCATGATTCACCATCCGCCCGTGCGCAATGCAGCCGCCCGGCACAAGCGGCTGCTTGGCATCCGTCGCTTCAAGGCTGCAATTTCGACAGGTGGCTGCGAGCTGGTGCTGCATGGGCACACCCACCTCAATACGATCAATTTCATCGAAACGCCGAAAGGCAAGGTTCCTGTAATCGGTATCGCAGCAGCCGGACAGGCAACGGGAGCCAAAAAGCCCGCATCCGGCTTCAACATGATCGAAATCAGCGGTCGTCCCGGCCAGTGGCAGATCGAGTGCGAACGCCACACACTCAACACATCAGGACTTTTTGTGCCTCAGGGCATATTTCAGTTCAGCTACGGCAATGACTGAGTTACAGGGCGTAATCAGAGGTTATGCCGGGTATAGGCATCCAGCATCGCTGTCAGGCTGATCTGCAAGGCAGAAACCACCAGATTGCGCTGCTCGTCATTCACGGCGTCCCAACCCATATTGCGCCTGACAACCTTGTGCCAGATCCGGAAATAAAGACACTGCCCCAGAATGGTAAAGGCGACAACACGCGTCTCTTCGCTTTCGGGATCACGCCCGGTTGCGCGTGCAAACAACTGCCGGACACGCCGATGCTGCGGACAAAAGAACTCTGAATACAGAAGATCGAAGGCCTCGCTGTCATTCGAAAGGTGCCGCATCACGAAGATATGCACCTCTTCCGCATCCGGCCCGCGAATAAGTGGTGATACAAAGATCGGCACAGCCTGAATGAGCTCCTGACGCGCTTCAGCCGGCGTCAGATCCGGTGGCATGGGGGCGAGGATAGACTTTCCATAACTATCTTCGATCGATTCGATAGCATATCTGGCACAAGCGCGCATCAAGCCAACCTTGCCGCCAAAATGATAGGCTATACTGCCGATGTTTGCGTCCGCCAGATCAGCAATCTTGCGGGTAGAAACAGCATTATAACCATACTCACCGAAAAGTCTGAGCGCTGTTGAGATTAGCGCCTGACGTGTCGCCGCTGCCCCTTTTAATGTTTCTGTCATGTTACTTCGTCAAAAATCCAGTTTCATTGTCAAAGGGTTGGCGATCTGAACAAAGCAGCCAGACCCGCATTAATTTTACGGGCGCTGTAGTCTTCAAGCCTTCAGTTTCCTTTGATCGCGTCCGGACCGCAACCCGCTAAATCAATTAGATCGTATTTTTGACACATTTTTTTCTTTACGAATTGTTTCATCTCTTTTTATGGCGCTCTATGGCTGGAAAAAGTGTATCGCCATGCCTTGTTTAAGCAATCCTTAAGAGGCATTATCCAGCGCACATTTTCACGCAGAACCTGACCGGAGCCGGATCAGGCGCGTATACGGATACTAAGTAAGATCATGGACATCGCCGTTAAGAATAAAAAGACTTCCATGTCACATGGACTGAAGAAACGGCCAGTTGTGGTCGCTGTCATCGGCTGCGCGCTCGTGGGTATTGGCATGGCCTCAGGCTTTGCGCTTTCGCGCGGGCAGTATGCATCGAATGTCGAGACGGTCGACCTGCCGCTCGTACAAAGCCACGACTGGATTGATGATCTTTGCGCGACGTTCAGGGTATTCGGACGCAAGTATCAGCCGCTGGTCGATATCGGCTCTGACGATCCTCAGGCGGTCTCGGAACTGATCAACCGTACAACAGGATTGCAGGTCGAAGTTCCGACCTTCGCTGAAACGCAGCAATTGTTTGAAGGCGCGCGGATTGTTGTGATCGACCGCACCCCCGGTGTCGAGCTGTTCTACCGCACAAGCGCCGGTGAGCTTGTTTCAATCTTTATTCTGGCGCGCCCACAGTCGATCAACAATCCACTGACCGAAGTCACAGAGACAATCCGCGACAATCTCAGTGTTGCCTGGTGGCAGGGTGAGCAGGCGCTGTTTGCCGTGGTCGGACCATCATCAAACGCCAGCCTTACCGATATGGCCCAGTCGGCCTATCTGAAACTCTGAACGAAAAAGACCGGCTGTCTTCATAACAACCGGTCTTCGATCCCGTTCAGATCAGAGCCAAAACCTCAACTCTGACTGCCAATGATCTGGTTGGCCGCCGAGACGATGGCTTCCAGCGAAGCAGCCACGATGTTGGTGTTGATACCAACGCCGAACATGCGCCCGCCTTCATAAGAGACCTCAACATAGGCAATCGCCTTGGCATCCGAGCCCTGATAGAGCGAATGCTCTGAATAGTTCTCAACCGTGATCTTCGTACCCAGATAGGCCGACAGAGCATTGGTGAAGCCATCAACCGGACCATTCCCCTTGGCATCGATTCGCTTTGTCTCGCCACCATCGGTAATCTCGGCAGTCACCACGCGAACGCCCTTGGTATCACCCTGCGGATATGTGTGATGATCAACAAACTTGATACGGCCCTCTGGCTGATCAACGTAATGCGCCATGAAAGCCTCATGAATGCGCTTTGACGGCAGTTCGCGGCCTTCATCATCTGTGATCTTCTGGATATATTCGCGGAATGCAACCTGCAGCCCACGTGGCATGTTTATGCCGTAGTCGCTCTGCATGATATAGGCGATGCCACCCTTGCCGGACTGCGAATTGATGCGGATGATCGCCTCGTAGCTGCGCCCGACGTCGCGCGGATCAATCGGCAGGTAAGGCACTTCCCAGACCGGTTTGTTTGCAACGCGGATGGCCTTCATACCCTTGTTGATCGCGTCCTGATGCGAACCTGAGAAAGCTGTATAAACCAGTTCACCGACATAAGGATGCCGTTCCGGGATCACCATCTGGTTCGAGTATTCATAGACCGCTTTCATCCGCTCGATATCAGAGCAGTCCAGCTCAGGGTCCACGCCTTGCGTGAACATATTCAAGGCCAGCGTGACGAGATCAACATTACCGGTGCGTTCACCATTGCCAAACAACGTCCCTTCAATCCGGTCAGCCCCGGCCATAACGCTCATTTCGGCAGCGGCAACCCCTGTACCCCGGTCATTGTGAGGATGTGCGGAGATGATCAGGTTCTCGCGGTTATCGAGATTACGGCACATCCATTCAATCTGATCAGCGTAGATATTGGGCGTGGACATTTCCACGGTTGAAGGAAGATTGATGATCAGCTTGTTGTCCGCAGTCGGCTTCATCTCTTCGATGACGGCATTGCAGATCTCCGCTGCCACATCCAGCTCAGTGCCGGTGAAGCTTTCCGGCGAATACTCGAAGCGATAGCCACCGCCTGCCGCTTCGGCCATATCCGTGATCATCTTGGCCGCATCAACGGCAATCTGCTTGACGCCAGCGACATCCTTGCCAAACACAACGCGGCGCTGAAGCTCGCTGGTGGAGTTGTAAAAATGCACAATCGGGCGGCGCGAACCCTTCAAGGCTTCAAATGTGCGGGTAATCAACTCCGGACGGCACTGCACCAGCACCTGCAGGGAGACATCATCTTCGAGCTGGTCGTTCTCCACGCACCAGCGGGCAAAATCAAAATCTGTCTGCGAGGCTGACGGGAAACCAATCTCGATCTCTTTAAAACCCATATCCAGCAACAGCTGAAACATCCGGGCCTTGCGATCATGCCCCATCGGATCAACCAGCGCCTGATTGCCGTCGCGCAGGTCAACCGAGCACCAGATTGGCGCCTTCTCGATGCGCTTTGATGGCCACTGCCGGTCGGAAAGATCAACCTGCGGGTATGGCTGGTATTTTGTTCCGGCAATCGGCATGCCCGGTTTCGTCTGTGAATTCTTCGCGTCCATTTGTCTTATCCTTGGCGACCTGCACTACAACCTCTCTCACCCGAATGAGGATGGATTGCGGCAGGATATCTGTTTTACTTCAGTTTTCAGGGTGAAGGAGCGCTTGGGCCAAACGGCTTTTTTTTCGGCCGCCGGGCGCTCCTTAAAGGACCCGGCAACCGCTGTTAAGGCCGAGGATAAGTAGCGAGTTTAGCGCAGACACAGCTACAGGACGCGCAGCAAAAGCGCGTGCATCTGTCTTGATTTCGTGTTCAGCCAAACGTGTCATGGGTTTCGATTTAGCGACATTCAGCGCATGAATCAACAATAAATGACGTGCAATCGATTTCGATTATTTCTCTTTCGAATTTCGGAATGCATACAATTGCTGAAATCCGAAGATCGCCAGCCCCGAGAGCAATCCCCAGAATGCTCCTGAAATGCCAAAAAACGAAACCCCGGAGGCGGAAACGAGAAAGGTCGCAGCTGCCGCCTCGCGCGTGTCAGCATCCTTGAACGCTGCCATAGCTGAGCCGGTGAAAGCCCCGATCAGAGCCAACCCCGCCACAGCTTCGATAAGGATTGGCGGCGCCAGCATTACCACCGCAACGACAACACCGCTCAAAAGGCCAAGAAGAACATAGCCGATACCGGCAATGATCGCCGCCCAGTATCGACGCTTCGGATCGGCATGGGCATCTTCACCCGCGCACATGGCAGCGGTGATCGCTGCAAGGTTCACGCCATGCCCGCCGAAAAAGGCAGCGGGCAGAGAAAACAGCCCCGTTAAGGAAAACAACCGTCCCGCATTCGGGCGATAATGATTGATGTTCAGGATCGCAACGCCAGGTATATTCTGCGATGCCATTGTGACAATGAAAAGCGGCAGTGCGATGGAAATCGCAGCCTGAACGCTGAAATGCGGTGTCACCCATTCAAGGCGTGGGATGATGGCTTCTCCCAGCCCTGACCAGGCATCCGGCGCAATATCGACACCAAAAATCAGCACCAGCACAAATGCGACCAGAGCGGCAGGGACGGCCAGTAGTTTGTTAAAGGCGCCGACAACAGCCCAGGCGATCACGATCGGCAGGCCGAGGAACGGATTGAAGGCAACGGCCTGAACCGGCGCAAAACAAAGCCCCATCAGTACGCCTGCCAGCATAGCGTTGGCCAATGGCGCGGGAATGGCGGAAATCGCGCGGCCGACCGGACGCATCAGTCCGGCCGCGACAATAAGGATATTGGCGAGCACAAACGCGCCGACAGCAGCAGCGAAGCCTCCACCCTGCACGCCTGCAGTGGCCAGAAGCGCTGCGCCCGGCGTCGACCACGCGATCGAAACAGGCATCCGGGTGGCCACTGATAAGACAATTCCGGCAAGCCCCATCGCCACCGAAAGGGCCATCAGCCCGGAAGCGGACTGAGCGGGTGTCGCACCGACACCTTCCAGCCCCTGAAGAACGACGGAAAACGAGCTGGCAAAGCCGACAAAAGCCACCAGCAGGCCCATAAACAGGCTCTGCAGCGAAAAATCTTTCAGCATTCCCCTCTGTGTCCCTTTTATTCGTTTGTTTAAGCGCACAGAGTTCAACTGGAAGCATGAAAAAGCCGGACAAGGCAAGTGCCCTGTCCGGCTTTTCGGTCTTGCGGTTGCAAAGGATCAGATATCGCTGTGCGATGTCACCTTGCGCGAAACCAGCCCGTATTCAATCGCTTCATCGGCGGACAGCCAGTAATCACGGTCAATATCGGCCGCAATCTTTTCATGCGACTGGCCAGTTGCATCGGCAAAGATCTTGATCAGGCGTTCGTTCATCTTGATGATTTCACGGGCCTGAATCTCGATATCAGAAGCAGGGCCACGCGTGCCACCGGAGGGTTGATGCAGCAGAAAGCGGGTGTTCGGCAGGCAAACACGGCGTTCCTTGTCGGCGGCGGCATAAATCAGCGCACCTGCAGATGCGACCCAACCGGAACCGATCATCACCACGTTCGGCTTGATGAACTTGATCATATCGTGAATGGAATCACCGGATTCGACATGGCCACCCGGTGAGTTCACAAATACGCGGATATCATCATCGCTGACAGCCGACATGGCAACGAGCTGTGAGCAGACACGCTGCGCCAGCTCCTGCGTAATCGGCCCGTAAATGAAGATCGAGCGCGATTTAAACAGGCTTGTTTCAGCCTCTTTACCCAGCGGCATTTCTGTTTTCTTGTCGTCGTCTTCGTCGCTCATCGGCTTCTCCAGAATTCAAACGTCGTGATACCCGACTTAATGGTATTAAAGCCGCAAGACAATGACCGAGACAGAAGCTGAGCGGTAAAACGTCATGCGCTAATCGATGCGAACTCTCACACCATGCGGTTTGACACCTTCAGGCTCAACGTGAATGGCAAGCGTGGATCCGGGAATGGCCTTCTTGATGGCCCCTTCCAGCCGGTCACAGATATCATGCGCCTCGCCGACGGGCATATCCCGCCTCACCACCAGATGGAAATCGATAAAGGCGGCGGATCCGGCGCGGCGGGTCTTCAGATCATGAACGCCTGTCGAACCATCGGCATTGTCAAAAATCGCCTTGCGGATTGCCTCTTCTTCATCCCCGGTCAGCGCCGTATCCATTAACCCACCAACAGATTCGGCAATCAGCTGCCAGCCTGCATAGAGGATATGCGCTGCCACCAGCAAGGCCAGCAGCGGGTCGAAGATCGGATAGCCGGTGGCGAGCGCGATGCCGAGACCGATAACCACGCCAATCGATGTAATGACGTCCGTGCGGATATGCTGGCCATCGCCGACAAGCGCCGGCGAGCGCGCAGCACGGCCAGCCTTGATCAGCGTATAAGCCCAGACCCCATTGATCAGGCTTGCGACCACATTGACAGCCAGGCCGATGAAAATATCCTTCGGCATCGTCGGATGAAACAGCTCGACAATGGCCTCTCTGAAGATCAGAAGCGCGGCGACAACAATCGCCACGCCCTCAATCACAGCTGAGATATATTCAGCCTTGTGATGGCCAAACTGATGATCGTGGTCCGCCGGTTTAGCCGCATAAACTATCGCGATGAATGCGCCGACGGAGGCAACGACATTGACGATGGACTCAAGCGCATCTGACAAAAGCGCCACAGAACCGGTGACGCGCCAGGCAAAAAGCTTGATCGCCAGAACCAGAAGAGAAAGCGGAATCGTATAAAATGCCAGCTTTTTTGGCATCGCATGTCCGTGGCTATGCCCTGCACTCATGGGGATCTCCGTCTTTTCCCTTGCGGGTCAGCACGCCGACCGGATGAACCGGCGCGCAGAATCATGTTGGCGCTTTGCTACGCCAGAGATGCAACATCGGCAAGACAGGCGCAGCTTATCCCGCAGCTCTTTTAGCCGACGCAGCAGCGCCCCCGGAACCGACAAGCTTTCCGACCACATTCTCGATGATCCGCATTCCGGCATCTCCCCCGAGCGACATGATCGACTCTGGATGGAACTGAACCGCGCCAACCGGCTCACTGACGTGTTCGATCCCCATGACGATACCATCATCGGTCTCGGCGGAAATCATAAACTCCGGCGGCAGCTCGACCGCATCTGCAAAGATCGAGTGATAACGGCCAACGGTGATCTCGCCCGGAAGACCGTCAAAAAGACGGCCATGTTCAAGAATCCGGATACGCGATGGCTTGCCGTGCATCGGAACAGCAAGCTGCCTGAGTGTTCCGCCATAGGCTTCGGCCAGCGCCTGCAAACCAAGGCAGACGCCGAAGACCGGCAATCCCCGCTTACGCGCCTTCTGGATGGTGGCCTTGCAGTCAAAATCCTTTGGGCTACCCGGTCCGGGAGAAAGCACAACCAGATCCGGCGCTATCCGATCCAGCGTTTCATCGGCAACCGGCGAACGCACGGTGGAAACCTCAGCCCCCGTCTGCCGGAAATAGTTTGCCAGCGTGTGCACGAAGCTGTCTTCGTGATCGACCAGAAGTACTTTCAGCCCGGCACCAATTCTTGAGACCGCCCGGGTTGCCGGTTCCAGTTTTGCCGCATCCGCTTCGCGAATGGCCGCCAGCATGGCTGAAGCTTTCAACTCTGTCTCTGCCTCTTCTTCCTGCGGGTTTGAATCATAAAGCAGCGTGGCACCGGCCCGCACCTCGGCAATGCCTTCCTTCACGCGAATGGTTCTCAACGTCAGGCCGGTGTTCATATCACCGTTAAAGCCGACCATGCCAATTGCGCCGCCATACCATGCGCGCGGGCTCTTCTCGTGGTTTTCGATAAACCGCATTGCCCAGAGCTTTGGCGCGCCGGTAACCGTCACGGCCCAGGCATGGCTCAAGAAAGCGTCAAAGGCATCCATGTCCGGGCGCAACCGACCCTCGATATGGTCAACCGTATGGATAAGGCGGGAATACATCTCGATCTGACGGCGCCCGATCACTTTGACCGAACCTGGCTCGCAAACCCGGCTCTTGTCGTTACGGTCCACATCGGAACACATCGTCAGCTCTGACTCATCCTTTTGCGAATTCAGAAGTTTCAGGATCTGCTGACTGTCGGCAATGGGGTCTTCACCACGCTTGATCGTGCCGGAAATCGGGCAAGTTTCGATCCGCCTGCCAGTCACACGCACAAACATTTCCGGTGACGCACCGATCAGATATTCCTGATTACCCAGATTGATGAAAAAGGAATAGGGCGACGGATTTGTCGATTTCAACCGTTTGGATATGGCCGACGGTCTGGTCGCACAGCGCTCCATAAACTTCTGTCCCGGCACAACCTCGAACAGGTCACCGCGCACAAAGCTTTCCTTCGCCTTGACAACCAGATCGGCATATTCGCCCGGCTTATGGTCGCTTTTTTCCGGTACGCGATCCGTCGCCCTGAATGGCTCAGGCGCGATGTCACCGGCCTTGCCTTCAGTCGTCATCCCGTCGCGTGCGAAGTCATAGCGATCAATCCAGGCTTCGGCAGCATGGTTATCGACCATCAGCACTTCATCAGGCAGATAAAGCAGCATATCGCGCTGGTCATCCGGGCGCTTCAGCTTCAGGTTGACCGCATCAAACTGAAAGGCCAGATCATAACCAAAAGCGCCGTAAAGGCCGAGACTTGCATCGGCATCGGAATAGAACAGATCGACAATGGCGCGCAGTACGGTGAAAACAGTCGGCGCTTTTGAGCGCTCTTCCTCGGTGAACTGACGGTGTGGTTCGCAGACCTGAAGATCGATGCGACGAGGCGCTTTCGCTGTGATCGAAACCTCGTCGAGATCCTCTAAAACGGGAAGCATGAGCGACAGAAGCACCTCACCGCGTTCATTGAACGCTTCCAGCCACATGGTGCGGCCATGACATGAAATGCCGACGGGCGGATCAATAACGGCCGTATCCCAGCGCGTGTAGCGGCCCGGATACTCGTAGTTGGAAGAAAAAACAGCACCGCGACGCTCGTCCAGCCGGTCGATGTAACTGGTAACGGAATCATCGTAGGGCACATATCGGCGCGTCCGTGTGATCGCGATGCCACCCTTGGTTTTGTAGTGTTCTCCGTCCCCGGACCGTTCATGAAGGTTCATTTGAACTCAGCTCCACCGTCGTCTCATGCAAAGCCTCCGGCGATGCACCTTTGGTTTTTCTTGCCCGACAACTCAGGCGGTCCTTATAATAAAAAAGCCGCCTCAGATTTCGGGCGGCTTCATCAGATCAGAAAACATACGTGATCGTGGCCGCTGTCAGCGTGCCCACCACCACTTTGCAATGTTCATCATCTTGATCATGGAAACTTTCTACCGCAAGCCGCAACTACTGACAAGCCGCAAAGACGAAGGCGTGTTAAGATAAAAACCGCAGCGGGAAAACGACCGGACAGTCCATGGATGAAATACCCTTTTCAGCCGTGTTACTTGTCCGCCTGCCTGCGCACTTATATTCGGCTGCTTCAAATACATTACCTGAAATTGAGACAGGAGACCGATATGTCGGAAACCGTTGACACTGCCGGCCAGACAAAGCGCTGGTGGAAAGAGGCCGTCGCCTACCAGATCTACCCGCGCTCTTTTGCAGACTCCAATGGCGATGGCATCGGAGACATTCCCGGCATTATCGAAAAGCTCGATTACATTGCAGATATGGGAATCGATGTGATCTGGTTATCACCGCATTTCGACAGTCCGAATGCCGATAATGGCTATGATATCCGGGACTATCGCAAGGTCATGAACGAGTTTGGCACCATGGCTGACTTTGACCGCCTGCTTTCAGAGATAAAGCAGCGAAACATGCGTCTGATCATTGATCTGGTCGTCAATCATTCCAGCGACGAGCATGAGTGGTTTGTGGAAAGCCGCGCCTCCCGAGACAACCCGAAACGCGACTACTATATCTGGCGGAACGGCGCGAAGGGCGTGCCCAATAATTTTACCTCCTTCTTCGGCGGTTCTGCCTGGGAAAAGGATGAGGCAACCGGTGATTACTACCTTCATTATTTCGCTAAGAAACAGCCGGATCTGAACTGGGACAATGATGAAGTTCGTGCCGAAGTCTACGATCTGATGCGCTTCTGGCTCGATAAGGGTGTTTCCGGGTTCCGAATGGATGTGATCCCGTTCATCTCCAAGAATTTTGACTTTCCCGACCTGAGCGAAGACGAGCTGAAAGACCCGGCCGTTGTTTATGCATCCGGCCCGCGCCTGCATGAATATCTGCAGGATATGAACCGCAAGGTTCTTTCCCATTATGACTGCATGACTGTCGGTGAAGCTGCAGGCGTTTCTGAAGCGCAGACGCCGCTTTTCGTGGATGAAGCCCGCAAAGAACTCGACATGATCTTCAACTTTGCCGTCGTCATGCTCGACCGCGATGGCTGGCGCTGGAAGGAGCGCAGGCTGACCGACATGAAGGCAACGTTCGCACGGCTTGATCAGGCTGTCGGTGAAACCGGTTGGAACACGGTTTTTCTCGGCAATCACGATCAACCACGTGCGGTCAATCATTTCGGTGATGCCCGCCTGGCATTCCGCGAACTTTCAGCCAAGGCACTGGCAACCATGATGCTGACCATGCGCGGCACACCTTTCATCTATCAGGGTGAAGAGCTCGGCATGACCAATTTCCCCTTCACCAGCCTCGATCAGTTTGATGACATTGAAGTGCGCGGGCTACGGGAAGATTTTGTTGCCACCGGCAAGGTGAGCGAAGAAGACCTTCTCTGGCATCTGAACAAGACCAGCCGGGATCACGCACGCACGCCAATGCAGTGGGATGAAAGCGAAAATGGCGGCTTCACGACGGCTGAAAACGCCTGGCTGGCCGTCAATCCCAACTATAAGGATATCAACGCGAAAGCCGCATGTGCAGATGAAAACTCGATTTATCATCATTACCGCAAGCTGATTGCGTTACGCCATGCCACACCTGCTCTGGTCTACGGCAGCTACCGCGACATCGCCCCCGAAGACGAACAGATCTTCGCTTTTGAACGCGTGCTCGGCGATGAACGCCTGATCACGATCATCAATTTTTCCGGCGAACCGGTGATGTGGGATGAAAAAACAGTCGAGGGTGCTGAGGTGCTGATCAGCAATGACCAGCGTCGCGATAAAACCATACCGGGCGTCGAGTTGACGCTTCTGCCTTGGGAAGCGGTGGTCTTGCGTCCGGCTCAATAACCGGCAGCGGATACGACCTCACGTCAACAGGCCTTGTTCTAGACGGAAACGGCGCCTCACCGGGCGCCGTTTTCAAATTCAGGAAAAAGCAAAACCAAAAATCAGGCAAGCCGCCCGTGGCAATGCTTGAACTTTTTACCCGAACCACAGGGGCAAAGCTCGTTGCGGCCCGTGTTCTTCCACTCTTCAGGCAGGGCTGCCAGTCCGGCGGCCGTTGCAGCCTGCGGTGATGCAGCGCCGTCCACTTCGTTTTCACCGGTTTCAGGATCGATATGGCTTGCCTGCAGCTTTGAAGGATCAACAGCCGGTTCCGGCTGTGGCGGATTTTCCCGCACAAGCTGAACCCGCGAAAGTTGCGAGATCGCAAGTTCACGCATATTACCCAGAAGATGCTGGAACAGCTCGAAGGCTTCTGCCTTATACTCCTGAAGCGGATCCCGCTGGGCATAACCGCGGAAACCGACAACCGAACGCAGATGGTCCAGATTGACGATATGCTCGCGCCAGAGGTTATCGAGCGACTGCATCACGATCTGGCGCTCAACATATTTCATGACATCGGGACCAAACTGCTCTGCCTGTCTGGCGCGTTCTTCCGCCGCCTTTTCTGCGGCCTCTGAAATGCGCTGCTCGATTTCCGGCTCGGCAATGCCGTCCTCGGCAGCCCATGCCTCAATCGGCAGATCAAGGTTCAGAAACTGGCTGCAGTCTTCCTTAAGACCTTCGACATCCCATTGCTCGGCATAGGCGCGTTCCGGAATGCGGCGCTTCACAGCATTTTCGATCACATCCTGACGCATATCGGCGACCAGATCGGAGATATCATCCGAATCCATCAGCTCCTTGCGCTGGTCGAAAACAACCTTTCGCTGGTCGTTCAGGACATCATCGTATTTCAGAAGATTCTTACGAATATCGAAGTTACGTGCTTCGACCTTCTTCTGCGCCCGTTCCAGTGCCTTGTTGATCCACGGATGGACGATCGCTTCGCCTTCTTTCAGACCAAGCTTCTGCAGCATGCTTTCCATCCGGTCGGAACCGAAAATGCGCATCAGATCGTCCTGAAGCGAAAGATAGAATTTAGAACGCCCCGGATCGCCCTGCCGGCCGGAACGACCACGCAGCTGATTATCAATACGGCGGCTCTCGTGACGCTCGGTTGCGATCACATAAAGTCCGCCGGCTGCAAGAGCCTGCTGCTTCAGTTTCGCGACATCCTCACGGATCGCCTTTTCTTTTGCATCACGCTCCGGGCCGGGCGGCGTGAACTTGCGCTCGACCTCCACGCGTTCGCCCTTCTCATTGGTGACGATATCCGTGCCCGGTTCGAGATAGCCAAGTTCTGCCTGAATACGCATATCCACATTGCCGCCAAGCTGAATGTCGGTACCGCGACCGGCCATATTGGTAGCGATTGTCAGCGCGCCCGGCACACCGGCCTGCGAAATAATGAAGGCTTCCTGCTCATGGTAGCGCGCATTCAGAATTTTGAAGTCGGTAATTCCGTCGCGCTTCAGGGCTGCGGCCAGAAGCTCGGATTTTTCAATCGATGTCGTACCGACGAGAACCGGCTGACCCTTTTCCTTCGCGACCTTGATCTCTTCAACGATAGCCAGATACTTCTCATGCACGGTCATGTAGACTTCATCGTCTTCATCGAGACGTGCGATCGGAAGATTGGTCGGAACCTCGACCACATCGAGGCCATAGATATTGCCGAATTCTTCGGCTTCCGTTGAAGCCGTACCGGTCATACCGGCCAGCTTGTCATACATGCGGAAGTAATTCTGGAAGGTGATCGATGCCAGTGTCTGGTTCTCTGGCTGGATCTTGACGTTTTCCTTGGCTTCCAGCGCCTGGTGCTGACCTTCGGAATAACGCCGCCCCGGCATCATCCGGCCTGTGAATTCATCAATGATAACAACTTCGCCGTTGCGGACGATGTAATCCTTGTCGCGGGTGAAAAGCTTGTGCGCCTTCAGGGCATTGTTCAGATGGTGAACCAGCGCGACGTTTTCGATGTCGTAAAGTGACTCGCCCTTCATCTGACCAGAGGCCGTCAGCATCTGCTCAAGCTTTTCCATCCCCTGTTCGGAGAAGTTGGCCGAGCGCTGCTTTTCATCCAGCTCGTAATCCTCTTCATCCAGAGTGGGGATAACCTTGTCCATCGCGACATAAAGGTCGGAGCGGTCATCCAGCGGGCCGGAAATGATCAGGGGCGTACGCGCCTCGTCGATCAGGATGGAGTCGACCTCGTCGACGATTGCGTAATTATGACCGCGCTGCACCATTTCGGTGCGCTGCATTTTCATATTGTCGCGCAGAAAGTCGAAACCCAGTTCGTTGTTGGTGCCGTAGGTGATGTCGCAGGCATAGGCTTCGCGGCGCTGTTCGTCACTGAGGCCATTATGGATGACGCCCGTCGTGAGCCCGAGAAAACCATAAAGCCGCGCCATGCCTTCGCTGTCACGCCGGGCAAGATAGTCATTCACAGTCACCACATGAACACCCTTGCCGGAAAGTGCGTTCAGATAAACCGGAAGCGTCGCGACGAGTGTTTTGCCTTCACCGGTCTTCATCTCGGCGATCGCGTTTTCATGCAGGATCATCCCACCGATCAGCTGCACATCGAAAGGCCTGAGCCCCAGAACACGGTGAGACGCCTCACGAACAACAGCGAAGGCTTCAACAAGCAGATCGTCCAGGTTTTTGCCCTCGGCAAGCTGCTTTTTGAACTCTTCCGTTTTTGCTTTCAGCTCTTCATCCGAAAGCGCCTTAATTTTTTCTTCCAGCGCGTTGATCGCAGCCACACGAGGTTTAAAGGAGCGGATCCGGCGATCATTGGCCGATCCGAACAACTTGCGGGCTACGCCACCGAGAGAGACCATTTCAAAAGCTTCTTTCTGAAAATTTTCCTGTTCGTTTCACGCCGCCTGCCGGTTCAGACAAAGCAACGCAAAGGGAATGCATTCTGTCTCATCTACCGGGTGAAGACCTTTCGGCAGATGGCAGACAGATAAGAGGGGGGGCAATGGATGTCAACGTGCCAGAAATGACGCGCGTTTCTGTCTGCTCCATATTGGCCACATTCCTGTGGTCCCGCTTAGCTCTGGCGAACAGTCGTTCGTCAACTTTTCGGCAGGAAGGAAGGACTTTATTCATGCAGAAAAGACATCTCGCATCAGCCACGCTTCTGGCTGCATTCATCGCAACTGGTGCCCCGGCTTTTGCTCAGGCAAACAGTGAAGACACCACCAAAACCGTCATCGCAACCGTCGCCGATCAGCCGATTTACAAGTCGGAGCTGGATGCAACGGTCGAACAGTTCAAAGGCCGGTTCGGCAAGATGCCGGAACAGCAGATCGATGCCCTGGCACTTTCAAGCCTGATCGACATGAAGCTTGTCAGCATGGCTGCAAAAGCGGAAGGACTGGATGAAACGTCGGACTTCAAGACCCGCATGGCCGAAGCCCGCGAGCAGGCGCTTTATAATGAGTTCTATGATGAACACATTGCCAGCCAGGTGACGGATGACATGGTCAAAGAGCGCTATGATCAGGACATCAAGAAAATGCCGCAGCAGAAGGAAATTCATGCCCGGCAAATTCTCGTCGATGACGAGGATCAGGCAAAGAAGATCATCAAGCAGCTTGATGATGGCGCTGACTTCGCCCGGTTGGCCAAAGAATATTCAACCGGCCCCAGCGCCAAAGACGGTGGCGATCTCGGCTACTTCACCAAAGGTCAGATGGTTCCGGCCTTTGAAAAAGCCGCATTTGACCTGAAACCCGGCAAATATACCGAACAGCCGGTAAAAACAGAATTCGGCTATCATATTATCGAAGTGGAAGATGTGCGCGACAAGGCTCCGGCAAGCTTCGAACAGGTCGCACCGCAAATCCGGCAGATGCTCCTGCGGGAAGAGTATGTCAAACAGCTCAAGACGCTGAAAGACGACGGCACAATTTCGATCAAGGACAAGACGCTGCAGACGGCCTACGACACCGTCAATGAAGAGCAGCAGTAAAAACGAAGCGCTGGCCTGTCATATCTGTCGGGCCAGCTGCCTGGACGGGGCGCTGCCAAAGTGTGTTTCATTACAATACTGTAATCCTTACATGTTCCGAAAGGCGGTTCCATCCGGCTTGTAACCTGTGCTACCGCTTTCAGCGGACTTGCACTTTAAACACGTATTCTCAGCTATAAAGGTGATCATATGCATAAAAGACAGTTTGCGGCGGCAGCATTTCTCGCAACGGTCGTTGGCTTCAGCGCGCCGGCTTTTGCGCAGGACACGGATGCCAGCCAGACCGTCGTTGCCACGGTTGCCGGTGAACCCGTTTATCAGTCTGAACTGAACGAAACCGTTGATCAGTTCAAAGGTCAGTTCGGCCAGCTTTCCGAAGAGCAACTGAAAGCCGTCGCACTTTCCAGCCTCATCGATATGAAGCTGATCGTCGCCGACGCCGAAGCCAAGGGCCTCGATGAAACAGACACTTTCAAGAAGCGCATGGATCAGGCTCGTGAGCAGGAGCTTTACAACGCCTATTTCGATGAAGAGATCGGCAACAAGATCACCGACGATATGCTGCAAGCGCGCTATGACGAGGAAATCGCCAAAGCGCCGAAGCAGGATGAAGTCCATGCACGCCACATCCTGGTCGACACCAAGGAAGAAGCCGAAGACATCATCAAGCAGCTTGATGATGGTGCTGACTTTGCCGAGCTGGCAAAAGAACACTCCACCGGCCCGTCCGGCGAGAAAGGCGGGGACCTCGGCTATTTCGGCAAGGGCCAGATGGTTCCTGAATTCGAAGAGGTCGCGTTCGCTCTCGAACCCGGTCAGCACACGGAAGAACCGGTCAAGACTCAATTCGGCTTTCATGTGATCGAGGTTGAGGACAAACGCGAAAAGGCACCGGTTCCATTCGATCAGATCAAGGACCAGCTGCGTCAGCTCATCATCAGCGAGAAGTACAATGAGGTACTTGGTAACATGAAAGACGGCGATACCGTCGTTATCGAAGATGAGGGCTTGCAAGACGCCTATCAGGCGATCAATAAACAGCAGCAGTAAGCAACATCTATCCGGCCCGCACATTCAGCGGGCCGGACCCATATCAGGGGGTTTTCATGTCGTCTGCCATTTCGCCGCTCGCGCCCAAATCATTTGCCCCCATGCCGCCTATTGATGGCGTCCGCCTTGCGACCGCTGCGGCTGGCATCAAATACAAGGGCCGCACAGACGTCATGATGATGATCTTTGATGGCGATGCGAACGTCGCCGGACTTTTCACAAAATCCAAATGCCCGTCTGCACCGGTCGATTTCTGCCGCACCAATCTTGAGAATGGCAGTGCGCGCGTTCTGGTGGTCAACTCCGGAAACGCCAATGCCTTCACCGGAAAGAAGGGCGCTGAGGCCACAGCTTTGACTGCCCGCAGTGCTGCAAAGGCTGCCAACTGCGATACGGCTGACGTTTTTCTCGCTTCCACCGGTGTGATTGGCGAACCGCTCGATGCATCGAAATTCGATGGCGTCTTGAACGGCATGGCCCGTGATGCGCGGCCCGATGCATGGCTTGCCGCAGCAAAAGCGATCATGACCACCGATACCTATCCGAAGGTCGCCACGCGTGGCGCGACCATTGACGGTGTTTCGGTAACGCTCAATGGCATGGCCAAGGGCGCCGGCATGATTGCGCCGGATATGGCCACTATGCTTTCCTTCATCGCCACCGACGCGGCAATTTCCGCTCAGGCTTTGCAGGACTTGCTTTCAGAAGGCGTTGGCAGCAGCTTTAATGCCATCACCATCGACAGCGACACATCGACATCTGATACCGTTCTGGCCTTTGCCACGGGCAAGGCCGCTCAATTCGGTCAGGAGCCTGTCACGGCTGCCAGCGACCCGCGCCTCGACGATTTCAGAGCCGCCCTTCATGCGCTGATGACAGACCTTGCGCTGCAGATCGTGCGCGATGGTGAAGGCGCCCGCAAAATGGTGAAGGTTCAGGTCACCGGCGCTGAGGACAACCGGGCCGCAGACCGGATCGCACGTTCCATCGCCAATTCGCCGCTCGTTAAAACCGCTGTTGCCGGTGAGGACGCCAACTGGGGTCGTGTCGTCATGGCCGTCGGCAAGGCCGGAGAAATGGCGGATCGAGACCGTCTGGCCATATGGTTCGGCGATATTCGTGTGGCCGTGAACGGTGAACGCGATCCGGATTATTCCGAAGAACATGCCTCTGCGGTGATGCGTGAGGATGAGATCACCATCCGCGCTGATATTGGCCTTGGTGATGGGCAGGCGACGATTTACACATGCGATCTGACCAAGGAATATGTTGCCATCAACGGCGATTATCGCAGCTGAATGCAAACGGCCGGGCAGCATGTGCGTTGCCGCTCGGCCACACCATCCAAAACAAGACATCAGGGCGTGTTTACACCCTCGGACCGCCGACTATAGTCCCTTTCATAAAACTATAGCATCGTGCTCTGTGCATCCGCATGGATGCATGGCGCTCTAAGGGTCACGACGGAATCGGAATTACTGTGAGCACAGATCTACCACTTGTGCGCCGGCTGGAAGCAATGGCTTTGCGCGCATGGCCTGCCAGAGATGTTCTCTACGATGGAGCATGGCAGCTGCGCCTGACAGCAGGGCACCCCTCCAAAAGACTGAACAGCATCACGGTGCTCGACCTTTCGGACATTTCCGATATCGAAATCAGGTTTGAAAAAGCATCGCGCCGTTATGAAGCCTTCGGGCGCCCGGTCACTGTGCGCGAAACGCCGCTGACGCCACCTGCCCTGCTGGATTTCCTCAAAGACAATGGCGCCGCCCCCTTTGACGAAACCATTGTGATGACGCTTAACCTGCAAGGTTTTGAGCCACACAACGCCATTGAACGTTTACCCAGCCAGGATGTCGGCCGCTTTGTCGAGACATCGCTTGCGCTGAACCCGGCCGAAGGCCTGACAAAAGCCGGACTGGCAGAAGTTGTGACGGCCATTAAACCGGCCCATGGCTTTTTCATCAGCCAGACGGATGACAGAAACCCGCTGGCGGCGGGGCTTTGCGTGCATGATTTCGATATGGCTGGCATCGAGGCGCTGGCTGTTGCCGAAAATGCAAGACGCGCTGGCCATGGCCGCAGCCTCACCGGCAGCATGTTACGCTGGGCAAAGACTCGCGGCGCGCGCACAGCCTGGCTGCAGGTTACTGCGAACAACGAAGCCGCGCTTAAACTCTACGAAAGCTTCGGCTTTAAAGAAGCCTATCGCTATCGTTACTGGCGGCAGAAAAGAGAACAATGACAGACGAGAATTTCAAAATCCTGCTGGTGGCCGCCTGTGCCCTGATTGACAGCGACGGCCGTATTCTTCTGGCCCAGAGACCTGAAGGCAAGGCGCTCGCCGGTCTTTGGGAGTTTCCCGGCGGCAAGGTGGAACCAGGCGAAACACCAGAGGCGTGCCTGACCCGCGAGATGGAAGAAGAGCTCGGCATCACCACCAAAGCGGCCTGCCTTGCACCGCTGACATTTGCCAGCCACACCTATGATGATTTTCACCTGCTGATGCCGCTTTACGTTTGCCGCAGGTTTGAAGGCATCCCTGAGGGACGCGAAGGTCAGGTCATCAAATGGACACTTGCCCGCAATCTCCGGGATTTTCCGATGCCGCCTGCAGATGAGCCACTCATCCCGATCCTTCAGGATCTGTTATAAAGCTTCCTGCGGCTCAGCGTTTCAGCTTGATTTCTTCTGTGTTGAGCGCGTCGGCCAGCCTGGTTTTGGCAGAACCAGGCCGTAACGGCTTCTGCTGACTTTCATGCGGCGCCCATCCGGACACGTAGATGATGGAAAACGTAGCGCGAATGCGCCCGTCCGGATCAGAGAACCGCTCGGCATAAAGCTCGGCAGCGCGCAGGAAAAACGCGCGTGACACCGGGCGCTTCGGGCGCCCCAGCAACGGGTTAGCCATGCCCATCGCCTTTAAATCCGCCATCAGATCGAAAAGCGTATCATAGCGCACCGTATAGTTTTCCTGATCGACAACGGGCAGCGCGAAACCCGCACGCTGCAACAATCCACCGACATCACGGACATCTGCGAAGGGAATAACACGCGGGCTGGCGCCGCCATAAATCTCGGTTTCAGCCGTCAGCAGACATTCACGCAGTTCAGAAAGTGTGCCGGATCCCGGAATGGCCGCCAGAAACAGCCCGTCAGGCTTCAGCGCGCGCCGGACCTGAATGAAGAATCCCGGCGTATCGTTGATCAGATGCAGCGCAAGCGGTGAAACCACCAGATTGAGTGACTGGTCCTCAAGTCCCGGAAACTCCAGTGGCGCGACACGAAGATCTTCGGCTGGCGCACCAAAATCAACCGCCGTTTCGACCCGGTAGATCCGGTCGACCTTACCTGTTGCCATGACAGCGCGCGCGCTCGCACCTGTCGTGCCATAAAGCTCTGCGGCATCTGAAAACTGACGTTCAACAACGGCAAGGCGGTCCGCAATCTCTTCTGCCGCAATATTCAGCAGGAAGTCAGCACCCGGCCTGGCGGTTTTGAAAGCGTTCAGTCGGTTGGTTTCAGCCAGTTCCGTATCAAAAATAGGCTCCACGCGCTTACAGCCTTTTCTGTTTCTTCGCGGTCTGCAATTGTTGCTCGAAATGCACCCTTGAACGCGATACTGTCAAGAACATGGAAGAAACCGGCTCATTCAGATGGAAAGGCCTGACGCAAAAATCGCGGGCTGCTGCGGCTTGGCTTGCAGGCCGGACCGGAAACCTGTTTTTTCCGCCGGTTTGTGCTGCATGCGGACGCCAGACAGGCACACATGCAGCGGTCTGTGTCTCTTGCTGGGGGCATATACGCTTTATCGAACAGCCCTATTGCCCGGTACTCGGGACACCCTTTTCGCATGATCTTGGCCCAGGTATTATCAGCGCCGCGGCAATCGCCAATCCGCCTCAATTTGATCGGCTGCGCTCAGCCGCCTTTTATTCCGGACCGGTTCGTAATCTGGTTCAGTCGCTGAAATATCGGGATAACACACACCTCGCCATCATGATGGCGCGCTGGATGTTGCGGGCTGAAGATGACATGCTGAAAAACTGTGACGGAATCGTTGCCATTCCGCTGCATCGGAACCGGCGGCTTTCGCGCCGTTTCAATCAATCCGCTGAGCTTGCACGCAGGCTGGCACAACTGACCGGCAAACCCTTTCTGCCCGGACTTCTTCTGCGCACACGATCGACAAAGCAACAGGTCGGCCTGACACGGAATGCACGCCAGGATAACGTTCGCGGTGCATTTACGATTGCGAGAAATCGCGAAAACAGCATTTTCGGGAAGAAAGTCGTACTCATTGACGATGTTTATACGACCGGCGCAACAGTTTCAGCCGCCGCCAAAGCCCTGAAACGGGCCGGAGCGAGCGAAGTCAGCGTTTTAACCTTTGCACGCGTGCTCGACGAAACTATATGAGCTCTATGTTTTAAGGACGAAAACCGAGGGAGAAAAGGCAGGATAATGGCCAACGTCGATATTTACACACGCGAATTCTGTGGCTTTTGCAGCCGCGCCAAAAAACTCCTGACGGATAAGGGCGTCAATTTCAAAGAGTTCAACGCCACTGAAACACCGGACGTTCGCGCGGAAATGATCCAGCGTGCCAATGGCGCCGCAACCTTTCCGCAGATTTTCATCGATGGAACCCATATTGGTGGCTGCGATGAGCTTTATGCACTCGAACGTGCTGGAAAGCTGGACCCAATGCTCTCGGGACAGGCCTGATCATGACCGTAACCAAAGTTGCCGCCATTCAGATGCTATCCGGCATCTCCCCGGAAAAGAATGCGGAGACACTGGACAGTCTTGTCCGTGAAGCAGCGGCGCGCGGCGCACATTATATCCAGACGCCCGAAATGACAGGGGCAGTGCAGAAAGACCGTGCTGGCCTGACAGCAGTGCTGAAAAGCGAAGATTGCGATCTGATTGTTTCGGCAGCATCAGGGCTTGCGGCCGAGCTTGGTATTTATCTGCATATCGGTTCGACAGCAATCGCAACCGAAGAGGACATGATCGCCAATCGTGCGTTCCTGTTTTCGCCCGATGGAAGCATCGTCACGCGCTATGACAAGATCCACATGTTCGATGTTGACCTGGATAATGGTGAAAGCTGGCGCGAAAGCGCCGTCTATCGCCCTGGCGAGAAAGCCGTTCTGGCGCATCTGCCATTTGCGGCACTGGGTCTGGGCATTTGCTACGATGTTCGCTTTCCTGACCTGTTCCGTCAGCAGGCTTTGGCAAGCGCGGACATTTTGACTGCACCGGCAGCATTTACCCGGCAGACTGGCGAGGCACACTGGCACGCATTACAGCGCGCACGCGCCATCGAGAACAACGCCTATATGATCTCTGCGGCACAGGGCGGCGTTCATGAAGACGGTCGTGAAACTTATGGTCACTCGATCATCGTAGATCCTTGGGGGAAGGTACTGGCTGAAGCAGGTGGCGAAGGCCCCGCGGTGGTTCTTGCAGATGTGGACACGGATGCTGTCAAAGCGGCCCGCGGAAAAGTCCCGAACCTGAAAAATATCCGGCCATTCCGCTTTGAAGAGGTTGAAGCACGGGTTCCTGTCGGGAAGAGCGCATAATGATCCACTATGCGCTCTTCTGCGATAACGGCCACGAGTTCGACGGCTGGTTCGCCGGCAGTGAAGATTTTGACCGGCAACTTGAAAGCGGCTTTCTCACCTGTCCCGTCTGCAATTCCGCAAAAGTCGCCAAGGGGCTGATGGCACCGTCTGTTTCAACAGCCAGAAAGCAGGATGAGCGCAAAGCCCTGATGATGGATGGTGCCCGGAAAGCGGCACTGGAAAAGCTTAAATCAGCCGTTGCTGAAATCCGCGCAAATGCTGAGGATGTCGGCGAGCGCTTTCCCGAGGAGGCGCGCAAGATCCATTACGGCGAGACGCAAGAACGTGGCATTTTCGGGTCAGCAAAAGCCGAAGAAGTGATTGACCTTCTTGAAGAGGGCATTGAAATCATGCCGCTGCCCAGCCTGCCAGAAGACAAGAACTGAAGAAGCATCCCTGTCTTTAACCAGAGTTTCAAAGCGGCCTTCCTGGCCGCCTTAAAACGTCCCATTGTATCGCAAATGTCATACCATCAGACAACGGACACAACGCAGAGCCGTGGACAGCCTTTCTTTTGCCTGACCGCTATCTATGGATCAAAAATCGTGAAACATAGAATAATTATAAATCTATCATATACTTAAATAGAAAATATTGCTGCCGAAGACCCACGAAAACCGTTGCCAGATCACAACAATTCCGGTTAAAGAGAAATCACGTTCTGGTTTTAACACTATCAATGATTGTGTTTGAATTACGGCCCGTGATAGCCTTCCTCGTATTGCCAGCAGGGCGGATCAAGAACTCATGCGGCAATATTGTGTAGGGTCTGATGATCTCATATTCCGACCAGAGGATGATTTTGATGCGTTCCAGATATCTGCTTATAAGCACTGCAGCTGCCGCCGTGATGGCAACAACCGGCGCTGAAGCAGCTGACATGGTGATGGTTGAACCCACCGCACCAAACTATGTTGAAGTTTGCGATGCGTTCGGCGCTGGTTACTTTTACATTCCCGGCACAGAAACCTGCCTCACGATCACCGGCTATGCGCGTTTTGAAACCAAATTCGGCGGCATTCAGACCGGTTCGACGGTTGACGGCGACTGGTCGCCCTACACGAAAGCCAATATCGCCTTCATAGCCAAAACCGACACCGAGCTCGGTGTTTTAACCTCCAACATTACGCCGGAGTTTTATTACTATTCTGATGGCAGTGGCGATTCGTTTACGCTGGATGAAGCCTATATTGACATCGGAGGGGCGGTCGCGCTTCGTGCCGGTTATGTCAAAGGCTACTGGAACCAGGACCTTTGGGGCGAGTTGGACAATATCGACAATGTAAGCCGTTTCAATTCCATTCGTCTTGGCTATTACGGAACCGACCACCTTCAGGCAGCGCTCTCCGTCGATGCCATTTCCCCCGACGACACCGGAACCAGCAAGATGAACAAGCTTGGGCTTTCCGCCCGCCTTGGTTATGTTGTTGATGACGGCCATTACCTGAAGCTCGACGCAGCATACGATACCGATACGGAAGCCTATGCTCTGCGCCCGTGGGCCGGGTTCGGAATCTTCGGCGGTACATTTGAAATTGCCGGCCTCTACGCCAGCGATGAGATCGCTTACGCGCCAAACTTCACGGCCGCCAACTGGAACGACTCGCCGATTGCCGGCACGTATCTGGAATACGCAGTCGCGACCAACTACTATTTCAATCTTTCAGAGAACTTCGTTCTCGCGCCTCAGGCACAATATAATGTGGCTAGCAACGACAAAGCGTTCTGGGAAGCTGGCTTTACGGCAGACTGGGAAATGGTCGATGACCTGCACCTGCGGACCAACCTCAACTATGCCTTTATCGATGAGGACTGGAATCAGCAGAACGTCTTTGGCTGGTTCCGTCTTGAACGTGACTTCTAAAGCATAGACATCTGCTGATCAGACAGTTTTCAGTTGACGACCCGTTTTGATACAAGGCTTTTTTCAATCGGGTCGTTGCCATGAGAAACAAGAAAACCCTTCGCGCCATTCAGCACGAAGGGTTTTCTTTCAGACACGTTTCCCCTCCGAAAGCGTGCCTCTTTTTTTTCAGCCGGCGTTCCTTACAGCATCGGCCCGAAAATCGAAATCGATTTTCGGAAAGCACGATGCGTAGATTTAGTTAGAGCGACCTTTGTGCATCCGAATGGATGCACGGCGCTCTAAGCCGCGCGCGACAATTTCGGCCGCGGGCGTTCGGAAAGCGCCCTGTGCAGTGCGACAATCACCGGGTTCAGGGCATCGCGGTCAACGATGAACTGCACATCGACATTGCGTGGCCCCTGGGTGGCACCAATGGCCTCATGACCGGCATCGGCAATCGCCTGTAAGCCGCGCGTCAGCACCGAAAGGCCTGCAAGGTCCCGCCCTACAACCGATGCCATAGCAATCGACCGCGATGAGATGACCGCCGAAGGATAACGATCTTTCAGATCTTTCTCGACCCTGCGCAGCACCTTCAAAGAACTGTCCACATAATGTGTGATCGTGTTGGCGTTCGACACCTTGGACACGATGCGCACACCATGGCGCGTCAGCACTTCAAGGATAGCAGCGTCGTATCCTTTGACTCCGACCATATCCTGCTCAAACAGCTCAAGCGCGTAGAGATCGAGGCCGGTGACGATTTCAACGCCCGCCGCTTCTGCCGGTTGATCGTCAATCAGCGTGCCCGGATCATCCGGTTCAAACGCATTGGTGACGCGCAACGGCACAGCAGCACGACGCAGCGTCTTGGCCGCTTTCGGATGGATTGCCTCCATGCCGAGGTTCGACAACTGGTCAGCCACATCGTAATTGGTGCGTCCCAGTTTGCGAACGGCATCCGCCCCCACCAGCGCCGGATCTGCCGAAGACAGATGAAACTCTTTATGAATGATCGCTTCGCTGGCACCGGTCAAAGCCGCAAGCCGCGAGAATGTAACCTCGGAATATCCGCGATCGAATTCATTCATCAGACCTTCTTCGCATTGTGCATAACCGGTTACGATCGGCATTTCAGTGGCAGGGTCGACACCGTTCATGCCTTCGCGAATGCGCTCTTCCAGGCTCACATTGCCTTCATCGCGCCAGCCGGAAAGGTCGACAAAACGGGCATTAACGCCAGAGCGCTGAAGCAGCAATGTGGTGACGAAAGCCGAATGCGCCTCGCCCAGCCCTGAAAGCAGCTCGCGGATCTGGCTCATATGTTCCGACAAGCGAAAATGACCATAGGAACACAGACGCTGAAGATCGATCAGGCAGTTTCTGGCCCCCAGAATACGATCCTGAACGAAAGCATCGGCGCGCTCCAAATCGGCTGAATTATCGAGCACCTTGTGGTGCGCTTCCGTCATCGCCGTGGCAACGGTATCGAGGCGGTCGTGCCAGCCGTGTCCGGTCTGATCGTTCACAAAGGCCGCATAGACACCAGGCTCCCCGGACTTCTTGTGCTCCAGCAGGAGGTTCGTAATGCCACCAAAGGCGGAGACCACAAAAACACGGCCATAATAGTCTTTTTCCTTGCGCCCACCGATAATCAGCGTGTCGCGCAGTTCATCGATGCGGGACATCGATGTCCCGCCAATCTTTTCAACAGTATGGGCCATCGGGTCAGGCATTCTCCTCCGCCGGTGCATAAGAACCGTCTTCACGATGCACTTCAGTTCCTGTAACCGGCGGGTTAAAGCAGCAAGCCATGACAAGCTCTTCTTCCGAACGCAGAATATGGCGGTCATGCTTGTTCAGGGCATACATCACACCGGGCTTGATCGCATGGGTCTCACCCGTTGCAATGTCGGTGATCGAGCCTTTTCCGCTCATGCAGTAGACACTTTCGAAATGGTGCTTGTATTCGAACGTATGCTCCGAACCGGCTTCCAGAATTGTGATGTGGAAGGAAAATCCCATTCCGTCATTGGCCAGCAGCATGCGGATCGATTTCCACTTTGCATCAGCAACCACACGGTCCTGGTCGTTCTTCATGATTTCGTTCAGGTCACGTACAATCATTCTGGTTACTCCGCTGCAATCTGTGTTTTACCGGCCATCGTCTCACGCGTTGCCGAAAGAAGGATATCGAAGCCCTTCCTGAAAGTTGTTTCCGACGTTGTCAGAGGGGCCAGAACCTTGACCACCTGATCTTCATTGCCGGATGTCTCAATGATGAGGCCGTTCTCAAAGGCACGCGCGCAGATTTCCGACGCCAGCTCACCTGTGCCCACGTCGACGCCCTGCATAAGCCCACGGCCCTTCAGCGTCGCGCCCGGAACTTCGGCGGCAACCTTTTTCAAAGCTTTGGTCAGCATTTCAGCCTTATCGGCCAGCTCCTTTTCGAACCTGTCATCGGACCAGAACTTTTCGATCGCGACGCGCGCCGTTACGAAGGCATGCGTGTTGCCGCGAAACGTGCCGTTGTGCTCGGCAGGGCCGAAGATGTCATGTTTCGGACGCACCAGAACCAGCGCCATCGGCAGGCCAAAACCGGAAACGGACTTCGCCATGGTGACGATATCCGGCGTCACGCCCATTTCCTCGAAAGAAAAGAAGTGACCCGTGCGACCGGACCCAGCCTGAATGTCGTCAATGATCAGCAACGCACCGTGCTTGTGGGCAATGTCCGCCATACGGCGCACCCATTCAGGCGATGCGGCATTCAGACCACCCTCGCCCTGCACGGTTTCAAACAGGATCGCAGCCGGCGCATCGACACCGCTGGATGGATCGGAGAGCATCTGCTCAAGCAGCTCGGCGCTGTCGACACCATCGGCATAACCATCGAAGGGAAGACGGGTCACACCATTGGTGTCCATGCCTGCACCACCGCGATGATAGCCATTGCCTGTCGCAGCCAAGGCGCCGGCAGTGACACCATGAAAGCCATTGGTGAAGGCAATCACATTCGTGCGGCCGGTCGACTTGCGCGCAATTTTCATTGCGGCTTCGACGGCATTGGCACCGGTCGGGCCGGTAAACATGACCCGGTGGTCCATCTTGCGCGGTGCCAGAATATAGCTCTCGAACGCGTTCAGAAAGGCACTTTTCACATTGGTATGCAGATCAAGTCCCTGGGCAACGCCGTCGGAAGAGATATGCTCAATCAGAGCGGTTTTCATATCCGCATCGTTGTGACCGTAGTTCAGCGACGAGCAGCCAGCCAGAAAATCGATCCAGCGGTTGCCTTCGTCATCCATCAGCTCCGAGCCGCTGGCCCGGGTAAATATGGCAGGCATGCTGCGGCAATAGGAGCGTGCCGCACTTTCGCGGCGTTCGAAAACGTCGTGGTCCATCATGTCCATAGGCATGAGTCATCCTTTCGCTTAAAGCGATTTCAGGGAAAATTCTCGGGATCGTTCGCGATCAGGCTGCGCGTGCCAGCGCGCGCGCTTCAGGCAGCGTAATCGTCACCATATGCTCGGTATCATGATGCCCGTCGAAATGGGTTTCGCGCTCATAATGCGGGCTGTCGGTGATGTCACCGCCAATGGCCCGTGCGAAACTCTTGAACAGCGCCCATGAGGCGTCGTTATCTTCTGTAATCGTCGTCTTGAGATGCGTTGCATCCTCACAGACGTCGCGCTCAATCAGATCGGACAACATCTTCTTGCCCAGACCGAGACCGCGTGCAAGCGGGCTGACAGCAACCTGCCAGACGAAAAGTTCCTGCTTTGCCGGAATCAGGTGACCGGAAATCCAGCCGACAATCTTTCCATCCAGTTCAGCGACCACACAGGTGTCGCGAAAATGCTCAGCCTGGATGAGATTGCAATACATTGAATTTTCATCGAGCGGCTTGCAGCTTTTGACAAGCGCCCAGATTTCAGCCCCGTCCGCCGCATTCGGTTTGCGCAGGCGGGGCACAAGAGTTCGGGGTTTGGTAACAGTCCGCGACATGTTAAGACCTCGTTCAATTTAGTTAGGCTTCCTAAATAATTCAGCTCTCTCAGAACATCAACCCTTAGATTGAATTATCCAGAACCGACACGATATTGGCCCATACCCCTTGTGAAACATAGGCTTCACGGCATTTTACCCCTAAAAAAGCTTCATCTTTTCTAATTATTTTTTGATTTTATTCGGCCATTGAAGGTATTTCATGCTTTATGCAATAATTGGTTGATGTCGACACAACCTTTGAATCGCGTTGACCAGAGCCTGATTGCGTTAAGACGGATTCTGCGTGCAACAGAAAATTACGCCAAAGATCTGGCGCAGGCTGCCCGCCTGACGCCCGCGCAACTGCGCGTCCTCCAGATTGTCGAAGAGCGCGGCGGCGCCACGCCGAAGGCGCTGGCAACCCAGATGGGCGTGCGCCAGGCTTCCGTCACCTCGCTGGTCGACAAGCTCGTCGCTCGCGGCATGGTTCACAGGGTGCCGTCGATTACCGACCGTCGCCAGACCAATATCGTCGTCACAGATGCAGGCCGTGCCATGGTGGAAGCCGCGCCGGATGCGCTGCAGCAACGCTACGTCCAGGCTTTTGAAGAGCTGAAAGACTGGGAGCAGGCTCAGCTGATCGCATCGCTTGAGCGTGTTGCCACCATGCTGGATGCCCAGACCATTGATGCTTCACCGGTTCTGACAACCGGCGAGATTTATCCTGAAAAGAAGGCGCAACCCGGCGCACCTTAGAGCATCGGGCGATTAGTCTGCAACGCATGCTGTTGATTTGAAGTAGTTCCAGCATTCCTGTGGTGAGAACAGTGCGCACACGTGGCCTACAGCTCTCCACAGGTCGTCATAGGTTCGCGCCTTTGCCTTCCTGAGAAGGGCCTTGAGCTTGGAGAACGCCTTCTCGATGGGGTTCAGGTCCGGTGAATAGCGCGGGAGAAACAGCACCCACGCGCCGCGCGCCCTGATCGCCTCGGCAGCGCGTGGGCTCTTGTGAACATTGAGATTGTCCCAGATGACGACATCTCCGGGTGACAGCGTCGGGGCAAGCTGGGTTGAGACATAGGTGTCGAAAGCCAGGCCGTTGATGGCGCCCTCGATCACCCATGGCGCTATCAGTTCGTCACACCGCAGACCGGCGATGAAGGTCTGGGTATTCCACTTGCCGAAAGGCGCGTCGGCAACAAGTCTTTGTCCCGTCCGGCTGCGTCCCCTGAGCGGCGTCATGTTGGTCTTCACACTGGTCTCGTCGATGAAGACAAGCCTTGCCGGCTCGGCACGCATAGCCGGCAATCGATGCTTTTGCCATGCATCGCGCTCGG